>CAWHOH010000029.1:0-26393 GCA_963830945.1 uncultured Actinomycetota bacterium | reverse complement strand
ACCAGTTGCGCGGTGTTGGCCTCGTCGAACCAGAACCCCTGGTGCCCGATCCCGTAGAAGCGCAGCGCCGCCGCGACGCCCACCAGGCCGCCCACCGCCACCAGAATCCGAGTCCGGCCACCCGCGAGGGCACCCGCTCCCGCGGCGCGGCGCCCGCCGCTCAGAGGACTCCGGAGGCCGTGATGCGAGTAGCGAGCCGACGCTCACCGGGGCGAGCGTAGACGAGCCCGCGCAGAGCAGAAAAAGGCTCTCCACCGGGGCGACACGGACGCCTAACACGGATCTCAATCGGCGTGTGAGGTGCGCCACGCGTGGCTCGCGCCACTATCTTCAACGCATGCGCGAGGACTCCGGCAGCCCCGATCCTCCGGTTGCGCTTGCCTCCACGTCGGGGACGCTCGTGGGCCCCGAGGCGACGGTGGCGCTCCCGCGGGTCGCGCCGCCCGAGGAGCGGAGCGGGTCATGGACCGGCGTGAGGTTCGGCCCGCTGGCCGGGCGCATCGCCATCGGGACGCTGATCGGTGCCACCTTCGCGATCGTGGCCGCCGCCAGCTCCGGTCCGTCGATCCTGGTGCCTCGCTCCAACCAGATCTTCCCCAACTGGGAGGCGGGGCCGCTGCACATGGTGATCCCGCGGCTGATCACCGACCCTCAGACGCTCGGCTTCATCTTCAGCTGCGTGCTGGTCGTGATGCTGGTGGCCTACGCCGTCGGCCTGGGCGCGGTGCAGAGCCTCAGGCTGCGCACCATCGTCATCGCCGTGGCGGCGCTGCACCTGATCCTGCTGCTCAGCCCGCCGATGCAGCTCACCGATCTCTTCAACTACCTCGGGTACGCGCGGCTCGGCGCGCTGCACCATCTCAACCCCTACACCCACACGATCCGCCAGGAGCTGTTTGACCCGGTCTACGGGTTCTCGAGCTGGCACAACCTGCGCAGCCCCTATGGCCCGCTGTTCATCGCGCTCACCTATCCGCTGGCGCTGGTCTCGCTGCCGATCGCCTACTGGGCGGTGAAGCTGGCCACGGTCGTCATGGCCCTGGCCTTCGTGGCGCTGGTCGGGCAGATCGCACGCCAGCTCGGTCGCGATCCCCGTTTCGCGGTGGCGTTCGTGGCCTTCAACCCGATCTTCCTCATCTACGCCGTCGAGGGCTTCCACAACGACTTCTTCATGCTGGCGCCGATGCTGGGCGCGATCTCGCTCATGCTCGCGCGCCGCGACCGCGCCGCCGGCACGGTGCTGATGCTGGCGGTGGCGGTCAAGTTCACCGCGATCCTGCTGCTCCCGTTCCTGCTCGTCGCCGCGCACACGCGCCAGCGCCGAGTGCAGGTCCTCGTCGGCGCCGCGCTGAGCGCCGTGCCCCTGATCGCGCTCGACCTCGCCTTGTTCGGGTTCTCCCTGCCCAACCTCTCACAGCAGAGCACGCTGCTCACCGGGTTCAGCATCACCAACGTGTTCGGGCTGCTCCTCGGCGTCGGCGGGACGCCCGCGCTGCTCAAGATCGCCGCCGTCGGAGTGGTGTTGGTGGTGGCGCACCAGTTCTACCGAAACCGTGACTGGATCGGCGGGGCCGGATGGTCGACGCTGGCGCTCATCGCCAGCCTCAGCTGGCTGATGCCGTGGTACGTGGTGTGGCTGCTGCCGCTGGCCGCGCTGGGGTCGAGCGTGCGCCTGCGCAAGCTGGCGGCGGTGCTCACCGTCTACCTGTTGTTCGTGTTCCTCCCGGCGGTCAACACCTACGCCAACAACCACGGCATCACCCTGCTCCACACCGCCGCCGGGCGGGCCGAGCTCGTCACTTCAATATAAGCTCGGGCACTAGCGGTGCCACTGGCTGTCTCCGGCTCTGCTTAGCTACCGGCCCGTGCGCGTCCAATCTCCGCTGGCAGTCCCGGCTGCGGGCCCGCCTCCGGCGGTGCCGGCACCGCCGCGCTCGCGCCGGCTCGATCGGTTCGAGATCGCGCTGCTGGCGGTGTTCGGCGCGCTCTCGACCTGGGTGGTGGCGCTCGACGTCTTCCACGCCGCGCATGACGGCCTGACCTGGACCGGGACCGACGGCTACTACATCGTCGACCAGATGCAGTACCTGTCCTGGATCCAGTCCGCCGCGCACCACGGGCTCATCTCCAACCTGTTCGTGCTGCGCTCGACGCCGTCTGACTACTTCCAGCCGGCGATCCTGCTCTCCGGCGTCGTGGCAGCGGCGGGGGTGCCGTCGTGGCTGGCGCTGCTGCTGTGGAAGCCGGTGGCGGTCGTGACCCTGTTCCTGGCCATGCGGGCGACGGCCAGCCGCGTCTTCACGGTGGTGGCCCACCAGCGCGCCGCGCTCGCGCTCGGGCTGCTCTTCGGCTCGTTCACGGTCATCTTCGGGGGGCTGGGGATCGTCGGCGACATGATGCCGACGTGGCTGTCATGGGGCTATCCCTTCGGGCTCATGTCGGTCGCGCTGATCACCTTCGCGGTCGTGCGCTATGACCGGATGCGGGTCGTCGGGCGACCGGACTGGATCTGCGGCCTGCTCGGCGCGCTGGCCTCGGCGATTCACCCGTGGCAGGGAGAGACGCTCATCCTGCTCGTCCTCTTCGCCGAGCTCATCCACTGGCGCGACCTCGTGCTGTGGTGGCGCACGGCGCAGTGGCGTCGCCTGGCCCTGCCCGTGCTCACGCTGGCGCTGACCGGGCTGCCGCTGTTGTACTACCTGCTGCTCGGCCACCTCGACCTCTCCTGGAAGCTGGCCCGCGTGCAGAGCAAGCACGCGTTCCCGTGGACGGCGGTGGCGATCGGCATCGCCCCGCTGGCCATTCCCGCCCTGCTCGGCTACCGCGGCCGCGCGGAGAGCATGCTGGAGCTGCTGCTGCGGGTGTGGGGCCCGGTGGCGGTGCTCATCTACGTCTTCTCGGCCACCGGCCTGAGCGCGACGCCGCTGCACGCGTTTGACGGGATCACGATCCCGCTGGCCGTGCTCGCCGTCAAGGGCGTGACGCGCACCTCGCTGCGCACGCTGCCGCGGGCCCGGCTCGTGGCCGCCGGGGTGGTGGCCCTCGGCGTGATCCCGGCCAACGCCTACGCGCTGGCCACCGCGCACGACTTCGTCGACCCCGCCGGGGGCAACGCCAACTTCATCACCCACGACGAGCACGCCGCCCTGCATTACCTGGCCAAGAGCGCCGTGCCGGGTGGGGTGCTCACGCAGTTCTACCTCGGCGAGGCCGTGCCCGGCGCGACCGGGCGGCGCACGTTCGTGGGCAACTGCCTGTGGTCAGAGCCCAACTGCATGCCCCGCTCTACGGCGGCCGACGCGCTCTTCCGCGGTCAGGACACCCAGGCGCAGGCCCAGCAGCTGGTACGCCAGAGCGGCGCGCGCTTCCTGCTGGCCAGCTGCGCGCCCCACGCGAACCTCGCGCGGCGCCTGGGCGAGCTCGTCGTGTCCACCACCCACTTCGGCTGCGCGACGGTGTATGAGCTGGAGCCGCCCGATGAGGCGGAGGGTCCTTTGGCAGAATTACCACGCGATGCGGTTGTTCGCGCTCCGAGGCGCCAATAGCGTCGAGGCCAATGAGTCGAGCGCGATCCTGGAGGGGACGAGCCTTCTGATCCGTGAGCTCATGGCTCGAAATGCGCTCACCCCCGAGGCGATGGTGAGCTGCCTCTTCACGCTCACGGACGACCTCGACGCGGAGTTCCCGGCGCTCGCCGCCCGCCAGCTCGGCCTGGACAAGGTCCCGCTGCTGTGCGCGCGAGAGATCCCCGTGCCGGGCTCGATGCCGCGGATCGTCCGGCTCATGCTCCATTACTACGCCGATGAGGAGCACACGCCCAAGCACGTCTACCTGGGCTCGGCGCGGGCACTGCGCTCCGACCTCGACGCGGCACAATAATCCCGCGATGGCCATCGAATTCGGAGAGCGCATCCGCCGGATCCCGTCGTATCCGCTCGCCGCGGGCTACGACCTCGGCGCCGACACCGCGATGCTCGCCTCCAACGAGTCGTGCTTTGCGCCCGCGCCGGGGGTGGTGGAGGCGGCCCAACGCGTGCTCAGCGGCGTGCACCGCTACCCCGACCCCGCCTACGCGCCCCTGCGCCAGGCCCTCTCTGACCGGTATGGCGTCCCCCGTGAGCGGATCGCCCTGGGCAACGGGTCCTGCGACATCCTGCTCTCCGCGGGCGAGGCGCTGCTGGAGCCCGGGGCCGAGGTCATCTACGCGTGGCCGGCCTTCAGCGTCTACCCGCACCTGGCTGCCGCATCGGGCGCGCACGCCATCGAGGTGCCGCTCGACGACGAGGATCGCCACGACCTCGAGGCCATGGCCGCCGAGATCACCGTGGCCACCCGCCTGGTGCTCATCTGCAACCCCAACAACCCGACCTCGACGTCGCTGGGGCTCGATGAGGTGGCCCGGTTCATGGAGAAGGTGCCGCGCCACGTCTGCGTGATCCTCGACGAGGCCTACTGCGAGTTCGCGCTGGCGCTGGGCGACACCTACGCCTCCCTGGATCTGCTGCGCCGCTGGCCCAACCTCGTGCTGCTGCGGACGTTCTCCAAGGCCTACGGCCTCGCCGGCCTGCGGGTCGGCTACGGCCTGTGCGGCTCCGAGGACTTCCGCGCCGCCGTGGACCAGGTGCGCCAGCCCTTCTACCTCGGCATGGCCGCCCAGGCCGCCGCCGTGGAGGCCCTGCGCCACCAGGACGAGGTCGAGCGCCGCGTCACCCACACCGTGGCCGCGCGCCTGGGCCTGATGGAGGGGCTGCGCGAGCTCGGCCTGTGGGTGGCCGAGTCCGACGCCAACTTCATCTGGACCCACCTGCCGGAGGACACCGTCGAAGGCGACGTCATCTCCGGCCTGCGGACACGCGGGGTGCTGGTCCGGGCGGGCGCCGCCCTGGGGCGCGAGGGATCGCTGCGCGTGACGATCGGCACCGAGGCCGAGAACGACCGGTTCCTGGGCGCACTGGGAGAACTCCTCTGATGGGGACCGCGAGCTCTTCCTGACGCACCCCGTGGTGACCGGTACGTGAGCACATCCGTTTCGCTGCCAGAGGCCCGGCTGGCCGGCCCGGCTCCGCGCGACGGCGGGCCGGCGTCGCGCTGGCGGCTGCTGCGGCGGTGGTGGCCGTGGGTCGCCCTCGGCGTCGTCATCGTCTCGGCGCTGTTCGTCGTCGTCTCAGACATGCGGCCGTCCTACGACGGCTTCGGCTTCCTGGTGTGGGGCCGCCAGGTCCTGCACTGGAACCTCAACACCGACGGCGCGCCCTCGTGGAAGCCGCTGCCCTTCCTGTTCACGCTGCCCTACGCGGTGGCGGGACGCGGCCAGCTGTGGCTGTGGATGGGCACGGCGGTGGCGGGGGCGGTCTTCGGGTCGGTGTTCGCCGCGCGCGTCGCCTTCCGGCTGACTGGGGTGGGTGGGGATCGGATTGACCGGCGCTATGCCCCGTACGTAGCGGGCGCCTTCGCCGGGATCGCGGTGCTGGGGATCAACACCTACATGCACCTCGTCCTCATCGCCAACTCCGATCCCCTCATCGTGGCGGTGCTGCTGGCGGCGATCGATTGCCATCTGTGCCGGCGCTACCGGCTCGCCTTCGGCATGCTCGTGCTCGCCTCCCTGGGCCGCCCCGAGGCGTGGGTGTTCGCCGGCCTCTATGGGCTGTGGCTGATGTGGGAGGTGCGGACCGTCTCGATCTGCCTGATGGTCATCACCGGCCTGGTCTTCATCCCGGCCTGCTGGTTCAGCATCCCGGCGCTCACCTCAAAGAGCTGGTTCATCTCGGGCGATCTCGCGCTCAACCAGCAGACGGTGATCCACGGCAACAAGATCATCGGCGTCATCAACCGCTTCCGCAGCCTCTACGAGTTGCCCATGCAGCTGGCCATGCTCATCGGGGTGGTGCTGGCGGCGCTGCGCCGCGACCGCACGACCCTGCTGGTCGTCGGAGCCGCCGCGACCTGGGTGCTCATCGAGGTCGCCTTCGCCTACCACGGTTGGTCGGCGGTGAGCCGCTACATGATCGAGCCGGCCGCGGTGATGGTCGCCGTCGCCGGTGGGGGCATCGGCTGGCTCTTGGCCGACACCCGCACCTCGAAGGTCCTGCGCTGGCTGGGGCCGGTGGTGGCCGTGGGGCTCATCGTCGCCCTGGCGCCCGACGCCCGCAGCCGCGTGCGCACCGTGCGCAGCCTCATCGAGGACTCCCGCCATTCCGCCAAGCAGATCGACCGTCTGCACAAGGTCATCGACGACGACGGCGGCCCCGACGCCATCAAGGCCTGCGGCCAGCCGGTGTCCTTCATCGGCTTCCAGAGCACGGTCGCCTGGTTCTTTAACCTCAACGTCGGCAACGTCGGCTTCCGCCCCGGCAAGTCGATCGGCCGCGGCGACCAGATCGTCCTCTTCAAGCCCCACGACAATGGGTGGCAGGTGCGGCTCTACAACCTGTCGCCCACGGTCAAGGCCAAGTGCGATCAGCTCAAGCTCGACTCTGACTTCGGGTAGTTCGGGCTTGCGTGGCGGGCTCCGGCGAGGCGTCTCGGCAGGCATCGGCGCACGTCAACTGCGGCTATCGAAGGAAGGACGGGTGGGCGCGGCGATCCGCGGCACGGGGTCGGGGCGGATCTTGCAGCTATTTCCTTCACTATCCGCCACGACCCGACTTGCGGACGGGCCGCAACCCCGCCGCGCGCCCTCCCAGCAGGCAGTTGACGTTCGCTGATACCAAGCCAGAACGCCTCGCGGCAGGCCGCTCGCCTTGCCAACCACCGCACGCCCGTGGTACAAACCTGCCCAGCGCATGAGCGACCACGCCCCCATGACCTGCAGCACCCTCGCCGGTCTCGGCTGGTCCTACTACGCGCGCTACTACGCCTGGCGATTTAGCTAGGCGCTCGGCCACAGCTCCCGTCCGCCCGCGCGCGGAGGTTCACGGAGGCCGGCGCCGCCACCACCCGCGGACACACGTCCGCCACGAGGCCCGGGCCTCGCCTTCTCTAGATTCCCCTGCGCGTTGAAAGGACTGACAGCCACATGATGATCGTGATGAAACCGACGGCCACCGAGGAGGAGGTCGAGGCCGTCGTCGATCGAGTCAACGCCGTGGGGGCGCGAGCCCACGTCATCTACGGCGATGAGCTCACCGTGATCGGGGCCATCGGCGACGCCGAGCATGTCGCCCGGCTGGCCGTCGAGGGCACGCCCGGGGTGGACCACATGGTCCCGATCTCCAAGCCCTACAAGCTGGCCTCGAGCCAGATCACCCACGGGGCCCGCAGCGTCCTGGACATCGCGGGCCGCAAGGTGGGCGGCGACCACTTCGCCATGATCGCCGGGCCGTGCACCATCGAGTCGCGCGAGCAGACGCTGCACACCGCCCACACCGTCGCGGCCGCCGGCGCCACGATGTTCCGCGGCGGCGCCTACAAGCCCCGCACCTCGCCCTACGCCTTCCAGGGCCTGGGTCAGGAGGGGCTGCGGCTGCTGGCCGAGGCCAAGGCGCAGACCGGCCTGCCCATCGTCACCGAGGTGATGGACGCCCGCGACCTCGAGGCCGTGCTGGAGGTCGCCGACGTCATCCAGATCGGCGCGCGCAACATGCAGAACTACACCCTGCTGTCGGAGATCGGCCGCTCCGGTTGCCCCGCGCTGATCAAGCGCGGCCTGTCGAGCACGCTGGAGGAGCTGTTGATGGCCGCCGAGTACGTGCTCAAGGAGGGCAACGAGTCCGTCATGCTGTGCGAGCGCGGGATCCGCACCTTCGAGACCGCGTACCGTTTCACCCTTGACCTCATGGCGATCCCCGTGCTCAAGGAGATGACGCACCTGCCGGTGATCGTCGATCCCAGCCACGCCGCCGGCCGGCGCGACCTGGTGCCGCCGATGTCGCTGGCGGCCGCGGCCGCGGGCGCCGACGGGCTCATCGTCGAGGTCCACCCCAACCCTGACGAGGCGATCTGCGACGCGGCCCAGCAGCTGGTGGCCGACGAATTCCCCGAGTACCTGGACCGGGTGCGCGCCGCAGCCGCCGTGGCCGGCAAGGCGCTGTGGGAGGAGTCGGTGGCGAGCGGCCGGTGACCTTCACCGGAACCGAACGCTCGGATTCGGTCCGCGATCAGCGGATCGACCGGCTCGTCCCGCTGGCGGCGCCGCGGGAGCTGATCGAGGAGCTCCCGCTCACCGAGGAGCACGTCGACGTGCTCCTGCGCGGCCGCGCCGAGGTGCAGGCGATCCTCGACGGGCGCGACGACCGTCTCCTGGTCGTCGTCGGCCCCTGCAGCGTCCACGACGTCGAGGCCTCCCGCGACTATGCCGAGCGCCTGAGCGCCCAGGTGGAGCGCCTGTCGGAGGACCTGTGCCTGGCCATGCGGGTCTACTTCGAGAAGCCGCGGACCACCATCGGCTGGAAGGGGCTCATCAACGATCCCCACCTCGACGGCTCCGGGGACGTCAACGCCGGCCTGCGGCTGGCGCGGCGGCTGCTGCTGGAGGTGCTGGCACTCGGCCTGCCGGTCGGCTGTGAGTTCCTTGACCCGATCACGCCGCAGTACATCTCAGACGCCGTCTGCTGGGGCGCCATCGGCGCCCGCACCGTCGAGAGCCAGATCCACCGCCAGCTCGGGTCCGGCCTGTCGATGCCGGTCGGCTTCAAGAACCGCACCGACGGCAACGTCCAGGTCGCGGTCGACGCCGTGCGCGCCGCCGGCGTCTCCCACGCCTTCGCCGGCATCGACGTCAACGGCAGCTCCGCGATCCTGCACACCCGCGGCAACCGCGACTGCCACGTGATCCTGCGCGGCGGCAAGGGCGTCCCCAACTACGGCGCCGACGACGTCGCTCGCGCGGTCGAGCTGCTGCGCGCCAGCTCGCTGCCCGAGCGGGTGATGATCGACCTCAGCCATGACAACAGCGGCAAGGAGCCCGAGCGCCAGCCCGCCGTGGCCGCCGCCGTGGGCGAACAGATCGCGGCCGGGGACCGGACGATCGTGGGCGTGATGATCGAGTCGTTCCTCCAGTCGCCGGGCGCCAGGATCTGGACCCACCCAACCAGAGCGAGCTCGTCTACGGCCAGTCGATCACCGACGGCTGCATCGGCTGGGACACCACCGTCGAGGTGCTCGACGGTCTGGCAGACGCGGTGCGCGCACGCCGCTCCGCGAGCTAGACGCCGCGGCACGCGATGCGACTCGCGGTTCTCGGCGTCGGACTGATCGGCGGCTCGGTGGCCCTGGCGGCGCGCGAGCGGCTCGGCGCCGAGGTGACCGGGTACGACGATTCGCCCGAGGCGCTGGAGCGCGCGCTCCAGCTCGGCGCGCTCAACTGCGCGCGCAGCACCGTCCCCGCCGCCGTCGCCGAGGCCGCAGGCGGTGTTCGTGGCCGTCCCGGTCGGCGGCCTGTCGCAGCTGGTGGGCGAGGCGCTCGCCGCCGCCCCCGCGGACTGCGTGATCACCGATGTGGGCTCGACCAAGCGCGAGGTCGTCGCCGCGCACGACGACCCCCGGTTCGTCGGCGGCCATCCGCTGGCGGGCGCCGAGAACGCCGGCGTCGAGCACGCCCGCGCCGACCTGTTCGAGGCGGCCACCTGGTACCTGACGCCCAGCGCCGGCACCTCGGGCATGCTCTACGAGCGGCTGCACCGGCTGCTGCACGGGATCGGCGCGCGGCCGACCGCGATCGACGCCGAGACCCACGACCGCATCCTCGCCGCGGTCTCGCACCTGCCCCACGTGCTGGCCAACGTGCTCGTCTCCCAGGCCGCGGCCACGCTGGCAGGCGGCCCCGACCCGCCCGCCCGGCTGCCGGCGACCGGCCCGAGCTTTCGCGACGCGACGCGCGTCGCCGGCGCGCCCAGCGCGATCTGGACCGACATCTACCTCTCCAACCGCGACGCGCTCACCGCCGAGATCGACGGCGCCATCGAACGCCTGCGCGCGGTGCGAGCCGCGCTCGCGGCGGCCGACGGTGCCGGCGATCACCGCCTGGAACGAGCAGGCCGCGGCTGACCGCCGCCGGCTGCTCGAGGCCCAGCTCGCCGGCGGCGACCTGCTACGAGCTGCGGACCTCGGTACCCAACCGACCCGGCGTGGTGGCCCAGATCGCGCTCGAGCTCGGGCGCGCCGGCGTGAACATCAACGACATGGCCCTGTACCCGGCCAGCGACATGAAGGAGGGCGTCATCGCCATGTGGATCGCCGGCGACGCCGCCACCGACGCGCGCGCAGGAGCTGATCGCGGGCCTCGGCTTCCCGGTGGCGCGGCCGTGAACGCGCGCTTTGAGCCCGGCCTCCGCCTGCGCGGGCGCGTAGCGCCGCCCGCCGACAAGTCGATCTCCCACCGCGCGGCGATCATCGGGGCCATGGCCTCCGAGCCGGTGCGGATCGCCAACTACCTCGACGCCGCCGACACGCGCTCGACGCTGGACGCGGTGCGCCGGGTCGGCGCGCTGGTGGAGCACCACGACGGCGAGGTCCTGATCCGCGGCTGCGGGATGCGCAACGCCCACTCGCCCGCGGAGCCGATCGACGTCGGCAATGCCGGCACCCTGATGCGGCTGCTGCCCGGGTGGCTGGCCTTCCAGCAGGGGGCGGCGTTCACGCTCGACGGCGACGCCTCGATCCGCCGCCGCCCCGTGGACCGGATCGCCGGCCCGCTGGCCCAGATGGGCGCGCAGCTCGACGCCACCGAGGGCCGCTACCCGCCGTTCACGGTCCACGGCGCCGGCCTGCACGGCATCACCTACGAGCTGCCGGTGGCCTCGGCGCAGGTGAAGTCGTGCGTGCTGCTCGCCGGCCTGGCCACCGACAGCACGACGGTCCTGGAGGCGATCCCCAGCCGCGACCACACCGAGCGGATGCTGGCCAGCGCCGGCGCGCGAGTCGCGCGCAGCGCCGACCGAGGGCGGCGGCTACGCCTCCACCGTGGGCAACGCCGATGAGCTGGAGCTCGAGGCCGTCCGCGTGCCCGGCGACCTCTCCAGCGCCGCCTTCCTCATCGCCGCCGGCGTGCTCGTGCCCGGCGCGCGCCTCGTCCTCGAGGGCGTCGGCGTCAACTGGACCCGGACCGGGTTCCTGCGCATCCTGCAGCGGATGGGCGCGATCGTGGTCGGGGAGCTCGAGGAGCCCGGCGCGTTCGCCGCCGCCGAGCCCGTATGCGATCTCGACGTCAGCTACGGGCCCATCGAGGCGACCACCGTCGACGCCGACGAGGTGCCGCTGGCCATCGACGAGCTGCCGCTGGTGGCGCTGCTCGGCTGCTTTGCCGAGGGCGAGACCGTGGTGCGAGGCGCCGCCGAGCTGCGCGTCAAGGAGTCAGACCGCATCGCCACCGTCGTCGACGGCCTGCGCGGGCTCGGGGCCGACATCGAGGCGCTCCAGGACGGCTTCGCCGTGCGCGGCCAGCGGCGCGCTGCGCGGCGGGCGCATCGACGCCCACGGCGACCACCGCCTCGCGCTGCTGGGGGCGGTCGCCGGACTGCCTCCCAGGAGGGCGTCGAGGTGGTCGGGATGGAGGCCGCCGAGGTCTCCTACCCGGGGTTCGCCGACGACATCGCGGCGCTGGCGGTCGGGCTGATGGTCGTCGCCATCGACGGGCCCGCCGGGGCCGGGAAATCGACGGTGGCGCGCGCGGTGGCGCAGGAGCTCGGCTTCACCTACCTGGACTCGGGGGCGATGTACCGCTCGGTCGCGCTGGCCGCGCTGCGAGCGCGGCGACCGCCGGCCGAGGTGGCGCCGACGCTGCGCATCGAGCTGGGGGAGCGGGTGCTGCCTCGACGGCCGCGACGTCACCGCAGGAGATCCGCACCTCCGGAGGTCACCGAGGCCGCGTCGGTGGCGGCGGCAGCAGCCCGCGGTGCGCGAGGCGATGGTCGCCGAGCAGCGCCGGCTGCTCTCGGGCCGGGCGACTGGGTCGCCGAGGGACGCGACATCGGCACCGTGGTCGCGCCGCAGGCCGAGGTCAAGGTGTTTCTCACCGCCAGCCCGCAGGCGCGCGCGCAGCGGCGGGCCGCCGAGCTCGGGGTCGACACGGCCACCGTCCTGGCCGAGCAGACGATCCGCGACGAGCGCGACACCGGGCGCGAGCACTCGCCGCTGCTGGCGGCGCCCGACGCGCACACCGTCGACACGACCGACCTCACGCTCCCGGAGGTGGTGGCCCGGATCGTCGCCCTGGTCGCGGCACGCCGCTGAGCCGGGCGGGCGACGCGCGCATGACATCCGTCCACGAGGCTGTCAATTTCGTGTCACGGTGGCGCAGAATGCCGACAACGAAGGTGTTGAGCCACCGCTGAGCGAGGGCACCTCCGGCGGAAAGTCGGAGGTCGCGCGGAAGGCGCCGTAGCTCGGTTCAGCCGAGTCCTCACCACGGAAGGTGAAAACCGATGAAGAAGTTCCGTTTCAACCGCCGCTCGCGCGCGTACAGCGTGTGCGGCATCCTCACGGCTGCCATCGCCAGCCTGGCCGCCAGCCCCGCGCTGGCTGCCCAGGTCGACATGAGCGGCCTCGGCGTGGGCCGATGCCTCCTCCTGCACTGCTCCGGCGCTGACCCAGCCGTTTCTCTCGGCCCGGGACAGCAACTGGTACACGTTGACCCCCGGGGAGACCCCCGGGTCGTTCAACGGCGCCGGCTGGACGCTGAGCGGGGGCGCGTCCATCAAGACCGGACAGGCCGGCGCCGGCTCGGTGCTGGATCTGCCCAGCGGCTCACAGGCGGTCAGCCCGCCGATGTGCGTCGCCTCGGACTACCCGACGGCACGGACCATGGTCCGCGACGTCGCGGGCGCCCAGGGCGTGCACATGTACGTGGCCTACGCCGGCACCAAGACCGCCAGTCAGGCCCAGACGTCGGCCAGGTCCATGGGCAGCAGTCCGCGTGGACGCTCTCGAACACGTTCAACATTCACCCGGGCACCCTGCCGGGGTGGCAGTTGGTGCGGTTCACCCTCGTCCCTGGCGGCACGAGCAGCGATTTCCAGGTCTACGACTTCTACGTAGACCCGCACATGCGCTACTAGCGGCGTGTCCCGCGATCTCGGGAGTCCGCTTGGCAGGGACTCGCAAAGGCCCGGCGCTCGGAGTAGAGCGCCGGGCTTTCGCGCGTGCGAACCGCCTGAATGCGCAAGTTCTGCTCTCCGGGTGCGTTTCAGGATGTGGCCGGTGAGGTATCCGGCCGCAGAGCGCACACCTACCGGTCCTGGAGGGGACGGACGCACATGAGCAAACGCCTCTACCGCAGTGGTTGTATCGCCGTATTGTCTCTGGTCGCCGGCCTGCTGACCGCGGGCGCGGGCACCGCCGTGGCCAAGCCGATCCTCATGCCCACGCTGGCCAAGGAGATCCAGACCCAGCAGCAGATCTGGCAGCAGCACACCTTCGCGCCGCAGGGCGCACTTCAGCCGCCCGCCCCGCCATGCCCTGAGAACGGCATGCTGCCCGCGCCGTTCTCCAGCTGCGGCGTCCCCGAGGCGCCGGCCACGACGCTGCCCTTCCCCGGCAACATGGCCTACTGGGGCGGCCACGTGCAGACCGACCCGCACGTCTACATCGTCTACTGGGGCTGGGGTGAGAAGGGCGCCTTCCCGGCCGGCCAGCCGTGCACCGCGGAGAAGCTCACCGAGGGCAAGGTCACCGCGACGCTGAAGTGTGACCCCGACGGCGCCGGCAAGTACATGGCCAACTGGGTCTACCAGCTCGGTGGCACCCAGTGGGCGGGGGAGCAGACGCAGTACTACCAGACCGTCACCGACGCCTCGGGTAACCCCTACAACCAGCACATCGCCAACCCCGCCGACCAGCTCGCGGGGATCTGGGTGGACGACGCCAACTCGATCACGGGACTGCCCAAGACCCTGGGGACCAACCCAGCCGGCTCCACCAACACGTACACCGACCTGGCGGCCGAGGCCTCCCGGGCGGCGGCGCACTTCCACGTCACCGACCTGGCCAACGCCGACTTCGTCATCGCGCAGCCCGCGAACTACTCAGACCCCAACGCGGTCTCCACCGGTTACTGCGCGTTCCACGATTACGTGTATCCCGGCTTCGAGGGCGGGATCTACAACGGGCTGACCAAGGGCATCTCCTACACCAACATGCCCTACGCGCTGTCGATCAACTCCAGCGGCGCCAACGTGTGCGGTGAGAACGCCGTCAACAGCGGCGCCGCCGGCAAGCTCGACGGGTTCTCGATCGTGCTCGGTCATGAGATCGAGGAGACCGTCACCGACCCCGGCGCCGAGGACATCCTCGGCAGCGGCACCAGCACCACCAACCTGGGTGGCTGGTATGACGCGCTGGACGCCAACGAGAACGGCGACAAGTGCGCGTGGGTCGGCGAGAGCCTCGGCGCTCCCGGCGAGCCCGCGGTGACCCCCGTCCCCGGAGCCATCAGCGACATCAAGGGCAACCACGGCCAGACGTTCGCCGTCCAGTCGCTGTGGTCAAACGAGGCCGCCGAGGGCGCCGGATACTGCGCCGGCGCCGGCAACGACCTGCCCCACCAGTTCCCCCGCAGTAACTGACCGACGCAGTCCGGCGCGCCGACGGGCCGGCAGGGAAGCCGGCCCTTTGCGCCGTCCTCTCGCCGCGCCTTGGCGCGGCCGCTAGCCTCGACGCACCATGAAGGTCGCGATCGTCGGATATCCCAACGTCGGCAAGTCCTCGCTGGTCAACCGCCTGACCGAGTCCCGCGAGGCGGTCGTGCACGAGCAGGCCGGGGTCACGCGTGACCGCAAGGAGCTGCGCACCGAGTGGAACGGGCGCACGCTCACGCTCATCGACACCGGCGGCGTCGACCTCGAGGACCGCGACACGCTCGCCCGCCAGATCCAGGACCAGGCCCGGGCCGCGCTGGCCGACGCCGACGCCGCGGTGCTCGTCGTCGACGCCAGGGCGGGCATGCGCCCCGGCGACCAGGAGATGGCCGACCTGCTGCGCCGCGCGCCGCTGCCGGTGCTGGTGGCGGCCAACAAGATCGACACCGTCAAGGACCTGCCGCTGGCCGCCGAGTTCCATGCGCTGGGGCTGGGCGACCCGATCGCGGTCTCGGCCGCCCAGGGGCTGGGCACCGGCGACCTGCTGGACCGGGTGGCGGCGCTGGCGCCGGACGCCCCCGACGAGGACGGCGACGACGATGCGGTGCGCCTGGCGCTGATCGGCCGGCCCAACGTCGGCAAGTCCTCGCTGCTCAACCGCTTCGCCGGGTCTGAGCGGGTGATCGTCTCCCCGGTGGCGGGCACCACGCGGGACGCCATCGACCTGCCGATCACCTTCAACGGCCGCGAGCTCATCCTCGTCGACACCGCCGGCATCCGCCGCGCAGGCCAAGGTGGGGGAGTCGCTCGAGTACTACACCTCGCTGCGCTCGCGCCGCGCCGCCGAGCGCGCCGACGTCGCCCTGGTGGTCTGCGACGCCACCGACGGCGTCACCACCCAGGACCTGCGGATCGCCGAGCTGGCCATGCGCAGCGGCTGCGCCACCGCGCTCGTGCTCAACAAGTGGGACATCGCCGAGGACGTCGATCTGGACTACGAGCGCGCCCGGGCCCACCAGAAGCTCCGCCTGCGGCCCGCGGCTGCTGACCGCCTCGGCCAAGACCGGCCGCCACGTCGAGCGGCTGCTCATCGAGGCGGTGGCGCTGGCCGACCGCACCCGCACCCGCATCCCCACCCCGCAGCTCAACCGCTTCCTCTCCGAGGTGGTGGCCGCGCGCCAGCCGCCGGTGGGCAAGCGCCCCGCCAACGCCCGCGGCGCCGCCGCCAACCACCGCCTGCGCCTGCATCTTCATGACCCAGACCGCCGAGCGGCCGCCGCGCTTCTCCATCCAGGTCAACTCGCGCGCGCGGGTGACCCGCGACTACGCCTACTTCATCGAGAACCGCCTGCGCGAGCGCTACCGCCTGGAGGGGGTCCCGGCGATCATCGACTTCGTCGAGCGCAACGAGCGCCGGCCGCCGTCGGATCGCGAGGAGCGGCGGGCCGCGCGCGAGCGCAAGGAGCGCCGCTCCGGCCCAGCGCACAGCGACGCCGCCGCCTGACGCCATACAGTTTCGCGCGTGGCTGATCCGGCCCCGACGGCGACCATCTACCGGCGCCGCCGCACCGCGGCGGTCATCGGCTGCTGGGCGTCGCCGCGATCGTCGCGCTCGTCGCCGTCCTGCTCAGCGGCGGCGGCGGCAACGGCGCCGGCGGCGGCGGGAGGGGCGCCCGGCGGACGGCCTCGGTGATCCCCGCCGACGCGCTGGCCTACGTCGACCTGTCGCTCGACCGCGCCGACCCGGCGGTCACGCAGGCGCTCGAGGTGGCGCGGCGCCTCCCGGACTTCCCGGTGCTCGGCGCGGCGGCGGTCAGCCGGCTGGGCGGCGTCCTCGGCGGCGGGCACGCGGTCGACTTCTCCACCGACGTCGCAGCCGTGGCTCGGCGGCCATGCCGCGCTGGCCCTGCTCAACACCACGACCTCCACCGCCGGCTCGCTGATCGTCGTCGCCGTCACCGACCAGGGTCGCGCCGCGCTCGTTCCTGCGCTCGGTCGGGGCGACGGCGCACGGGAGCTACCGGGGCCACGGCGCTGTTCGCGGCCCCAACGGCAGCGAGCTGGCCTTCGCCGGCGGCTTCCTCGTGCTCGGCCAGGACGCCAGCGTGCGCGCCGCGATCGACGTCGCCGCGCGGCGCCGCGCCGTCGCTGGCGGGCAGCGCCGTCTACCGGCGCGCCGTGGCCGGCGAGGGCGGCGGGTCGGTGCTCGACGCCTACGCCTCGGCCGGCCGGGGTCCGCCGGGTGCTCGCCGCCAGGGCGGGGTCCTCGGCGCCGCTCGGCGACGCTGCTCTACCAGCCGGCGCTCGCAGGGCGTGGCGATCTCGCTCACGCCGACGCAGAAGGGCGCGGCGATCCGGATCCACAGCGCGCTTGATCCCGGCGCTGGAGAAGGTGGGCGCGGGCGGCTCGGCGCCGACCGCGTTCACCCCGTCGCTGCCGGCGCTGATGCCGGCCACCTCGATCGCTCCTGCTCGACGTCGCCGGCCTGGACCAAGGTCGCGCCCCAGGTGCTCAACGCCGGCTCGGCGGCCGGGCTGGCCGGCGGGATCGGGCCGCTGCTCACCCGCCTGGGCTCGGCACTGCGCTCAGAGGGGGTCAACGTCTCAGACCTCGTCTCGATCTTCCACGGCGAGACCGCGGTGGCGATCGTGGCCGCACGGCCAGTCGCCGACGCTGGTGATCGTCGCCCGCACCTCCGACCCAGTCGCGCACCCAGCACGAGCTCGCCCAGCTCGAGATCGCCGCTGGCCCAGCTGTTCTCCGCGCCGGGCAAGCGCCAGAGCTCGGTGCCGGTGTTCAATGACCGCCAGGTCGCCGGCGTCACCGCGCACCAGCTCGCAGCTCGCCACCGGCTTCCAGCTCGACTACGCGGTCTTCCGCGGCCTGGTCGTCATCTCCACCAGCCTCGAGGGGATCCAGGCCGTCGCCCAGCAGAGCCGCGCCGCTGTCGCGCGATCCGGCGCTTCACCGATGTGCTCGGCGTCCGCGCCGCGCCGGTGACCTCGCTCGTGTTCGTCGACCTCGCGGCGCTGGTCGGCGCCACCCGGCAGACCGGCCTGACCAGCGGGGTCGCTCGGCGCTCGGCTGATGCCCGACCTGCAGAAGATCACCGGCGTCGGCTTGACCTCGACCCGCGGCGCGTCTGAGTCGACGCACTCAGGTCACCGTCGCCGTCAAGCCG
This sequence comes from uncultured Actinomycetota bacterium, assembly GCA_963830945.1. GTDB lineage: Bacteria > Actinomycetota > Thermoleophilia > Solirubrobacterales > Solirubrobacteraceae > Palsa-465. The sequence continues at coordinate 8,698 of CAWHOH010000029.1, read as the reverse complement.
TAGCGGTCGGCCGGACGCGGCGCGGGCTCAGACGTCGGACGGCCGGCGGCGGCCTCGCCTCCGCGCAGCGCGTGCAGCGCGCGGTCGACCGTGCGCACGATCCCGCCGGGGTTGCCGACGCCCCGGAAGGCGAAGTCGTACTCGGTCTCGCCGGCGGTGTCGAACTCGACGGTGCCGATCCGCAGCAGCCGCTCGAACAGCGACTGGCTGGAGTTGACGTTCTGGATGCGCTCCAGGCGGGTCTGGTGCACGTCGCGCGAGAGGATGCCGGTCTGGATCGTCAGCCGCTGGTTGGTGATCGAGTACGTGGTCCGGATGCGCCGGATCTGCCCGATGACGCCAGCACCAGGAACACGACCAGCACGGCGACGATCACCCAGCCCACCTGGACGTGGTGGTCGGCGATGCGGGTGACCACGCCGGCGATGACCCCCGCGACCAGCGCCGCCACCAGCCCCTTGGCGTAGAACAGCGCCAGCGACCGCCACGAGGGGTGGCCGTGAAAGAAGATCTCCTCGCCCGGTTCGGGATCCACGCGCCAGAGACTAACGAGAGAGGCCGCCGTGCCGCGACTGACCGCCGACGGCGCCGCCGGGGCGCCGACGGCGCCTCGCACTACAGTCGGCCGATGATCGCCCGCGTGGAGCCCCTCACCCGGACGCGCGCGGTGCGCGGCCCGTTCGACTACCGCCTCGCGCCCGGGGCAGGACGTCGAGGTGGGGTCGCTGCTGCGGGTGCCGTTCGGCGCGCGCAGCCTCGCTCGGGGTGGTGGTCGAGCTGGCCGAGCGCTCCGAGCTCGACCCCGAGCGCCTGGTCGAGCCCGAGGCGGTGATCGGGGCCGGCGTCGGCGCCGACCTGGTCGCGCTCGCCGGCTGGATGGCGCGCGAGTACTGCTCGACGCCGTCGCGCGCGCTGCAGCTCATGCTCGCCCCCGGCGCCTCGGTCGGCACGGGCGCCAAGCTCGCCCTCGTCGCCGAGCTGACCGCCGGCGGGCGGCGGCGCTCGCCGACGACGAGGCGCGCCTCAACGACCGCCAGCGCGGCCTGCTCCAGGCGCTGGCCGAGCGCGGCCCCACCGTCGCCGCCGAGCTCGGCACCCCGGGCCTGCGTCGCCTCGAGTCCCGCGGCCTGGTCGCGATCGACCGCCGGCCGCGCCCTCGCCGGCCCGTCCGCCACGAGGTCGGCTCCGCCTCGGCCACGGCGCCCCCGCTCACCACCGAGCAGTCAGGCCGCCCTGGACCGGATCGTCCAGGCGCTGCGCGCGCCGACGCCCGACGACCCCGGGTTCCTGCTCCACGGCGTCACCGGATCGGGCAAGACCGAGGTCTACCTCGGCGCGGTGGAGGCGGCGCTGGCGGCCGGGCCGCACGGCGATCGTGCTCGTGCCCGAGATCGCGCTCACCCCGCAGGTGCTGTGGCGCTTTCAGGCCCGCTTCGGCGACGTCGTGGCCGTGCTGCACTCGGCGCTCAGCGTCGGCGAGCGCCACGACGAGTGGATGCGCCTGCGCGCCGGCGAGGCGCGGGTGTGCGTCGGCCCGCGCTCGGCGGTGTTCGCGCCGCTTGACGACATCGGGCTGATCGTCGTCGACGAGGAGCACGAGAGCTCCTACAAGCACGAGGGCGACCCGCGCTACGACGCCCGCACCGTCGCCCGCGAGCGCGCCGCCCGCCACGGCGCGGTGCTCGTGGTCGGCAGCGCCACGCCGCGGCCCGAGAGCGTGCTGGCCATGGAGCGCCTGCGGCTGACCCAGCGCGTCGACCGGCGCCCGATGCCCGGCGGTGGAGGTGCTCGACATGCGCGACCGCCACCAGCCGCTGCACCCCGAGACGCGGATGGCGCTCGCCGACCTGCGCCGCGCCGGCGGCAAGGCGATCCTGCTGCTCAACCGCCGGGGCTGGTCCAACTTCCTCTCCTGCCGCGCCTGCGGCCGGGTGTGGCTGTGCCCCAACTGCGAGGTCGCGCTCGTGCTGCACCGTCACGGCCACTTCATCGCCTGCCACCACTGCGGCCACCGCGAGCGGATGCCCGATCGCTGCAGCGCGTGCGCCTCGGTGTCGGTGGCGCGCCACGGCGCCGGGACCGAGCGCATCGAGCACGAGCTGCGCGAGGCGCTGGGACAGGAAGGCTTTCCCGATCTTCCGCCTCGACGCCGACTCCTCGGGCCTCCCCGAGCGCGCGCGGACGCTGCAGCGGTTCCAGGCGGCCGCCCGCCGGCGTGCTCGTCGGCACCCAGATGGTGGCCAAGGGCCACGACTTCCCCGACGTGTCGCTCGGCGTCGTGCTCGACGCCGACCAGACGCTGCGCTTCCCGGACTTCCGCGCCGAGGAGCGGACGTTCGCGCTCATCACCCAGCTCGCGGGCCGCACCGGGCGGGGCGCCCTCGGCAGCCGCGTCCTGGTGCAGACGCTCGCCCCCGACGCGCGCCCGATCGGGTTCGCCACCCGTCACGACTCCGACGGCTTCGTCGCCGACGAGCTCGAGCGCCGGCGCGCGCTCAGCTATCCGCCCTATCGCGTCGCTGATCCGGGTCGTGTGCTCGGCCGAGGACGAGGCCCTGGCCCGTGAGGCCGCGGCCGCCATCCACGGCGAGCTGGCGAGCCTCGACGCGGCGGTGCTCGGACCGGCGCCGCTGTTCCGGCTGCGCGGCCGCGCCCGCAGCCAGCTGGTGATCAAGGCCCAGGCCCGCCAGGCGGCGATCGATGCGGTGGGGCGCGCGGTCGACCTCGTCGCTCCGGGGGCGGCGCGCCGCGGCGCGTCGGTGAGCGTCGACGTCGATCCGCAGTAATCAGGCGCGACGAGCGGGCCTCGAAAACCGCCCATAACTAGACTCAATGGGTGATGGCCGAGAGCGCGACAGACCAGGCAGAGCTCGACACCGAGGTCACCGAGCCCGATGGCGTGGAGGAAGAGCCCCAGCTCGATCCCGAGGTGGCGGCGCGGCGCGCCGCCGCGCTCGCCCACGTCAAGAAGTTCGGCGAGCCGGTGCTGCGCACCCGGTCACGCCCGGTCGAGCGCTTCGACGACGCGCTGCGCGACGAGGTCCGGCGCATGGGCCAGCTCATGATCGACTCGATCGGCGTCGGGCTGGCCGCCAACCAGGTCGGCGTCCTGCACCGGGTGCTCGTCTACCGGGTCCATCAGCAGTCCCCGGTGGCGGCGCTCGTCAACCCGGAGATCGAATGGGTCGGCGATGAGCTGGAGACGCTCGAGGAGGGGTGCCTGAGCCTGCCCGACGTCCACGTCGACGTCGAGCGGCCGGTCAACATCGTGGTCGCGCGCTCGAACGAGTACGGCGAGCCGCTGCGGATCGAGGCCTCGGGGCTGGAGGCCCGGGTCATCCAGCACGAGATCGACCACCTCGACGGGGTGCTCGTGCTCGACCGCATCTCGCGCTCGCAGCGCAAGGAGGCCATGAAGGCCCTGCGCGAAGCGCTGCCGTCCGGCCTGAGCGCCGGCTTCCACCGTTGCGCACCGTCTACCTCGGCACCTCGGAGTTCGCCGCCGACGTCCTGCGCGTCCTGGCCGGCTCGCCACACGCGCCGCAGCTGGTGGTCACCCGCCCCGACCGGCCGCGCGGCCGCGGGCGCAAGCTGGCCTCGCCGCCCGTCGCTGGACGCCGCCGCGCGAGCTCGGCATCGACCACCGATCAGCCCGAGTCGGTCAACGACGACGCCGCGCGGGAGCGGATCGCCGCCGCCGCCCCCGAGGTCGTGGTGGTGTGCGCCTTCGGCGCGCTGATCAAGGAGCCGCTGCTCTCCGCGCATCCCGATCCTCAACGTGCACCCGTCGCTGCTGCCCCGCTGGCGGGGCGCGGCGCCGATCGAGCGGGCGATCATGGCCGGGGACGAGCGCACCGGCGTGTCGCATCATGCGCCTCACTGAAGGGCTGGACAGCGGCCCGGTGTGCCTGGCGGCCGAGGAGCCGATCGCGGCCGCTGACACCTACGGGACGCTGGCCGCGCGCCTGGCTCCGCTCGGAGGCGCGCTGCTCGTCCAGGCGCTCGACACCGCGCCGCCGTTTCACGAGCAGGATGAGGCGGGCGCCACCTACGCCGAGAAGATCACCGCCGAGGATCGTCTGCTGAGCCCCGACCGCCCTGCCGTCGCGCTCGAGCGCGTCGTCCGCGCGCTCACGCCCGCACATCGGCGCCGCGCTCATGGGGGTCGGTGGCGACCGGTCAGAGCGCCTGGGCGTGTGGGAGGCGACGGCACGCCCGCCACAGGCCGGTGATCCGGCGCCCGGGGAGCTGCGCTTGGACGGGCCCGTGCCCGTCCTCGGGTGCACGCCGGGGACCCTGGAGCTGACCGTGGTCCAGCCTGCCGGGCGGAAGGCGATGCCCGGCGACGCCTACGTGCGCGGCCTGCGGAGCTAGCCGGCGATGGCGAAGCGGAGTGTCAGCGGCGCGCGAGTGCGCCTACGCCGTCGTGCGGCGAGTCTTCGAGCAGGACGCCTACGCCGACCGCGCCTTTCACGCCGAGGCCGAGGCGCGGCGGCTTGACGGTCGTGACCGTTCCTTCGCGATGGCCCTGGCCTACGGGACGGTCCAGCGCAGGGCCACCCTCGATCACGTCGCCGCCGCGTTCACCGACCGATCGCTGGCGCGCCTGGACGCTCCCGTGCTCGCCGCCCTGCGAGTCGGGCTCATGCAGGTGCTGCTGATGGACGGCGTCGCCGATCACGCCGCCGTGCACGAGTCCGTCGAGCTGGCCAAGCGCCACGCCCGCGGCGGCAGCGGCCTGGTCAACGCCGTGCTGCGCCGGGCGCTGCGCGAAGGCCGCGACCTGCTGGCCGCGCTGCACGACGACACCCCCGCCGACGCCGCGGTCCTGCACTCGGTGCCCGGTGTGGCTGGCCGAGCTGTGGTGGCGCCGAGCTCGGGCCCGAGCGCGCCCGCGCGCTGCTGGCCGCGCGTCAACCAGCCCGCCGAGTCCGCCCTGCGCGTCAACACGCTGGTGGCGTCGGTGGCCGACGTGACGGCCGGGCTCGGCGTCGCCACGCGCCCGGCCGCCGGGCTCCCCGAGGGCCTCGTGCTCGAGGCGCCGTTTGACGCCCACGCCTCGGCCCAGTGGGAGCGCGGGGAGCTCATGCCCCAGTCGCGGGGGTCGATGGCGGTGGCCCGGGCGCTGGCGCCCGAGCCCGGCGAGCGCGTGCTCGACCTGTGCGCGGCGCCCGGGGCCAAGACCACCCATCTCGCCGCGCTGGCCGGCGACGAGGGCGAGCTGGTGGCGGTGGAGCGCCATCGCCGGCCGCGCCGAGGCACTGCGGCGCACGCTGGCGCGCATGCGCGTCGGCTGCGCCACGGTCGAGACCGCCGACGCGGCGCGCGCCGCCGGCCGGGGGAGGGCGTTTGATCGGGTGCTCGTCGACCCGCCCGTGCAGCGGGCTGGGCACGCTCCAGTCCCGCCCGGACCTGCGCTGGCGCACGAGCCCCGAGCGGATCGCCGATCTGGCGCCCCTGCAGGCCCGGATCCTCGCCGCCGGCGGCGCCGCCACCGCGCCCCGGCGGCGACGCTGGTCTACTCGGTGTGCACGATCTCGCGGGCCGAGAGCGAGGACGTGGTGGACGCGTTCCTGGCCGAGCACCCCGAGTGGGAGGCCGACGCCGCCCGTGCGCCTGGCGCTCCGGACACCGACGGCACCGACGGGTTCTTCATCGCCCGCCTGCGGCGCGCTGACCGTTCGGCGGGCGATGGCCGAGACGACCACGGTGCAGTTAGTCTTCGACTGATGAGCGAGCCAGCGCCCAAGCTCGGCCCCGAGTGCCCTGGCTGCGGGGAGCCCTGGCTGCGCCCGACCGCGGTGCCGGGCAACTACCGCTGCGTCTACTGCATGCGGCGCTACGAGCTCGTCTCGGTGTGTCCCAACTGCGGTGAGCACTCGACGATCGTGCGCATGTCCAGCACCGCGATCGTCGCGTGCAACCACTGCCAGGGCAGCATGCTCCAGGAGGTCTAGCCGGGTGGCTCCCGAGCACGCGCCGCGCTCCTGCGCGAGCGGCGGGTGGCCCCGTCGATCCTGTCGGCCGACTTCGCCGAGCTCGGCTCCCAGGTCTCCGAGTGCTGGCGGCCGGCGCCCGGGTCATCCACGTCGACGTGATGGACGGCCACTTCGTGCCGCCGATCACCTTCGGCGCCGTGGTCGTCTCCGCGCTCGCCGACCTCGTCCACGACGCCGGCGGGATCATGGACGTGCACCTGATGGTCGAGCGGCCCGAGCGCCACGTCGCCGACATCGCCAAGGCCGGCGCGGACAGCATCACCATCCACGTCGAGGCCACCGCCGCACCTGCACTACGCGCTGCGACGAGATCCGCGAGGCCGGCTGCACCGCCGGCGCCGCGCTCTCCCCGGCCACCCCGATCGACACCCTGGCACGAGGTCGCCCGCGAGACGCTCGACCTCGCGCTGTGCATGAGCGTCAACCCCGGCTGGGGCGCGCAGACCTTCATCCCCGACTCGCTGGGCAAGCTCGAGCGCATGCGCCACGCGCTCCCGGGCGAGTGGCGCTCGAGGTCGACGGCGGCATCCACGAGCAGACCGCCGGTCCCGTCGTCCAGGCCGGCGCCAACCTGCTGGTCACCGGCTCGGCGGTGTTCGGCTCCAGCGATCCGGCCGCGGCCTACGAGCGGATCCGGGCCGCCGCGGGCGCCATCTGAGCGGCCGGTTCGCCGGTTCGCCGCGGGCGCCGTCGCCGTGCCGTCGCCCTGCAGTCGCCCTGCCGCCTGCGCGCAGCGGCTGCCCTCCGTGTCCACTGCGACTGGGAAGGGCGTGTCTGCACCGGGCCGTTGCGACATCTCAGAGCGCACAGTGCGCGGATCTCAGTGGTGCGCTCTGTGGCGTCGGCATGACTCGCGATCTGACGCACGCCGCGTCAAAACCGCGGTCGCGTGCTGTGCGGCGTCGGATCCGGCCGCCCGTCCCCGCGCGGAGCTCGCCGGCCAGCCACCGGACCTCGCGGCGGGCACCAGGTCACCCTTCCTTAGGCATCCTAACGGTTCGTGCCTCAGCTGGCGCTTGGCGTCAGCCGCGAGGACGACGACGACGCCGGGCCCCGCCGGTAGAGCAGCCACAGGAGCGCGCAGAGGATTGCGGTGGAGCCGAAGTAGCCGACCTCCACCCGGGTGACCTCGGCCGCCCCGCTGCCGCTCCCGGTGGCGACGAAGACGACGAACACCGCGGCTGACACCAGCCAGGCGAGCGCCGCTGACGACGCCCGGCCGCGGGCCAGCGCGGCCTGGTTCAGCGTTCCCGAGATGAGGTGCAGCCCCATTCCCAGACCGACCACCGCCAGCCCGACGCGTCCGTAGGAGAACCCCCCTTGTCGCCGAGCAGGGCGGTCATCACGGCCGGGCCGATCGCAGCAAGCCGAGCGCGACGGCGAGTCCGAAGGCGGCGATCACCAGCACCGTCGATGCGGATCGCCTTGTGGAACTCGTCCGCGCTCTCGCGAGCCTCCAGCCCCGCGAGGTGCGGGAGGATCGAGGTCTGGATCGCCTGGAAGAGCTGCAGCGGGGCGCGGACGATGAGCATCACGTTGAAGACGAACCCGACGATGCCGGTCGTCAGGTCGCCGCCGCCGCTCTTGGCGGCCACGATCAGCACCCCGGCGTTCATCAGCATCTGCTCGGAGAACATGATCCCGACCACCGACACGGCGAACCCGGCCCCGTGGCGCAGCGACAGCTCGGTGTTGTCCTCCTCGAGCTGGCCTGGGCGGGTCCCTCGCTGGTGGCGGCGGCGTCGGCGGCGACCCGGCTTCCGCGTCGGCACGACGGGGGCGCGCAGCCCGGATCCGGCGAGAACGCCAGCGGCATCACCGAGAGCGACGCGAACGGCGCCACCGCCATCCCGAGGCCCACCGCCCCTGGCCCGAGCCGACCCCGAGGGCCACCGCCAGCGGAAACAGGAAGCGTGACGTCGACTCCAGGAACACCAGCCCGCCGTACAGCGCGAAGCGCTGGTGGCCGGCCAGCCAGCCGCGGGCGAAGTAGCTGCCGCGTAGGCCAGCACCCCGATGACGAGGATCCAGTACAGCGCGCCCGACCCGTCGAACATGCCCTGCTGGATCTGGGGGCGCAGCACGAGGGCCACGATCAGGAACGCGACGCGAAGCCGAACTGGATGCCGGCCGGCACCCGCAGCGAGTGACCGGCAGCCCCCGGGCCCGGCGGTCGGCGATCGTCCGCGAGAGCAGCTGCTCGATCGGCCGGTAGATCACCGACAGGATCACGAACATGATCGCCCAGCACAGCGAGATGCGGCTGTAGGAGGGAGGCATCGAGGACGTGGCTCGCGGTCGCCAGGTAGGCGAACGTGAACAGCCCCGTCGAGGCGATCCCGATCGACAGGATCCGCGCGCCGGAGGCGAACGAGCTCGGCGCGGCGCCCTCGTCACGGCCGCCACCCCCGCCGGCCGGCGGTTGACCGCCCGAGGCGATCGTGGTCGCCGAGCTCACCCCCGGACCCGGACCAGGAGCATCGTCCACGGAAACGGGGCGCGCCCGTCTGCACCACCTCGCCGTGACGGGCGAGCAGGTTCTGAAACGAGCGCCGGCTCCAGTGGTTCAAGTGCCCTGGTGTGTCGCCCAGATCGCGCAGATATGCGCCGCGGGCCACGTTGAGGACCCGCCACAGAGGCTCGTGAGGGACGGACACCAGCAGCCAGCGCGCCGCGACGCGCGCCATTTCGGCCACCGC
>CAWHOH010000028.1:0-38997 GCA_963830945.1 uncultured Actinomycetota bacterium | reverse complement strand
CTCAGGCCCGGCCGCTGGGCCATGTAGCCGGCCGGGTCAGTCCCGCAATCCGAGGCGTTCTGCGCGACGATCGGCGGCGCGTCGGGGACCCATGCGCTCGCCTGCTCGCGGGTGAGCGAATGCTCGAAGTCGGAGTTGAAGTCGCTCTCGAAGCTGGAGTCCCAGGTCGAAAGCTCCAGCCCAGCCGCTCCTTTTCAGCCACCAGCTTCTCCACGGGCGCCTGGGAGACGCGAGCGTCGTCGCGTCGCGGGCCTTCGGGTGTCTCGAGCACGCCGTTGAAGCTGTCGGCGATCGACGAGCACACCGGGCACCCGTGGTCGTAGTCCAGCCCCCGAACATGAAGTGGTAGATGACCAGCTGGGAGCGGCCGTCGAACAGCTCGGCCAGGGTCTTGGGCCCATCCCGCGGTCTGCAGGGCGTAGGTCCTTGTCGACGCGCAGCCAGGGCGGCTCGCGCCGAGCGCGGGCCAGCTCGTCGGCAAGGGTGGGTGTGCTCCTTCTCGCGCACGAGCAGCTAGCTCGCGGGCGGCCCGCCACTCCTCGCGGGTCCACGATCTGAGGTGTGGCTCATGGTGTCCTCTCCTGTCTGTCCTTCCTGGGGTGTCATTGGGCTGTCGATCCGGAACGTGTCGCCGGTCTCCAGCAGGGTCTTGAGTCGCGAGAGGACCTCGGCCAGCCGTTGGGTGACGAGGCAGGCCGCGGTGCTCGAAGCGCCGGGAGCCGTCATGCACGACGGTCAGCTTCACCGCGCTCCCCGCCGGCTCGAGCTCGAAGGTCACCTTGGATCGGGGCTCGCCCGCGGCGGCCGCGAACACGTCCTCGCTCACCTCCGCCCGCTCGTGCCAGCTCGGGGGTGAAGGTGTGCCGCGTGTCAGGAGCAGGCGCCGAGGCGGGTCGGCCTCGAGCACGACCTGCTCGGGGTTGGCGATCCGCACGCCGAGCAGGTTCCAGACCATCTCGGAGCCCGGCGCCCAGTCGGTCTCGAAGGCGGCGTTCCAGTAGCGCTGGGTGAACGCTCGAGCTGGTCAGCGCTTCCCACAGGCGCTCGGGGGTGGTCTGGATGTAGGTCGTGTAGACGAACGTGGGTTTCTCCATCGAGGGGTTCTCCAGTGCTTGTTTGAGGTCTGCCAGCGCGTCGACCCGAGGCTGCTCGTAGCGGTTGATCCACCGCTTCCAGATGTCGGTGATCGGTGCGGGGTTGAGGTAGTGCAACTTCTCGCGGCCGCGCCACACCGTGGTCACGAGGTTGGCCTCCTCAAGCACGGCCAGGTGCTTGCTCACCGACTGCCGCGGCCATGTTGTCCGCGCACAGCTCGCGCAGGGTCTGCCCGTTGCGAGCGTTCAGGCTGTCCAGCAGCCGCCGGCGGCCCGGGTCGGCGAGCGCCCTGAAGACGCCGTCCATCTCGTGTCGGTCGTAATAGGCACCCATCTGGCTGCATGATTATCGGCAGCTAACTGGCTGCATGTCAATCCCCTTTTTTTTTTTTTTTTTTTTTTTTTTTTTTTTCTGCCGGCCTCTTGGTAGCGTCGCCGCCCGTTGAGCGCGATTGCCGGAGCCCGGCGGCGCGGTGCCGCCGCTTCACTGGTGGACCGCGCGGGAACTCGCGGGCGCGGTCCGCCGGGGGGACCTGTCGGCGCGCGAGGTCGTCGCCTGGCACCTGGACCGGACACGCGGTGAATCCGCTGATCAACGCGGTCGTCAGCTTTCGCGCCGAGCGGCGCTGGACGAGGCCGACGCCGCGGATCGCCGGGCTGGCGGCCGGCGAGGCGCCGGGTCCGCTGCACGGCCTGCCGATCGCCATCAAGGACCTGGAGGACACGGCCGGCATCCGCACCACCTATGGCTCCGTGCCTTTCGCCGACCACGTACCGGTGGACGACAGCCTTGATCGTGGAGCGTCTGCGCGCGGCGGGCGCGATCGTCGTGGGCAAGACCAACACGCCCGAGTTCGGCGTCGGCTCGCACACCTTCAACGAGGTGTTCGGCGCCACGCGCAACCCGTGGGCGCCTGACGCTCGGCGGGCGGCAGCAGCGGCGGGGCCGGGGCGGCACTCGCCGCGGGCCTGCTGCCGATCGCCGACGGCTCTGACCACGGCGGCAGCATCCGCAACCCGGCCTCGTTCAACAACGTCGTCGGGCTGCGGCCCACCCCGGGCTGGTCCCCGACAGCGGTGCCGGCGATGTCTGGGACATCGCCTCGGTGGTCGGGCCGATGGCGCGGACGGTCGGCGATCTCACGCTGATGCTCACCGCGATCTGCGGCTCGGACCCGCGCTCCCCCTTTCTTACGGCGATCCGCGTCGTTCACCGGCCGAGTTGAACGGCGACTGACGGGGCTGGGCGTCGGCCTGGTCCCCCGACGTCGGCGGGCTGCCGGTGGAAGACCGAGGTACTGACCGTTCTCGGCGCGGCGCGCGGCCGGCTCGCCGCGCTGGGCTTCCAGGTCGGAGGAGGTGGAGCTCGACCTCGGCCGCGCCGACGAGGCGTTTGAGACGCTTCGGGCGCTCGGCTTCGCCCGGGGCTTCGGCCCGAGCCTCGGTGCGCTGCGGGGGATCGCCAAGGAGCTCATCCGGAACATCGAACGGGGTCTCGCGCTGGACGCCACGGGATCGCCCGGGCGATCTGGCCAGGTCCGAGGTGTTCACGACGGTCGCCGCACTCTTGCAGCGCTTCGACGTGCTGGGCGCGCCCTCGGCGCAGGTCGTCCTGTTCGATGTGCACGAGTACCCGCGAGGAGGTCGCCGGCGTCACCATGCCCCACTACCTGGGATGGATGCGGGCCTGCTCCCGGATGACCGTTCGCCCACCCGGTGGCCGCCGTTCCGGCGGGCTTCACCGCGGACGGCCTGCCCGTGGGACTTCAGCTCGTTGGGCCGCTATTGCGGTGACCGGCGCCTGCTCGAGCACGCCGCGGCCTGGGAGGCCGCGAGCGGGCTCGCGCCGAGCCGTCCGCCCGTGGATTGACCGCCACCGGCGACGGACAGGCGTTGAGTCTGGCCACGGGGGAGGTCAAGGCCCGAGGCTGATCTGCCCAGATCCGAAGGGTGACTCAGATCCGCCCCCGGCTTCCCGTCGGCGTCGTCGTCCTGCTTGGCTGGGCTGGTCCCGACGCTGCTCATCGCCCTCTCGGCGCGCAGATGTTCATGGTCGCGCCAGGGCTGCACATGGCCGTGGTGGGCGTCGCCGGCTCGTCGCCCCTGGCCGCTTCGGTTACGATGTCGGTCATCGCCATGCGCCGGGAGGATGGCCACGCGCGTGTGGCTCGGCATGGCGTTCTCGGCCATCGCCACGATCCTGGTGATCCACGGCCTGGCCACTCCCGGGGTGATCGTGCCCGCCAACGGCCTCGTGCAGGTCGCCGGCGCGCTCAACCTGCCGGTCTGCGGAATCATCCTGGCCGCGTCGGGGTTGCCGGTGCTGCGCCGTCCGCGCCGCGTCAAGCTGCTGCTGGCCACCAGCTGGTGGTCGCCACGCTCGCGGCCGCCGGGGCCCCGGCGCTCGTGTTCGCGCGTTCGATCCCCGTGGTGCCGAACCCGTCGAGGTCACCTCCAACTTGGTCTTCGCCGCCGGCGCGCTCCCGCTGGCACTCCTGGCCTGGCGCGCCGCCCGCACCTACCTCCTGACCAGGCGGCGCCCGGACCTGATCGTGGTCGAGGGCGTCGTGTGGCTGATCGCCGCCCAATACGGCCTCCTGAACCTCTCGACGATGGACGGCGCATGGTGGATGGCGCACGCGCTCGAGGTCGCGGGAATCGGGATGGTCGCCATCCCGGTCGCCCTCGATCTCCGGCACGCGGTGGCCTCGCGCCCGCTCTTCGGCGACCTGCGCGCCTCCGACCTGGTCGAGCACGAGGAGGCGTTCCTCGGCGGCCGAGTCCGCGCGCTGCTGGTCCGGCTCGGCGAGAAGGACCCGTCCACCGAGGGACACACTCGCCGGGTCGCGACCCTCGCGGTCGCGATCGGGGAGCGTCTGGGCCTTCCCGAGGGGCGGCTGCGCCAGCTCGCGCTGGGCGGCCTGCTCCACGACGTCGGCAAGCTCTCGGTGCCGAACGAGATCCTGAACAAGCCGGGCCGGCTCACCGACGAGGAGTTCGACGAGATCCGCCGCCACCCGGCCGCCGGCCGCGAGCTCCTGGCCGAGCTGGGCGGGTTCTCCCGCTCGTCCTTCGACCTCGTCGAGAGTCATACACGAGCGCATCGACGGCGACGGCTACCCCAACTCGCCGCGGGCGAGCTCGACCTCGCCGTTCGCATCCTCACCGTCGCCGACGTCTACGACGCGCTCACCGCCGACCGCGTCTACCGCGAGGCCTGGCCCGCCGAGCGGGCCCTCGCACTGCTCGACGAGGAGGCCGGTCTTCGCCTTCGACCCCGATTGCGTCACTCCCTGCGCGAGATCGTTGGCGGTCGAGCAGCAGCCGGGCCTTGGCCGCACGGTAGCCCGCGCGGTCCTTTGGGCTCGCCCGGCCGCGGCAGCCCACTTGAACAACGCGTTTGTGTAATGTCCACGACCTTATAGAGTGTTTGGCTGCGCCGATTGAGGTGTGGGGCCACCATTTCACGTCGCCACGGCTGCGGATCTTGAGTGCCATTTTGTTGTTTTAGCGACCGCTTCGGGGGGTGGTCATGCCGTCACTGGCCGATCCGGCGATCGATGTGGCGATCGGCCTCGCCTTTGTCTACCTGCTGTTCAGCGTGCTGTGCTCAGCGGTCCAGGAGGCGATCGCCGGAGTGCTGGACCTGGGCGTTCGGCGACGTTGGAGGCGGGGCTGCGCAACATACCTCGAGGACGATGGGCATGAAGTCCGGCGGGCGCTCCCGTCCCGAGCCGCGCACGTCGCGACGCCGGTGCCGCGGCCGGCCAGCCGGAGGCGAAGATAAAAAGCGACCATTTTGCCCCTTTGACCCCTTCATCTCACCTCCATGACCGACCAGGTCCTCGGCAGCGGGCTCATGCGGATGATGTACCTCAGCCCAGCAAGCTGCTGTTCTGGGGGGAAGGGGAGGCGGGGCCGTCCGTATCAGGCATCACGGACCTTTTCGGTCGCCCTGCTCAACGTCATCGCGCCCCCCCAGCCCCACAGGAGCAGATGGCGGAGGTCCGGGACGCGATCGGGCAGTCGACCTGAATCCCAGAGGGGACGAAGAATGTGGTGTCGCTTGCGACCGGTGGGTAGAGGCCGCGACGAGCACCGCGTCGAGATCGAGCACTGGTTCGACAGCGCGATGAGCCGCTTGTCGGGGTGGTACAAGTGGAAGACCTATAACGGAATCACTGTGTCTGCGTTCGTGGTCGTGTCGGCCCCGACGTTAAGATGCGTGCGACCGCAGACTGCCTCATCAACGATGATGGGTCCGCGCGCGGCAAGGTGGAGCCGCTATGAAGATAGTGCGAAGCCCGGAGACGGTCGAAGGTCGCGGCCCAGATCGAGAGCCTTGGCCCCTCCGATCGCTTGGAGCAAGAAGCCAGGCGACCTGGGGCGCGGGCGGCTGACCAACGATTCGGCCCGGGCGAACTCCGCGGCCGGCCGACCACCTTCTGGCCCTCCGCTGGCCCCGCTGTTCTGGCTCCTGATGTGCTGGCAAAGACGTCGCGGGTGCGGCGTACTGGAACTGCGGCCAGCGGTGCGGTACCTCGGCCGCGAGCGAGACCCAGAGCGGTCAGGTTCCGGCGCCGTGGGCGACCGGGACGCCGGTCTCCCATGGGAGCACCTTGCCGAACTGCATGAGCTCCCCATAGAACGCAGGGTCGAACGTGTCGCCAGGACGAGCTCTGACGCGGCCAGGCGGCCGCCTGCGCCGGGCTCTGGGCGCTGCTCATGTCCTCAAACCAGGGGCGCGAGGCGTCGGTGTCGATCAGCCCGGGACAGAGCGCCATGATCAGCTTGTTCTGGGCGAGGTCGGCCTCCCGGCGCTGACGGGCGACGGCCCGGACGGCCGCGACCTGCCCGACCTTCGACGGATGTTGAGCCACGCCCCGAAGCCCTCCTGCTCGCCAGTGCCCGTCGTGCACCGCCGGCTCGCCAGTCGGCGACGAGCGCGTCGACCGCGTCGAGATCGCTGCGCCGCGGCGCGCCGAAGTGTCCCGCAACCCGCTCGGACGAGCTTGTCGAGGGTTCCGAGCGCGCTGGCGACGATGATCAGCCGGCCGCCCGGCCGCAGGCGAGGGGCGAAGTTCCGCAGGATCCGGGTCGCGGCGAGGTTGTTCGTCTCGGCGACCGCGTCCACCTCGTCCGCCGGCTCCGCGTCGGGGCTCATCCGCGACGTCGCGTTGGAGAACACGATGTCGACCTCGCCGAGCTCGGAGGCCAGCGCGGCGATCGCCGTCGCCATCGCGCACGTTCGAGCACGCGGCCCTCGACATGCGGCATCGGCGCGCTCCGGCCCCGACCTCGGCCGCGGCGGCCGCTACGCGATCGGGATCGCGGCCGGTGAACAGAACGCGGTCCTGAACGACAGCGGCTGGCGAGTCCCTCGGCGAGGGCGCGGCCGAGGCCCTGGTTGGCCCCTGTCACAAGTGCGATTCGAGACGTAGTCATGCGCCGACCTAGCTCGACCAGACATGATGTAAACGATAATGCAGCACAGCTAGCATGCGTAGTCGCGCATGGCTAGCTCGATTTCTCACCGGCTGGGCTGCGCGTCCTCCGGGAGGTGGCCCAGGCCGGATCGTTCTCGGCCGCCGCGCAGTCCCTCGGATACACGCAGTCTGGGTCTCGCGGCAGGTGGCGACGCTCGAGGCGACCGCCGGCCGGCTGCTGTTCGAGCGCGGCCGCTGGCCGTCGCGCTCACCCCGGCCGGCGCCGCCTGCTCTGACCCGCGCCCGTCCGGGTCCTCGACGAGCTCGATGTCGCGCTGCCGCGAGCTGAGCGGCGAGGAGGCGGCGCTGGGCCGCGTGCGGCTCGGCGCGTTCCCGACCGCTGCCGCCGGCCTCGTCCCCGGGCGCCTCGCGTCGCTCCCACCGCGACCTCGAGGTCACGCTGCGGAGGCCCCCGACGCCCGTCCCTGGTCCGCGCGCTTCGCGCGCGGCACCCTCGACCTCGCCGTGATCGCCCGCTCGCCGCCGTTCCGGCCCGCCCGACGCCGAATCACCGGCACTCGAGCTGACCACGCTGTCAGAGCGCGAGCTCGTCGTCGCCGTTCCCGCCAAGCCACCCGCTCGCTAATGCACGCGCCGTCGAGGTTCGAGAGCTCGAGGGCCAGATCTGGGTCGCGAGCCGATCGGACGCAGAGGAGTCGCTGCTCGGCGTGTGGCCGGGCCTCGCGCGAGCGCCCGAGGTCCGCTACGTCGTGCGCGATTGGCTCGCGAAGCTCCAGATCGTCGCGCCGGCCTGGCCATCACAACGCTCGCCCCGATGACGCGCGACGTGCTCCCGACGGCGTCGCCGATCGTCGCGGTCCGCGGCGAGCCCCAGGAGATGCCGCGCCTTGTCCTGGCTCGCCTCCCCGGGCTGCTCGAGGGCGCCGCCGCGCGGGTGGCCGACGCGCTCATCGCCGCCGCTCGCACCTGAACCGCGCGTGGGGGAGATAGGCTCGCGCGGCCAACGGACAGAGGGAGCAGCAGCGTGAGTCCATCCGATCTTTTCGACGTGACAGGCTTCGGGGTGATCGTCACCGGCGGCGCGAGCGGCCTGGGGCTCGCCTACGGCGAGGCGCTGGCGGCAGAACGGGGCGCGGGTGACGCTGATCGACGTCGACGAGGGCGCGCTTCAGCAGCAGGTGGCGCGGCTGACGGCGGAGGGGCTCGACGTCCGCGGGCGGTGGCCGACGTGACCGACCACGCGGCGCTGGACCGCGCGATCGACGAGGCCGCCGAGGACTACGGCCGGCTCGACGTCGCCTTCGCCAACGCCGGCATCGATCCCGGCGTCGGCTTCGTCGGCGCCTGGGCCGGCGGCCAGCGGCCGCGAGTGGACGAGGGCGCGCTCGAGCTCTACACCGACGAGCGCTGGGATCGGGTCATCGACATCAACCTCAACGGGATCTTCGCCACCGCGCGGGCGGCGGCCCGGCACATGCGCCCGAGGCGGTTCGGGCGGATCATCGTCACCACGTCGCTGGCGGCGACGAAGGTCGAGCCGGTGATCGGCGCCGCGTACATGACGGCGAAGGCGGGCGCGCGGCACCTCATGCACACGATCGCGCTCGAGCTCGCCGCCTACGGCATCACCGCCAACGCGATCGCGCCGGGCTTCTTCGTCACCAACATCGGCGGCGGCCACGCCCACAACCCGGAGGTCGCAGGCGGCGATCGCCAAGGACATCCCGATGCATCGGGTCGGCCAGCCGGACGACATCAAGGGGCTCGCCCTGTTCCTCGCCGTCGCCCGCGTCGGAGTACATCACCGGGCAGGAGATCGTGATCGACGGCGGCTGGGGCCTGGGCGTCGCCGACTAGGCCGGCTGGTGTCGGGCCCTCAGGATCTCGCGGTGCAGGTCGAGCAGCCTCGGCACGTCTGCCGGCCTCGACGCGTCCCATCCCGCACTCGGTGCAGATGCCCCAGTCGCGGGGTCCCGACGTCGACTCGGCGAGCGCGGCGTCGATGTGCTCACCTGTGCCGTCGTCGTGCCCTGCGCCTG
This sequence comes from uncultured Actinomycetota bacterium, assembly GCA_963830945.1. GTDB lineage: Bacteria > Actinomycetota > Thermoleophilia > Solirubrobacterales > Solirubrobacteraceae > Palsa-465. The sequence continues at coordinate 30,417 of CAWHOH010000028.1, read as the reverse complement.
GTCGTCGGGGTGGTAGGGGACGAGCGCGAAGTACAGCTCGGTCTCGGGCCCGATCAGGAGGTCTTCGAGTGGGGCGAAGTACTCCGCGTCGTCGCGTGGCCTGGGGGACGGTGAAGGAGAACGCAGTCGACGGTCCGCCGGGCGCCGGCTGCCACGCGTTGACCAGGCCGACCTGAGTCGCCAGCGACTCGGGCTGCATGAAGTGCTGGTGGCCATAGTCGCCGTAGCAGAGGTGCATCCCGACGGGCACGTCGTCGGGCACCGGTCCACGCACGCGAGAGCAGGCCGGGCAGCGACCTGCTCCATCGGCACCTCTGACCCGGGCCCGAATCCTCCTTCGAGTAGGCCGAACTCGACCGCGACGTCCCACTGGACCGCGCAGCGGTCGTGGGGGATCGCCGCGAGCACCCGGTCGAGATCGGCGAACAGCGCGGCTGCTCATACGACAGCAGCGACGGCCGGCAGGTCCTCGGGCGCGATCGTCCCCGCCATCGACGCCAGCGGGGTCGGGTACTGCATCTGGAGGCGCACGTCCGCCGGGATCGTCCCGTCGTCCTGCAGGCCGCGCGAACAGCTCGTAGGACTCGGCATAGGCGTCGGCGTAGCCGAGGTTGGGCCACTGCACCGTATCGGCCGACGCGCCGGGGGCGAGACGGAGCTGAGGCATCGCCGGCGCATCGTCTCGCCGGTCTCATAGGCCTGGACCGCTGGTCACCGACTCGAACTCGGGCATCGCCAGGAACTTCTGGATCTGGAACATGATCCAGTAGCCGCGCTCGCCGGTCTCTCCGTCGGTCATCCGGCGGACGCCGGTCGGGATCCGCGAGCTGATCTCGCGCATGACGGTCTCGGCATCGGGCAGGTTGACCGAACCGTTGAAATGAACGCTGCTGGGCGGCATCGCAGTCCTCCGTGTCGCGCTCACGTATGAGCTTGTCGTGCTCTGGTCATACCACCTCACGCCGCGGCGTGCCATGGGGCGGCCATCCGGGTTGTGCGTCGCCGGGTCAGCGGGAGCGCTGCGGCGGGAACCGCATGATCCCCGGGCAGACGCGGCGCGGCCTGGTCGGCAGGGCGAACGGGCGGTCCATCTCGGCGAAGCTGGCGACAAGGTCCGCCGTCCCGCCGAATCCCGGCACGCGCTCGTCGATCTGACGCACCGCGAACGTCCGGGCGTCGATGGCGTCGGTCTCCCGATACCGGGGAGCGACCCCCCGCAGCGAGATGACAGTCGGGGTTTGACCGGCGATGCTCAGCTTCTCGCCGGCGTAGCTGAATGCCGGGAATGTGACCGAGGCGGTCCCGTCGGCGTCCCAGCACCGCGCCCGGCCCGACCGCGTCCACGTCCCGTTGTCGGTGACGAGGCTTGTCTCGGTGGCGAGGCCCTTGGCGGTGGCCGTCGCCAGCGACCGCACGATCACGCCGTGATGGAGATTCTCGTCGAGGGTCACGGTCGCCCGGCGGCAGTCGCGCCCCGGCCGCGTCACCGCGGGGCTCACAATCGGACCGTCCGGCGACGGGCATTCCCACTGATCACCCGTTTGGCGCCACTCCAATGCGACCACGTGCCGTGAATGCGCGAGCACGCGCTGCGCGACGCGCACCGCGGCCGGCGATCCCTTCAGGGCGCCGGCGCCCTCGGCGACGGCCGCTCCGGCGCCGATGCCCACGGCCACGGCGACTCCCACCGCCCACGCTCCGCTGATGCGACGGCCTCCCATGGAGCGCAGGCTATCGGCGCGGTGACCGCCGGGGCGTTGCCGGCAGCCGGCCGGCGATGCCATCGAGCAGGAAGCCGAGGCTGAGCTCGAGCTGCTCCTCGGGCGCAGCGACCGTCGGGGCGGCCATCCAGCTCGCCAGCACGGAAACCGGCCGTCGGCGGCGACACGCTGGCGCGCCGCCGAGATGGCGGCGAGCTCGTCGTTGGTGGACAACCCGTAGCGATCGGTCAGGTCGCGCTCCGCGGCGGCCTGCAGGGCGCCCCCGTGGACGTGGCGGTCCAGGAGGGCGGCGTAGGTCACGGCCTCGGCGGGGGTGGCGCCCTGCCGGGTGAGGATCTCCAGGATGGACTCGGTGCGGCGCAGCATGTGGGGCCCGAGTGGCGGACTGGCGTCCACGACGCGCGCGTACCAGCTGTGGCGTGTGACCATCTGCCAGGTCGAGTGCGCGATCGCGTGCAGGTCGGCGCGCCAGTCGGGGCCGGGGGCGTCGGGGAGAGCGACCTCGCCGGTGACCTCGTCGACCATGAGATCGATGAGGGCGTCCTTGCTCGGCACGTGGCGGTAGAGCGCCATGGCCGTGTAGGAGCCGAGCCGGCCCGCCACCGCGGCCATCGTCAGCGCTCGCTCGCCACCCTCGTCGGCGACCGCGATCGCGGCGCGCACGATCCTCGCGCGACAGCCCGCGCGGTGAGGCGGGGTCGGGCTGGGTCCAGATGAGCGGGGCGGGGGCGCGTCGGAAGGGTGGGCATGGTCGGGATGGGAGTTTATCTCGTCAACTAGATGTTTATGTTATAAACGGGTGTGTCGATGACACTCGCGAGGGAGCGCCATCGAGAGACACCGGCCCTCCGACATCCGCCTCGGCATTGCGCGTGGCATCAGCTATGGCATGTTCGGCCCGCCCGAGCAGATCGTCGCCCCGATCCGCGAGCTCGGCGCCCGCCTCGTGCGCGTGTACGTGTACTGGAGCCAGGTCGAGCCGCGGCCCGGGCGCATGACTGGTCGATCGTCGACGCGCTCCTCGCGCAGCTGACCGGCGAGGAGGAGGTGTGGGTGACCGTGTGCTGCCAGTTCGCCGTGGGGGACACGCACCGCGACCGACTTCCTGCCGCCCTCGCCGCCATCGACGCTGCCGCCTACCACCGTTCGTGCGCGAGCTGGTGGCGCGCTGTCGCGGCCGCGTGCACTATTGGCAGTGCGACAACGAGCCGAGCAACGTCGGCTGCTGTGGGCGGGCACGGCGGCCGAGTACGCCACCCAGCTGGGCGTGTTTCACCGTGCCGTGACGGAGGCGGATCCGAGCGCCGCGGTGGTGCTGGGCGGCTGCGGATACGACGTCCTCTCCAGCCCCCCGACGGGCCGCCCCGTGCCTTCTTCGATGAGGTGCTGACCGCCGCAGGCGGCTGCTTCGACCTGTTCGACGTGCACCTCTACGACGGCCCGGCGCTGATCCCGCGCCCACCTCGCCACGCGTGCGGGCGATGATGCGCGCGCACGGCTGCGAGTGGCCGGTGGTGGTCGGCGAGTACAACGGCCCGACCCTGTTCGAGCTCCCCGAGCTCGACGCGGTGCTGCAGGAGACGATGGCCGCAGCGTTCGCGGACGCCGGCGAAGCCGCACTTCTCGACGCGCGAGCTGGCGGCGAGTGCTGCCACCGAGACTCCCGAGCGCCGGGCGATGAAGCTGCTCTACGCCCGGATCGACACCCTGCCCCCGTCGCTGCAGATGTTCATGGCGGGTGCCCGCGCGAGCTCGACGCGCTGCCGCGACCGGATCAACTGCCGCCAGATCGTCAGCCGCAATCTGTGCGCTGCTCGCGCACGGGCGTGCGCCGCACCGTCTGCTGGCATCTGGCCCCGGAGGTCGGCGACTACGAGGACCCGTTCACGATGATGGAGCTGATGCACGGCAAGCTGCCGCTGTTGGCCTACGAGAACGGGCGGCCGGGCCGGCGCCGCCCGCCGGCCGACAGCTTCCGGCGGCTGGCCGCCGCACCTCGACGGCGCGCGCTCGGTGACGCAGGTCGACCCCGCCGGCCATCCCGGCGTCCACGCGTTCGAGGTCGACCGCCCCGGGCGCGGGCCGCTTGGCCGTGCTCTGGCGCGACGGCGACCTCATCGAGGGCGAGCGGCTCGAGCCGGCGGGGATCGACTGGCCGTGGCCGCACCCCACCGTCGCGGCGGGCGACGCGCTGGGGGCGCGCCCCGCGGTGTCACTGGAGCGCGGGCGGGTGCGGGTGGCAGTGTCGGTCACCCCGGTCTTCCTCACCACGGAGGAGCCGGCGTGGACCTGATCGGTCAGGGTCGCCTCGGCGCCACCGGGTTACACGTGTCGCGACTGGCCCTGGGGATGATGAGCTTCGGTGACACCTCGCGGCGGGAGTGGGTGCTCGACGAGGCGGCCGCCGAGCCGATAGTCCGGCGGGCCATCGAGCTGGGCCTGACGTTCTTCGACACCGCCGATATGTACGCGGCGGGCGCCAGCGAGGAGGTGACCGGCCGCCTGCTGCGCAAGCTCATCTCACGCGAGGAGGCGGTGCTGGCGACCAAGGTGTTCTATCCCACCATGTCCGGTCCCAACGGCGGCGGCCTCTCGCGCAAGCACATCCTCGCCGCCATCGACGCGTCGCTGGCGCGGTTGCAGACCGACTACGTGGATCTCTACCAGATCCACCGCTGGGACCCGCACACGCCGATCGAGGAGACGATGGAGGCCCTGCACGACGTGGTGCGCAGCGGCAAGGCGCGCTACATCGGTGCCAGCACGATGGCGGCGTGGCAGTTCGCCAAGGCCCAGGCGACCGCCGAGCGCCGGTGAGCGGGGGGTGCCACCGGCGCGGATGGCGCTCGCCTGGCTCCTGCACCGGCGCGGGGTCACAGCGCCCATCGTCGGCGCGACCAAGCTCGCCCACGTCGAGGATGCCGCGGTGGCGTGCGCGCTGACCCTGTCCGCCGAGGAGCTGGCGCGACTCGAGGAGCCCTACCGGCGGCATCCGCTGACCGGGTAGGCCCTGCCGCTGGGCGCTGACCTGCTCAGGGAGATCCTGCGGCGTTGCGCCGCGCGACGCGCCGCCGGGCGAAGGGTTAGGGTGCCGCGCGCCCCACATGCCTCGGCGCGTTCTCCTCATATGCCTGTGCATGTTGGCCTGGATGCTGATGGTCGCGAGTGTGGCCGGGGCGGCGAGCGGGCTGACGCTGACGGTCAACGCCACCTCTGACCCCGACAACACGGTGGGCCAGTGTGCGACCGGTGGGTCGTGCTCATTGCGCGAGGCGGTCAACCAGGCCGACGTCGACACCAGCGACACGATCGTCGTCACCGCCGGCCACTACGTCGTCAGCCAGGGCGAGCTCATGCTGAGCAGCGCCATGACGATCACCGGCGCCGGCGCCTCGAGCGCGCTCATCGACGCGCAGAACGCCTCGAGGATCCTCCACGTGGCGACCGGATCCGCGGTGAGCGTCACAGGTGTGACGCTGGAGAACGGCAACTCGGCGGGGAGCGGCGGTGGCGCACTGGTCGACACCGGTGCCGCCCTGACCATCTCTGCGTGCACGCTGGCCGGCAACTCGGCCGCCATTGGCGGTGGCGGTGGCGGCATCGAGGATGAGGGGAACGTCACCGTTCAGGACTGCACGCTGTCGAGCAACCACGCGGCGAACGGGGGCGGGATTCAGCTACAGGACACGGGCTCGGGGGCCGCGCTGACCGTGACCCGGAGCACCCTCGTCGCCAACACCGCCACCAGCGTCGGGGGTGCGATCGATGCGACCAGCGGGGCCAGCCGGACGCTGTCGATCTCGGATTCGACGATCGCCGCCAACTCGGGCATGGCCGCCGGCGGGGGCCTCGCGCTGAGCGCCAGCTCGTCGCCCCTGACCATCGAGGGCGACACGATCTCCGGGAACTTTTCCAACAGCGGCGGCGATGTCTCGGTCACCTCGGCCGCGCCCCAGTTCGAGAACACGATCGTCGCCGACGGCCACGGGCCCGGAGCCGACTGCGACGCCCCCGTGGCCAGCGCCGGGCACAACCTCGAGGATGGGGCCGGCTGCGGGTTCACCGGCCCAGGAGACCAGCGGGGACTCGATCCCAAGCTGGGAACGCTCGGGGACAACGGCGGCCCCACGCAGACGATGGCGCTGCTGCCGGGCAGCCCGGCGGTCAATGCCGGTGCGAGCCGGTGTGACCCGAACGACCAGCGCGGAGTCTCGCGCCCCGAGGGAGGGGTCTGCGACATCGGCGCCTACGAGCTCGCGCCACCGGTCGGAGGGTTCGCCAGCGTGCTGTCGCTCACCGCTTCGGCCGCGACCATCATCGTGAGTGCCGGCAACCCCGACATCCAACCGGGCGCCATCTCACTCCAATACGGGACCACGAACGGCTATGGGGCCACGACCACGGCGCAGTCGCTGCCGAGCCTCGTGCCGCCGGTGGGCTACACGTTCGCGATCTCAGGTCTGCAGCCCGGACGGACCTATCACGTGCGCGCGGCGGCGAGCAACCCGGACGGGGTGGTCGACGGGCCCGACGTGACCTTCACGACCCTGCCTGCGCCGGGGGCCGTCACCGGGTCGGCCAAGCCGATCGGCGCCACCGTGGCCACGCTGCACGCCACCATCGATACGGGGGGCGCCGCCGGGGTGGTCACCTTCGAGTACGGCACGAGTCCGACACTGACCGGCGCGCGGTCCAAGCGGGCCCAGACGGTACCCGCGACGCGCGCGCAGGCGCTGGTGTCGGCCACGGTGTCCGGCCTCACCCCCGGCAGGAAGTACTACTTCCGGGCCGTCGCCACCAGCGCCCCGGTCCCCGTCCGCGCCGTGGGCCAGATCGGGTACTTCACCACGCTGAAGCGCATCACCGCCGCGGTGACCTTCGCGGCCGCCGCATCCGGCCACGCCGCCAAGGTGACCCGGCTCCTCGTCCCCAAGGCGCCGGTCGGCGCGACGACCACGGTGCTGTGCAGCGCGAAGGGCCGAGCCTGCCCGTACGTACGACACACGACGGTGGTCAGGGCACCGCGAGCGAAGTGCTCGGCGAAGCGGTGCCCGCCCGCCAAGGCGCCGGCGACGGCCTCGATCGATCTCTCCCGGCCGTTTCACGGCCGCTCCCTCCCGTTCGGCGCGTCGGTGACCGTGCGGATCACGGAGGCCGGGGTCGTCGGCGAAGCCGACGTGTTCACGATGGCCAAGCGCGTGAAGCGCAGCGGTGGGTGCCTGGCCCCGGGGGCGCCGCGCCCGGCCAGGACCTGCTGACGTGTGCGAACGGCCGGCTATGCCCCGGAGGAGGCTGGCCGCTCAGGTGGTGAGGACGAGCGGCGCGCCGGGGGTGATGACGATCGTGTGCTCCTCGTGAGCCGACAGGGCGCCGTCGGCGGTGCACACGGTCCAGCCGTCGCGGCCCTGGCGCACCTGGCCTGAGCCGGTGCTGACGATCGGCTCGATGGTGAGCACCAGGCCGTCGGTGAGCGTCGCGGTCAGCCCCGGGTCATAGAAGCTCGGGACGTCGGGCGCCTCGTGCAGGCGCCGGCCGATCCCGTGGCCCATGAGCTCGGCGCACACCGCATAGCCACGCGCGCCGGCTTCGCGCTCGATGGCGGCGCCGATCACGCTCTGCGGGGCTCCGGCCCGGGCGACCCCGAGCGCCTGCGTGAGCGCATGGCGAGCGGCGCCGGCGACGCGGTTGGTGGCGGGGCGGGCGCGTCCGACGGCAACCGAGACGCAGGCGTCGGCGTAGAAGCCGTCGAGCTCTGCGGCGACGTCGAGCTTGACCAGGTCACCCTCGCGCAGCCGCCGGGGCCCGGGGATGCCGTGGACCGCCTCGTCGTTGACGCTGATGCAGGTCACGCCCGGGAAGCCGTAGGTGAGCTGGGGCGCCGAGCGAGCCCCGGCGCGGCGGAAGATGCGGGCGGCGATGGCGTCGAGGTCGCCGGTGGTGACGCCCGGCCGCACGGCGCGCCGCATCGCCCGCAGCGCCTCGGCCACGACCCGGCCGCTGGCGCGCAGCCCCTGTAGCTCCTCGGGCGTCTCGATCGACACGACTACAGCGTAACCCGGCGTCGCCGCGGGCCGGTAGCGTCTGGGCCACGCATGGTGAGCGAGGTCGTCATCCGAGGCGAGATGATCCGCCTGGGCCAACTGCTCAAGGTGGCCGGCTTGATCGACAGTGGCGCGGAGGTCAAGGCGTTCCTGGCCGACCAGGCCGTCCTGGTCAACGGCGAGCGCGAGGATCGCCGTGGCCGCCAGCTGCATCCCGGCGACGTCGTGACGGTCGGCGCCGACGAGCTCCGCGTGAGCGTGGGATGAGCGCGCACCGGACACTCATCCGGCGCTGCCGGCCCGATGAGCGCGCCGACATCCTGCGGATCGTCAACGCGGCCGCGGAGGCGTACCGCGACGTCATCCCGGCCGATCGCTGGCGCGATCCGTACATGCCCGGGGCCGAGCTGGACGCGGAGATCGCGGCCGGGGTTGTCTTCTGGGGCTATGAGGTCGATGGGGCGCTCGTCGGTGTGATGGGCATCCAGCCGGTCGACGACGTTGACCTGATCCGTCACGCGTATGTCCTCCCCGACCGGCAAGGTGGCGGGGTGGGGAGCGCGCTCATCGCGCATCTGCGCCCGCTGGGCCGCGAGCGGATGCTCGTCGGGACCTGGGCCGCCGCTGATTGGGCGATTCGCTTCTACCTCCGCCACGGCTTCACCCGGGTGCCCGCCGGGAGACCGCGGCGCTGCTTGGTCGCTACTGGACGATCCCGGAGCGCCAGATCGAGACCTCGGTCGTCCTGGCGAGCCCGCCGACCATGGGCTGAGCGTCTCGTCCGCGTGGCGTCGGCGTTGCGTTGAGGCGGCGACGGCGACGCTGGACAGACGCGAGCGGACTGGTCAGAATCGCGCTCGGCAACGACTCCCGGGCGAAGGCGACATGGGCAGACCGAACAAGAACCTGGTCCTGGCGGCGATGGTGTTCGCGGTGGCGATGACGTTCATCGATCAGACGATCGTCGCCATCGCCATCCCCAACATCGAGAAGCAGCTGTCGCTCTCGGAGACGTCGTCGCAGTGGGTCATCAACGGCTACCTCCTGTCGCTGTCGGCGCTGTTCGCCTTCGGCGGCAAGCTCGGCGACGTGCTGGGCCGGCGGCGGATGGTCGTCCTGGGAGTGATCGGCTTCGCCGTCGCCTCCGCGGCCTGTGGCTTCACCCCGAAGGGCAGCATGGCGGCGACGTGGCTGATCGTCTTCCGGGTCCTCCAGGGCGCGGCCGCGGCGGTCATGTTTCCCGCGGCCGTGGGCATCGTGGTCGCCTCGTTCCCGCTTCGCGAGCGCGGCAAGGCCATGGCGATCTTCTTCGGGATCTCGGGCGGCCTGACCGCGATCGGCCCGATCGCCGGCGGCTTTCTCACGCAGTGGACCTGGCGGTCGATCTTCTGGATCAACGTCCCCGTCGCGCTCATCGCGCTGTATCTGATCTGGCGCTCGCAGCCTGAGGATGAGCGGCACCCGGCCGCGCTCGACTACCGCGGCACCGTGCTCGTCACCGGCGCGATGGGGCTGATGGTGCTCGGGCTCCAGCAGTCCTCGAGCTGGGGCTGGAGCAGCGTGCGCACGTGGGCCTGCATCGTCATCGGCGTGATCCTGATGGTCGCCTTCATCGCCGAGGAGCTGCGCAGCCCGGAGCCCCTGCTGCGCCTGGAGATCTTCCGCGACCGGGCCTTCGCCGTCGAGACGACGGCGCTGGGCCTCATGTCGGCGGTGTTCATCCCGTTCTTCTTCTTCGCCAGCGTGTACTCGCAGGTCTCACTGGGCGAGACGGCCTCCAACGCCGGCATCTACATCCTCTACTTCTTCATCGGCTTCGTCATCGCCGCTCAGATCGGCGGGCGCATCCTGGACCGGCGCGGCGCGCGACCCGCCGTGGTCGGCGGCAGCGTCCTCAGCGCGGTCGGCTTCTACCTGCTCGCCCACAAGCTCACCGACCTCTCGCTGGGCGCGCAGCGGCCCTACATCATCCTGGCCGGCGCCGGCATGGGCCTGATGCTGGGCACCGCGAGCACCGATGCCGTCAACCGGGCGCCCGCCACCAGCTACAGCGAGGTGACCGGCATCACCCAGACCGCCCGCAACTTCGGCGCCACGCTCGGGCTGGCGATCATGGGCGCCGTCCTCATCAGCCGCAACGAGACCAACGTCACCGGCGCGCTGACCAAGGCAGGGGTGCCCGGCCGCGTCGCTCATCGGGTGGCGAGCTCGTTCGGCACCTCGCCCGAGCGGCGGCGGCGGCGGCCAGCCGCACGCGATCGTCCACGACGTCCAGCTCGCCTTCGCCCACTCGACCCAGACGGTCTTCTACATCATGGCCGGCATCATGGCGGCGACCTTCATCGTCACCGTGCGCTGGCTGCCGCGGGGCGGGTGGCGACCGCCGAGGAGGCGCCGGAGATCGCCGTCGATCCGGGCCTCCGCGAGGCGCGCTGAGCGTCGCGTCACCCGGGTCGCGAGCGCGGCCTAGTCAGGCCCCGGGGGCTCGCCTCGGCCTATCCGTGGCGCCAGCTCGTCTCAGGCGTAGAAGAATGGGTCGAGCACCCGCACCTCGGTGAGCCCACCTCCCTACGTTGGTGGCGCCGCTCTGACGACGCGGTCGGGCTCGCTCCGGGCATGGCGCCCGAAGCGAGTCACCGGCGACTCCCTACTCGGGGTTGTACTTGAACGAGATGCCCAGACGGACCCGGTAGTTGAGAACGGCCCCGTCCTGGATGGTGAGGTCCTGCCGCACGACCTCGGCGACGCGCAGCTCGCGCACGCTCTTGGCGGCGGTCTCGACCGCGACGCGGGCCGCGGCCTCCCAGGACTCGCTGCTGACGCCCACTACCTCGGTGACGCGGTAGACGCTTTCCGCCATGACGTACCTCCCTCGGACGATGGAGCAGTTAGGCGCGAGTCTTACACGTCTGGCGCGGCGCGTGGGAGCGGCGGCGGCATGGGCAGCCGTGGCCTGCGGTGCGGGCGACCCCTGGCCGGCGGTGCGATCAGCCGTGCCCGCCGGCCCATGGGCCCACGCCGCCGATCCGGTCGACCGCGATGTGGGTGATGTAGCCCGGTGGCGGGTCGTCCATGGGCGGGAACTTCACATCCGGCCCGAGGTAGGTGTGGGCCAGGCGCTGGAGCAGCTCCGCGGCTCCACCCTCCGTGATGCGCGCCCGCCCGTGGATGACCACGTACTCGTCGAGGCCCATCTGGTTGCGCGTCGCCGCCTCGATGGACAGGGCGACGCGCGCGTCGCGGCGCATGTTGCGGATCTTGCGGTGCTCGGGCAGGTGCGCGGCGACGATCTCATCGCCATCGAGACCTACCCAGACGATCGAGACCTGGGGCGGCCGTCGGGCTCGAGCGTGACGAGATGGGCCAGGCCCGGGCCATCGAGCACGGTACGCACGGGAGTCGGGGATGGCGGCCACCGCGACAACCTACACCACACCCCGAGGCTGGCCAACCGAACGCCAACAGTGACGTGACACTCCCGGATATAGACTGCGCGCTTCCTGGATCTGTGAGCAACAGAGGGGACCGGTGATGCGTGGGGTGACACGCGCGCTATTGGGCGCACTGGCGGTGCTGGCGGTTGGCGCGGCGGCGCCGGCCGCGGGGACGGCGGCGATGACATTCACGCGAGTGGGGACGATCCCCGGTCTCGGTGGCCGGTCTTTGGGTCCGCGCGGACTGCGGATGGAACCCTTCACATCGTCCGCCCGACCTCGGACAACGGCGCGCAAGGACTCACCGCCGAGGCGATCAGTCCGAGCGGGGCGATCCGCACGCCCGTCAGCGCGCTCTCCACCGCCTGGGGCGTGTCCGTGCCCGGACTGCTGACGCTGCCCAACGGCTCGCTGGAGGCGTTCTTCGGCGCGGTCGAGCCCAGACACGAGCGACTCGAGCGCCTGGGGCATCACCTCGTCTGACGGCGGCACGACCTGGTCGGCGCCCGTCGACGTCCGCAGCGGCCCGCTGGAGGACCTGGCCTACGCGCGGAGTTCAGGGCCGAGATGAACGGGACCACGCCCGTTCTCATCCTGACGGTGGCGGGGACCGTGGTCGTCCAGCAGGGCCTGGGCCAGAACACCCCGACCTATCAGGCCAGAACTCCACCGACGGCTTCGGCACCGACGCCGACACGGCGGTCGACGCGGGCACCGGCCAGGTGGTGGCCAGCTGGGACTCGGGTGCAGAGCGGCAACGGCGGCGACTACATCCAGACCGTGGCGCCGACCCCCGGCACGGCGCACAAGGTCCCCGGGCCGGCCCCGCGACTACCAGGTGCTCGCCGGCCGCGACAAGGGCCCCGGCGTGTTCGGTGCCTACACGACTGACAACAAGCACGTGCGGCTGCTGCGCTACGGCGGCGGCACGGTGGCCGTCGGGTCGCTGGCCTCGGTGACACCGGTGGCGCTGGGCGTGGCCACGGGCATCGCCGGGCGTATCTGGGTCATGTGGGGCAGTGACAACGGCAACATCGCGGTGACGCGCTCCAACAAGGCGGTGACCAGGTTCGAGCCCGTCCAGCAGCTCTCGGAGAAGATCATCACCCTTTTCCGCCTGGCCGGCGATGGCCGGCTCGGGCCGCTCGACCTGCTCGCCGACCAGCTCGCCGACACCAACCCGCTGCTGCCGACGGCGTCTACCACGCCCGGGTGCTGCCCGAGCTGTTGGCGGCGGTGAACGTGAAGACGATCACCGCCACCAAGAACAAGACGAAGGTGGTCACCGGACACACGCTGACGGTGACGGTCACCGATGCCGGCGACGCCGTGTCAGGCGCCGCGGTGACGGTCAAGGGTCACACCAAGAAGACCAGCAGCAAGGGCGTGGCCAAGATCACCCTGGCGGGCGCCGGGACCGGGAAGGTCACGGTCACGGTCACCGCACCGACCTACCAGAAGCTGACCAAGTCCGTGAAGCTCTAGGACCGACGGAGCCTCGGTAGGCTCGGCCCGTGGCCGCGCCGGCGACGACCCACCGCATCTCGAGCGCCAGTTCATCGTGTTCTCGCTGCACGGCGAGCACTACGGGCTGCCCATCGCCAGCGTGCGGGAGATCATCCGCTACACGCCGCCCCGGGTGACGGCGGCGGCCCGCGGCCTCATCCAGGGCCTGATCAACCTGCGCGGGCGGGTGCTGCCGGTCCTCGACCTCTCCAGCCGGCTCGGCCGGGTGCTGGAGGTCTCCGACGCGACCCGGATCCTCGTCGTCGAGGTCACCAACGGGGCGCTCGGCCTGATCGTCGACGGAGTCGACGGCGTGGAGCAGGTCGCCGCGGACCGGATCGAGCCGATCCCCGGCGCCGGCGGCGACGATGCGCTGGGCGACGAGATCGCCGCGATCGACGATCAGCTCGTGATGCTCATCGATCCCGAGCGGGCGCTGGGGCGGGTGCTCCCGGGCGGCACGCGGATGCGGATGTCGCCGCGCCACCCCACGAGCCCGCGCCACCCCACGACCCGCGACCCACGAGCCCGCGCCGCGCCGTGCGCCGCGCCCGAGCGCGCCGCGGCCCGCGCTCCGCCCGGCGCGCCGCCGGTCGGCGGCGACGCCGCAGATGCCGCGGTCGCGGCGCCGGCCGGGGCACAGCAAGGACAGCGAGCAATGAGCGACGCCGAGGCCCTGGTCCGCGCGGCCTGCTCGTCCGATCCGCGCCCTGCGCTCGCGCTCCTCATCTCTCGCGACCAGGGTTGGTCTCGTGACCCCGGGTCATCTCGTGACCCGTGGTCATCTCGCGGTCCGGGATCAGCTCGTGGCCCGATATCGAGAGACGATCTTGCGGCACGATGTGTGGCCGGGGACGTCGAGGGCGTCGCCCAGGTGCTGGCGACCTCGCCCGCCGTCGCCCGCGAGCCGGTCCCGCCCTTCGGCTGGGAGCCGATCCTCTACGCGACGTTCTCCCGGCTGCCGCGCGCCGACGCCGCTCGTGCCGAGGGCGTGCGGGCGGTGGTGGGGCTCCTGCTTCACGCCGGCGCAGACCCCAACGCCTCCTTTGACAACGACGGCTGGCTGCAGGTGCCGCTCTACGGCGCCGCGGGCATCCTCAACGACGCCGAGCTCACCGCCATGCTCATCGCCGCGGGCGCCGACCCCAACGACAACGGGACCCGCACGGTGGGGGAGGCCCTCTACCACGGCTGCGAGTTCCCCGATCCGGCGTGCGCCGCCCTGCTCATCGACGCCGGGACCGATCCCGATGTCGTCGACTACTGCCTGGGACGGGCATTGAACTTCCCCTATGACGAGATGACCGAGATGTTCTGCGCTCGCGGCGCGCATGCCTCGGCCGGTCACCTGCTCCAGGCGGCGTGGCGACGGCGGCCGGCGCGGACGGTGCGGGCGCTGCTGGACGCGGGCGCACCGATCGACGGCCGCGAGGAGCATGAGCCGGACGGGCCGAGCGCGCTTGTGGTCGCCAGCCGGTGGGGCGAGGCGGAGGTCGTGGAACTGCTGGGCGAGCGCGGCGCCGACCGGGGCGGCGGTGACCGCAACCGATCGCGCGCTCGGAGCGTTCCTGTCGGCGGCCACCGAGACCGTCGCGACGGGCGGCGGCATCGACCTGGACGAGATGCTGTTCATGGCGGTGCAGGGCGGCCACACCACCACGGTCGAGCGACTGCTGGACGCAGGCGCGCGCGTGGACGGAGACCCGGACGGCGACGGCGTGCCGCTGGGGCAGGCCGCATGGCGACGCTATCCGGACATCGTGCGGCTGTTGGTCTCGCGCGGGGCCCGGCTGGTGTTCCCCGGCGGCGGGAGCGCGATCGGGGCCGCCCTGCACGGGTCCGGGAACTGCCATCACCCCGAGGGCGGCCCGACCATGCAGACCGTCGCCGAGATCCCGCGCGCGCCCTACGCGGAGATCACTCCGGTCCCTGCTCGACGCGGGAGCGCCGGTGCCGGAGCGGCTGTGGGAGGGCGCGCCGGCGCCCGCCGAGCTGATCGACGCGGTGCTCAGAGCCGGCGGTGCATGATGTGCAGCCCGACGTAGCCATGCGTCGGGTGGGCGAACGCCTCGGGCACGGTGCCGATCACCGCGAAGCCGAGCGACCGCCATAGCCGCACGGCGCGCTCGTTGGTCTCCACGACCGCGTTGAACTGCACGGCGCGAAAGCCGCGTTCGCGCGCCCACCGGAGCATCGCCTCGCCCAGCGCGCGCCCGGTGCCGCGGCCGGCCCGGGCGGGGTCCACCATGAAGCTGGCCGACGCGACGTGCGACCCGGGACCCGGACGGTTGGCGTACATGTTCGCGGTGCCCACGACGGCGCCGTCGTCATCGACGGCCACCACCGTCCGCCCGGCGGCGCGATCATCCAGAGGCGGCGCGCCTCGTCCTCGGTCATCTCCCGGTCATAGGCGTACGTCTCGCCGGCGGCGACGATCTCGTGCAGGAACGGCCAGATGGCGGGCCAGTCCGCGGCGGTGGCGTCGCGGATCTCCATGCCGCGATTATGCGCGCCCGTGAGGATCCGTCACTGGACCCAGGATGATCACTGTCACGGATCTTGAGGAAACCTTGAGGTTTTGGGCCGATGCTGGTTGGGAATTTCAATAGGCACCGGCGAGCTGAGTCAATCGCCCGCCGGGAACTCGAGCGCGGTCCCCCCGCGGCGATCTGGCTGATCCACTTCGTGCCCTCTGGCGGCCGCATGGCCCTCGGGTGCGGCGGTCCGGCGTGCTCGTTCACCACTCGAACACAGGATCGGATCGTTATGGTCAGCTTGAGCTTGCACAGTGCGCTTTCGGGGGTGCCCGCTTCCGTTCTGGAAGGGGCCCTTGTCCTCCTCCCTCGCGCCAGACCCTTCCCGCGGCTGGCGCGGCTGCGCGCCCCGGCGTGGGCGGCGCTGCTGCCGATATCGATCATCGTGGGCACGTTCGGGCTGCTCGTCGCCCCCGGGCTGGCCCCGTCGACGGTGCTTGCGGCCGCGATCACGACTCCGCTGCTCGCGGTCATCGCCGTGCTGCTGGTGGTGCGCGCGCGGCTCCTCGTGCTGCCGCTGGCCGCGGTCGCCGGCGGGCTGGCGGTGTGGGCCACCGGCCAGGGCGGCCATGTCGGGACCGGCGTCGTCACCGCGCTCGCCTGCCTCACGGTGGGGGCGGCGCTGCAGCGCCTCATCCCGGGCCGGTGGCTGCTGTTCGGCGTCGTGGCGATGTCGGTGGTCGACATCGCGCTCCTGCTGGCCGGGCCCGGGCTACCACGAGACCGCGGTGCTGGCCGCCGCCCAGACCAACTTCCACGGGCCGCGCTTCACCGGTGCCCGTATCGGCGGCACCACCATCGGCTACCCCGACCTGTTCCTGGCCGCGCTCCTGGGCGCCTCGCTGGCCGGTCAGCGGGCCCAGGCGTGGGCCGCCGGCCTGCTGGTGGTGCTCGCCGTCGCCTACGACTCGATGCTGTCGCCGGGCATGCTCCTGCCCGCGACCGTGCCGATCGCGCTCACCCTCGTCGTGATCGGGTTCGTCCGCCACCGCCGCAGCCGGGCCCGCGCGCCGCCCTGGCCGCGGCGACTCCCGCCACCCCGTGTGGCCCGCGCGCCGCCCTCACCGATACGCGCGGGCCTGGAGCTCGAACAGCTCGGCGTACGTGCCCCCAGCACGCATCAGCTGCGTCGTGCGACCCTGACTCCGCTACCCGCCCGGACTCCAGCACCACGCTGAGGTCGGCGGAGCGCCGGGGCTACGATCCAGCCTTGTCCACCGCGCCGCCCACCGACACGTCGATGCTCGAGCGCCTCGTGGCGCCCGCGGGCAAGGACGTCGTCGACATCGGCTGTGGCGGCGGGGCGCTGGTGCGCGACCTGGCCGCCGCCGGAGCGCGGCCGATCGGCATCGAGATCTCCGAGGAGCAGCTGGCGACCGCGCGGGCACGCGACGACGGCAGCGGCGCGCGCTATCTCGTCGGACGTGCCGAGGCGCTTCCCGCTCGAGGACGGCTCGGTGGACGTCGTCGTGTTCATGCGCTCGCTGCACCATGTGCCCGCCGAGCATCTTCAGAGGCGGCCTGCGCGAGGCGCGCCGCGTGCTGCGGCCCGGCGGTGCGGTGTACGTCGCCGAGCCGCTGGCCGAGGGCGACTTCTTCACCCTCACCAGCCTGGTGGAGGACGAGCTGGAGGTGCGCCGCGCCGCCCAGGCGGCGCTGGCCGACGCGGAGCGCGTGCGGGCTGGAGCGCGCGGTGACCGTCGACTACGACGTGACGATCTGCCTGGCCGGCGTCGAGGCCTTCCGCGCTCGGACGGTGAGCGTCGACCCCGAGCGCGGGCCGGTGTTCGACGCGCGGCGCGACGAGATCGCCGCGGCGTTCGCGCGGCTGGGCACACCGGGACAGCGGCCGGGCGAGCGCTGCTTCGTGGCGCCGATGCGCGCCGACGTGCTGCGCCCGGTCCCGTCAGCCTCGGCTGAAGAACCGACCCGCGCCGCGGGGGCAGCGGCTCGCCCGACGTTCGGCCGCGCCGTGGTCTGATGGGGCGGCGGCGTGCCGCGCTCCCACTCCAGACCGGCCTTGATGACCGGGAACGGACACCGTCAGCGCGTCGCGCGCCCAGAAGGTGTCGAGGTGGCCGAAGCCCGGGAGCACGACGAAGTCCGCCTGGCCCGGCCCGACCGACTCGTCGAAGAACCGCGCGGCGCGGTGCTGGCCCTGCCAGCGGAACATGTTGTTGTGATCGCCGGCGATGAACGTGACCTGCGCGCGGGTCCTGGGCGGGGCTGGGCCAGGTAGGCCGGCGGGGTCCCGGGCGGCGGCGTGGGGGAGGGGACGATGTAGCCGTGGCGGCTTGACTCGGCCACCTGGGCGATCAGGCTCAGCGGCGTGTAGCCGACCTCGCGGCCCGGTCCACTCGTGCACCGGCGTCGGCGACCCACGGGTCGCCCGTTGTCGTCGACGTGGCGGAAGAGCACGTCCCAGCCCGAGCCGTACATGAAGTTGGCCACCTGGCAGGTCGGGTTGCCACAGCGGTCGCTCCATGCGCTTGGCGGCGGCGGCGAACAGGCCGGCGGTGGGCGTGGTGGGACGGATGCCCCACTGCGCGTCGAGTCCGGTGAACGTCCTGGCCACCAGGGGCATGGCCAGCCGCTGCTTGAGCCAGGTGCTCTCGGTGACGTCGATGAACAGCGAGACCGCGCTGGAGACGATGTGGGTCACGCGCGCGTCGATCCAGCCGGCCACGACGGCCATCATGAAGCTGATCGATCCCTGGCAGTGGACGACCGCCTTGAGGGTGACCGCCGTGCCGGCCGCGCCCGCGTCCGCCTCGGCCTCGCACACGCGCGAGGATCTTCTGCACCGCGAGCGGGTGGTCATGCATGGCCGCGTGGTCCAGGGTGTAGTCGTTGGGCGGCAGGTCGATCGACGCCCGCCATGTCTCCACCCACACGTCATAGCCGAGCCCCAGCAGGTACTCGGCGCACGACGGGCCCACGGGCTGCCCGTAGTACATCTCGGCGCGCACGCCGGAACCGGGCACGAGCAGCACCGGGCCCGAGGGTGGGGGCGACGAGGCCGGCCGTCGTCACCGAGCGGCGCAGCCGGTGCAGGTTGAGCGGGAAGTCGAGGTCGGGGACGGCGAACGGGACGATCGCGCGGGCCAGCCGCGTGCCGGGCAGGCGCGTGAACCCCGGCTCGGGCGGCGGCTGCCACCGCGGCGCTGGGCGATCCTCGGGGAAGCTCGGGCGCGATCCGCGCACCGGCGGTCCGGCGTAGGTCCGCGCCATGCAGGCGGCGAAGTACCTCTGGTAGCGCGGCCACCGCGCCGCAGCCGCGCCCGGCGTGTCGGGCCGATCCCGCGGAACGTCGTCACCTGGCGCATGAACGCCAGCGGGCTGATCCGCAGCACGCCGATGGCCACCGGCTCGTCGTCGTCGCGGATCCGGACGAACAGCGTGGTGGTGTCCGACCACGAGTCATAGCCCGGGTCGTTCTCCACCAGCTTGAACCCCTCCAGCGCGTACGTCCGGCCCGCCCGGCCCTGCGAGCTGCCAGCTGATAGCGCATGCGCAGCTGCAGGGCATCGCGCGGCTCGGTCTGGCCGGCGGGCACGAACGCCTGGAACGTGCCCCGTGCGCACGCGCAGCTCGCCGCCGAAAGCGTCGCAGCGGAGGTAGCCCTGGGTCACGGCGGCGGGCAGCGCCTCGGCGTCGCGGATGCCGCCGTCGGCCTGGGCGGCGAGGAAGCGGGCGAGGTCGCCGATGACCACGGTGAGCTCCGGCGGTGACCGGCTCGCCGTGCGCGGGCAGCATCGCCTGGTTGAAGTCCGTCTCGCCGAAGGCGAGCCAGCCCGTGAACGTCTCGCTCCACTTCACGCCCGACGGGCTCCATCGGGCTCATGACGCGCGGTCCCGTGCCGCCTTGCCCGATCCGCCCCGCCATCGCGGCGATGGTGAAGCTGGGGTTGGGCCCCACGGGCCCGGGCATGATCGAGCCGTCGGCGACGAACAGCCCCGGATAGCCGAACACCTCGCCGTAGGAGTCCACGACGCCGCTGCGGGCGTCGACGCCCATGGGGCAGCCGCCGAGGGGGTGCGCGGTCAGCCCCGGGGCCCAGCGGGCGGCCAGCGGCGGACCCAGACGGCCCCCGAGGCCGCTTGGCGAGCCGCTCGGCGAGGCTGACCGCCGCGTCGAAGTAGGACCGCGAGGCGCCGCGCGGGTCCCAGTCCAGCGCCAGCCCGTCGCCCTCCAGCCGCATGCGCCCGCCGCTGACGTCCTCGCCCATCGTCAGCATCGGCAGCATCGCCGAGGACGCCTCGGCGGACCCCAGCGCCCGGGCCATCAGCCGGCTGATCCGTCCGCCGCGCCGCCCGCGGAGCAGGCCGGGCAGCAGCGCCCGGGAGGCCCACAGGTCGCGCGGGAGCTCGCCGGCCTGCCAGGCCCACGCGGATACGCCGGGACCGCCGGCATCCTGCATCCACAGCCGTCGCCCACTCGGCGGTGTGCTCCGCGTAGGCGGTGATCACCGGTCCGTAGGTGGGGTCGAGGTCGCGCCAGGAGCCGTCGGGCGCGCGGCACTCCCGGGCCACGGTCAGAAGGTCGCCGTTGGTGGAGAAGCGCCGGCCCAGCTGTGCGCTCAGCCGCGGCAGGCGCGGCCGGCTGGAGAGCAGCAGCCGGGTGGAGCCGAACGTCCCTCCCGCCACGACGACGACGCCGGCGGTCACGGTCCGCGCCCACTCGTCGGAGGTCTCGTCGGTATCGGGGTCCAGCAGCGGCTCCCCGGGATCGTGCAGCCCGCGGCGGCGCTTGACCGCCGCCCGCGCGGCGCGGTGCTCGACGTAGCTCACCCGGTAGCCGCCGTCCTGCCGCCGGCTCGATGCCCGTCGCCTCACAGCAGGTGAAGATCCGTGACCGGGGCTCCTCGCCCTCGGTCCAGGCCGGCCCTCGCGCAGGAAGTGCGACAGATAGGTGTAGTCCAGGCTGTTCTTGGCGCCCTCGTTGCAGCCGAGATCGCACTCGCCGACCAGCGTGCAGGTGTGCCGGGGCCGCCCGTGGAGATTGTTCGCGCCGAACGGCTCGCCGGGGACCGGTGGCGCCGTCGCGCTCGCCTCGCCGTCACGGGCGCGGAACGTCACCGCGATCGGCGCCAGCTGCGCGTCCAGCCCGCTCGCCCGCGCGGCGGCGAGGAATTGCTGGGTCTTGGTCACCCCGCCGCGCTCGCGAGGCGGATCGGCGTACTCCTGAGGAAGCGTGTTCGGCGCCAGGAAGGTCGCGGCGTCGGCGTACTCGCCGGCCAGCGCCGCGGCCGACACCGGCCACGGCAGGCAGTCGTTGGAGGGATCGGCCGCGAAGGTCTCCGGTGGCTTGGGCAGCATCACGTTGGCGTAGATGAGCGAGCCGCCGCCGAGACCGCTGGAGACGAGCGCCCTCACCCGGGAGAACGACCACATCTCCAAGAGCCCGTGCAGGCCCGCGCCGGGATCCCAGAAGTTCTGGCTCATCTCGCGCGGGGTGCGGGCGAACGAGCCCGGGGGATAGGGCATGCCGCGCTCCAGCAGGAGAACCCTCAGCCTGGTGTTGGCGACGAGCTGGTAGGCGGCGACGGCGCCTCCGAACCCGGAGCCGATGACCACCGCGTCGTAGCGCCCTCTGTGCTGATCCCGTCACGGTCAGGTGCCCTCGCCGCAACTCTATAAGCTAACGCGACGTGGGCACGCGGGACGTGGGCAACCAACGTGACGTGGCACCTGTCTCCCGGGAGAAGGTGACCTATCGCCGGTGGGGGGCGGTCACCGCGGTGACCGAGCTCAAGCGCCGCCAGCGGCTGCGGCTGCTGGCCATCTTCGCGTTCGGTCACACGACGACCATCCTCATCCGCCCGCTGCTGAAGATGAAGGTGATTGCACTGGCACGGTGGACCCTGTGGCCGAACGCGCGGGAACCCACCTTCCTGCTGTTCGAGACCAACTGGAGTGGCTCGGATCAGACCTACATACCGGATTTCGGCCGGATCATGCCACTCCAGTGGCGCGGCATCTGGGGCGCGACCACCACGTTTCCCGGCGCCATCCCCACCACCGGACTGGACGCGTGGGTCGACGTCATCGACGCCGGGGTGGGGCATTTCTGGACCGACTACGACCCGGGGGCGTCGACCCAGGTGATCGCCCAGGCGCTGGAGCTGGAGCCGCACGTGGCGCGGTTCGTGGCCGACGCGCAGGGCGCCTCGGCCACCGAGTTTCACCGCCGCTGGCGCGAGCTGGTGTGCAAGGTGCACCGGCTGGTGTAGCCGTGGGACACGTGGCGATCTTCACGCCGGTCAGCGGCGGCCGGGCCGGCGAGCTCACCACGTTCCTGCGCACCCTGCCTCGCGACTCACCACCCACCGCCGGCGGGCCGGTGAGCACGCCGCCCTCACCCTTCACCGGGGTGTTACCTCCCACACATTTCGCGCGGTTCGTCGTCGTCGAGCTTGACCACGTCCAGCCGTACCTGTTGTTCACCGCCGTGTTCGACGGTGGCACACATGAGTACCTGCGCGCTCTCGCCGCGACACCCACGGCGCGGGAGATCTGGAGTCACTGTCAGCTCACGGACTCCGAGGACCCGCTGACGGCTGCAGCGCTCGAGCGGTACCTGTGCGCTGAGCGTCACTGGCGCCCGACCCAGTACGTCGTCAGCTCTCTGCCCGACGCGGTCACCGTCGGTGACGTCAACCGGGCCCTGTCGCTGCGGGCGCAGCTCGCCGGCTTGATGACCCGGTCCGCCTCCCTGGACCCGACGGCGCTGGCCCACGACTTCCGCCAGCTCCCCGCCATCCAGGCGCTGATGCGGCGATGAGAGCCCGTCACGACATCCAGGGCAACATCCTGCGCGGCTACGCCACCCATCTCCACGCCGCCTACCTGCTCACCCGCATCGAGGACGTCGACAAGGCCCGCGCGCTCCTCACCCGGCTTGGTGAGGAGGAACGGATCGCCACGGAGAGCGACTGGGGCACGCGGCCGGCCACGCGCCTGAACCTGGCGTTCACCCGCGCGGGCCTGGGCGCGCTGGGGATCGACCCCGGGCCGTTTCACCGCTTCCCCGACTTCTGTGAGGGCATGTACCGGCGCGCCCGCACCCAGCTCGGTGACCTCGGCGCCAACGATCCCGAGAAGTGGGACGCCGTGCTGCGCGAGGAGCTCCACATCCTGTTCACCGTGTACGGGTGCAGCTGCGAGCAACGCACCCGGGCGGCGCAGGAGCTGACGCGGGAGCTGGCCGCGGCCAAGGTGGCCGTCGTCCATCACCAGTGCGCGGACATGCTGGAGGGCGGCCGGGAGCACTTCGGGTTTCGCGACGGGTTCTCGCAGCCGGCGCTCGACGGTGTCTCCGAGGACCGGCGCTCGCGCCGCGGCGAGGGGGTCCAGCGTCCGCGGCTGCGCCTCGGCGGCGAGGAGTGGCGCAACGTGCGCCTGGGCGAGTTCGTGCTGGGTCACGAGGACGAGGACGGGGTGGTGCCGGGTGGGGACGACCCGCTCCTGGTCAACGGCACGTTCATGGTGTGGCGCAAGCTCGAGCAGCACGTGGACGCATTCACCGCGTGGCTCCGCGCCCATGCCGGCGACGGGGAGCACGCCGAGGAGATCCTGAGGGCGAAGATCCTCGGCCGCTGGCCCAACGGGGACTCCCTCATCCGCCGGCCCGCCGACGCCCCCTATCCCAGCGGCAACGGTGACGGTGACGCCGAGGCCGACGCCCGCCGCCACGACCTTGAGATCAACGACTTCAGCTACGCGGTGGACCCCGACGGGGTCCGCTGCCCGCTCGGCGCGCACGTGCGGCGCTCCAACCCGCGCGACGCGCTCGGCTTTCGCACCGAGCGCACCCGGCGCAATCGCATCATCCGACGGGGGCTGCCCTACGTCGACCGCGACGAGACCCGCGGACTCATCTTTGTCTGTTTCAACGCCAGCATTGCCCGTCAGTTCGAGCAGGTGCAGGGCAATTGGCTGATGGGCGGCGACACGTTCGGGCTCGGCGTCGACCGTGACTTCCTCACCGCGGGCATGGATCCGGGCCAGTCGTCGGTGCGCATGACGATCCAGGGCGACCGGGCCCACCCGCCCTCGTTCCTGACGCGCGAGGAGCCATTCGTCACCGTGCGCGGCGGTTACTACCTGTTCGTGCCGGGGCTCAGGGCACTGCGGAAGATCGCCGGCCGCTGATCAGGCCTCGGCCTCGACGCCGAAGCCGAGCTCGACCTCGAGCTCCACCGCGGCGTCCACGACCCACCCCATGCCGATCTGCTGCGCCTGTTCCAGGATCTGGCGAGCGAGCCCGCGGATGTGATCGTGGTCCTCGGGGCGGCTGCGGGCCAGCAGCCCCCGCGCCTCGTCGAGCATGGCCAGCGTGGCCGCGGGCAGCGCCCCGGCGCGCTCTGACTGGGCGCGGGCCGCGACGCTGTGGGTCAGCGCGACGTCGACCTTGCCTCCGGCGAGCGCCAGCCGGCCCAGGGACCGGTCCACCGGCCACAGCGCCGACGCGCCGGCCGAGACGACCCAGCGGCCGCTGTAGGGCAGGAGCCAGTCATAGATCTGCCGGGCGCGCGCGGCGTCACCGAGCTCGGCGGCCACGTCGCCGACGAGGGCCAGCATCAGCAGGTGCGTGCAGTCCTTGGGGAAGCCGTCCAGCCCGGAGGCGGTGAGGCGCTCCAGCTCGGCCTGGGCCTCGGCCGGGCGCCCGGCCTGGCTGAGCATCGCCGACAGCGCGCACGCGTAGCCCACCATCTCCGGGCGCGACGCCGCCAGCGTCCGCAGCGGCTGCTCGAGCTCGGGCAGGCGGCCCTGGAGGAGACGGAGCATGAGCAGCTGGGCGCTGCCGGCCAGGTCGCTGGTCGAGCCGCGCAGCTCGCGCCCGATCTCGGCCGAGTGGGAGTTGAGGCCCTCGGCCTCGTCGAAGCGGCCCATCGTGCCCGCGCGCAGCGCGTAGTGCAGCGGCAGGAACACCATGGCGCGGGGCTGGCGCAGATCGCCGGCCATCTGCTCCACGCGGGCGATCTCCTGGTCCACCGCGGCGAAGCGCCCGAGCTCCATGAGGACCGAGATCCGCCAGTTGCGGATGAGCAGCTCGAGCTCGCTGTCGCCCAGGCGCTGGGCCAGCTCCACCACCTCGTCGGAGATCCCCACGTCGCGGATCGCGGACTGGGGTCCCCAGCGGGCCAGCAGGTAGCGGCCGAGCACATAGCCGAGCGTCTGCCCCGACTCGCGGTCGCCGCGCCGCGCCTCCTCCTCGCGGGCCAGCCGCAGCGCGTCCTCGGCCAGCCGCTCGCGGCGCTCCACCTCGTCTGACCAGTAGATCGCCGCAGCCAGGAAGCCCTCGACGCGCGCCATCAGCCCGGGCTCGTCGATGTGCTCCAGCCGGGCCACTGCCTCCTGGGCCAGTCCCACGAGCTGCTCGTCGGTGCCGTTGGTCAGCCCCCAGATGGCGCAGCTCAGCGCCGCGTGGGCGAAGGCCACCGGGTCGTCGCGGACGCGGGCGGCATCGGCGGCACGCAGCAGCGTCTGGCGGGCGGCATCGGTGTCGCCGACGCGCATCTGGGCCTCCCCGAGCGCCTGCAGCAGCTCGCCCCGCTGGGACTCGGTGAGCCCGGTGACGCCGAGGGCGCCGCGATACATGGCCACCGCCTGGTCATAGGCGAAGGTCTCCATGGCGCGGTCGCCGGCGCGCCGCGCGTAGTCGATGGCGCGCTCCGGGTCCTGGGCCGGGGCGGCCTCCAGGTAGTGATGCGCGATCTCGGTCAGTCCCTCGCCGGCCACCACGGCCGGGTCCTGCTCGAGCGCCTGGGCGACGGCGTGGTGCAGCGCCAGGCGGCGCCCGCGCGGGATCGCGTCATAGAGGGTGGCCTGGATGAGACCGTGGTGAAAGCCGTAGCCATCGGCGTACTGGGTGGTCGGCCGCACGAGCCTGAGCCGCACCGCCTCGTCGAGCAGCTCCAGGAGCTCGACCGCCGGCGTGCCCGCCGCGGCGGCCAGGGTCCCGGCCCGGAACTGCTGGCCGATGACCGACGCCACGCCCAGCATCTCGCGGCCCGCGGCCGAGAGCATCGCCAGACGCGCCGTGATCGCGTCGCGCACGCCGGCCGGAAGCGGCATCGCGCCGCCGGCCACGGCTGCGTCGTCGAGCTCGGACTCGGCCTCGATGAGGCTGAGCAGCTCGGAGACGAACAGCGGATTGCCCCCGGTGAGCTGGTGGATGCGCAGCACCAGCGCGTCGGGCGGCGGCAGCTCGCGGCGGCTCTCGATCATCCGGGCGACATCGGCGGCGGGCAGGCCCTTGAGCACGATCCCCAGGGTGGGGCGCACGAGCTCTGAGAACGGCGCGGCATCGCGCCGGGACTCCTCCAGCTCGAGGTCGCGGTGGGTGCAGACGATGAGGATGCGCTTGTCGGCCACCGCGCGCGAGATGTAGGAGAGCGCCAGCAGCGAGGCCTCGTCGGCGAAGTGCAGATCGTCGAGCACGACGAGCAGGCCCGAGCGCTCGGCGGCGATCTCCAGCAGCCGCAGCAGCGCGTCGTAGAGGTGGAAGCGGCCCTCCTCGGCGCCCACGGGAGACGGTCCCGTCCCTTCGGGGAGGCCCAGCTCGAGGTCGGGGACGATCGCGTCGAGCCAGGCGCCCACCGCGCCCAGGGTCTTGAAGATCTCCGGGCCCTCGCGCCGGGCGGCGATGGCCCGCACCAGCTGGATCCAGTGCCAGTACGGCTGGGCGGCCTCGGCGCTGGCGCCGACGCCCCACACGGCGGGGATGCCGCGCTGCTCGGCGAGGGTCGAGAGCTGGCGTGCCAGCGTCGTCTTGCCGATCCCCGCCTCGCCCGACAGGGTGGCCACGCCGCCCATGCCGGCCGCGGCATCGTCGAGCAGCGACACCAGGTCCTCTGACTCCAGCAACCGGCCGACGATCGGGCGGCTGGCCCGCGTGCGCCGCGACGCCGCGGTCCGGCTGCGGGCGTCCGGCGAGGCCGCCGCGCGCGGCCGGGCCTCGCCACCCCCCAGGGCCTGCGCCGCGGCCTGGGCCAGCTCGCCGGCACGCTGGGGGCGATCGCCGGGTGATTTGGCCAGCGCCCACGCGATCACCTCGTCCATCGCGGCCGGCAGCCCGATGCCGAGGTCGGACACCGTGGGGATCGGGGCCTCGAGGTGCGCGTAGAGCACGGCGGGCACGGAGGTGTGGGCGAACGGCACCGAGCCGGTGAGGCATTCGAAGAGCAGGCAGCCCAGGGAGTAGATGTCGGCGCGGTGATCGATCGCCTCGCCGCGGATCTGCTCCGGGGCCACGTAGTGCACGGTGCCCAGCGGCCGCTCGGTGCTGTGCTCGGCCGGGTCGCTCATGCGCCGCGACAGACCGAAGTCGCCCAGCCAGGCGTGCAGCGGCTGCTCGGCGCCGTGACCCCCGGCGATCAGGACGTTGGAGGGCTTGACGTCGCGATGCACGAGCCCGGCGGCGTGCGCGACATCCAGCGCGCCCGCCACCTGCTCCAGGATCATCACCGAGGCGTGGGGGGAGAGGCGCCCCTCGCGGCGGATCATCCCCTGGAGGTCGCTCCCGGGGACATACCGCATCGCCATGTAGAGGATCTCCTGCACCTCGCCGGCGTCGTAGACGGGGACGATGTGAGGGTGGTCCAGGCTGGCGGCCAGGATCGACTCGTCCAGGAACATCTGGCGAAACGAGCCGTCGGCGCTCTGCTCGGCGGTCAGCAGCTTGAGGGCGACGTCGCGTTGCAAGGTCAGCTGCACCGCCCGATAGACGGTGCCCACGCCGCCGCGGCCGATGACGGCCTCGATGCGATAACCGGCCGCCTCGAAGGCGGCCTCGACGTCCAAACGCCCAACCACGGGTAAATCGTCCCATGGATCGCCGGCCAGGCGTAACCGTCCGGTAGCTTTGCGTCCTGCGATGGTGAGCCGAGGCTCGTGGTGATGAGCGGGACGCATCGGGTCCGGGACGCGCTGGCGGCCCCTTCGTCAGCCCCTGCCCGCACGTTCGAGCGCAGCCCGGCGGAGCTGAAGGATGTGATCGCCGCCGAGCGCATCGGGCACCCGTTCCTGGTGTGGAGGGACACCTCGGGCCACCAGCAGATCCTGGCGCTGGGCCCGGCCACGTGGCGAGTCACGATCGGTCGCGACCCGGAGGCGGATGTGTCTCTGGAAGGCGACGCCGAAGTCTCGCGGGCCCACGCCCTGATCGAGCGCGTCGGCCAGGAGTGGACGTTCGTGGACGACGGGCTGTCGCGGAACGGCTCATTCATCAACCAGACCCGGGCCCTTGGGCGGCGGCGTCTGGTCGACCATGACCGGATCTCGTGCGGTAACTCTCGAGATCGTCTTCCGTGAACCGGTGGTCAAGACCGGGGACTCGACCGTCTCCAGCCGGGATCTGGCGCCGGTCCTGCCGCTGTCCCCGATGCAGCGCAAGGTGCTATCGCGCTGTGCCGGCCGGTCCAGGCCTCCGACGCCGCGACGCCGGCGACCAACCGCCAGATCTCGGCGGAGGTCCACCTCACCGTCGACGCGGTCAAGGCGCACCTGCGGGTGCTGTTCGAGCGCTACGGCCTGGGGGCGCTGCCCCAGAACGAGAAGCGCGCGCGGCTGGTGGCCACCGTGCTCCTGTCCGGTGTGCTCAGCGCCAAGGAGTTCTGACCAGGTCACGTCGCCCGTCGCGCCGGTGGTCGGTACGGCTCGCAAGAGATAGCGAGCCGATCGCCTCGCCCCAGGCGATCGGCTCGTTGATTCCCGGCATGATCGGCGTTGCCGCAAACGCCTCGGTGATCCCGCCGGCGACGCGCTCGTCAGGCGCGACGATTGCGGCGATCCGCGTTCCCCGCCCGGATCGCCGACGATGAAGAAGTGATGGCGCCTCGCACGCGGCGTGAGGGCTTCGTGGGGTTGGTGACGTGACCAGGACCCGGAGCCGAGTGGCACGGTGGGCCGGGCGACGCGACGGCTGTCACATCCGTCGCGCCATCCCCCGGTCACCGTGACTCCGACCAGGTCGGAGCCACCCCCCACCGGAACGTGCTGCCGTATACCCGCAGCAACTCGCCCCCACGTTCCGACTCGCCCCCAATGCGGCCGTTGCCGGCCCCAACTGCCCCCGTGCCGGACGACCTACCCCCGTGGCCGGCCGGCGTGACACCCCTGTGGTGTGATCCTGTGTAAGCCTCGTAGCTCATCTGAAACGCACACGTGACAGTAGGCGCCGCGAGGGGGCGATTCATCCCACCCCAGGTGTTGCGTTTTCACACCTCCCCGCGCCATCCGGGAAGGGGCGTCGGCCCTACCCGCCGGGGTGGGCCTTGCGTTTGCCGGCCCCTACCGGGCGGCTGGGGGCCTCAGCGTGTCGCGCGGTAGCGGCGGATCAGCGCGTTGGTGGAGCTGTCGTGCTCGAGCTCGGGCTCCTCGGGCGAGGCGAGCTCGGGGATGATCCGGCTGGCCAGGGCCTTGCCCAGCTCGACGCCCCATTGGTCAAAGGAATCGATGCCCCACACCACGCCCTGGGTGAACACGCTGTGCTCGTAGAGCGCGACCAGGGTGCCGAGGATCCGCGGGGTGAGCCGCTGGGCCAGGATGGTGTTGGTGGGGCGGTTGCCCTCCATCACGCGGTGGGGGACGATGTCCTCCGGAGTGCCGTCGGCGCGGACCTCCTCCTCGGTCTTGCCGAAGGCCAGCGCCTCGGCTTGGGCGAAGACGTTGGACATGAGCAGGTCGTGGTGGTCGCGCAGCGGGTTGAGCGTCTGGGCGAACCCGATGAAGTCCACGGGGATGAGCCGCGTGCCCTGGTGGATGAGCTGGTAGAAGCTGTGCTGCCCGTTGGTGCCGGGCTCGCCCCAGTAGATCGCGCCCGTGTCGTAGTCCACGCGGGCGCCGTCGAGCGTGACGTGCTTGCCGTTTGACTCCATCGTGAGCTGCTGGAGGTAGGCGGGGAAGCGCTTGAGGTACTGCTCGTAGGGCATCACGCCCACCGTCTGGGCGCCGAAGAAGTCGCTGTACCAGACGGCGAGCATGCCCATCAGCACCGGCAGGTTGCGCTGAAACGGGGTGCTGCGGAAGTGCTCGTCCATGTCGTGGAAGCCGGCCAGCAGCTCGGCGAAGCCGTCGGGCCCGACGGCGAGCATCGTCGAGAGACCGATCGCGGAGTCCATCGAGTAGCGCCCGCCGACCCACTCCCAGAAGCCGAACATGTTGTTTGTGTCGATGCCGAACTCCGAGACCTTCTCGGCGTTGGTGGAGACCGCCGCGAAGTGCTTGGCGATCGCGCTCTCGTCTTTCAGCGCGGCCAGGGTCCACTCGCGCGCGGACCGGGCGTTGGTCATCGTCTCCAGCGTGGTGAAGGTCTTGGAGGAGACGATGAAGAGGGTCTCCTCGGCGTCGAGGTCATGCGTGGCCTCGACGAAGTCGGTGGAGTCGACGTTGGAGACGTAGCGGAAGGTGAGGTCGCGGCGTGAGTAGTGGCGCAGGGCCTCGTAGGCCATCACCGGGCCCAGATCCGAGCCCCCGATCCCGATGTTGACGACGTTGCGGATCGCCTTGCCCGTGTGGCCCTTCCACTCGCCGGAGCGCACGCGGTCGGCGAAGACGCCCATGCGGTCCAGCACCTCGTGGACCTGCTCCACGACGTTGACCCCGTCCACCATCAAGGTGCTGCCCTTGGGCATGCGCAGGGCGACGTGGAGCACGCTGCGGTTCTCCGACACGTTGATGCGCTCGCCGGTGAACATCGCCTCGGTGCGCTCGGCCAGCCCCGACTCCTCGGCCAGCTGGGTGAGGAGCGCGAGCGTCTCGTCGGTGACGCGGTTCTTGGAGTAGTCCAGGAACAGGCCGGCGCCCTCGGCGGTCAGCCGCTCGCCGCGCGCGCTGTCATCGGCGAACAGCTCGCGGAGGTGGGTCCCTTTGATCTCGCCGTAGTGCTTCTGGAGGGCCGTCCACGCCGGCCGTTCGCGCAGCGCAGCGGTGCTCGTCGTCGTGCTCATTGATTGGGGCCTCCAGGGGGTCGGAGCGGTCGCTCTGGGGAGGCTAGCTCCGCGTCGGAGGCGCCGGGTGTCCGCCTCGTCGCGCGCTCCCTCGCGATCCGGATGACAATCCTGACCGTATGGGCCACTTTTGTCATCAGGATCATTTCGATCGAAATAGTTGGGAGAGGCCGCGGCGGGGGCCGAGGATCGGTAAAGTGGCCGCAGCCACCGAGGGCCTGGGCCGC
>CAWHOH010000027.1:0-8965 GCA_963830945.1 uncultured Actinomycetota bacterium | reverse complement strand
GGATCGCCCGCATGACGTCGGGCGGCGCCAGGCAGTCCTCGCACGCCTCGGGCGTCGCCGTGATCGTCACCACCACGCGCTCGTCCTCCTCGCGCGCGTCCAGCGCATAGCCGTCGGCGGCCAGCGTCGCCCGCATCGCAGTCAAGCCCTCCGCGGAGAACATCAGCCGCCTCCGATGGGCGGCCACGGCGGACACCGCCCCCGGCGCCGCTCGATCGCCACCGACGAGTCCGACCACTCGCCGAACACGCGGAACACCATCGAGATCGCCGCGTTGCGCGCGCCGGCCACGACGATCGGCACCGATCGCGGCCGGGCAGGAACGGCGAGAAGGTGTCGCCGGGGACGCGCTCGGCCTCTGAGCCGACCGGACCCCGTGGCCGCTCTCGGCGACACCGTCCTTGCCGGCGCGGCGCAGGTCGGCCTCGACGCGCCCGCAGTGCTCGATCAGCCAGTCCTTGACGTCGGCCTTGGAGAAGCCGGCCCCGGCCAGCATCTGGGCGTGCTCGGGGCAGAACACGATCCCCGCCGACTGGGAGCGGAAGATCATCACCCCGGTGCGCGAGATCGTGTCGGCGAAGTCCCACAGCAGCTGCTCGGCGTCCTGGGTGTGGCGGTTGTCGACGAACTCGTAGGTCCGCGTCAGCGTCACCGAGACCGCGTTGGGTGGGCGGGATCGGAGGCCGGTCTCGGCGGACAGCGGCTCCCACGGGCTCTCCTCCTCGTTCTCGCCGAAGCAGATCGCGAAGCGCCCGGGGATCCCCTGGGTGGTCTGGTCGAACACGTGCGGGACCACGCCGAACGCGTTGCGCAGCATCAGCCCCAGCGCCCGCGGGATGGTGGCGTTGGGCCGGAAGCCGGCGGCGAAGATCCCGCCGGTGCAGTTGAGGCCGAGCTCGTGGCGGATCGGACCGTTGACCACGATCAGCGGCGCCGGGCCGCTCGTGCTCTGCCAGCCGCCGCCCTTGGCGGCCCGGTCGCGCATCACCGCGTCCCAGGCGGCCAGCACCACCGGGAAGTACTCCGGGCGGCAGCCGGCCATGGCGGCGTTGATCGCCGCGGTCTGGACGGTGCACTCGGTCCCCAGGTGGTCCATCCGCCACAGGACCTCGTCGGGCGCGCGGCTCGTGTGGGCCAGGAACCGGTCGACCAGCTCCCGCGAGGCGGGCACGACGGGGAGCCCGTCGGTCCAGTCGTGCTCGTAGCAGTACTCGATCGCGTCCCGGGCGACGTCGGGGTCGGGCTCGGGGCCATCAGGCGGCTTGCGCGCCCTGAGCCGCGGCGAGCAGCTCCGCCACCTGGGAGGCGACCTGCTCGGCGCGCTCGTGCACCTGGGCGGCGGTGAGCCCGGCCACCGGATGGGGCGTGGTGACGTAGCTGTAGCCCGGGGCCTCCTGGACCTGCGCCATCGCGTCGGCGGTGGCGATGAACGCGTCGGAGCAGATGACCGCCGCCGGCGTGCCGCGGCGCTCGAAGAGCACGCCGTCGGCGATCGCCGACGCGCTGCAGGAGCCGCAGTCGCCCACGCCGATGACCACGACATCGGAGGCCTGGCTCATCTCCTCGACGAGCTCGGGCGGCGCCGGCGCCGAGAACACCTCCTTGCGCCGCAGCGTGGCCTCGCCCACGCCGTAGCGCTCGCGCAGGACGCCGGCCACCTCCTCCAGGAACAGCGCCGCGTTCTGCTTGCCGTTCTCCAGCAGCCCGACGGTGACGCCGGACAGGTCGGCGCGCCGCGGGGCGAGCGCCAGACCCGCCGAGGCCTGTGCCTCGGACCGGCCGGTGGGATCCATGATCGCGCTGGTCATGTCAGTCCTCCTTCGTCTCACTAATGCTCGTGGATGAGGACGCCGCGGATGTTGCGTCCCTCCAGCATGTCCTTGTAGCCCTGGTTGATCTCGTCCAGGCGATAGCGGTTGGTGATCAGCTCCTCGAGCTTGAGCTGGCCGGCCCGCCACAGGCCCAGCAGGCGCGGCATGTCATAGAGCGGGTTGGCGCCGCCGAACAGCGAACCCTGGATGTTCTTGTGCCAGCCGGTGACCGGCGAGCCGTTGATGGCGATCGTGTGGTTCTCAGGGCCTCCGCCGACGGCGGTGACGACGACGCTGCCGCCCTTGCCGATCGCCTCGACCGCGTTGCGCAGCACCTCGGCGTCCATCACGCCGATGGTGATCACGGCGTGGTCGGCCCCCTCCCCGCGGGTGACGTCGCGCACGTACTCGAGCGCCTCCGCCGGGTCGCCGGTGGTGAAGGTGGCGCCGAACTTGCCGGCCATCTCCTGCTTGTAGGGGTTGGGGTCCACCGCCACCACGTGCTTGGCCCCGGCGTAGGCGGCGCCCTGGACGGCGTTCATGCCCACGCCCCCGGTCCCGTAGATGACGACGGTCTCCCCCGCGCGCGTCCCGGCGGCATACACCGAGGAGCCCCAGCCGGTGGTGACCCCGCAGGCCACGAGCGCGGCGACCTCGAAGGGGATGTCCTCGTCGATGGGCACGCACGCGTTCTCGGAGATGACGATCCACTGGCTGAACGTGCCCAGCACGCACATCCCGCCGATGTCGGTGCCGTTCTCGTGAAAGCGGAACGTGCCGTCGAGCATCATCCCGGTCCCGGCGTTGAGGCCGTCGTTGCACATGTTCTGGCGGCCGGTCGAGCAGTAGCGGCAGTGGCCGCACACGGGAATCCAGGAGGTGCAGATGTGGTCGCCCTCGCGGACCCGGGTGACGCTGGGCCCGACCTTCTCGACGATGCCCGCGCCCTCGTGGCCGCCGATCATCGGATAGCGGTAGGGGCCGCCCTCGCGGACGTGCTCGTCGGAGTGACACAGGCCGCAGACCATCACCCGGACGAGCACCTCGTGCGCCTTGGGCTCGTCGAGGTCGAGC
This sequence comes from uncultured Actinomycetota bacterium, assembly GCA_963830945.1. GTDB lineage: Bacteria > Actinomycetota > Thermoleophilia > Solirubrobacterales > Solirubrobacteraceae > Palsa-465. The sequence goes on along the minus strand of CAWHOH010000027.1, from coordinate 6,080 downwards.
TCGGTCACCTCCCACTGCTCGCCCGCCCCTCGGACCACTGCTGCGCGTGTCTTCACGGTGTCACTCCTTCAGTCGCGGTATCCGCGCCCTCGCGGACCGGCTGCGGGGCGTTCACATCAAGGAACCGGAACGTGTTGTGCCAGGTGATGTCCTCGAGCTGATCCGGCGGCAGGTCGAGCGACCTCAGCGTCCGCGCGCACGGCTGCTCGCGCGCCATCGCCGGGAAGTCCGAGCCGACGAGGACCTGGCGGTGGCCCATCATCTCGATGAGGTGGCGCAGGGTCCGGTGGTCCATGACCAGGCCGTCGTAGTAGAAGCGCCTGGCCAGCTCCGCGGGCGAGATCCCCTCCCCCTCCGACGACGGCTCCTCGTTCCACGTCCTGCCCCAGAAGAAGTTGGCGCGCGGGAGCATGCAGGGGAAGCCGCCGGCGCCGTGGCTGAAGGCCAGCCGGAGGTCGGGGTGACGCTCGGCCACCCCGCCGGCGATGATCGAGGTCGCCGCCAGCGCGCATCGGCGCCGACGGCGAAACCGGCGACGGCGACCAGCCCGCGGGCACGCGCCCGCCCAGATCGCCCGGCATCCCGTGGACGAACACCGGCATCCGGCGCGCTCGACCTCGGCCCAGAACTCGGCGAACTCCTCCTCGTGCAGGGAGCGGCCCAGCACGTTGGAGGTGATCTCGATGGCCACCAGCCCGGCATCGCGCACCCGCTCAAGCTCGGCGCAGGCCAGCTCCGGCGCCTGCATCGGCACCATCCCCATGCCCAGCAGCCGGTTGGGGTCGGCCTGGGTCAGCTCGGCGATGAACGCGTTGACGCGCCGGCACAGCTCCAGGCCCTCGTCGGCCGGCAGGCTGTAGTCCAGCAGCGGCGGCATCGGGGAGACCACCTCGGCGTCGACGCCGGAGCGCTCCTGCTCCTCCAGGCGACGCTCGGCCGAGTAGAAGGCGTCCGAGGCCTTGAACTGCATCCGGTCTGACTCGAGCAGCCGGGCGTGCGGGTCGTCGCAGGGCCCGACCCGCGGGCCGAGGTGGCCCTCCTGGGTGCCGCAGGCCTCCAGCGCGCCCGGGATGACGTGGGCGTGCATGTCGACGAGCATCAGGCGCTCCTTTCGGTGGCCACGGCTCGGGGCAGACGCAGACGTGGACCGCGTCGCCGTCGGCCAGCGACTGGATCGCCGCCTCGGTGTCGGCCAGCTCGAACGTGCCCGAGGACAGCTTCTCCAGGGGGAAGCGCCCGGACTCGATGATCCGGATCGCCTCGATGTAGGCCTCGGCGTTGACGCCGAAGGCGCCCTTGACGGTCAGTCCCTTGTTGATGAGCCGGTCGGTGACCAGCTCGATCGTCTTGTTGCCCTTCAGCCCGGCCAGCACGATCCGCCCCGAGTGGCGCACCGCCTCGATCGCGTCGGTGATCGGCTGCGCCGCCATCGGGGTGAGCTCCAGCACCACGTCGGCCATCGCCCCGTCGGTGATCTCGGTCACCCGCTCGACGACGTTCTCCTCGTCGACGTTGATCGTGTGGTCGGCGCCCAGCTCGCGCGCCAGCGCCAGCTTGCCGGCGTCCTTGCCCAGCCCGGTGACGATGATCGTCCCCGCGCCCGCGGCCCGCGCCGCGATCACCGAGGCCAGGCCGCGCTGGCCCGGCCCCAGGATGAGCACGGTCTCGCCCAGCCCGACCTCGCCCAGGAACGCCGCCCAGCGCACACCGGCGCCCAGCGGGTTGAACATCACCGCCAGGTGGGGCGGCAGGTCCTTGGAGACCTTATGCAGGATCGCCCACGGGTGCAGGTACAGGAGCTCGCCGAAGCCGCCCCACAGGCCGGGCTCGCGTGAGAGCGGGGTCATCCCGTAGGCCCCGTCGCGGTGCGGGCAGGACATGTAGCGCCCGGTGAGGCAGTAGTCGCAGGCGCGGCAGGGCCGCAGGATCTCCACCGCGACCCGGTCACCGGGCTCCACCCCCCAGCGCTGCGCCGCGCGGTCGCCGACCTCCTCGATCACGCCCAGCGGCTCATGGCCGGGGACCAGCGGGAACATCCCGGGACGGACGAGGTGCCCGCGGTACTGCTCGACGTCTGAGCCGCACACGCCGCACGCCTCGATGCGCAGCAGCCCGTCGTCGTCGCCGATCCGCGGACGCGGGAAGCTCGCGGATCTCATAGGCCTCCGGGCCGGTCTGGACCGCGGCGCGCACATGTTCGACGAGCCATCGTTCAGAACCCTCCCGGCGCGGTCTCGTCGTCGTAGAGCGGGATCAGCGGCGCCGGCTCGGCCTTGTCGTCCGGCGGGTTATAGCCCCAGTACTTGGCGCGGGCGCCGCCGTCGATGACGAAGTCACAGCCGGTGATCAGCCGCGCGTAGTCGCTGCACAGCCAGGCCACGCAGTGACCGATGTCGGTGGGTGTCGAGGGCGCCATCGGCATGTTGGCGCGAACGTCGATCTTGCCCACATCGCGCCACCAGTCCGGGCGGTCGCCGGGCGGCTGGGAATGGCGGCGCAACCCGCCGGACCCGGGCAGTTCGGCCAGCAGCTCGGGGTTGTCGGGCCGCGGCGCGGTGGGCGAGTAGGAGTTGACGCGGATCCCGTAGGGGGCGAGGTCCATCGCGGCGGCCCGGGTGAAGTTGGCCAGGCCGCCCTTGTGAAACGCGTAGGCGATGACGCCGGGCGCGCCCTGCCACGCGTTGGAGGACAGGACGTTGACGATGCTGCCGCGGATGTCGCGCTCGATCATCGCGATGGCGGCGTGCTTGGTGTTGAGGAACGTCCCGGCGCCCGCGACCTCGATGGCCCGGTTGAAGAACTCAAGGCTCTCCTCCAGCACGCCGCGCCCGCCGAGGACGGCGGCGTTGTTGATGAGGATGTCGATCCGTCCCCAGCGCTCGAGCACCTCGCCGACGTAGCCGGTGACCACCGCCTCGTCGGTGATGTCCCCGGGGATGGCCATCGCTTCCCCGCCGTGGCGCTCGATCCGGCGCACCGAGGCTGCGACGGCCTCGTCGGAGAGGTCGTTGCAGGCCACCTTGGCGCCGTAGCGCGCCAGCGCCAGCGCGATCCCCGAGCCGATGTTGGGCCCCGCGCCGGTGACCAGCGCGACCTTGCCCTCCAGGGAGACGTCCATCCCCAGGCTCACACCCGCCCGTCGATGATCACGGTCTTGACCTGGGTGTAGTCCAGGATCGACTCGGCGCTCACCGTCCGCCCGAAGCCGCTGGACTTGTAGCCGCCGAACGGCGCGCCGATGACGCCGCCCGACCACAGGGTGTTGATCGACACCTGGCCGGACTCGATGCGGCGCGCCAGCCGGATCGCCTTGCCCACGTCGCGCGTCCACACCGAGGAGACGAGCCCATAGCGGGTCCCGTTGGCGATCTCCAGCGCCTGCTCCTCGTCGTCGGCGGTGAGCACCGACAGCACCGGCCCGAAGATCTCCTCCTGGGCGATCCGCATGTCCGGGGCGACGTCGTCGAAGATCGTCGGCGCCACGAAGAAGCCGTTGTCGAAGTCCGGGCCGCTGAGCTTGGCGCCGCCGGTGATGACCTTCGCGCCCTCCTCACGGCCGGCCTCCAGGTAGCCAGCACCCGCTGCTCCTGCTTGGCGCTGATCAGCGGGCCCATGTCCACCTGCTCGTACCAGGGCCCGACCGTGACCTTCTCAAAGCCCTCGGCGAGCCCCTCCACCACCAGGTCGCGGATGCTCTGGTCCACCACCACGCGTGAGCCGGCGGCGCAGATCTGCCCCGTGTTGAGGGTGATGCTGCGCACGATCGTGGGGATCGCCTTCTCCAGCGGCGCATCGCGCAGGACGACCTGGGGCGACTTGCCGCCCAGCTCGAGGTGCACGGGCACGAGGTTCTCCGCGCACGCCTGCATGATCGCGGTGCCCGTCTCCGGCGAGCCGGTGAAGCTCATCTTGCGGATCCCGGGTGATGCGACAGGGCGCTGCCCGCCTCGCCGCCGTAGCCCGTGACGACGTTGATCACACCGGCCGGGATGCCCGCCTCGTGGGCGAGCTTGACCATCAGCAGCGCAGTGAGCGGCGCATCCTCGGCGGGCTTGAGCACCAGCGTGTTGCCCATGGCGATGGCCGGAGCGGTCTCCTGGGCCGTGAGCGGACCCGGGGCATTCCACGGGATGATGCTGGCGCACACTCCCCCAGGGCTCGCGGAGGGTCATGCCCACGACGTCGGGGAACATGGCGGGCAGCGTCTGGCCGGTCGCCTTGTCGGCCAGGCCGGCGACGAAGGTGATGATCCCGGGCATCGGTCCCGGCTGGGAGGCGGGGCCCCATTGCGGGCGGCCGACCTCCATGCGCTCGAGGAGGTCGAGCTCGGCGGCGTGCTCGCGGCACAGCTCGGCCCAGCGCAGCAGCAGCTGACCGCGCACGCTCGGGCTCGTGTCACGCCAGGCCGGGAACGCCTCGGCGGCCGCGGCCACGGCGTCGGCGACATCGTCGTCGGAGCCCCGGGGGACCGCGGCGAGCGTCTCGCCGGTGGCCGGGTTGATGACGTCGATCGTCTCGCCGCTGCGCGCGGCCACCCATTCGCCGGCGATGAGGTGAGTGCCGCCGGGCAGCAGCGCGCCGACGTCGAGTGTGGTCTTCCGGGATTCGCTTACGGCCATGGGTTCGTTCTCCTTTAATGGCTCATGGCGGTCGCCTCCGGCGCCGGAGCGTCGACGGTGACCGGGAAGTGGCAGGCGGCGTAATGGCCGTCGGCGAGCTGGCGCATCGCCGGCTCCTCGGTGGCGCACAGGTCCTGAGCCCGCGGGCAGCGGGTGCGAAAGCGGCACCCGCTGGGCGGGTCGATCGGCGACGGCGGCTCGCCGCGGATCGTCCCGGTCACCGGCTCATGGGGCGCCTCGGGGTCGGGGCTGGGGATCGAGGCCAGCAGCGCGACCGTGTAGGGGTGAAGCGGCCGGCGGTACAGCGACTCGGCCGGGCCGAGCTCGACCAGCTTGCCGAGGTACATCACGGCCACGCGATCAGACACCTGCTTGACCAGCGCCAGGTCGTGAGCGATGAACAGATAGGCCAGGTGAAGCTCGTCGCAGCCGCTCCAGCAGGTTGAGCACCTGCGCGCGGATCAGCACGTCCAGCGAGGAGACCGCCTCGTCGCAGATGATCAGCGACGGGTCGAGGGCCAGCGCCCGGGCGATCGCCACCCGCTGGGCCTGGCCGCCGGACAGCTCGCGGGGCCGCCGGGCGCCGTAACGCCCCGGATCCAGCCCGACGAGCTCGAGCAGCTCGTGGGCGCGGCGCCGGCGCTCGAGAGACGGTGCCGACCCGAACGCCACCAGCGGCTCCTCGACGAGCTGGGTCACCTTCCACGTCGGATCCAGCGAGCTGAACGGATCCTGGAAGACCATCTGCATGTGGCGGCGGGCCTCCACCAGCCGTTTGCCCCGCAGGCCCACCAGCTCGACGCCGCGCAGGCGGACCGAGCCTGACTTCGGTGCCGGCGCCTGCAGGACGGCCCGCGCCAGGGTCGACTTCCCCGAGCCGGTCTCGCCCACCAGCCCGAGGCTCTCGCCCGGGGACAGCGACAGCGACACGCCCGAGACCGCATGCACGACGCCCGCCTTTGACGCCGCCGCGGTCGCGCACCGTGAACTCCTGGACGAGGTCGGTGACCTCCAGCAGCGGCTCGCTCATGTACCGTGACCTCCACGCGGGCCTCGGAGTCCTCCAGCCCGCAGGGATGCCAGCACGCCCACAGGTGGCCGGGCTCCTGCTCGTCCAGCGGCGGCGCCGTCTCACGGCATTTGTCGGTCACCTCGGGGCACCGCGGCGCGAACGGGCAACCGGGCGGCTGGGAGGCGAGGTCGGGCGGCTGTCCGGGGACCGCCGTGAGAATGGTGTGCGGCGGGTCCTCCAGGCGGGGGATCGCGCCGAGCAGCGCCCGCGTGTAGGGCATCCGCACCTGCCCGAACAGCGTCCGGGTGGGCGGCGCGCTCCACCGCGCGCCCGGCGTACATGACCAGCACCTCGTCCGCGTAGCTGGCGGCGAGGCCGAGGTCGTGGCTGATCATGATCAGCGCCATCCCCAGCCGCTCCTGGAGGTCGCGCAGCAGCTCCATGATCTG
>CAWHOH010000026.1:0-45017 GCA_963830945.1 uncultured Actinomycetota bacterium | reverse complement strand
AGGTCGGCGCTTCCGCCGCCGTCGTGCTGTGGGCCAGCACCGACGCGAACGTCGGCGTGCCCACCGGAAGGTTGAGCGCCGCGGTCTGCGCCGGAGTGGCGATCGCGGGCACGGTCTCCGCCGCGACGAGTCCGGGCGGGACGAGCGCAGCGTTGGGGACCACTGACGTCACGAAGCCTCCAGGATGGATCCGAGCGAGATCCCCGAGGCCGTGCCGATCGTCAGCGCGGGGCCCGACGAGGTGAAGTCGACCTTCGACACGGTGCCGGTCTGGGTGACGCCGCTGCCATCCTTGTAGCTGACCGTGTGGCCGAGGAGCCCGAGCGCGGACGTCGAGGCCTGCTGGGCCGCGGCCGAGGACGTGGAGCTGGCGATCTGGGTCTGCTGCTCCAGGCTGGAGAAGTTGGCGAGCTCGGCCATGTACTGCGTCGGGTCGCTCGGATTGAGCGGATCCTGGTTCTGGAGCTGGTCCATCATCAGCTTCAGGAAGTCGTTCTCACCCAGGTTGGTGCTGGGGTTGGCGAAGGAGGTGCCCGACGTGCCCGTCGGCGAGAGCTGCGTACCGGTGGTGCCGTTGGTGCCGGTGGTGTTGGTGACGTTGGTCATGTCAGTGGTCCTCTGGTGTTGAGTGGTGGCACGCCTCAGGCGAGCACGTTCACGAGCGCGGAGCCCGAAAGGGAGTGAAGGGGGGTGTCAGTGGCGCTCGGCGTCGCCGCGTCGGCGTCTCCGTCGGCGGACCCGGTGTTCGAGCCTGAGCCGGAGTCGTTGGAGCCGGCCGCGGAGCCGGCCTCTCCCTCGCGACCCGAGCGCTGCTGGCCGGAGGACTCGATGTCCAGGCGCAGGAGCGCGGTGCCGTTCTGCTGGAGCTGGCGCTTGAGGTCATCGCCGCCCTGCGCCAGGGTCTGCGCCGCCTCCGGATGCTCGGTGATCACGCGGGCCACGAGGCCGTCCGGGGTGTGCTGAAGGTGGATCTGGATCGCGCCGAGGTTTTCCGGCGAGAGTTCGATGCGCGCCACCGAGATCCCGTCGCGGGCGCCCATGGCGATCGTGTTGGAGACCTTCTCGGCGGCCTCGGCCAGGCGTACGCCATAGGCCGTCGGAGCCGCGGCCGCCGTGGCGGTGGACGTGGTCGTCAGGGTCGATGCCGTCGCCGGCGCAGTCATGGGCTGCGGCGTGGCCCCGGGCGCCTGAGCAGCGGGCGCCGGGGCGGCGGCCTGCCCGCCGGAGGCGTCACGGCCGGCCGCCTCATCGTTGCCGGCAGAGCTGTGTCCACCCGTGCCGGCCGCGCCGCTGTGATCGGCGACGGCGGCGGCGCCGGCGTCCGGGGTGGCCGGGGCCGGAGTGGTCGCGGGTGAGGCGGCGGTCGGCTGTGGCACGGCGCTGGCGGCAGCCGCGGTGGCCGTCGTGTCGCCGGCCGCGGACGGGACCGCCGGCGCGGAGGTCTGGGCGTCGTGGGAGCCGGCGAGCCGGCGACGGGCGTGCCCGGCGCCGTTGCCACGCTGAGACCGCTGGTCACCGGCTGGGTCGCGGTGGGCGACGAGGCCGGAGTGGCCGCCGGCGCGCTCTGAGCGGCGCCGGCCGTGGCCGTGGCGGCGGTGGCGGGCGACGCCGGGGCGACCGGGGCCGGAGCAGCCGGGGCGGCCGGCGCCGGAGCAGCCGGGGCCGAGGCCGCCAGCGCGGGGGCCGCCGGCGCCGAAGTGGTGGGCAGCGTGCCCGTCGTGGTCGGAGCCGGGGTGCCGGGGCCGGACGCCGGGGCGCTCGCGCCATCGGCGGAGGCGTGGCCGGCGGCCGGCGCCGGACCGGCGGCGTACTGCGTGAGGGCCGCGCGCAGGTCGCCCGAGGCGGTGCCCGCGGCCGGTGAGGGAGCACCCGCGGCGCCCGCGAGCGTGGCCGGGACGGGCAGCGCCGAGGACGCGGACCCAGCCATCTTGGTGGCCGGGGCACCGGCGCCGGTGGGCGCCGCGACCGCCGTGGGCGAAGCGGTGGGCATCGTGACGGTGAGTGCGGCCGCGATCAGCGACGTTGAATCGGGCACGGAGGTGGCGGCTCCTGCGGAGGAGCCGTCGGGCGACGTGCCGCCAAATCGTTCGCGCCGGAACCGAGCCCGGACGCATCGGCGCCCGTTCCGTCTCGCTTCCCTCCCTTCGTGGAGGTCTGCTTGCTCTGGCCTTCCGCAAGTGCGGTCCGGGCCACCTGGTTTGACAGGACGCTGGCAAAAGCGTCTGTCGGTGGGGCGCCCTGGGTCGGCGGGCTCGTCCCCTGGCTGTCGGCGGTCGGCGGAGAGCCGCCGGCGAGCGGCGTGCCGGCCGCGCCGGCCTTGGCCGGGCCAGCGCCCGGCCCGCTCGGCGCGCCTGCGGAGGGAGCGTCGGTGACGACGGGCATCAGCGACGCCGATCCGATGCCGGGGCTCATGCGGCCCTCCGGCGGAAGCCGTTGAGCGCGATCTCGTCGAGGTCGGCGGCCTCGATGCGCGCCTGCTCACGGACAAACTCGATACGGCGGTTCTCCTTGAGGCGCTCCAGGGCCTGACGGTCGCGCGCGGCCTCGGTCAGCTCCTCGCGACGCTCCTCCAGAACCTGGTCGCGGCGGTTGAGATCGTCCTGGCTGGCCTGGTGGGCGCGCTCGGAGCGCTCCAGGTAGGCCTGGCGGGCCATGAGCTCGGTGGCGCTCATCGGCGCCGCGGTGGCGTCGAGCTGGGCCTCGCGGGCCTGGGCGACGCGCTGGGCGGCGTCGTCCATCTCCTGCTCGGAGCGGACACGATCCATCATGGCGCCGGCGAAGGCTTCTTTGGCCTCATCTTCGGCGCGCTCGCGCAATGCGCGCACACGCTCGAGGCGGAATCGGAACGAGGGACCGGCCATGGTCAGTTATTCGGCCGATTCCGGCGAGACTTCAATCCCGTTTGGACGGTTATCCGAGCCACGGCGCCGCATCCACCGTGCTCAGGAGCTCAGTGCCAGCGACGGGATGGCGGCAGGGGCGCCACCGGGAGCGCCCACCGGTACCGCGGGTGCAATCACGGGAGCCGGCGCGCCGACGGCGACGTCGACCGCGGGGAGGAGCTCCCCGGTGCCCGGCAGCTCCGCCGCCAGTGACAGCAGCGCGTGATCGGCGTCCAGGGCCGTGGTGTGGTCCTCGATGTGCTGGCGCAGGAACCCGTCCATCGCCGGGCGCAGCGCGATCGCCGCGTCCAGCAGGGGATCGGTGCCGGGCTGGTAGGCGCCGATCGAGATGAGGTCCTCCTTCTCGCGGTAGGCCGCCAGCGCGGAGCGCAGCCGGGTCCCGGCCTCGCGGATCTCGGGGGCGACGATCTCGCCGACGAGGCGGCTGACGCTCTGCAGCACGTCGATCGCCGGGTAGTGGCCCGAATGCGCGAGCGAGCGCGTGAGCACGATGTGGCCGTCGAGGATCGACCGGACCGCGTCGGCGATCGGCTCGTTCATGTCGTCACCGTCGACGAGCACCGTGTACAGACCGGTGATCGAGCCAGTGGGGCTCGTACCCGCGCGCTCCAGCAGCCGCGGCAGCAGGGCGAACACGCTGGGCGTGTAGCCGCGCGTGGCCGGCGGCTCGCCGATGGCCAGGCCGACCTCGCGCTGCGCCATGGCGAAGCGGGTGACCGAGTCCATCATCAGCATCACGTTCTTGCCCTGGTCGCGGAAGTGCTCGGCGATCGCCGTGGCCGTGAACGCGGCCTGGATGCGCACCAGGGCGGGCTGATCGGAGGTGGCGACGACGACGACCGAGTGGGCCAGGGCGTCGCCCAGGTCGCGCTCGACGAACTCGCGGACCTCTCGGCCTCGCTCGCCGACGAGGGCGATGACGTTGACGTCGGCGGTCGTGGACCGGGCGATCATGCCCAGCAGCGAGGACTTACCGACGCCGGAGCCGGCGAAGATGCCGAGCCGCTGACCCAGACCGCAGGGGACGAGGGTGTCCAGCGCGCGCACGCCGAGGTCGACGCGCTCTGAGATGCGCGGCCGGCTCAGGGCATCCGGGGGCGTGGCGGTGGCCGCGCGCGGGCGTCCCGCCGTCCACAATCGCCGAACTCGTCCAGCGGCTTGCCCAGCCCGTCGATGACGCGCCCGAGCAGGCTGTCGCCCACCGCCACCTCGAAGGGGCTGCCGGTGGGGTGCACGGAGGTCCCCGGGCCGATGCCGCTCAGCTCGCCGAGCGGCATCAACAGCGTCCGGCCACCGCGGAAGCCCACCACCTCGGTGGGCACCCGTCGGCCGGTCGCGACCGTCACCGACCAGGCAGATCTCACCCATTTCCACCTGGAGGCCGGTCGCCTCGATGATCAGACCGATCAGATCGCGCACGCGGCCGCGGCGGCGTGCCAGATCCTCGTCCTGCATGACTCGCGCCACCCGACCCAGGGTCGGCCGCGCGAAGGTGTCAGACCTCATCCTCGGGACCTCCGTCCCGGGGGCCCAGCTCGGCGACGATGACTTCGCGCGCCCGGGCCAGCTGCGTCTCGATGGAGGCGTCGATCTCGCCCTCGTCGGTGCGAGCCAGCACGCCACCGCGACCGACGCGGCGGTCGGACTGGACGTTGAGATGCTCGATCCCGCCCAGCTCGGACTGCAGCCGCGTCACGGCGTCTGAGATCAGCTCCAGATCGGCCGGGTTGACGACGAGCGTCACGTGCTGGCGGTCGCGGATGCGGCGCAGCGCGACCGCGGCGATGTCGATGATGCGCTCCGGCGCCATCTCGATGGCACCGGCGACGATCTGCTCGGCCAGGCGCAGCGCCAGAGTGACGGCGTCGTGCTCGAGCTCGGCGATGACCTGGTCGCGCGCGGCGTCCAGCGCCTGGGCGGCGCCGGCCACCGCGTGCAGTGCGGGCTCCATCTCCGCGCGGGCCGCGGCCAGGCCGGCGGCGCGCCCCTCGGCCTCGCCGGCGGCACGGGCCTGCTGGCGGATCTGGTCGGCGTCGGCGTGGGCGGCCGACAGCACGTCGGCGACATCGCGCACGGAGCCGGCCGGGGCCTCCAGCTGGCGGAAGGTGTAGGCCGCGATCGTGGCGGCCGCGGTCTCAGAAGACAACGTCTTCGTCCGATCGCGACAGGACGACGGCGCCGGCCTCCTCGAGCTTGCGCACGATGGCGACGACTCGTCCCTGAGCCTCCTCGATGTCCCGCTTGCGCTGCGGCGGCTGGAACTGCATCTCCTCGACGAGCATCTGCGCGCCGCGCTCGGACATGTTGGCCAGGATGCGGTCCTTGACCTCGTCGGCGACGCCGCGCAGGGCCAGGGCGAGATCCTTCTGGTCGGCCTCGCGCAGGATGAGCTGGATCGAGCGGTCGTCGAGCTTGGTGATGTCCTCGAAGATGAACAGCAGTCGCCGGACCTCGGCGCCGAGGCTCTCGTCGGTCTCGGTGATCTTGTCCAGCACGTTGCGCTCGGTCGAGCGGTCGGCGTTGTTGAGGATGTCGGCCAGCGACTTGATGCCGCCGGCGGCCGAGTACTCCTGCTGGACGACGTTGGCCAGCTTGGCCTTCATCACCGCCTCGACCTGCTTGACCACGTCGGGGCTGGTCTCGGACATCCGGGCGATTCGCAACGCGATCTCCGGCTGCTCGTTCTCGGGAAGGTTGGAGAGGACCTGCGCGGCCAGCGTGGTGTGCAGGTTGGCGATGACCAGCGCCGTGGTCTGCGGCGACTCGTTGCGCAGGAACGTGACGACCTGCTCGGGCGGGGTCTTGCGCAGAAACTCGAACGGGCGCTTCTCGATGACGCTCGACAGCCGCCCGATGATCTCCATGGCGCGCTCGGGGCCCAGCGCCTTCTCGAGCACCTCGCGGGCGTAGTCGACGCCGCCGGCGTTGAGGGAGTCGTAGGCCTGCACGGTCGCGGCCATCTCGGAGAGGACGCCGTCGGCAATACCGGGCTCCAGGAACTGGAGCTTGGCCATCTCGAGCGAGAGGGCCTCGATCTCCTCATCCTTGAGCCGCTCGAACACATGCGCCGCGCGCTCGGTGCCGATCGAGACGAGCAGCACCGCCGCCTTCTGGCGGCCCTTGATCTTGGCCAGGGCCGCCGGACGCGGCAGCGCTGGCCGTCGCCGGCACCGCCGCCGGCTGGAAGACTTCGACCGCGCCCACCGCTTAGTCCTCCTCGCCCATCCAGGCGCGGACCTGCTGGGCGACACGCTCGGGATCACGCTCCACCAGGTCCTCGACCTGGCGGCGGGCGACATTGACCGGCGACTGGAGCGCCATGACCTCGGTGGGGCCGCCGCCGGTCATCACGGCGCCGCCGTTCTGGCCGGCCTCGAGCGAGGCCAGGCTGCGCGGGTTCTCGAGCTCGCGCAGCCACGTGGGCTGGCCGGCGAAGGCCTCGCGCTCGCGGCGGCGCAGCATGCGCCCGGCGAAGAGCAGGAAGATGAGCGAGCCCAGGCCGGCCGCGCCGTACTTGGCGTACTTCATCATCGCGTTGGGCGCTGCGGCCGCGGGGGTGCGTGGCGGTCGGGCTTGGCGAAGGCCAGCTGGCCGACTGACATCGTGTCGCCGCGCTTGGCGTTGAGGCCCACCGCGTTGGCCACGGCCTGCTTGATCGCGGGCAGCGAGGCCGCCGGGACCGACTTGTCGACGAGCACCGACACGCTCTGGTTGACCACGTTGCCCGGCGCGAGCATCGTGTGGGTGATGGTCTTGTTCGACGCCGAAGTTGGTGTTGGTGGTCTTGTTGGCGTAGTTGGAGCCGGTGCCGCCGCCCGTCGCGCCCGCCGCATAGGCGGGGATGTTGCCGGCGGTGCCCGAGACGCCTGAGGCGCTGGCGTTGCCGCCCTTGAGCGTCTCGTTGGACGTCGTCTGGGTCAGCGGGATGCCCTTCTTGGCGTAGACGAGCGCGTCCTGAGTGGACTGGTTGGCGTTGACGTTGGCGTTGACGACCACCTGGGCCTTGCCCGCGCCCAGCGTCTGGGCCAGCATCGCGTTGACCTGGCTGGTCATCGAGGCGTCGTACTTCTGGTCGGCCTGCTGCTGGGTCGTGGCGCCCGCTGCCGTCGCCGCCGGCGGCCGGCCACAGCAGCGAGCCGTCAGAGCCGGTGACCGTGACCTTGTTGATCGACAGGCTGGGGACGCTGGAGGCGACCAGCTGCGCGATGCCGCGCACCGAGCTGGAGGCCAGCTGGCTGCCGCCCAGCAGCACCGAGGCGGTGGCCGGCTGGGCCTGGTCGGAGAAGAGCTGATCCTGGCTGTTGGGGATGACCAGGTTGACGGTGGCCGAGCTGACGCCGTCGATCGTCTGGATCGTCTGGGCGAGCTGGCCCTCCAGGGCGCGCTCGTAGGTCACCTGCTGCTGGAAGTTGCTCTGGCCGAGCTGCTGTGAGTTGAGCAGGGAGAAGCCCGGCTGCTGGTTGGTGAGCAGGCCGGCGGTGGCCAGCGCGACGCGCGCCTGCGCGGTCTGGCTGGAGTTGACCGCGATGGCCGTGCCGTTGTTCTGCAGCTGGTAGCTGATGCCCTGGGCGGAGAGGGTGCTCGTGATCTTGCCCGTCTGGGCCGGGTCGATGCCGGCCTCGAGCGTCGAGTAGCTGGGCTTGGACGCCATCGACATGACGATCATCAGGAAGGCGATGCCGAGCACGAGGGAACCGCCGAGCATCACCCAGCCCTTGGGCGACATCTTCTTGGCCATCTCTCCGAAGTTGGGCATGCGTTAGACCTGGGTTGAGAAGATCGTGGATTCAGCCGAGACGAGCTTGTCGCGGATCTGGCTCGCCAGATCCATCGACAGCGACGCGTTCTCGACCGCGGTAATTGCTTGAGTCGGGTCCGACAGCTGGCCGGTGGCCAGTCCCTGCGACGCCTGGGTGGCGTTGGCCTGCGTCTGCTCCAGCGAGCTGAGCGCGTTGCTCAGCGCGCCGCTGAAGCTCCCCGCGCCGGCCTGGCCGGCGGGATTGCTCTGCGCCGAGCCGATCCCGCCGATGGAGCCGACGCCCCACTCGCTGGGGTTCAGCTGGCCGAGTGCTCCTGAGATCGCCGGAATCATTTGAGGAGGTCCAGCGTCTTGGAGTACATGGTCTTGGCCGTGCTCATCGCGGTGACGTCGGCCTGGTAGGAGTTGGACTCCGAGATGAGGTCGGTCATCTCGGTCACGGGGTTGACGTTGGGCATGCTCACGTAGCCCTGCGCGTTCGCGCCCGGGTGTCCGGGGTCGTAGACGAGCTGGTCGGGCGTCGGGTCGTTGACGATGCCCGCGACCTGCACGCCGCCCGGCGTGGCGCCGGACTGGCCCAGCGCGCCGGCGAGCTGGGCGCCGAAGCCGCCGCCCACCTGCTGGAGCACGACCTCCTGGCGGCGATACGGCTGGCCGTTGGCGCCCTGGGTGGTCTGGGCGTTGGCGAGGTTCTCGGACGTGACGTCCATCCGCGTGCGCTCGGCGGTGAGGCCGGAGGCGGCGAGGTCGATTGCGTCGAAGATGCTCATGATCCGGGCGCTCCCATCGCGGTCTTGAGGATCGACTCGCGCTGCGCGGCGACGGCCGTCAGATCCTCGTAGAGAAGGCCGTTCTCGGCCAGATCGGCCGAGTCCTGCTCGCCGCTGACGCCGTTTCCGTCAGCGCTGACGGTCCCGGACTGCGTGGCCGGGCTGAAGTTGATCGAGCTCGGCGACTGGCCATTCTGGATGGCGCTGGCCAGGGTGCTCTGGAAGTTGACGTCCTGGCGCTGGTACCCGGGGGTATCGGCGTTGGCCAGATTGTTGGTCAGGAGCGTCTGGCGCAGCATCGAGCCGCGCATGGCTGCCTCGAGGGAAAGCTGAGTGGTGTCAAGGAGGGACATAGGTTCAGGTCGCTTTGCACTGGCCCTCCTTGGGCTCTCCATGACCACTCCGTGCGGTCACTTCTAATGTCGGCGTCTGGCGGAAAGTCTTTAGAGCCAAGTGCGAGAACGCCCCAAAAAACTTTGCGTCGCTCATCACGCGGACCGGCCGGACCCGGCGAGGAGTGCTGAGACCGGCCGATCGGGGAACTGTGCGTGTGTCGTCGCCCGCGCCTGCGCAGCGGCGCGAGAAGTCTCAGGCGGTCGCGGTGACGAACGAGACCCGCTGGCGCACGGGGGCGTAGCCGTCGGCGGTGCGCTGGGCCTGACGGACCCGGCCCAGCTCCAGCAGCAGCACCTCGCGCACCCGCAGAAGCTCGATCTCGACGCGCTTCTGGAGCTGGCGGCAGCGCTCGAGCGTCGCCCGGGCCTCCTCGGGAGGGGTGGCCGGAAGCGAGCTCTGCAGCTCGACGCGCACCTCCGTCAGCGTACTGGAGCTCGTCGAAGCTGCGCTCGGAGACGAGCTGCAGCTCGCGCTCGATGATGCGCGGCGAGCGCCTCGTAGGGCTCGAGGGAGTCAGCGCTCATCGACGGGCTGGTCGGCGATCGCCGCCCAGGACTCCCGGAGCTTGCCCAGGATGTCGTCGATCTCGAGGATCTTCGACGGATCCTGGTCCAGGCGGGCCTGGCGCAGGTGCGAGAGCGAGAAGGTGTAGATCGACTGCAGGCGGGCCGGCAGCTCGCCCTGGTCCATGTCGAGCGTGTTGCGCAGGTGGCGGATGATCTCCTCGGCGCGCGTCAGCTTGTTGTGGGCGCCGGGGATATCGTGCTCGCCCATGGCCACGGAGGCCTGGTGCAGGAAGCGGCGGGCGCCGTCGTAGAGCATCACGATCAGCTGTCCGGGCGATGCGGTCATGACCGCGCTGGCCCGGTAGGCGTTGGGGGAATAGGTCGCGGCGTATGTGCTCATTTGTGTTCTCTCACACCAGGTCGAGTTGAGTGGTTACTCCGTGAGGGGGTCCGGTGCCGCGCGTGACGTCGGTGCCAGAAGCGATCCATTCGCTCACCCATGTCATCGGCCGTGCCGGCCGAACATTGAGGAAAATCCCGGGCGATCAGCATCCGCCGGAGAGCCATCCGCAGCGCGGATCAGACGCCCGGCAGGGAGGCGATCTGGCTGGTCAGCCAGCTGCTCTGCGACTGGTTGGACGAGAGCGCCGCCTCCAGCTGGGCGAACTCCTGGACCAGGAAGCTCTGCTTGTCGGTGAGCGCCGACTGCATCGTCGAGATCTGGTTGCCCAGGTTCGAGATCTGGGAGTTGTCCCCGGTGATCCGCGCGGCGATCGTGCCGCTCGGATCGGCGGCGTTGTCGGTGAGGCTGACGAAGCTGGAGGACCAGCTCTTGAGGAGGCTCTTCACGCTGCTGGCGTTGGACGACAGCATGTTGGTCAGCGTGGTGGCGTTCAGCGTCAGGTTGCCGGCCAGCGCCGACGCGGACTCGGCGCCGCCGCCCGTGGTGGCGCCGGTGCTGACGCCGATGTCGTCCATGGTGGCCGCGCCCGTCGGCAGCCCGGCGCCCGGCGTGTACATCATCGAGCGCATCGAGGTCAGCAGATTCTTGAGGCCCGGGTCGCCGTAGAGGGTGCCCTGCGTCGGGTCCGAGCTCGACGGCTGCTGCGACAGCTGGGTCTGGATGTCGGAGATCACCTTGTTGTACTGCGTGACGAAGGTGTTGATCGCGTTGGAGATGTTGGTCGCGTTCGGGGCCGGGGCGCCGACGTTGACGGTGACGGGGCCGCTGGTGGTGGTGACCCCGGTGAGCGTCAGGGTCACGCCGCCGATCGCGTTGGTCACCGTGTTGGAGGACGAGCTGCCGCTGGTGCCGTCGACGCTGAACAGAGCGTCCTGCCCCGCCTTGGACGATTGCAGAGCCAGGGCGCCGCCGCTGTCGGAGACCCCGACGCTCGAGCTGGCGCCCGTCTGGCGGGAGGAGAACACCACGGTGCCCGAGTTGGTGGCGGCGGCGTAGACGGTGCCACTCGTGTCGGAGTTGATCGAGTCGACGAAGTCCTGGATCGACTCGCCGGCCTTGATCGTGTAGGGGTTGCCGCCGACGGTGATGCTGTCGTCGCTGCTGGGGCTGGTGTAGCCGTAGGTGGCCTGCGCCGAGTTGGCCAGCTGGGTGACCGAGACCTGGTAGCCGCCGATGCCGGCGCCGGTCGCGCTGGAGGCCTGGACCCGGGTCGTGTCAGACGAGGCGACGGACTGCTGGGTCTTGAACAGGGTCGGGTCGCCCACCGCCAGCGCGTCGGAGGACAGCGTCTGCAGCTCTGACTGGATGCTGGTGAGCTGCTTGTTCATCGCCTTCAGACCGCTCGACTGGTTCTGGAGGTTGGTCACCGGCTGCTGATAGATCGCCATCTCCTCCGAGATGATCTGGTTGGTGTTCAGGCCTGAGGCCAGGCCCGTCACCTGAAGGTTGCCGCCGCTCAGCGAGGACAGGCCCGCCGCGGAGGTGGAGGCGGAGGTGGAGGTGGACGATGAGAGTGCGCTGGTGGACATGAGGGATCCTTGTTCAGTGCGTCAGTCGAAAGGGGCGCCTGCGGCAAGTTCGAGCACAGTGCGCGGAGACAGGTCGCGCAGCGGGGTGCCCGAGGCATCGGTCAGCTCGCAGGCGAGCCGGCCCGAGGCCTCGTTGAGGTCGAAATGCACGTGCCGGCCGGAGGCGGCCAGCTGCTCGTAGGCCGCGTGCGCGCGGGCGATCGCCTCCAGCACCTCCCGGGGCGGGGACGCGGGGATGTCGTCCGAGCGGACGCGCGTGCTGTGTGAGGAGCGGGTGAATCGAGAAGACATGCTGCTCGGTGTAATCGAGCGCAGGCCCCGGCAACTTGAGCGCCATCAGCCAGATGTCCAAGAATCCGCTTAGGCGGCGACCGGGGCGGGCAGCGCGCTCAGCAGCGCCTGTGCCTGGATCGAGGCGGGGTCGAGCTCGAGCGCTCCGGTGGCGAAGTTGGCGGCATCCTCGGCCATTCCCTGCGCCATCGCGACCTGGGCCAGCCCCACCAGCGAGCGGACGTCGGGGGTCTCGGAGGCGACCGAGATCCACTCCTGGGCGGCGCGATCGATGAGACCATGCTTCAGATACATCTGGGCCAGCAGCTCGCGCTGCTCGCGACGGGCCAGCTGGGACCGCTCAAGGGCAGGCAGCAGGGCGACGAAGCGCTCGCCGTCGGCGCCGCGCAGGAGGGTCTCCAGGATCACGCTCAGCATCGGCGCACCGGCGACCGGAACCGGCGTGGTGTCCGTGGCGCCCTGCGCGATCGCCGCCCAGGTCTCGAACACGGCACCCTCGGCGGCCGACAGCCCGGCGTGCGCGGCGCGCCCGAGCACGGCCTGCACGGTCTCGGCGTCCGCGCGACCGATGAGGCAGCAGAGCTCGATCCGGACCGCGAGACCGCCATAGGGGTCGTTGGCCGGCACGGCGGCGGCCAGCTCGGCGGCCTCGTCCCAGGCACCGCGGCCGAGCAGCAGCTCGGCCAGGCCCGTCCGGGGCCGCGTGTCGGCCGGAGCGGCGTCGAGGGCCCGGCGGTACTGCGCCTCGGCCTCGCCGAGCGCGCCCGCCTGCTGCAGGACGGCGGCCACGGTCAGGCGGACGCCGGCGGGCAGGGTGTCGAGCTTCTCGAGCTCGGCGGCCACCTCGCTGGGAGCAACGCCGTCGCGCAGCAGCGCCGACGCGTAGGGGCCGGCCACCGGCAGGAAGTCGGGATGGTTCTCGACGCACCACTGAAGCGCGGTGCGGGCCTCGGCGGCCTCGCCGAGCTCCAGGTGAAGCTCGGCCAGCGCGAGGCGGGCCAGGAAGGTGCCGCTGCCGACCATCGGGCCGTAGCGCGCCGGAGCGTCGCCCATCTCGATGGTGCGGTGGAACAGCGCCACGGCCTTGTCGCTGTCGCCCTGCATCTGGGCGATGCGGGCCTGCGCCAGGACGAGGTCGGTGAACTGCGGGAACAGCTCCAGGCCCTCGGCGGCGGTCCTGTCGGCCTCGATCAGCTTGCCGGACATGCGCAGCACCATGACCAGGCGCGTGAACAGCGCCGGCACGTACTCGGCGCGGGAGATGTTGCCCTCGGCCAGGATCAGCGACCGGGCGGTCTTGAGCTCCTCGATCGCCGCGTTGAGGTTGCCGACGACGATGTACTCAGAGCCGAGGTTGAAATGCAGGAAGGGAGTCCTGGGCGACTCGGCCGCCTGCTTGCGCAGCAGCTCGACGTTGCGCTGAGACTTCTCCTTGGCGTCGCGCACCGAGCCGAGGTATCCGTAGTGGGTGACGCGGACGGGCGTCTGCTCGACCCGGCCGGGGATATAGGTGGGCAGCGTGTGGGCGATCTGCTCGTGCAGGCGGTCCTTGAAGCGGTACTCGGGCCGGTTGCGGAAGACGCGCAGGGCGTTGTTGACCATCGCGCCGCCGTCGCCCAGCTCGCCGGTGTAGCTGGTCTCGACCAGGTAGAAGGCCTCGCGCCAGGTGCGGCCGGTGAGCGCGCGGAGCTGCTCGACGTCCTCGGCCACGAGCACCTCGTCGGCGTCGAGGTACATGACCCAGTCGCCGGTGGCGGCCTCGAAGGAGACGTTGCGGGCCTCGGAGAAGGACCCGGTCCACGGGAACTCGATGACCTTGGCGCCGAAGGACTTGGCGATCTCGACGGTGGCATCGGTGGATCCGGTGTCGACGATCACGATCTCGTCCACCGCCGGGGCGACGGCGGCCAGGCAGCGCGGGAGCATCTGCTCCTCGTCGCGCACGATCATGCAGAGGCTGAGCGTCAGGCCGGTGGCCGGCTTGGCCCGGTTGGCGACGCTGGTGGCGCGGCGGGCCAGGCCCGGCACGGCGGCGTGCAGCGGGCGGGAGCGGCGGCCGGCGCGCTTGCGGCGGGCGACCTCGTCGAGGTTGCCCTCGACGTTGGGCAGGCTCGTGTCCAGGCGCCGCGCGGCACGAAACAGCGCCTGAGCGGCGTCCAGGCTCCACAGCTCATACAGGGCCACGCCGGCGAGGTTGAGGATGGTCGGCTCGCTGGGGGTGTCCTCGAGCATGTCCAGCGCGGCTCCCGCGACGGCGACGTACACGCGCGTGGCCAGGCCCTCGGCGGCCTGCGTGGTCACGCCCATGCCGGCGTCGATCAGCGACAGCTTGGCGTGGAAGCGGCGCTGGGGGTCGGTCAGCTCGCCGGCGGTGGCGAACAGCGCGCTGAACGCGGGGACGTCACCCTGGCCGAGAGCGGTCCGTGCCTGGAAGACAAGACTTTCGGAGGTGACGGCCGGCTGGCCGGAGGAGGCCGCAGGGGCCGAGGACTGCAGAGTTTTGCCAGTGAGGCGAAGAGCCATGGAGAGATCCTTACCGAGGGAGCACTCTCATCATCGGCGGCTCTGCGCCCGGACTTAAGTCCAGCCAGGCCGCGGATTCCTCAAGGTTGCGCGCGGTCGGCCGCCCGGCGTCCGGCCGGTCAGCCGCGACCGCTCGCGGCGCCGGCGTCCAGCCGGTAGGCCCAGGCCAGCGTCTCGGCCACCGCCTTCCACAATGCCTCGGGGATATGGGCACCGAGGTTCAGTGCCGCGAGCGCCTCCACCAGGGCCGGATCCTCTCGCACGGGCACGCCCGCCTCGCGCGCGGCCGCGATGATGCGCTCGGCGAGCAGGCCCGCGCCCGTCGCCGTCACCGTCGGAGCAGCATCCCCGTGCGTGTAGTGCAGCGCGGTGGCGCGCCGGCGTGGCGGCTGGTCAGGCATAGAGGTCCAGGGGCTCGCGGCGGGGGGAGACGGTCACCGACACGGCGTGCCCGGGCAGCGACGCGGCCAGGGCCTGGCGCAGGCTCTCGGCGCCGGCCTGCGCGACCTGCAGCGGCTGGCCGGGCGCCAGGCCGACCGACAGGCTGAGCGCCCCGGCGTCCATCTGAAAGCGCAGGTCGACCGCGCCCAGCGCCGGCGCGTCGTAGCGCACCAGGACGTTCTGGCGCTCGCCCGCGCGCCCGCCCGCGCCGCCGGCGTCGCGCTCGGTCACCTGCACGCTCCCGCCTCCGGGCAGCGGGACCGGACCCCACCCACCCTGTGCGGCCAGCGACGGATCCGGCAGCTGGTTGTGATCCGGACCCCGCCCACCCTGCGCCTGCTGGCTCTGCGGGGCCTGCTCGGCCGGCGGGGCCTGGTGGGTGGGCGAGGCCGGGTCTCCCTGGTGGGGGTCGGTGATGGCCAGCAGCACCCGCTCGGCGTTGACATCGCGGACCACCAGCCGCAGGTCCTGGCCGGCCTGGACGTTCTCGGGCAGCTCGGCGTCCAGCAGATACCCGGCGATGCTCAGCGAGCCCTTCTGGCCGGGCGGCGCCTGGACGACGCGCGCCATCACGGCGCGCCCGGGCACGATCTTGATGTCCGGACCCACAAGAACACGGAGCGCCTGGGGGCTGATGGCCAAAGGTGCGGACATTGCCCTAAAGAACTATGCAGCACCTGTCGATCAACTCCGTACGATGGATCCCGGTCTCTACATTGCCGCGTCCGGCATGCTCGCTGAGCAGGTTCGCCAGAGCCAGCTCTCCAATGACCTCTCCAACGCCTCGACCCCGGGCTACAAGACCGATCAGGCCGAGCAGCAGAGCTTCGGCTCCCTGCTGCTGTCAAACACGTCCTCGGGGCAGCAGATCGGCACGATCAGCACCGGCGTGCGCATCAGCAAGGTCGTCACCGACACGAGCCCGACCACGCTGAACCAGACCGGCCAGGCGCTGGACTTCGGGATCGCCGGCACCGGCTACTTCGCTGTCCGCACGAGCTCGGGCATCCGCTACACCCGCGACGGGCAGTTCTCGTCCAACAACAAGAGCCAGCTCGTCGACCAGCAGGGCAATCTGGTGCTCGGCCAGAACGGCCAGCCCGTCACGGTGAGCAACAAGGGCACCGCCCCCGGCTCCGCCCTCGGCGTCTTCAACGTGCCCAACGTCACCAAGCAGGGCACCAACTACTTCTCCGGAGCCTCCACCGGCCGCGCCAACGGCGTCGTGCACCAGGGCGAGCTCGAGGCCTCCGGCGTCGACCCCGTCCAGACCATGACCGACATGATCGCCTCGCTGCGGGCCTACCAGGCCGGCCAGAGCGCGATCCAGTCGATCGACCAGACGATGCAGGAAGACGCGCAGAGCGTCGGATCCCTCGGAGGCTGATAGATGTTGCAGAGTTTGTACGCGGCGGCCTCCGGGATGGAGGCGCAGCAGAATCAGTTCAACGCCATCTCCAACGACATGGCGAACATCGACACGCCGGGCTACCAGGCGACCCGGATGGGCTTCGAGGACCTGCTCTACACCAGCGCGGGCTCGGCCAGCGGCAGCCCCGCCATCTCCACCGGCGCCGGCTCGGCCTCGACGATCGTCGGCCGCAGCGACGCCCAGGGCGCGATCCAGAGCACCGGGCCGCTCGCTCGACGTCGCCATCCAGGGCCCCGGCTACCTCCAGGTGCGCCGCGACGACGGCTCGGTCGGCCTGACCCGCAACGGCGCGCTCCAGGTCAACTCCCAGGGCGAGATCACCAACCAGCAGGGCAACCCCCTGGTCCCGGCCGCTCAAGCTCCCCAAGGGCACCGACGCCAACGACCTCAAGATCGAGTCCAACGGCCAGGTCATCGACGGCACGCGGACCATCGGCAAGATCTCGCTGGTCACCGTCCCGGCTCCCAACCAGCTCCAGCCCGACGGCGACAGCATGTACAGCGTCACCTCCGGCAGCGGCGCCACGCGCCCCGCCGCCGGCTCCTCGCTCCAGCAGGGCGCCCTCGAGGGCTCCAACGTCGACGTCAGCCGAGGACATGAGCGAGATGATCACCGCCCAGCGCAGCTACGAGATGGCCTCCAAGGCGGTCCAGTACCAGGACCAGATGCTGCAGATCGCCGACGGGATCAAGCAATAGTCATGAGCGCGATCTCCGCCACCTGCGCGCTGCCGACGACCAGCGCCTCAATGCCGACCAGCACGCTGCCGCTGACCGACCCGGCCAACGAGCCGGCCGCTGTGCGCAACGGCGACCAGAAGGCCAAGAACGCCTACCAGACCGGCATGGCCTTCGAGAACGTGCTCGTCAACGAGCTGGCCCAGCAGCTGTCGGCCACCGTCCCGGGCCTCGACGGCTCCGACGACGGCCTCGGCGGGACCAGCGACGACTCTGCCGGAGGCAGCAGCTCCGGTAGCTCCGGCGGTGTGGGCGGCGGCGGAGGCCTCGGCGCCTACTCGTCGCTGCTGCCCCAGACGCTGGCCACCAGCATCATGTCCGGTGGCGGCACGGGGATCGCCATGGAGATCGCCAAGTCCATTGATCCTGGCGCTGGGAGCGCCCAAGAAATGAGCGTCATCGTCCCCGCCGCCGAGCAGTTCGACGCGGCCCTCACCACTGACGTGATCGCCCACCTCGACGCCCAGCTGGTGTCGGCGCGGCGGCTGCTGCAGATCGTGCTCGAGCAGGGCGCGGCGATCCGCGCCCGCGACGTCCAGCAGGTCGTCACGCTCACCGGCATGCTCCAGGCCGAGCTTCAGCGCCGCGCGCTCATCGAGCGCGACCGCGCACGCCTGCTCGACCGCGCCGGCGCCCACCTCGGCGTGGCGCCCACCGCCGTGTCGATGAGCCTGCTCGACGCGATCATGGATCCGGGGCGCGCCCCGCTGGCGCATGCCCGCAGCGCTGAGCTGCGCGGCCTCCTGGAGGAGGTCCAGCGCGAGCACTACGTCAACCGGGCGCTGATGAGCCAGGAGCTGGCGTTCCTGGATCACCTGCTCCGTCTTGCCGACGCCGACCGTCACCTGGGCTACGACTCCGCCGGCGACCACAACCGCGTGACCGCGCCCCGCCTGTCCAACCGCCACCGCGTCCTCGACCTGGAGGTCTAGCGCCGTGACCATCCCCTCCTTCACCGGTCTGCAGACGGCACTGAGCGGCCTCGAGGCTGCCCAGGCCGCCATCACGACCACGGGCGAGAACATCTCCAACGCCAACACCGCCGGCTACACGCGCCAGACCGTGCAGACCGCGGCGACCGCGCCCGCTGACGATCGCCGGCCCCGGCGGCGGGACCCAGGTCGGCACCGGCGTCACGATCACCGACATCAGCCGCATCCGCAACCAGTTCCTGGACGTGCAGTACCGCGCGCAGAACACCGCCACCAGCAACGCCAACACGGGCGCCAACGAGCTCGGGCAGGTCCAGACCGCCGTCAACGAGCCCTCGTCCAGCGGACTGCAGAGCGTCATGTCGAAGTTCTGGAGCGCCTGGTCCTCGCTGGCCAGCGCGCCGACCAACCAGGCGGCCCAGCAGGCGGTCGTGGACGCCGGCCAGACGCTCGCCTCCACCTTCAATGCCGTCTCCCGCAGATGCAGACGGTCCAGTCCCAGGCCTCGCAGCAGTACGCGACGCTGACCGGGGCCAACGGCCAGGTCCAGCAGGACGCCCAGCGCATCGCGACGCTCAACTCCAGATCGCCCAGGCGACGCAGGCAGGCATCTCGCCCAACACCCTGCTCGACCAGCGCGACAAACTGCTCGACGACCTCTCCGGCCTCGCCCAGATCTCGGTCAGCACGGTTCCAGCGGCGCGGTGTCGGTCAACTTCGGCGACGCCTCGAGCCCGCTGGTGAGCGGCACGACCGTCACCTGGCCCCAGACGCTCACCTCGGCCGCCGGCGGCCAGCTCGGCTCGCTGCTCAACATGTCCTCGAGCACCGGCCCGGTCGGCCAGTACATCTCCTCGCTGGACAGCGTCGCCAGCCAGGTCGTCAGCTCGGTCAACGCGCTCCAGCCCTCCAGCCCGTTCTTCAGCGGCACCACCGCCGGCACGATCGCCGTGTCCGCCACCCCGAGCACGGTGCAGACGTCGAGCTCGAGCACCTCGGGCGCCGACCTGGCCCAGGGCATCGCCAACCTCGCCAACGGCCCGGCCGACCAGTCCTACGCCGCTTCGTCGCCCAGGTGGGCAGCGGCGTCCAGGCGGCCCAGAGCACCCAGAGCACCCAGCAGGCCGTGCTCACCGCCGTCTCCAACCAGCGCCAGAGCGTCTCGGGCGTCTCGCTGGATGAGGAGATGACCAACCTGATCCAGTTCCAGCAGGCCTACGAGGCCTCGGCGCGCGTGATGAACGCGATCAACACCACGCTGGACACCCTGATCAACACCGTCGGCGGAGGCCTCTAAGCCATGTTGTCCGGACGCATCACCACCCAGATGACCACCTCGTCGGTGCTCGCCAGCATCAACAACGTGCAGACCCAGATGGCGACCACCCAGCAGCAGCTCTCCACGGGCCTGCGGATCAACCAGCCCTCTGACGATCCCTACGGGGCGAGCCTGGCCATCCAGCTCAAGAACGACATGCAGGGGCTGACCAACTACGACAACGACGTCACCGACGGCACCGCGTGGACCTCCGCCGCCGACACCTCGCTCACCAACGTCATGAGCATGCTCCAGCGCGCTCAGGAGCTGACGGTGCAGGCCTCCAACGGCGTCGAGTCCGCCACCGACCTGTCCTCCACGGCCGACGAGATCGACCAGCTGGCCGACGCCGTCAAGCAGGAGGCCAACGCCCAGTACAACGGCCAGTACATCTTCTCGGGCACGGCCACCAACACCCAGCCCTACGCGAGCTCCACCGGCGACGCCTTCCAGGGCAACACGGCAGCGGTGACGCGCCAGATCGGCCCCGGCGCCTCGCTGCAGGTCAACGTCGACCTCTCCGGCGTGCTGGGCAGCGGTTCCAGCGCCGGCGACGGCAAGCTCCTGGACACGCTGCGGTCGATCAGCGCCGACATGCGCAGCGGCAACACCTCCGGCGTGGCCGACCTGTCCTCACGCCAGCTGACCAACCTCCAGAACAGCCTCAACTCCTGGAGCAGGTCCAGGCCAACGTCGGAGCCGCGCAGAACCGGCTCACCCTCGCCGGCGACCGCATCCAGGGGCTCCAGAACAGCGACACCGCTGCTCTCTCCAACGACGAGGACGTCAACATGGCCCAGGCCGTGACCACCTTCTCCTCAGAGCAGGCGGCCTTCACCGCCGCGCTGAAGGCCGGTGCGAATATCGTCCAGTCCTCGTTGATGGACTTCCTGAAGTGACTCGTCGCCTGCCTCGCAAGTAGGCTTAGTCAGACCATCGACCTGTATGTCATCCCCCGGTAGAGGAGCTGCCGCTGTGGCACTCGCGATTGAGAGCACGCGCTTCGGGCACGTCGAGATCGACCCGGATACCGTGATCGAGTTCCCGGACGGGCTCATCGGCCTCGGCGGGTCGCGCTACGCGCTGCTGACGAGCGATCCCGACAGCCCGTTCTTGTGGTTGCATTGCATCGATGATCCGAGCCTCTCGCTGCCCGTGACCGATCCCCACCGGTTCTTCTCCGACTATCAGGTGGAGCTCACCGACGAGGACGCCGAGCGTCTCGACCTCGATGACGCCACCCCGGTCGACGTCTACGTCACGATCGTCGCCAGCGCCGAGCTCTCCGAGTTCACCGCCAACCAGAAGGCCCCGATCCTCATCTGGGGCGGCCAGGGTCACCAGATCATCAACCAGGCGGCGGCCTGCGATCTGCGCGCACCCCTGTTCGCCGAGGTCATGGGCAACTCGTCCGGCCCGGCCGGGGACCCCTCCTAATGCTCAACATCACTCGCCGGCGAGGCGAGCGGGTCGTCCTCGGCGACGACGTCTTCATCTCCGTCCTGGAGGTCTCGGGCCAGACGGTCCGCCTCGGCATCGACGCCCCGCGCTCGGTGCGGGTCTACCGCGAGGAGATCTGGCTCGAGGTCAAGCGCGAGAACGAGGCCGCGGCCCACGCGACGGGCGCGGCGCTCCCCGCCGACCTCCCGGCGCCCCTGAAGACCGCCGACGGCGACGCGACGCGCTCCAACGTCGTCAAGCCCCCGCCGCCGCAGCAGTCCTAGCCCGCTCAGCCATTCAGCCACCTCGCCGCGGGGAGCCCTCGGCGTCGCGCGAGGTATCGGCGTACGTCCCTGCGGCAACGAAGGGGAGCGTGCGGGCCCGCGGAGCGGTCCGGCGGGCCTTCGACCGGGTCGTGGTAGATAGTGACGCTATAGCAAGCAGTATCTACCAAAACTCCCTGCAAATGCGACCATTTACGCTCTGGCCGCCCTCCAAGCAGGTCGTTGACGTTCGCCGATGCCCTGCTTAACGCTGACGGCCAACCAAAGCCACGGCATCGGCTACTCCTCCCGCGCCACGGCCACCATCGCGGCCGCCTGCACCCGCGTCCGTGCCCCCAGCTTCCCCATGGCATTGCGGATGTGGGTCCGGACCGTCTCCAGCGACAGGAACAGCTGCTCGGCGATCTCCGGCCCCTGATAGCCGTCGGCGAGCAGGCCCAGGACCTCGTGCTCGCGCGGACTGAGCTGCTTCACGCGCCGGCTCGCCGCCGTCTCTGCGACCAGCGGGGCCACCTCGGGGTCCACGAAGCTGCCCCCGGCCGCCACCTCGCGGAGGGCCTGCACCAACGTGCTGACCGGAGAGGACGTGAGGACGAGCCCCGGGGCCCCGAGGCTGGACGCGGCCAGGAGCGGCCCTCTCGGCGCCGCGTAGCCGGTGCAGAGCACCAGCGGGACCGCGCCCTCGGCCCTAAGCGCCTGACGCGCGAGCGCGACGCCGTCGCCCGCGCGTCGGCGGATCTCGAGCAGCGCGACGTCATGATGACCTTTGAGGAGCTCTGCGAGGGTTTTGTCAGGATTGTCGGGGCAGATGGCGACGGCGAAGCCGGCGTCGCGGAGCAGGAGCTCCATCCCGCGCCGGAGGGCGAGGTGGTCGGTGACGATGAGCACCTCTGGCTGGTTGGCCTCCATGACGCCTCCTCGTGACGCGGATCGGCCCTACCGGGTACACATCTACCTCAAAATGGGGATGGAAGAAACCCCCAATTCGGTCGACATCAATCCGGGGTGTCCAGCGACCTTCACCCCGAGCCGGCAGCCCAGCCGTATGGGCACCGGCCTTCCCTCGTGATCGGACCAAAAAGTGGGTGAGATGGCTACATCGGAACGAGCCGGACGGTTGTCGGCTGAGCAGTCGCTTGATCTCTGGCGTGACTACCAACGGACCGGCGACCCCCGCCTGCGTGACCGCCTCGTGCTGACCTTCGCCCCGATGGTCAAGTACATCGTCTACCGCAAGATCCGTGAAATGCCGGCCCGCTGTGAGGTGGACGACTTCATCTCGTGCGGCCTGGAGGCGCTGATCAAGTCGATCGACCGCTACGACCCGGCCAAGGGCGCCACGCTCGAGCAGTTCGCGTGGACCCGGATCCACGGCGCGGTGCTCGACGAGCTGCGCCGCAACGACTGGGCGCCGCGCTCCCTGCGCCGCTGGGACCGTGAGATCGGCAAGGCCCGCGACAACTTCTTGAACCTCTACGGCCGCCGTCCCACCCGTGAGGAGCTGGCCGACGCCCTGGGTATCGAGGTACGCGACCTGGTCCGCCATCAGGACGAGCTCGCTCAGGCCTCGGTGGGCTCGCTCAACGCGCTTGTCAACGGCGAGGAGGACCAGGCCACCGAGCGCATCGACACCCTGATCTCCGAGGACACCGACGGCGATCCCGAGCACTTCGCGGTCACCGGCGAGGCCAAGGAGCGCTTCCGCGAGGCCTTTGACTGCCTGGCCCCGCGCGAGCGCAAGATCGCGGTCCTGCTCTACGTCTACAACCTCACGCTGCGCGAGATCGGCGAGATCCTCGGCGTCACCGAGAGCCGCGTCTGCCAGCTGCACGCCCAGATCCTCCGGACGCTGCGGGCCCGCCTCGCGGCCGACGAGCAGCTCTTCTCCGTCGTCGCGGCCTGATCTCAGCCGGGTTCTACGACGGATAGTCGTAGAACCCCTTGCCGGTCTTGCGGCCGTGGTGCCCTGAGACCACCATCCGCTTGAGCAGCGGGGTGGGCGCGTACTCGGGCCGTTTGAACTCCTCGTAGAGCGAGTCGCAGATGGCGTAGAGCACGTCGAGGCCGATGAAGTCGCAGAGGGTCAGCGGCCCCATCGGGTGTCCGCAGCCCAGGCGCATGCCGTCATCGATGTCCTCGCGCGTGGCGAAGCCGTCCTCGTACATGCGCACCGCCGCCATCAGGTAGGGGACGAGCAGCATGTTGACGATGAAGCCCGACCGGTCCTTGGTGCGAATCGGCCGCTTGCCGAGTTCCGAGGCGAACGCCTCGGCGGTGGTGAGGGTGGCCTCGTCGGTCTCAAGGCCCACCACCACCTCCACGAGCTTCATCACCGGCACCGGTGAGAAGAAGTGCAGCCCGATCACCCGCTCGGGGCGTCGTGTCCACGCCGCCAGCTCGGCGATGGGGATCGAGGACGTGTTCGAGGCCAGGAAGCGCGCCTCAGGCAGCGCCTCGTCCAGACGCTGGAACAGCTTGCCCTTGACCCGCGGGTCCTCGGTGACTGCCTCGAGCACCGCGTCCACGCCGCCGAGGTCGTCGAAGTCGCTCGTGTAGGCGATGCGGCCGGTCAGCCCCTCGGCGTCCTCGGCGGTGAGCTTCCCGCGCGACACCGCCCGCTCCACCGACGTCGCCAGCCGCTCCCGCGAGCGCTGCAAAGGCGCGGCCTCGGGCTCGAAGACGGTGACGTCGATCCCCGCCGAGGCCGCGGACTCGGCGATGCCCGAGCCCATGAAGCCCGCTCCCACCACTCCCAGCCTGGAGACGCTTGCGGCGGCCATCAGCAGCCTCCCAGCCCGCGCAGGCGCGCGCGGTAGGTCTGCATGTCGCGGTGGACGAAGTCCGAGTGGGTCTGCGTACGCAATGAGGGCACGTCCTCGTGGTGGTAGGGGCTGGACAGGCTTTCGGCGTGGCCGATCACGTTGCGGGTCTGGATATTGAAGCGGCACTGCAGCCAGTGGACGAGCTTGAGGCTCGAGCGCATCTGGCCGGCATCGCCCAGCACCTGCCCGTCGCTGAAGCCGACGTGCTCGATCCCGATCGCCGTCCAGTTGAGTCCCACGGTGTGCCGGCACATCGTCTGAAGCGCCACGAGTTGGTGGATGGCGCCGTTTGAGTCGATCACGAAGTGCGCGCAGGTGGCCGGGAGCTCGTGCAGCTCGGAGTCCGGGACATCGTTGGCGAACGTGTTGAACGTCGAGGAGTAGCCGGCGTCGGTGTAGTGGATGACGATCACGTGGGGGTGCACCAGCTGCCACGTGGGCTTCATGAAGCTCCCGTAGTGGCGCCGGACGTACGCGGTCATCTGCGCCTTGCGCACTGCGCCGAAGGGGATCGGGTCCCACACGATGCGGGGCTTGGCCGGGGTGCTCGCCGCCACGGCCCCGGGATGGGGCCCCAGCGCTCCCGTCGCGATCGCCACGACCGCCATCAGCCATCTCAGCATCGCTACAGCGTGCCACGTCGGCCGCTTCTATCCTGCGGCCACGTGAAGCCGGCTCTGATCATCACCCACCTCCCCGATCGTCAGGTCGGCATCGTCCGCGCGGCGCTCGAGGCAGCGGGCTGCGCCGTGATCGACCGCAACCCTGGCGACCCCGAGGCGCTTCCGGCCGCGCAGGAGGTCGCCGCCGTCGTCTCGCTCGGCGGGCGCCAGAGCGCGACCCGGGTGGCCGGCGATCCGTTCCTCACCGGGGAGGTGGAGCTCCTGCGCCACGCGCTGGACCAGCGCGTGCCCGTCCTGGGGATGTGCCTGGGTGCTCAGCTGCTGGCCGTGGCCGCCGGCGGAGCGGTGTCCCATGCCGGCCAGATGAACGCGGGCTGGCCCGAGCTCAGCCTCCTGGCCGCCGCGGCCGACGATCCGCTGTTCGGCGCCTTCCCCGCCCGCATGCCGGTCCTCAAGTGGCACGAGGACGTCATCGAGATGCCGCCCGACGGGACTGAGCTCGGGACCACGCCTGGACCCGGCGCCGCCCTGTTTCGCGTCGGCCCGTGCGCGTGGGGCAGCCAGGCCCACCTGGAGCTCACCCCCTCGATGCTGATCGAGGGCTGGACCGCTGACCCTGCCGACATCGCCGAGATCGAGGGCGCCGGCCACCGCATCGAGGCCTTCCGCGCCCAGAGTCGCGGCCATCTGGTCACCCAGATGGCCGCGGCCCGGCCGATGTTCACCGCCTTCGGGCGGCTGGCTACTTCTTGCCCTTCTTCGGCTTGATCGTCATCGTCAGGTTGCGCGCGATCACCTTCGTGTGCTTCGCGACCGTCTCGGTGATGGTGCTCCCGACCTTGAGATGACCCTTCTTCGAGGCCAGGAACCTCTTGCCGGCGGTGGTGAGCTTGACCGAGAGCTTGTGGGCCCCGGACCTTGGTGATCGTGAACTTGCCCCTGGCCAGGGTCACGTTCTTGGGCTTCTTCTTCTTGAGCGCGACCGAGGAGGTGTGCACGGTCACCGTGGACGAGGTGATCGTGATCGTCACCGTGCACGGCAATGACGTGCACGTCACCGTGATGGTGACCGTCGTCCCGTTGTCGGTCGCGCCGCCGCCCACGCTGGCGGGCGAGATGGCGTCCGCCGCCTGGAAGGGCTGCGCGAACACCGAGCCGTTGTTGATCCACGCCGCCCAGCCCTGGCCCGCTCCGTTGACCGAACTCGTGACCTGATCGTCCTTGCCGTCGGTATTGGGGTTGAGGACCCCGCTGGTGAACGTCTTGCCACCGTCGGCGCTGTAGGACAGGTTGATCGCACCGCCGGGCCCGTCGAGCAGGTATGTGCCGTAGATGCCCCCGGCGCCGTCCTGGGAGAGCGCGGCGTCGGACTCGGTCTGGTTGGCGACGGTCACCAGCGGCGTGTCGAACTTCGACGTCGCCGCGTCGAAGCGGTGGTACGACGGTGGTGGCGTTGCCCTCGTTTGACTCCAGCACGCCGAACCCGCTCGGTCCTCCGCCCACGGCCGGGTTCTCGACGTCGCAGTCGGCCTGGGCGAGCGCGACCCTCCACGCGCTCCCGGGCTGGCCGGGGGAGATGTTGTAGCTGTTGGAGGCCGTCTGGTTGCCCGACGCCGTACACATAGGCGGTGCCGAAGCTCTTCGCGCATCCCAGCGGGCCGTTGGTGAAGTTCGTCGCGAACACGCCCATCACGCCCGGCTGGGCGCCGGCCTGGGCGGCGAACTGGCCCTGCGGGTTGCCGAGCTGATCAGGGTTGGTGTCCGGGCTCGAGCGTCGCGAACCCGGCAGGGCACGTCGCCACCGAGCACTCCGGCGGGCCGGTCAGCGGGAAGGCGTTGAACGTCGGCGCTCCGGCGGCCGTGTCCCAGCCGAAGCCCAGCACGCCGGTCCCGGGGACGATCACCGCACTGAGCGGGCCCGTATCGGCGTTGAGGATGCCGC
Organism: uncultured Actinomycetota bacterium; assembly: GCA_963830945.1. Taxonomy (GTDB): domain Bacteria; phylum Actinomycetota; class Thermoleophilia; order Solirubrobacterales; family Solirubrobacteraceae; genus Palsa-465. The sequence goes on along the minus strand of CAWHOH010000026.1, from coordinate 18,905 downwards.
TGGTCACCGACAGGCCGCCGTTGACCAGTGGTCCAGCTCGCGCCGCCGTCGGTGGACTGCCACTCCTGATCGGGCGTCGTAGTCGCCGGCGTTGTTGCCCGCCGCGCCGAAGACGTCGGCGAGGATGACCATCGTGCCGCCGTCGTTGAGCACGTGGACGCCGTCGATGAACTGCGCCGAGTCCGCCGGCTGGAGGCTGCCTGAGTGCGAGCACGCCGTCGCGCCCGACGGGCAGCACGCAGTACTGCACGAAGTTCGAGCGAGTTGCCGAGGTCCCTGGTGTTGGCCCACGCGATGAGCGCGTCGCCGCTGCTGTCGACCGCCACCGACGGCGGCGCGCTGGAGAACGGCGTGCCGACGTTGACCGCCTTGCCCGCCGCCAGCGCGTTCGCGCACAGCGCCACGGCGACGATCGTCGCCAGCCCGCATGTGAGGCACGCCCGCCGGACGGCGGCCGCGTGCCGAGGTTCACGCCCCATACCCCATCCCCTTCTCTTCGATCCCGTTTGACGTGACGCGGACCGTCTCAGAACGGCCCGCAGCGCGGCAGGATCCTACATCCGGGTGCGTTGGTCAATCGTTAGCGCGCCAGGAAGCGCAGCCGCGGCGCCGTCTGCCCGCCGCCGGCGGTGAACATCGCCGTCGCGCGGTTGAGCTCGAAGCTGAGCGTCGCCCCGTCCTCGGTCACCACCTCCAGCCGCCGGCCGTCGTCGGCCACGTCCTTGACGGTCCCGTGGACGGTCGACCCCAGGTAGTCGATCAGGACCGATCCACCGAGCTCTGGCATCGCGCGCAGTGGCACGGTGTCAGTGATAGCACCCGCGCGGCAGCCGCTTAGTTCACTAAACCAATAAGTTTACTTACGCGGTGGGCCGGTGTGGCGGCCGACGTGGCGAGGCGTCAGCTGAGCGGCGCCGCGCGCGCTGACCACGGCGTCGAGGGCCTCGCCGATCGCCGAGGCCATCTGCTCGATCTCGCCGGGCTCGATCGTCAGCGGCGGTGACATCGCCAGACCGGCGCTCAGGGGGCGGGTGAGCACGCCGCGCTCACGCGTGGCCGCGAACACCTCGGCTGACGATGCCCGGACCGGCATCGAGGTCGAGCCCGACGGCGCCCATCAGCCCGGTGCCGCCGCGGATCTCCGTGACCAGCTCGTGGTCGCTCAGTCGCGACAGGGCGTCGAACAGCACGCCCTCGAGCTCGGCTCCGCGGGCGATGAGGTTCTCGCGCTCCAGGATGTCGAGGTTGGCCAGGCCGGCGGCGCAGCAGGCCGGATGACCCGCGTAGGTCGCGCCGTGGCGGAACACATGCCCGGGCTCAGACCAGAATGGCTCGGCCACACGCGCGGAGGTGACCACGCCGCCGAGCGGGAGGTACCCGCTGGTCACGCCCTTGGCGAACACGATCATGTCGGGCTGCAGCGACCAGCGCTCGACACCGAACCAGCTGCCGAGCCGCCCGAACCCGCAGATCACCGAGTCGCGATGAAGAGGACGTCGTACTCGGCGCAGAGGGCGGCGACGCCCTCCAGGTAGCCGTCGGGCGGCGGGTACACGCCGCCGGCGCCGATGACGGGCTCGGCGAAGAACGCGGCGACCCGGTCGGGGCCGATACGGAGGATCTCCTGCTCGAGCGCCTCCAGCGAGTCATAGACGACGTTGGAGGTGTCCAGCACGAGCGGGCCGAACCCGACGCGATTGGGCTCGATGCCGCCCAGCGAGGTCCCGAAGCGCGTTGGTGCCGTGGTACGCGGCGGAGCGCGTGATCATGTGCACCTTGCCGGGCCGGCCCAGGACCGACCAGTACTGGCGCGCGAGCTTGGCGGCGGTGTCGATCGACTCGCCGCCGCCGGTGGTGAAGAACACGCGCGCGTCGGGCATCGGGGCGTGCTCGGACAGCCGGGCTGCCAGCTCGAGCGCGGGCTCGTTGCTCCAGTCGCCGAAGGTCGAGTAGGCCTCGAGCTTGGACATCTGCTCACGCACCCGATCGGCGATCTCGCTACGGCCGTGACCGACGTTGGCGTACCACAGGCTCGCGGTGCCGTCCAGGAAGCGGCGGCCCTCGCTGTCGTAGATCCAGATGCCCTCGGCGCGCTCGATGACCACCTCGTGACCGCGCACCGCGTTCATGTCCGAGAACGGATGCCAGAAGCGCGTGTCCTGCGCCGAGTCTCCGTTGGGGGACGATCCACTGGACACGCCGCGTGACCCTACAGCCCACGTGGCCGCCGCGTTGTCAGATCTTGGGCGCCCGGTCACTCCGACCGGGCGCCACAGGCCGGTGCTGCGTCACATCCCCATGGCCTCCGAGGCCATGCGGGCGCCCTCCAGCCGCGCCGAGATCTTCTGCATGGCCACGTCGCGGGCGAAGTCCGGCGAGCCGTGCATGCGGCTTGACGTCGCGGCTGAACGGCGAGAAGCCGCAGTCGTCGGTGGCGCCGAGCATGTTCATCGGGATGTACTTGGACGCCATCATCAGCTCGTCGCGCACGTGCTCCGGCGGTCTCGACGTCGGGGCTGAGCGGGTTGATGACGCCCATGAAGCACATCTGCGAGACGCCGTCGGCGTCGTCGCGGCGGTACTTGCCGCACATCTCATAGACGCTCTCGCGATCCTCCTCCGACGCGCACTGGATGAGGAAGTAGCCCGCGTTCATGTCGAACATGTGCTCCAGGAGCATCGCGTAGGGGACCTCCTTGGAGTGCACCGAGTCGCAGTCGCCGCCCGGACAGGTGTGGATGCCGATGTTCATCCGCTCCTCGGGGGTGAACCGCGCGAACAGCTGGTTGTTGAGGTCGATGAACTCCTGCAGCATGTTCCGGCCGGTCCAGGGGTTGCGCGAGTCGTTCTTGTTGGCCAGCCGGCCCTCGGTGAAGTCCACCGAGACGCGCACGGCGCCGGCGTCGAAGCACTGGCGGATGTCCTTCTCGGCCTCGTCGACGCAATCCATCAGGAACTGGTCGCGCGAGTAGCCGTCGATCTCCCCGTCCAGCGGATAGAGCAGCATCATCATCGACGGGGAGATGACCGCCTGCTTGACCGGGTGGGTGGCGATCATCTTGTTCTTGGCCACGAACTCCGAGGCGTAGGTCTTGTAGCGGAACGGGCCCTGCGTGATCCGCGGCAGCTGGCGGTTGTGGCCGTCGTCGAAGATGGCGAAGAACTGCCCGTCGCCGGCCAGCCCGTCGGCGAGGCCGGTGCCGGCCAGCGTGTCGGTGAGGTTGTAGGTGGCAAAGCTCGACTCGCGCTGCTCGCCGTCGGTGACGATCGGCTCACCCGTCGCCTCCAGCCGCTTGATCGAGTCCTCCGCCGCGGCGTCCTGTGCCGCCTGGAGATCGTCGAATGAGATCTTGCCCTCGTCGTAGTCGGCGTAGGCCTGCTGCAACGACATCGGGCGCGGTAGCGACCCGACGAGCTCGGTGGGAATGGGCACGTGCGTCCTCTCCTGCTGAGGATGGTGGATCGCGCGATCAGACCGACCGGTCTCCCTCCGCGCCAACATACTCCCGGCACCTCCGCGACCCGTCAAGACGGCCCGAGCCGCCGCACGCGCCGCGGGCGCCTGAGGCCGTTGTTATCGCAGTGCCGCTAACCTGCGCGGCCGCGCGAAACGAGACGACATCCGAGAAAGCGAGGCCTCCGGATGGCCGCTCCCACGAGGCAGTATCTCTTCACTTCCGAATCGGTCACCGAGGGCCACCCAGACAAGGTCGCCGACCAGATCTCCGACGGCGTGCTCGACGCCGTCATGGCCCAGGACCCCCATGGCCGGGTCGCCTGCGAGACGCTGGTCAACACCGGTTTGGTCGTGGTCTCCGGCGAGATCTCCACGACGGCGACGTTCGACGTCCAGGACATCGCGCGCGAGACGATCAAGCACATCGGCTACACCGACGCCTCGCTGGGCTTCAGCGCCGACTCCTGCGCCGTGCTCAATGCCGTGGACAAGCAGTCCGCCGACATCGCCCAGGGCGTCGACGCGGCCTACGAGACGCGGCAGGACGGCGCGCGGCGGCGACGAGTTCGATGCGGCCGGCGCGGGCGACCAGGGGATGATGTTCGGCTACGCCACCAACGAGACGCCCGAGCTGATGCCGCGTGCCGATCGCCCTGGCCCACCGGCTGGCCCGCCGGCTCGCCCAGGTGCGCAAGGACGGCACGCTGGACTACCTGCGCCCCGACGGCAAGACCCAGGTGAGCGTGCGCTACGCCGACGGGGTGCCGGTGGCGATCGAGAAGCTGCTCATCTCCACCCAGCACGCCGAGGGCGCCGAGGGCCGCCTGCGCGACGACCTGTGGGAGCACGTCGTCGTGCCGGAGCTGCCCGCCGACCTCTACGACCCGGCCGACGCTGCGCGCCGACTTCCTCGTCAACCCGACCGGCCGCTTCGTCATCGGCGGCCCCGTCGGCGACTGCGGGCTGACCGGGCGCAAGATCATCGTCGACACCTACGGCGGCATGGCCCGCCACGGCGGTGGCGCCTTCTCGGGCAAGGACCCGTCCAAGGTCGACCGCTCGGCCGCCTACGCGGCGCGCTGGGTGGCCAAGAACATCGTCGCCGCCGGCCTGGCCGACGCGCGCCGAGGTCCAGGTGGCCTACGCCATCGGCGTCGCCCGCCCGGTCTCGATCATGGTCGAGACGTTCGGGACCGAGGCCGCCGGGCTGTCGCCCGAGCGCATCGAGGCGCTCGTCTCCGACCGCTTCGACCTGCGTCCGGCGGCCTTCCGCCAGCGGCTGGACCTGCATCGCCCGATCTACCAGAAGACCGCCGCCTACGGCCACTTCGGCCGCGACGAGGCCGACTTCACCTGGGAGCAGACCGACGAGGCCGAGGCCCTGCGCGACGCGGCCGGCCTGGCCGAGGAGGTCGCCGCGTGAGTATCACGGTCGTCGGCTCGATCGCCTATGACGCGGTCGAGACGCCGTTCGGCGTGCGCGAGCGGATGCTCGGGGGCGCGGCCACGCACTTCGCGCTGGCCGCCTCGCTGCTGGACGATGTACGGATCGTGGGGCCGGTCGGCGACGACTTCGGCGACGCCGAGCTCGCCGTCCTGCAGACCCGCGGCTCCAACATCGACGACGTCGAGCGTGTCGCCGGCGGCAAGACGTTCTTCTGGAAGGGCAAGTACGGCTGGGATCTCAACACCCGCGAGACGCTCGACACCCAGCTCAACGTGTTCGAGCACTTCGCCCCCAAGCTGTCGCAGGCCTCCCAGGACAGCGACGTGCTCTTCCTGGCCAACATCCAGCCCGGCCTGCAGCTGCAGGTCCGCGAGCAGTGCGCGGCGGCGCGGTTCGTCGCGCTGGACTCGATGAACCTGTGGATCGACATCGCCCGTGACGAGCTGCTGCAGATCATCGGCAAGGTCGACTGCCTGATGCTCAACGACGAGGAGCTGCGCCAGCTGACCGGGAAGCCCAACCTCATCTCGGCGGCCCACGAGATCCTCGGGTGGGGCCCGATCGGTCGTGGTGGCCAAGCAGGGCGAGTACGGCTCGGCGCTGATCACCAAGGACGACTTCTTCGCGCTGCCCGCCTACCCGCTGCACGAGGTCATCGACCCCACCGGCGCCGGCGACACCTTCGCCGGCGGCTTCGTCGGCTTCATCGCCAGCCAGATCGACGGCGGGGTGACCATGCCGGTGCTGCGCAACGCCATGGCCTACGGGACCGCGATCGCGTCCTTCAACGTCGAGCGGTTCGGGACCGAGGGCCTCGAGGCGGTGGACGCCAAGGCGGTGCGCGCGCGGGTCGACGACCTCTACGACTTCGCCCACTTCGAGCCGATCGACGTCGCGCTGAAGGGCTAGCGGCGCTCAGCCAGGGCAGCGACGAGCGTCTGGGCTTCGTGGCCACCGGCGAGGTGGCCCGCTACCGGGATCCGACCCGCCTGGTCACCACTCCCGCTCCGCCTGAGGGCGCTGTCCGCGCGCGCGGCCGGTCGGGCCTGGGCCAGCAGCACGCGCCCCATCCGCTTGGCCCGCCGGGCCGCGTCCAGGTCGCCCTCGCCCGCGGCCACGATCGACCCCTTCATGAGGATGTGCCACTCCCGGGCCAGCGAGGCCGGGTCGGCGATGCCGGCGTCGCCCGCCAGCTCCTCCAGGAAGGCGCGGATCCGCGCCAGGTAGCCGGCGGCGGCGACGTGCAGCGGGTGATCGGCGGCGGGGTGCTCGAGCATCACGTTGATGAACGAGCAGCCCTCGAAGTCGGGACGGCGAAACCACTCGTCGAAGACGTCGAAGATCGCCAGCAGCCGGCGCCGCGGGTCGCGCTCGCGGCGCTGCACCTCGGCGGCCAGCCAGCCGTAGGTCCACACCTCCTCGCGCCGCTCCAGGAAGGCGAGGACCAGCTCCTGCTTGGAGCCGAAATGGCGGTACAGCGTCTGCCGGGCGACGCCGGAGCGCTCGATGATGGCGTCCACGCCCACCGCCTGGACCCCGTTGCGCGCGAACAGCTCATAGGCGGCCGTCACCAGCCGCTCCCGTACCACCGTCACACGGCGAATCTACCAGCCGCCCAGGGCCCGCCAGGGAAATCGCGCTAAAGCGTGGCGGCGAGGCCCGCGCCGTCGCCCGGCAGGTGCTCGGGGCCGGCGATGATCTCGAACAGACGGTCAAGTCCCAGCACCGACAACACCCGATCCACCCCGGCCGGCCCCCGGATCACGAAGAAGCGCGCGCCCTGCGTGCGGCAACGGCGCTCGGCGTCGAGCAGCGCGTGGACCCCGGTGGAGTCCATGAAGATGAGCCCGCGCAGGTCGGCGGCGAGCGCCGACGGGCTGCGGTCCAGGGCGCGCTCGAAGCCGGCGGTCACCTGCGACTCGTAGTGGATGTCGAGCTCCCCGTAGAGGCTGACCATGGTGGCCGACCCGATGGCGACTTCCTCGGTGCGGAACTCCGGAAGCCCCGGCGCATCCATTGCTCCACTATACGCGACATTGGACGCGTGATTCCCGGGCCGGGGCGTGCGAGAGCCCTCAGCGACGGGGTGGGTGCAGCAGCGCGCCGACGATCCCGGTACCGAACAGAACCACGATGAGGATCGCCAGCACGTCGAGCCAGTTGACGCCGTGGTGGATCATGTCCAGCGCGGTGAGCACGCCGATGAGGACCGTGAAGGCGACGACGAGCACGAGCAGCACGATCCTCATCGGTAGGCCGCCGCGGTCGGTGGGCGTGGGCTTGCGGCGCTTGGCCACCAGCCGGATGGTCAGCAGGCCGAAGGCGAACCCGCCGACGTGGGCGAAGTAGGCCACGCCCCCGCCCGCGTTGGCCGGGTTGGTGAGGCCGGCGGCGCCGAACACCGCCTGCTCGGCGAACCAGACGCCCAGCATCACCACCGCCGGCAGCTCGATCACTCCGAAGAAGAAGATGATGAGGACCAGGGTGAGCACCCGCGCTCGGGGATAGAGCACGATGTAGCCGCCGAGCACCGCCGCGATCGCCCCGGACGCGCCCAACGTGGGCCCGACGGTGTTCGGCCCGACGGCCACCTGCAGCGCCAGCGCCGCCACGCCACCGAGCAGGTAGAAGATGAGGAAGCGGACCGGCCCCATCGAGTCCTCGACGTTGTTGCCGAAGATCCACAGGAACAGCATGTTGCCGCCGATGTGCAGGATCGACGCGTGCATGAACATCGCCGGTGAACACCGTCTCCCAGGCGGGCAGACCGCTCACCCCGCGCCCGCAGCCCAGCTCGGTGGGGCTGACCAGCCCACAGTGCACGCCGGAGTGGGTGAGCGCGTACGGCGTGGCCCCGTACTTGACGACCTCCTGCGCGTCGGGGCCGCTGATCACCGAGCCGCCGTGGCGGATCGACAGCAGGTAGACGATCACGTTGGCGAGGATGAGCGCCACCGTGACCAGCGGGAACCGATCGGTGGGGATGTTGTCCTTGATCGGGATCATGCGATCGGGGAGCTTATGGACCGGGACCGGCCCGCCCACCCGCGCTACGCGCCGGCCGAGGCGGGTCGGTCCGGACGGCCCGGCTACGCGAGGCCGACGGGCTCGCCGACGGCGGTGATCCGCCACGGCTGCGCCTCGTCGCCGGTCAGGCTGAGCGTCCAGCGCTCGGTGAAGCTCGTCTTGCGCGTCCGGCTGCCGGCGACCACGGCCGCGGTGTCGCGGTTCTCGACGTAGCGCCGGCCGGTCAGGTCGACCTCCACGGTCATCGTCGGCGGCTCCGCGCCTGCGTCGAGGTTGACGATGCGGATGCGATTGACCACCGGGCCGCGGACGACCATCCGCACCGCGCCGCTCGTGTCCCCGGCGTAGAGCAGCTCGCGCTTGGCCGCCGGGGTGGCGATCCCGTCAAGCAGGGCGTCGTCGCCGTCGATCGCCTGCGCCCAGGCGCTCACCGCGCGCCGGGCGGCGATCTCGAGCACGTCGGGGGCAAACCGCCCGTCGGCGAGGCTCAGGTCCATCGCCGCGGCGTGGGCGTCGCCCTCGTACTGCAGGTCGGCCACCTCGGCCACCGCTGGTGCCCTCGGGCACCTGGTCGGCCACGGCGCCCTGGATGAGCGCCTCGTCGCGCATCCCCGTCTCGTCGCCCCACGCGGTGGCGACGATCTCCTCGTCCAGCGCGTGCTTGCCCTCGCCGCCCTGCTCGATGGAGGCGAGAATCCAGTGACCGCTGCGCTTCTGCAGCGTCCAGAACTCGCGGATGCGGGTGATCTCGCTGAGGCTGCCGGTGCGCTTGATGTGCCGGCCGGAGCGGTCGACGACGTAGTCCTTGACCCGGGCGTCGATCTTGACCACGACGTGGTCGGTGTCGGCGTTGCCGGTGCGCTTGAGCCCGACGTACTCGACCGTCGGCTCGCCGATCGGCTCGACGTGGTTGTGCCAGCCGCGGCCGTCGAAGTCGTCGAGCCGCCGCTCCCACTCGACGAGCAGGTCGGGGGCGACGAGGGCGCGCATGGCGAACCGGTCGCCGGTGTCCCACGCCTTCTCGATGTCCATGAACAGCTTGCGCGCCGGCCGCGCGGACGCGGTCGGGGGCGAAGTCCGGGTCCTCGTCGGCGGCCTCGGCGGCGGCCAGCTCCACCCGGCGCTCGCGCTTGGAGGTCTTGCGGTGCCCGCCGCTGCGCTGGGCGGCGCGCTCGGCCCACCACGCCTGGAGCTTGGGCAGCCCCCGCGTGACGAACAGGTACAGGAGCGCGAGCGCGATGAGGAACAGCAGGCCGAGGCCGTGCCCGAGCAGGGCGATGTCGATGAGCAGGCGGATGAGGATGAACAGGGCAAACCCGCTGCCGTGGCCGCCGCCGCCACCGCCTCCCCCGCCGCCGCTGAAGCCCGATGACCCGCCACCGGCGGACGCCAGCGCGCCCGGCGCGACGATCAGCGCCACCGCCAGCGCGGCGAGCGCGATGAGCGCGAGGCGACGGCGCCGGCTCATGCCGCGGACTCCCGCAGCGGGCCGACGCCGGGCTCTGACTGGACGATGTGCTGGTCGGCGTGGTAGCTGGAGCGCACCAGCGGGCCGGCGGCCACGTGGTCGAAGCCCAGCTCGTACGCGGCGGTCTCCAGCGCCGTGAACTCGTCGGGATGCCAGTAGCGCACGATCGGCAGGTGGCGCTCGGTGGGCCGCAGGTACTGGCCGACGGTGAGGACCTGGACGTGGTTCTCGCGCAGCTGGCCCAGCGCGTCCACCATCTCCTCGAAGGACTCGCCCAGTCCCACCATCAGCCCGGACTTGGTCGTCACCTCGTCGCCGCCGTACTCCTTGGCGTTGCGCAGGACCCGCTTGGAGCGCTCCCACGTCGAGCCGCGGCGGGCCACCGGATACAGCCGCGGGACGACCTCGACGTTGTGGTTGAAGACGTCGGGGCGCTCGGCGATGACCTTGGCCAGCGGCATCTCCGAGCCGCGGAAGTCCGGCGTGAGCACCTCGATCTTGGTGCTCGGCGACTGGCGGCGGATCTGGCGGATGACCCCCACGAACGCGCCGGCGCCGTAGTCGGGCAGGTCGTCGCGGTCCACGGAGGTGATGACGGCGTGGCGCAGGCCCATCCGGGCGACGCTCCGCGCCACGCGCGCGGGCTCCAGCGGGTCGTTCCAGGTCGGCTTGCCGGTCTTGACGTTGCAGAACCCGCACCGCCGCGTGCAGGTGTCGCCGAGGATCATGAACGTCGCCGTGCCCCGCTGCCAGCACTCGCCGATGTTGGGGCAGGCCGCCTCGCGGCACACCGTGTGCAGGTTCTCTGACTCGATCATCTCCTGCAGCTGCCGGTAGCGCTCGCCTCCGGGCGCGGGCACCTTGAACCACGGCGGCTTGCGCCCCCGGTAGGGCTGCACCTCGTCCTCGCTCGCCCGCAGCACGGTGAGCACGTCGGCGATCCCGCCGGGGTTGGCGCGCGATCGGGTCTGATGCTGGCGTTCAGTCACTGAAATCAAGGCTACTCGGCGGCCGGTGCGTGTCACGCCGCACCATGGTGGTCGGGGTCGACACCCGGCGTTGCAGCGGGGTATCGGCGAACGTCAACGGCGGACTTGGGAAAAGGGAATTGGACGAAATGCGCGCAGTTTGCAGGGGGTCCTGGGAGATACCCATCACCACATGAGGGTTATCTACCACGGCTCCTCTTCGAGGCCGACCGGCGACCGCTCGTCCCCTCCTCGTAAGCCGCAGTTGACGTGCGCCGATCCCGCCGCTTCACGCCGAAGGGGCAACCGCAACCGCAGGCAGCGCCGCCGGCACCGCCGTCCCCAGCGCCGCCTCCAACCGCGCCCGCGACATCAAGCGCTGCCGCCGCCCCAGCGCCTGCGCGACCTCATACGCCGCGCGCTTGCGGAAGCACGGCATCTGGCCCGCCGTGCGCCCGGTCTCCTTGATCAGCGAGGTCATCTGGACCTCGGGCAGGCCGCAGGCCACCACCCACGAGAACGGCTGGAGGTCGTTCTCCACGTTGACCGCCCAGCCGTGGGTGGTCACGCCCTTGGCCAGATGGACGCCGAGCGAGGCGATCTTGCGCTCCCCGACCCAGACGCCGGTGTAGTCGGGCCCGTCCTCGGGCCGGCCGCGCGCGTCGGCGATCCCCTCCTGGCACAGCGCGGCCGCGAGCGCGTCCTCGAGCGTGCGCAGGTAGGCGACGACGTCGTCGACGCGCACGATCGGGTAGCCGACGAGTTGGCCGGGGCCGTGGTAGGTGATCTTGCCGCCGCGGTCGACGTCGACGATCGTCGATCCCCTGGGCCCGGTACCAGTCCTCGCCCATCGGCAGCTCGCCCGCGCCCGAGCGGCGGCCGCGCGTGTACACGGGCCAGTGCTCGAGCATGAGCATCACGTCAGGAACCTCGTCGGCCTGGCGCGCGGTCCGCACGCGCTCCTGGAGGTCGAGCGCCTCGCGGTAGTCGACCGTGCCCAGGTGGCAGACCCAGAGCTCGTCCACGGCGCCCGCGGCCACCATCTAGGAGGGCAGGGTCTCCAGCCGGCTCTTGAGCGTGGCCAGGAACTGGGCCGACAGCGCGCCGTCGAGCGCGCGGTGATCCCAGCTCAGCCCGAGGATCGTCATCGGCCGGATGGCGATCGAGTCGTTGCCGTCCTGGTCGGTGATCACCACCGCCGCTTGACCACGGCCTCGAGGTCGAGGATCCCCACCTGCGGCTGGTTGATGATCGGCGTGGCCATGATCGAGCCGAACTGGCCCGGGTTGGTGATCGTGAACGTCCCGCCCAGCACGTCGTCGGCGGTCAGCTCCCGGGCCCGGGCACGCCGGGCGATGTCCTTGATCCGCGCCGCCAGGCCCTCCACCGAGAGCTCCTGGGCCTTGTGGATGACCGGCACGATCAGCCCGTCCTCGCCCAGCGAGACCGCGATCCCGAGGTTGACGTCCTCGGGCCGCGCGTAGTCGTCGCCGTTGAGCCAGGCATTGAGCGCCGGGTGCTCGCGCAGCGCGTCGATCGTCGCCCGGGCGACGAAGGCCAGCGCGGTGACGCCCAGCTTGGCGCGGGCGGCCTCGACGCGGCTCATGTCCACCTCGATCCACGTCGTGCACGTCGCCGCGGTGTCCAGCGACTGCTTCATCCGCTCGCCGATCATGCGGCGCATCCGCGACAGGCCGCCGCCGCCGGCGACGCCGTGCGTCGGGCGGGGCCGCGGCCGCCGGGGCGGGAGCCGGGCGGATCGGGCCGGTACGGGCTCTCGATGTGCAGCGGCGGGTCCTCCACCGCGCCGCCGGCGTGGCCGTTGCCGTTGACCACGGCCAGCACGTCCTGCTTGCGCACGCGCCCGCCGCGGCCGGTGCCCTCGATGGTGGAGAGGTCGATGTCGTGCTCGGCGGCGATCCGCGCCACCACCGGGGAGTACCGGCGCCCGGGCGAGCGCGCCGGCGCGCGGTCAGGGGCGTCCACAGCGGGTGCCGACGCCGGGGCGTGCGCAGCCGCGCCGTCGGCTGACGCGGCATCCGGTGCCGCGGTGGACGCGGGCGCGCCCACGGCGGGCGATCCGTCCCCGTTCGGGGCCGCGCCGCCCTCCACGGCGATACGGGCCAACACGGTCCCGACGTCCACCGTCTGGTCGACGTCGACCAGGATCTCGGCGACGACGCCGCTTACCGGCGCCGGCACCTCGGTGTCGATCTTGTCCGTGGAGATCTCGCAGATCGTCTGCTCGGCCTCGATGGCGTCGCCGACGCCCATGCGCCAGCCCACGACCGTGCCCTCGGCCACCGACACCCCCATCTGGGGCATGGTGACGTCCACGAGAGTGTCAGTACCCGAGGAGGTCACGGCACGCCTCCTTCACGCGGTCGACTCCGGGGAGCACCGCCTGCTCCAGCGGCGGCGAGAACGGGATGGGGACGTCGGGCGTCGCCACCCGCACCACCGGGCCGTCGAGATCCTCGAAGCCCTTCTCGGCGATAAGCGCCGCCACCTGGGCGCCCGCCGCGCACGTCATGTTGGCCTCGTCGACGATCACCACCTTCGAGCAGCGCGACACCGAGTCCAGGATCGCCGCCTCGTCGAGCGGCACCAGCGAGCGCAGGTCGAGCACCTCGACCGACGCGCCGTCCAGGTCTGCCGTGGCCGCGAGCGCCACCTCCACCATCGCGCCGTAGGCGATGACCACCAGATCCGAGCCCCGGCGGGCCACCCGCGCCGTGAACGGCGTCTCGTAGATCTCGTCGGGCACTTCGCCCTTGACGCGGCGGTACAGGTGCTTGTGCTCCATGAAGCACACGGGATTCGGATCGCGGATGGCGGCGTGCAGGAGCCCCTTGGCGTCCTCGGCGGTGGACGGCGCCACCACCTTGATCCCGGGGGAGTGCATGAACAGCGCCTCGGGGTTCTGGGAGTGGAACGGGCCCCCGGAGAACCCGCCGCCGGAGGGCAGGCGGACCGTGATCGGGACCGCCAGGTCCTGCCGGTAGTGCATCTTGCCGGCGACGTTGACCAGCTGGTCAAAGCCGCAGGAGATGAAGTCGGCGAACTGCATCTCGCACACCGGGCGCATCCCGACCACCGCTGCGCCGATGGCGCAGCCGATGATCGCCGACTCCGCCAGCGGCGTGTCCATCACCCGGTCTGAGCCGAACTCGGCCACGAAGCCGTCGGTGACCTTGAAGGCACCGCCGAACACGCCGATGTCCTCGCCCATGACCAGCACGCGCTCGTCGTCGCGCAGCTCGTCGCGCAGCGCCGCGGAGATCGCCTGCAGGTAGGTCAGCGTCGCCATCACGCATCGCCTCCCGCCGCGCCCCCGTCCTTGGCGTAACCGCTCCAGGGCGCTACGCCGTCGCCCAACGGCTCGGCCTCGGTGGCGAACACGCCGTCCATCACGTCGTCGCCGGTGGGCATCGGCCCGGCCAGCGCCTCGGTGGCGGCAGCGTCGATCTCGGCCGCGACCTCGGCGCGCAGCGCGTCGACGTCGAAATCGAGCTCGCGCAGGCGGCGCTCCTGGCGCTCCACCGGGTCGCGCCGGCGCCACTCCTCCACCTGCTCCTTGGGGACGTACTTCATGTCGTCGTGGGCGGCATGGCCGTGCATGCGCATCGTCACCGCCTCGATCAGCGTGGGACCCTCCCCATCGACCGCGCGGCGGCGCGCTGCCAGCGTGGCCTCGAACATGGCCTCGGCGTCGTTGCCGTCGACGGTGACGCCGGTGAACCCGTAGGCCGCCGCCCGCTCGACCGGATCCACCGCGAACTGCTTGTCCAGCGGCGTGGAGTAGGCGTACTGGTTGTTCTCCAGCACGAAGACGACCGGCAGCTTCTGGACCCCGGCCCAGTTCATCGCCTCGTGGAAGTCCCCGCGGGAGGTCGAGCCGTCGCCGAACCAGGTGAGCGCGCACCGGCGCTCGCCGCGCAGCTTGAAGGCCATCGCCATCCCGGTGGCCACGAGCATCATGTCGGGCAGCATCGAGACCATCCCGACGCAGCCGAGGTGGCGGTCGCCGAAGTGCACGTTGCCGTCGCGGCCGCGGGTGATCCCCGCCGCTCGCCCCATGTACTGCGACAGGATCCGCACAGGGGTGACGCCGCGGATGAGGTGGGCGGCGAGGTCGCGGTGCAGGATGCACAGCCGGTCCTCGGGCGCCATCGCAAACGCCGCGCCGGCCGAGACCGCTTCCTGGCCGTAGCCGTCATAGAAGGAGCCAGGGACCTTGCCCTGGCGGTAGAGGCTCATCGCGCGCTCCTCGATGCCTCGCATGAGGAGCATCGCGCGTAGCAGCCAGATCCGATCCTCGAGCTGGAGGTGCCCGGGGTGGGCGGGGCCGTTTTCCGGCGTCGCGCTGTCGGCGGACTGAGCCGTTTCGGTTGCCATTCTCGGTTACTTCCCTTTCGTCGATGAGCGCCGGGATCTCCGGTCCGCTCCACTCTGCCGGGCCGTGCGGGATCGCCGCGTGGCCCGCCGATGGCAGGGCCGAGCTTACTCCTCGCCGTGGGAGGGTTGCGACCCGCGGTTTCGGCGTGATCGCCGCAAGAACCAGGCCCCGTTCAGACGTTCCTCAACGACGGGGACGACCGCCAGCAGATCGATTGTTGGCAAATTCCGGCGATTGAAGTTCACAATTCAGCCACAAAGGGGTCTAAACTCACTAATACGGCCATTGGCCGAAAGCTTGTTGATCGCAAGGATGGGTTTGAAAGGCGGGCAGATGGTGAGGGGCAAGAGCACACTGGTCGATGAGACCCGTGCTGCCGGTGAGCAGTTCCACCTCGGCGTGCTGCTCGAAGAGCGCGGCGATCAGACCAGCGCCGAGCTCGCCTACCGCGAAGCCGATGCCCTGGGCCACGCAGGCGCAGCCCTGAACCTTGGCGTCCTCTGCGAGATGCGCGGAGACCTGCCCGCAGCGCAGGCCTTCTACGAGCGCGCCGAGGAGCGCGGGGACGAGAACGCCGCCTTCAATCTCGGCGCGCTGCTGGAGGAGAGCGGTGACCTGGCTGGCGCCGAGCGCGCGTACGGGCGCGGGGACTCGGCCGGCCACGCACGCGCGGCGGGCCGGCTCGCGGCGGTCCTCGCAGCGGTCGGGGACATCGAGGCTGCGCACGCGGCACGGCAGCGGGCGCAGGAGCGCGGCGACGTCGTAGGCGCGCCGCGCGCCCCGCAACCTCGTCCGTCCGCCGGCGCTGCGCGATGGCCCGGGCAGAGACGCGCTGTGCTCGTGCTCGCCACGTCAGCGGCCGTCGTCGTCGGCACGCTGGTCGCGCGCTCCATGCCAAATCCCGCCGGGACGCCTCCGACTCCCGCCGCGGTGCTGGCCGACAACGCACGGCAGCCGGCACAGCCGGCAACGGGCTCGACGGTGAGCTCGACGCGGTCGGCCGGGCGCACCGCTTCACACCGCAGCGCCGCGACATCCAAGGCGAAGCCGGTGCGCGTCCGGACCCGCGCCTCGCATCCCGCGCGGGCTCACGCTCCGGCCAAGGCGCCTGCGCGCGCATCGACTCACGTCGCCAGCCCGGTCACCACCCACTCCAGCCCGGTCATCACCCACTCGAGCCCGGTCACCACCGGCTCGAGCTCGACGGCCCCGTCGGCACCGACGGTCACGCATTCATCGCCGCCGCCGGTCACCCCGACGCACTCATCGCCGCCGCCGGTCACCCCGACGCACTCATCGCCGCCGCCGACTCATCCGAGTGGCAGTGGATCGGGGAGCGGCGTCGCCACTGGCGGAGGGCCGCCCTCCAGCGGCTCGTCGGGGAGCGGCGTCGCCACTGGCGGAGGGCCGCCGCCCGCAACCGGCGGCAGCTCTGGCAGCGGGAGCGCGAGCAGCGGCGGCTCGGGCAGCGGCACCGGCTCGGCAAGCGGCCGGAACTAGCCAGCCGCCGGCTGTTCCAGCGGGTGTGCCGCGAGCAGGTCGCCGAGCGCCGCGTGGAGGCGCTCGGGGTCATGCCGTCCAGGGTCGGACGCGCTGCGAAGCGGACGCGTCATGGACTCGAGACTGATGGCCGCCAGCTCTGAGGCCTCAAATGCGAGCGTGGCCGAGGGGTCATGCAGCACGGCGTCGACGCGGACGCCGTGCAGACGCAGCGCGAGCAGATGATCGGTTGCGGTCAAGCCCGGCGCGTCACGCGGGTCAGGCTCGAGGTTGGCGATCCAGACCACCCGCGCGGGCGTGTCGGTCAGCGCGGCCGCGAGGTCGGGCACGGCGCAGGTCGATAGGACGTGTCGGTACAACCCTCCCGGGGTCAGCAGCACCCACCGTGCGCTCCGGATGGCAGCGATCGCAGCCTCGGGCGATTCGGTCCGGCCATCCATGAACCGCAGCCGTCTGATGACGCGCCCCCGTTGCCCAGCGGCGCTGCCGGGCTCTGTCAGACCGTTCTCCTCGATGCGCCGTCTCGCCGGCTCGATGGTGGCCGGCAGGACCGCCCCGTCGATACCGAGCTGTTCCCCGAGCCATATGCTGGCGCGCTCGTATCCCCCTAAGGCGTCAGCGACGGCGGTAAGGGTGAGGTCCCCCAACGGATGCCGTCCCACGCCGTCGACGGTCAATGGCAGCCGGATTGCGTGCAGGAGTGCCGCATCCTCGTCGCTCAACGCCTCCAGGGAGCGTCGCAGGTCCCCGACCGGACCGGTGAGGTGCTGTCGCGCGTCGTGCTCCCAGTCCCCCTCGTCGGCGATGCTCGTGATCACGGTCAGGCGCATGTCGCCGTCGCGCAATGCGGATAGGACACACGCGAGGCCGCGGCCGCCGCCAAGAGCGACAACCTGGTCGTTTGATCCTCCGTGGCCTGCCAACTCTGTCCCCACGCCCCTTCCAAACGGGTGTCAGAGTAATTACCTCACGAGTGGCGGACCCGCGTCAACAGGATGGGCGAGCCATCCTGCGTTCATCGTTGATCAGATCGCGCCGTCTGCGCGTCGCGCCGGGTCAGCTCCTGTAACGCCGTGAGCGACCGCCGGAAGGCCTCGCGCGCCGCCCCGAGCTCGTCTCGCTCGCGCAGCGCGCTGCGAAGCTCGTCGTCTCGCGCGCCCTCACCTTTGAGCAGCTCGAGCAGCCGATCATGCAGCTGGTGATACTCGAAGTCCAGCTTGAGTGCGTAGGCACTCAGGTTGGTGATCGCATCGTCTGCGCGCTTGCCGGCGTCGTCGTCGCGCGCTGCGGGGCCATGTTTCGCACGACGGCGCATCCGCGCCCTGGGATCGTGATGAGAGTCGATATTGGTGGCCATGTGTGCGAGCGCCCCGGCGCCCTCCTCGCGTTGCCGTGAGTGTGACCGCCCGGCCTGGCGAGGTAAATAGGTCAGTTCGGGGATAAAGAGTTCACGAGTGTGAACGCCGTCACACCGGCCGTCGACCCGACCCAGTGATCGTTCACCCATGAACGCAGGACGGGAGAGAAGGGCCATTGGCGTACCGCCGACCACGCAACACACTTCCCGAGTGGGGAATCGGCGGCGAAGGAGCCTGCTGTTGCAGAGCTCAGGGCATCACCTACGTAATCACACACGAATCGGCGGGTACCGCATGAGGCGCGTCGGGGCAGTCGCGCTGGTGCTCTGCGCCGGGCTCGCCTTTGCGGTGGGAGCCCAGGCGAGGCCCAAGCATCAGCTGTTGAAGTGCAAGGCGGGCTATGCGCGCCACGCCGTGTGGATCCCCAAGCGCCAGCACGGCCGGATCGTGCGCCGGCACGGCCGGATCGTCTACATCAAGGTCCAGCGCTGCGTCAAGGCGCCCAAGCCCACGCCCTCGTCACCCGCGTCGCCTCCCGCCGGCACGCCCACGACGCCCACGACGTCTCGGCCTCCGGCGACCACGACCCCGACGACCACGTCGCCGACACGGACCACGACTACGACTACGTCGCCGACCACCACGACGACCACGACGACCACGACGACCACGACGACGACGACCTCACCTCCGCCTCCGCCTCCGCCTCCGCCTCCGCCTCCGCCACCACCCCCTCCGGTCACCGGCGACCCTGTCGTGGTCGCGGTGGGGGACATCGCGCGTCACGTCGGCTGTGCCTCCAATTGCCCGCAGTCCGATACGGCGGCGCTCGCACAGAGCTTCAGCCCCACCGCCGTCCTGGTGCTCGGCGATAACCAGTATGACGACGGCACGTACAGCGAATACACGGGGTCTTATGACCTCACATGGGGACGTGACTTCAATTCGATGGTGCACCCTGTTCCGGGGAACCACGAGTACGCCACGGCTGGCGCGGCTGGCTACTTTCAATACTTCGGGGACAACGGCGTCACCACCAACCCGGCGGGCGGCTATTACTCGTTCAACCTCGGCAGCTGGCACATCGTTGCGCTCAACTCGAACTGTTCCGATGGATGTCCGGATGCCGTCACGGCCGGCGAAACGTCGGCCGAGATGTCCTGGCTGCAGTCCGACCTTGCGCAGAACAAGAGCTCATGCGTGCTCGCGATGTGGCACCACCCGCTGTTCTCGTACGGCTGGATGCAGGGCACCCCGGGCGCGGAGCCGCTGTGGAGCGCG
>CAWHOH010000025.1:0-8445 GCA_963830945.1 uncultured Actinomycetota bacterium | reverse complement strand
CGCTTCATGCAGGACAGCTCACGGCCTCGCCCTCGGCGGGGCCGTTTGGCTGTGGGGTTAGTGGCTGGGCGCGTGGCTCCCGTGGGGCGTGTGAGCGAGGTATCGGCGTACGTCAACGACGGCAATGAAGGGGTGAAGTGCGGCGCGCGATTGGCCGCATTCAGCCGCTGTGGGAGATCTTGCCTGGCTGCCGGGAAAAATCTCCCATGACCCCCGTCTCGCGTGCGGCCGCCACACACCGGCCCTCCTCCTCAGGAGGCAGTTGACGTTCGCCGGCGCCCCGCCAGACGCCGACGGAGACCGCCAGCCAGCTAGTTGGCGCACTGGCCGGTGGAGACCGGCCCGTTCTGGGCCTCGGCGCGCTTCAGCGCATCGTGCACCAGCGTGTTGGGCACCGCGAAGCCTCCCGCGCGGGCTGTCCCGGTGAGCGCCGCGAACACGGTGGCGACGACCTGGCCGCGGCCGTCGACCATCGGGCCGCCCGAGTTGCCGGGGCGGACCTCGCCGCGCAGCGCGGTGATCGTGCGCAGCACGTGGCCCTGGCCGTAGGCGTTCTGGGTGTCCACGGTCTCGGTCTGGCCCAGGCGCCCGGGCTGCGCGTCGAAGGCCCCGTCCAGCGGGTAGCCGAGGATCGCGGTGGCGATGCCGGATGCCGGCTTGGCGTCGAGCGGGAGCGGCCGGAGGGTGAGGTCGGGCACGCGCAGGATGGCGATGTCGTTGGTGGGGTCGAAGACGAGCGCACGGGCGGCGTGGCCGGCGCCGACGCCGTCGATCTGGACCTGGGTGTCGGCCTCGCCGGCGACGACGTGGGCGTTGGTGACCACCAGGCCGGGGGCGATCACCCAACCGCTGCCCTCCACGCCCAGACCGCAGGCGGTGCCGAACACGCGCACCACGCTGTGGCGCGCCGCCCGGACGCCCGGGCTGGCCAGGATGCGCCGGGTGGGCGCGGGGACGTTGGGCGCGGGCCCGTGGACCGACGGGATCGGGTCGAGGCGGTCCAGCGCGTTGAGGATCGGGCCCGACGGGGGCAGGATCTCGTCCAGCGCCCGTAGGATCGTGGAGTTCCGGATGTCGGTGCGCAGCGGCCGAGACCCTGAGGCATCGAGTGCCACGGCGCCGATGATCCAGGCGATCCCCAGGCCCACGCATGCCGTCAGCGCCGCCCCGAGCAGCCCGTCCACGGTGCGCAGCCCCGGGATGCGCAGCGCCGAGCGCACCCGGGTGCCCAGCCCCTCCAGGCCGCTGGCGAACACGCCGCCGGCCAGCAGCGCGCCGAGCAGGCCGAACAGGGGCGCGTACGGCGAGCGGTCGCCCTGGCTGAGCAGCAGCGGGGCCAATCGGGTGCCCAGGAAGGCGCCGAGCGCGAACCCCACCAGCGACAGTGCCCCGACGATGAAGCCCTGGACATAGCCGTAGAACGCCAGGAGCACGGTGAAGCCGACGATGACCCAATCGAGAGCGCTCACCGCCTCAGGGTAATGGTCAGTCGCACCGTCCCGGCCACCCGAACTCGTGCAAAGCCGCGACCAGACCGGTCAATCCTCGCCCCGCATTGTCTACCGTTAGTCAGAAGGTGGCAGAGAGCGGGGTGATCGTGGCGGGGAGACCGCGGCCGAGGGGACGGCGGAGACGGCGACAGCGCCTGCTCACCCGGGCCCTGCCCGTGGCCGTGCTCGCGGTCGCCGCGTTCGCGGCCGGCGTGCTGCTGGCGATGCGCCCCGGCCACGAGGAGCGCCAGATGGTGACGCGATACGTGACCGCGTGGCACCACAAGGATTACGCCCAGATGTACACGCTGCTCGATCGCGTCTCCAAGGGGCAGATGAGCGAGAGCCGGTTTGCCCGGGCGGTCGAGATCGCCGCCGACACCTCGACCGAGGAGTCCCTGCGCGCAGTGCACGTCGCGGGCCGCAGCGGCAACGACATCGCCGTGTCCACGGTGGTCGTGACCAAGCTGTGGGGCACGCTGCACGAGACGCTCGAGGTGCCGCTGACCGGATCGGGATCCGGTGCCCGGGTCCACTTCTCCGACTCGCTGCTGTTCCCCGGGCTGCGGGCCGGGGAGAGGCTGCGTCGCATCATCTCGTTGCCGCCGCGGGGCACGCTGCTGGCCAGTGACGGGACCCCCTGGCCCAGGGGCCCGATCGCAGCTCGCCCATCCCCGACGTGGCCAACCAGATCGTGGGCAGGGTGGGCCCGATCCCTGCCGACCTCAAGGCCGCCTACGTCGCGCGGGGCTACCCCGCCAACGCCCAGGTCGGCCTGGACGGCCTCGAGCTCGTCTTCCAGAACCGCCTCGCCGGCACGGCCGGCGGCCGGCTGATGGCGGGCCACCGCGTCCTGGACAGCGCGACACCGGTGCCGGCCAAGCCGGTGAGGACCACGATCTCCCCCGGATGGAGCGCGCCGCCGTGGCGGCGCTCGGCGGCCAGTACGGCGGGATGGTGGTGATGAACCCGCGCACCGGGGCGCTGCTGGCCCTGGCGGGGATCGCCTACTCGGCGCTCCAGCCGCCCGGATCGACGATGAAGATCATCACCGCCACCGGCGCCCTGCAGGCGCACGTCGCGACGCTGAGCACCGTCTTCTCCGATCGCCACCTCGGCCGTCATCGAGGGCTACACCCTGCAGAACGCCAACGGTGAGTCCTGCGGCGGCACCCTCATCAACTCCTTCGCGGTGTCGTGCAACTCGGTGTTCGCGCCGCTCGGCGTCAAGCTCGGCGGCAAGCGGCTGGTGGCCACCGCCGAGCGCTTCGGCTTCAACCAGCCCAGCTCCATCCCCGGCGCGGCCGAGAGCACGATCCCGCCGGCGAGCGCGATCGGGGACGACCTGGCGGTCGGGTCCTCGGCGATCGGGCAGGGCCTGGTGCAGACCACGCCGCTGGAGATGACCGACGTGGCCGCGACCATCGCCGATGGGCGGCCGCCGTCCGATCCCCACCCTGCTGGCCCACCAGCGCCCGCGCTTCGTCCGGGTCACCAGCGCCAGGGTCGCCCACGAGGTGCAGCAGATGATGGTGGCGGTGGTGGAGTACGGCACCGGCACCTCGGCGCAGATCCCCGGAGTCCAGGTGGCCGGCAAGACCGGCACCGCCGAGCTCAAGAACACCTCCTCCGCCGGGCCAGACCGGCACCGACCCGCAGAACACCGACGCGTGGTTTGTCGGCTACGCGCCGGTGGGCCACCCGCGATTCGTGGCCGGAGCACTGTTCCCCAACCAGGGGGCGGGCGGGGGCACGGCCGCGCCCCCCGTGCGTCAGGCGCTGGTCGCGGCGCTCTCCGGGCACTGAGAGCGGCCGCGTGCCCTCCGCCGCGACCGCACCCGGTCAGCCGCTGTAGGCGACGCCGACGACGCTCGGGTTCAGCGTGCCCTGCGTCCACGCCGCCACCCCGGCACCCCCGGCGCCGAAGGCGACCGTGAGTTCCAGCGCGAACGTCGTCGACGAGAGGGTCGCCGGCCCGCCGAAGCGCCCGCCGGCCGAGGAGGCGGTCGCGGCCACCGGCTTGCCGCCCTGGACCCAGCCGACCAGGACCTGCCCGTGGGGGCCGACCGCAGCCGCGGGCGCCTCGGAGGCGTCGATCGAGCCCAGCGTGCGGACGGCGCCGAACGAGCCCTTGGCGCCGCGCCCGTCGGCCCGGTCTGGCAGGCGGCCTGCGCGGTGCACGACTCCCAGGCGACCTCCTGATCGCCCGCCACGTCCCCGGCGAAGCTCAGCCCCGAGGCCAGCCGGTTGACCGGCGAGAGGTCGCGGACCATCGCGTGGGGCGCGATATCGATCGCGCGCACCCGGGAGTGGAAGGCGCCGGACTTGTCGTACCAGCTCTCGATCCACGCGGCGGTGGCGCCGCCGTTGCGCGCGGCGACACCGAGCTCGTCGATGCGGTGCCCGGCCGCGACCGTGACGGCTGTCTTGACCTCGCGCGGCGCGTGCGCCTTGGCGCCGAGCGCGTAGGAGATGCTGCGCGGCGCGGCCTGGCCGGCGACGCCCCGGGATGACGTCCACGCGACGATCGTGCCCTGGCCCCCCAGCCACGCCGCCTGAAGCGTTTCGGGCATCTGGCCGCCGTGCGTGAGCAGGTGCTGGGCGCCGAAGCGGTCGGCCTTGGAGGACTGGATCACCCACACGCCGCGCTCGGTGGCCACGGCGGCGAGCATCGCGCCGTCCTTGAGAGTGAGCAGCCGGCCCTGCGTCGCCCCGGCAAGCCCGGAGACGAGCGTCCGGGCGCGGGCCGCCCCGCCCCCCGCGCTCACCTGGACTGCCTGGGCACTGCTACAGCACGTCTCATCTGACCGCGCCGCGCCGGTGAGCAGCTCCAGCGAGCCGCCGTCATAGGTGGCGTCGAGGATCTGCTGGGCCCCGGCGACCGCGATGGGGACCCGATCCCCGCCCACCCCGGCGTGCGCCCCTCGCAGGGTCACGTAGCCCTGGGAGACCCCCGGCGTGTCGACGTCCTGGATCCCGAACGCGGCCGCCGCCGCACCGGACCCCGAGACGGCGAGCACCGGGGCGACGATGTCGAGCGTCCCCGGCTGGGCGAACTGAAATGGCGCGCTCCACTTCGCCTGTGCCACCGCCGGCAGTCCGGCCGATGGCAGCAGCGCCAGCAGCGCCACGGCGAGACCCCTCCCCCATCCACGTCGTGTCGGCCGCACGGCGCCGCGGTGGTCGGCGCCGACCACTACAGATTCAGCGAGATCCCGCCGAGCCGGCGATTGCCGGGGCCGAGGATGTAGAGGGTCAGCGGGCGGTTGGAGTACACGGTGTTGGAGACCTTGAAGAGCAGCAGGCCGCCCTGGGTCGGCCCGGCGCCGGCCACGGTGTTGGGGCCCGGCTCGGTGCCCAGGTTGGCCAGGTTCTTGGAGGTCCAGGCGAACGGGTTGGTCGCGCTGTCGAGCTTGAGCGGCCGGTAGACGTTGCCCTGCGTGTCCTCGATCTCGAAGTTGTCCGAGGTGGTGGCCGCGTAGCCGCTCTGGTTCTTGGCCCACAGGAAGACGGCGTACCAGAGCTGGTTGGGGCCGAGGTTGGTCGCGGTGCCGGAGGGAAGGCCCTTGATGTAGGACGCGTCCTCGGTGCCGTACTGGTTGAGCTCGCGCGAGATCTGCAGCTGATAGGTGATGTGGCCGGCCGCACGTAGTCGCCGTCGTTGTTGGCGTCGGCGACGTTCTGGTGCGGTGACTGGTGGCCGCAGGCGGTGAGCCCGGCGACGAGCAGGAGCGCGCACAGGGCGATGAGGGAGCGGCGCAGCGTCACGGCGGCCGGGAGTCTAACGACGGCCATGCCGATCAGCTGCTCTCCACCGAGGCGCGCTGCCCGCGGTCGCGCCCCTCCTCCAGGATCGAACGCAGCCGGCGCATCGCCTTGGCCGCCTTGCGGCGCGACCAGGAGCGCCCCCCGAAGTTCTCCATCAGCTTGTCGGAGATCTGGGAGGGCTCGGTCTCGTACGTGTACTGGACCTTGGTGGTGCCGCCCGGGCCGGGCGACAGGGTGTAGGTGCCGAGCATCCGGATCCGGTTGTACTTGCCGCCGCGGCCGCGCTCGACGATCCTGAACGGCGGCTGCATCTCGGCGAAGCTCACGTCGGCCCAGGAGAAGCGCTGGAGCGGCGCCTTGATCCGGAAGCGGGCGCCGGCGCCGGGACCGTAGGGGTCTATACGGAGCAGGTGCCAGTCGACGAGGTAGTGATCGGTGAACTCGGCGTGGTTGGCGATGTCCGCGAGGTACTCGTAGACCTGCTCACGCGGTTTGGCGATCGTCGTCGTGACGGTGAAGGGCTCCACGGCGCCCGATTTTACGGCGCAACCCGGTCAGGCGGCGGCGCGCTGATCGGTGATCCGCATCGTGTGGCCGAACTCCGGCCCGTGGACGATGCGGCTCTCCAGCGGATCCTCGCGCTGGCGCCCGCGGCACAGCTCGCAGGCGATCGTGCCCGAGTCATAGACGTAGACGCGCTCGCCCACCAGGGGGGTGCGGTGACAGCACGTGCAGCGCTCGGAACCGGCGAGGCGCTCGTCGAGCCCGCGACGCAGCAGCGCGAGCTCCAGATCGAGCATGTCGCGCAGCGTGGGCATGGCGTGGGTTTCGGGCCGCCGCGCCCCGTTCCTGCCAGTGAAAAAATGTGAGCGCTCGCCGTCAGCGACGACGGCGTTTTCCCCGAAATACCGGCTGACTGATGGACGAAAAGCCGATTACCAGTTTCAGGAGTGCTTAGGCGGGCAGGTTAGAATGGCTCGGAAGCTCCCAGGAGCTTCACGCAGCCTTGAGACCCCCCAAATGCGGAGCTGCCGGAATCCGTAGCGAGGAGACGGCCATGAAAGCTTGGATGACTGGCAGTGTCGCGGGAACCGGCACCTTCCGGTGTACCGATTGTGACTTTTCGGTATCGCTGGATGCTGCCGACGAGCTGCCCCCGTGCCCCAACTGCGGCGGGACCGAGTTCGTCCGCGCCTCGCTCTTCACCACCTCCCAGCAGGCCGTCGTGGACCTCGGTGCCGAGGTCGAGGACCACGCCTGGCTGGAGGAGATCCGCACCGGCCTCGACGATCCCGGCCAGTACATCGCCTACCGGTCCAGCGACGACGTCGTGGCCTACGCGCTCACCCGTGAGTGGACGCGCATCGGCCGCAGCCTGGCCGCCGACATCCGCTTCGACGACCCCACCGTCAGCCGCCGCCACGCGCTGATCGTGCGCCAGCCCGACGGGCTGCGGGTGCTCGACGACCGCAGCCTCAACGGCGTGTTCGTCAATGGCGAGCGGGTGGAATGGAGCACGCTGGCCGACGGCGACGAGGTCGTCATCGGCCGCCACCATCTCCATTTCATCGACGTTCCGGTCGTCTCCGGGATGCGCTTCGGGCGCAGCTCGGAGAGCGGCACCGGCGCGCAGGCCGGCTGAGCGGTAGTTCCGTATAGTCGCGGGCGGATGCCGCCCGTCACCATTGCTGTCCTCTCGCAGAAGGGTGGGACCGGCAAGACCACCACGGTCCGGACGCTGACCGACGTGTTCGGTCGCGTGGGGCTGTCCGTCCTGGCGGTGGACCTGGACCCCCAGGGCAACCTGTCGGACTACCTGGATGTCGATCCCGCCGCGTCGCCGACGATCGGCGACGTGCTGTCCGGCCGCGCCAAGGCCCGCGAGGCCGTCCATGGTGGGGTCATCCCCGCCAACCTCGGGCTGGCCGAGTCCGAGCTGGCCCTCGGCGGCAAGATGGGCCGCGAGCTCACGCTGAAGAAGGCGCTGCGCGAGGTCGCCGGTGACTACGACATCGTGCTCATCGACTGCCCGCCGGCGCTGGGGCTGCTCACCGTCAACGCGCTGGTGGCCGCCCGCTACGCGCTGCTCTCGGCCGAGGCGCAGTACTTCGCGCTGCAGGGGGTCGAGCAGGCGCTGGAGGTGATCGAGCTGGCGCGCGACAGCCTCAACCCCGACCTCGAGTGGCTCGGCGTGATGCTCAACATCGCCGACATGCGCACCCGCCACTCGCGCGAGGCCTTTGACTCCCTGCGCCAGCACTTCGACGACAAGCTCATCGAGACGACGATCCGGTCCTCGATCGCCTACGCCGAGTCCGCGGAGCGCGCGGTCTCGATCCTGGATTACCGCCCCGACCTGGGCGTGGACTATCTCGACGTCGCCGACGAGCTGCTCAAGCGCCTGGGCCGCGACGACGCCCGTAAGCCGCTGCGCAAGCTGCGCCGGGAGCTCTCGCCCGAGCCGGCCGCCGAGGCTCGCGCGTAGGACATCAGCGCACTCTCGCGGCTTAACGTTGATCTCACACTTCGCGGGGAGACTGGCCGCGTGACGACTGAGTCCGCGACCGTGACCGGATCGCACCCACGCGCCCCGCGCCCCTCCCCGGTGCTCGTGCTGGGGATCCTCGGCGTGCTCACCTTCGCGCTGATCCCGATCAAGATCAACACGATCTACAGCGGGCTCCCCGCCCACCCGCTGTTCCTGCACGTGCCGGTCATCCTCATCCCGGTGGCGGGGCTGGCGGCACTGGCGCTGGCGGCGCGGCCGTCATGGTGGGGCAGGCACGGCGTGTGGGTGACCCTGGTCGCGGTGGTGGCCCTCGGCGCGCTCAACCTGACGATGGGCGCGGGCAAGGCGCTCAAGCAGGACCTCGGCGTCCCCATCGCCGGCTTCGGGGCGGCGAGCGGGCCGGGGGCGCTGATCGCTCGCCACGAGCACGCCGCCGACATGCTGCGGATCTTCACCATCCTGTTCACCGCGGTGCTGATCGTGTCACTGGCGGTATACCGGGCCGAGAGCGGGATCGCGCCGCTGGATGGCATCCTGGCCCGCCTGCGCGACACCCCCGCGGCGACGATCGCCCTGCGCGCGGCGCTGGCGGTGCTGGCGGTGCTCTGCCTGTACTTCGTGTTCCACCGGCGATCTCGGCGCCAAGGCGGTGTGGCACGGCCGGATCCACAGCGGCGG
>CAWHOH010000024.1:0-56685 GCA_963830945.1 uncultured Actinomycetota bacterium | reverse complement strand
GGCCGCGGCTCTTGACCGCCTCGGCCAAGACCGGCGCCACGTCGAGCGGCTGCTGGTCGAGGCCGTGGCGCTGGCCGACCGCACCCGCACGCGCATCCCACCCCGCAGCTCAACCGCTTCCTCTCCGAGGTGGTGGCCGCGCGCCAGCCGCCGGTGGGCAAGCGCCCCGTCAACGCCCGCGGCGCCGCCGCCAACCACCGCCTGCGCCTCATCTTCATCAACCAGACGGCCGAAGGCCCCCGCGCTTCTCATCCAGGTCACTCGCGCACGCGGGTGACCCGCGACTACGCCTACTTCATCGAGACCCGCTGCGCGAGCGCTCCGCCTGAAGGGGGTCCCGGCGATCATCGACTTCGTCGAGCGCAACGAGCGCCGGCCGCCGTCGGATCGCGAGGAGCGGCGGGCCGCGCGCGAGCGCAAGGGGCGCCGCTCCCCCAGCGCACAGGACGCCGCCGCCGAATACAGTTCGGCGCGGGCTGATCCGGCCCCGACGGCGACCATCTACCGGCGCCGCCGCACCGCGGCGGTCATCGGGCTGTTGGGCGTCGCCGCGATCGTCGCGCTCGTCGCCGTCCTGCTGACCGGCGGCGGCGGCAACGGCGCGGCGGCGCAGGAGGGGCGCCGAGCGGACGGCCTCGGTGATCCCCTCAGACGCGCTGGTCTACGTCGACCTCACCATCGACCGCCGCCAGCCGGCGGTCACGCAGGCGTTCGAGGTCGCGCGGCGCCTGCCGGACTTCCGGTAATCGGCGCGGCGGCGGTGAGCCGGCTGGGCGCGGGGCTGGGCGGTGGGCATGCGTCACCTTCTCCACCGACGTCGCACCATGGCTGGGCGGCGATGCCGCGCTGGCCCTGCTCGACACCACCACCTCCACCGCGGGCGCGCTGATCGTCGTCGCGTCGGCCGACCAGGGTCGCGCGCGCTCGTTCCTGCGCACGGGTGGGGGCGACGGCGCATGGGAGCTACCGGGGCCACGGGCTGTTCACGGCCCCCAACGGCAGCGAGCTGGCCTTCGCCGGCGGCTACCTGGTGATCGGCCAGGATGCCTCTGTGCGCGCCGCGATCGGCGTCTCCGCGCCGGGCCGCGCCGTCGCTGGCGAGCAGCGCCGTACCGGCGGGCCGTGGCCGGCGAGGGTGGCGGGTCGGTGCTCGACGCCTACGCCTCGGCCGCCGGGGTCCGCCGGGTGCTCGCCGATCAGAGCGGGATCCTCGGCGCCGCCGGGACGCTGCTGTATCAGCCGGCCCTCGAGGGGGTGGCGATCTCGCTCACGCCGACGCAGAAGGGCGCGGCGATCCGGATCCACAGCGCGCTGGATCCGGCGCTGGAGAAGGTGGGCGCGGGCGGCTCGGCGCCGACCGCGTTCACCCCGTCGCTGCCGGCGCTGATGCCGGCCACCTCGTCGCTCCTGCTCGACGTCGCCGACCTGGCCAAGGTCGCGCCCCAGGTGCTCAACGCCGGCTCGGCGGCCGGTCTGGCCGGCGGGATCGGGCCGCTGCTCAGCCGCCTGGGCTCGGCACTGCGCTCAGAGGGGGTCAACGTCTCAGACCTCGTCTCGATCTTCCACCGTGAGGCCGCGCTGGCGATCGTCGGCGGAGGACTGTCGCCGACGCTGGTCATCGTGGCGCGCACCTCCGACCCGTCGCGCACCCAGCACGAGCTCGCTCAGCTCGAGGCGCCGCTGGCCCAGCTGTTCTCCGCGCCGGGCAAGCGCCAGAGCTCGGTGCCGGTGTTCAACGACCGCCAGATCGCCGGCGTGAGCGCGCACCAGCTCCAGCTCGCCACCGGCTTCCAGCTCGACTATGCGGTATCCGCGGACTGGTCGTCATCTCCACGAGCCTCCAGGGGATCCAGGACGTCGCCCAGCAGAGCCGGCCGCTCTCGCGCGATCCGGGCTTCACCGACGTGCTCGGGTCCGCGTCACACCAGGTGACCTCGCTGGTGTTCGCCAACCTGGCGGCGCTGGTCGGCGCCACCCGGCAGACCGGACTGACGGCGGGTCGCTCGGCGCCCGGCTGATGCCCGACCTGCAGCGGATCACCGGCGTCGGCTTGACCTCGACCCGCGGCGCGTCTGAGTCGACGACCCAGGTCACCGTCGCCGTCAAGCCGTAGCTGCGACCGGCGGTCAGACGTCGGAGGCCGGCGCGGCCTCGCCGCCGCGCAGCGCGTGCAGCGCGCGATCGACGGTGCGCACGATCCCCGCGGGTTGCCGACGCCCCGGAAGGCAAAGTCGAATTGCGTCTCGCCCGCGGTGTCGAACTCGACCGTGCCGATCCGCAGCAGCCGCTCGAACAGCGACTGGCTGGAGTTGACGTTCTGGATGCGCTCCAGGCGGGTCTGGTGCACGTCGCGCGAGAAGATGCCGGTCTGGATCGTCAGCCGCTGGTTGGTGATCGAGTACGTGGTCTGGATGCGCCGGATCTGCCCGATGATCACCAGCACCAGGAACACCACCACCACGGCGACGATCACCCAGCCCACCTGGACGTGGTGCGTCGGCGATGCGGGTGACCACGCCGGCGATGACCCCCGCGACCAGCGCCGCCGCCAGCCCCTTGGCGTAGAACAGCGCCAGCGACCGCCACGACGGGTGGCCGTGGAAGAAGATCTCCTCGCCCGGTTCGGGATCCACGCGCCAGAGCTAACGGTGAGGCCGCCGTGCCGCGACTGACCGCCGACGGCGCCGCCGGGGCGCCGACGGCGCCTCGCACTACAGTCGGGCGCCCATGATCGCCCGCGTGGAGCCCCTCACCCGGACGCGCGCGGTGCGCGGCCCGTTCGACTACCGGCTCGCCCCGGGCCAGGACGTCGAGGTGGGGTCGCTGCTGCGGGTGCCGTTCGGTGCGCGCAGCTCGCTCGGGGTCGTGGTCGAGCTGGCCGAGCGCTCGGAGCTCGACCCCGAGCGCCTGGTCGAGCCCGAGGCGGTGATCGGGGCCGGTGTCGGCGCCGACCTGGTGGCGCTGGCCGGCTGGATGGCGCGCGAGTACTGCTCGACGCCGTCGCGGGCGCTGCAGCTCATGCTCGCGCCCGGCGCCTCGGCCGGCACGGGCGCCAGGCTCGCCCTCGTCGCCGAGCTGACCCCGGCCGGCGGCGGCGCTCTCCGACGACGGCGGCCGGCTCAACGACCGCCAGCGCGGGCTGCTCCAGGCGCTGGCCGGGCGCGGCCCCACCGTCGCCGCCGAGCTGGACACCCCGGGCCTGCGGCGGCTGGAGTCCCGCGGGCTGGTCGCGATCGACCGCCGGCCGCGCCCGCGGCGGCCCGTCCGCCACGAGGTCGGCAGCGCCTCGGCCACGGCGCCCCCGCTCACCACCGAGCAGTCAGCCGCGCTCGACCGGATCGTCGAGGCGCTGCGCGCGCCGGAGCCCGGACGACCCCGGCTTCCTGCTCCACGGCGTCACCGGATCGGGCAAGACCGAGGTCTACCTCGGCGCGGTGCAGGCGGCGCTGGCGGCGGGGCGCACGGCCATCGTGCTCGTGCCCGAGATCGCGCTGACCCCGCAGGTGCTGTGGCGGTTTCAGGCCCGCTTCGGCGACGTCGTGGCCGTGCTGCACTCGGCGCTCAGCGTCGGCGAGCGCCACGACGAGTGGATGCGCCTGCGCGCCGGCGAGGCGCGGGTGTGCGTCGGGCCGCGCTCGGCGGTGTTCGCGCCGCTTGACGACATCGGGCTGATCGTCGTCGACGAGGAGCACGAGAGCTCCTACAAGCACGAGGGCGACCCGCGCTACGACGCCCGCACGGTCGCCCGCGAGCGCGCCGCCCGCCACGGCGCGGTGCTCGTGGTCGGCAGCGCCACGCCGCGGCCCGAGAGCGTGCTGGCCATGGAGCGGCTGCGCCTGACCCAGCGCGTCGACCAGCGCCCGATGCCCGGGCGTGGAGGTGCTCGACATGCGCGACCGCCACCAGCCGCTTCACCCCGAGACGCGGATGGCGCTGGCCGACCTGCGCCGCGCCGGCGGCAAGGCGATCCTGCTGCTCAACCGCCGCGGGTGGTCCAACTTCCTCTCCTGCCGCGCCTGCGGGCGGGTGTGGCTGTGCCCCAACTGCGACGTCGCGCTCGTGCTGCACCGCCACGGCCACTTCATCGCCTGCCACCACTGCGGCCACCGCGAGCGGATGCCCGATCGCTGCGGCGCGTGCGCCTCGGTGTCGGTGGCGCGCCACGGCGCCGGGACCGAGCGCATCGAGCACGAGCTGCGCGAGGCGCTGGGTCGAGGAAGGCTTTCCCGATCTTCCGCCTCGACGCCGACTCCTCGAGCCTGCCCGAGCGCGCCCGGACGCTTCAGCGCTTCCAGGCCGCGCCCGCCGGCGTGCTCGTGGGCACCCAGATGGTGGCCAAGGGCCACGACTTCCCCGACGTGTCGCTCGGCGTCGTCCTCGACGCCGACCAGACGCTGCGCTTCCCGGACTTCCGCGCCGAGGAGCGGACGTTCGCGCTCATCACCCAGCTCGCCGGCCGCACCGGGCGCGGCGCCCTCGCCAGCCGCGTCCTGGTGCAGACGCTCGCCCCCGACGCGCGGCCGATCAGCTTCGCCACCCGCCACGACTCCGACGGCTTCATCGCCGACGAGCTCGAGCGCCGGCGCGCGCTCAGCTATCCGCCCTACGCGTCGCTGATCCGGATCGTGTGCTCGGCCGAGGACGAGGCGCTGGCCCGTGAGGCCGCGGCCGCCATCCACGGCGAGCTGGCG
Organism: uncultured Actinomycetota bacterium; assembly: GCA_963830945.1. Classification (GTDB taxonomy): domain Bacteria; phylum Actinomycetota; class Thermoleophilia; order Solirubrobacterales; family Solirubrobacteraceae; genus Palsa-465. The sequence goes on along the minus strand of CAWHOH010000024.1, from coordinate 51,994 downwards.
AGCCTCGACGCGGCGGTGCTCGGGCCGGCGCCGCTGTTTCGCCTGCGCGGCCGCGCCCGCAGCCAGCTGGTGATCAAGGCCCAGGCGCGCCGGCGGCGATCGATGCGGTGGGGCGGGCCGTCGACCGCGTCGCTCCCGGGGCCGCCCGCCGCGGCGCGTCGGTCAGCGTCGACGTCGATCCGCAGTAATCAGGCGCGACGACGGGCCTCGAACACCGCCCATAACTAGACTCAATCGCTGATGGCCGAGAGCGCGACAGACCAGGCAGAGCTCGACGCCGAGGTCACCGAGCCCGAGGCGGGAGGAAGAGCCCCAGCTCGACCCCGAGGTGGCGGCGCGCCGCGCCGCCGCGCTCGCCCACGTCAAGAAGTTCGGCGAGCCGGTGCTGCGCACCCGCTCGCGGCCGGTCGAGCGCTTCGACGACGCGCTGCGCGACGAGGTCCGGCGCATGGGCCAGCTCATGATCGACTCGATCGGGGTGGGGCTGGCCGCCAACCAGGTCGGCGTCCTGCACCGCCTGCTCGTCTACCGCGTCCACCAGCAGTCCCCGGTGGCGGCGCTCGTCAACCCCGAGATCGAGTGGGTCGGCGACGAGCTGGAGACGCTGGAGGAGGGCTGCCTCAGCCTGCCCGACGTCCACGTCGACGTCGAGCGGCCGGTCAACATCGTGGTCAGCGCGCTCAACGAGTACGGCGAGCCGCTGCGGATCGAGGCCTCGGGGCTGGAGGCCCGCGTCATCCAGCACGAGATCGACCACCTCGACGGCGTGCTCGTGCTCGACCGCATCTCGCGCTCGCAGCGCAAGGAGGCCATGCGGGCCCTGCGCGAAGCGCTGCCGTCCGCCTGAGCCGCGGCCTCACCGTTGCGCACCGTCTACCTCGGCACCTCGGAGTTCGCCGCCGACGTCCTGCGCGTCCTGGCCGGCTCGCCCCACGCGCCGCAGCTGGTGGTCACCCGCCCCGACCGGCCGCGCGGCCGCGGGCGCAAGCTGGCCTCGCCGCCGGTCGCTGGACGTCGCCGCGCGAGCTCGGCATCGACCACCGATCAGCCCGAGTCGGTCAACGACGACGCCGCGCGCGAGCGCATCGCCGCCGCCGCGCCCGAGGTCGTGGTGGTGTGCGCCTTCGGCGCGCTGATCAAGGAGCCGCTGCTCTCGGCGCACCCGATGCTCAACGTCCACCCGTCGCTGCTGCCCCGCTGGCGGGCGCGGCGCCGATCGAGCGGGCCATCATGGCCGGGGACGAGCGCACCGGCGTGTGCATCATGCGCCTCACCGCCGGGCCTGGACAGCGGGCCGGTGTGCCTGGCGGCCGAGGAGCCGATCGCCGCCGATGACACCTACGGGACGCTGGCCGCGCGCCTGGCCCCGCTCGGAGGCGCGCTGCTGGTCCAGGCGCTGGACACCTCGCCGCCGTTTCACGAGCAGGACGAGGCCGGGCGCCACCTACGCGGAGAAGATCACCGCCGAGGATCGTCTGCTGAGCCCCGACCGGCCCGCCGCCGAGCTCGAGCGCGTCGTGCGCGCGCTCACGCCCCACATCGGCGCCGCGCTGATGGGGGTCGGTGGCGACCGGCAGAGCGCCTCGGCGTGTGGGAGGCCGACGGCCCGCCCGCCCAGCCCGGCGACCCGGCGCCCGGGGAGCTGAGCCTGGACGGTCGCGTGCCGGTGCTCGGGTGCACGCCGGGCACCCTGGAGCTGACCATGGTCCAGCCCGCCGGGCGCAAGGCGATGCCCGGCGACGCCTACCTGCGCGGCCTGCGGAGCTAGCCGGCGATGGCCGAGCGGGGTGTCAGCGGCGCGCGAGTGCGCCTACGCCGTCGTGCGGCGAGTCTTCGAGCAGGACGCCTACGCCGATCGCGCCTTTCACGCCGAGGCCGGCGCGGCGGCTGGACGGCCGCGACCGGTCCTTCGCGATGGCCCTGGCCTACGGGACGGTCCAGCGCAGGGCCACCCTCGATCACGTCGCCGCCGCGTTCACCGAGCGCTCGCTCGAGCGCCTGGACGCGCCGGTCCTCGCCGCGCTGCGAGTCGGGCTCATGCAGGTGCTGCTGATGGACGGCGTCGCCGATCACGCCGCCGTGCACGAGTCCGTCGAGCTGGCCAAGCGCCACGCCCGCGGCGGCAGCGGCCTGGTCAACGCCGTGCTGCGCCGCGCGCTGCGCGAAGGCGCGCGACCTGCTCGCCGGGCTGGACGACGACACCCCGGCCGACGCCGCGGTCCTGCACTCGGTCCCGGTGTGGCTGGCCGAGCTGTGGTGGGCCGAGCTGGGCGCCGAGCGGGCCCGCGCGCTCCTGAGCCGCCGTCAACCAGCCCGCCGAGTCGGCGCTGCGCGTCAACACGCTGGTGGCCTCGGTGGCCGACGTGGCGGCGGGGCTGGCGTCGCCCACACCCGGCCGCGCCGGGCTCCCCGAGGGCCTCGTCCTCGAGGCGCCGTTTGACGCCCACGCCTCGCCCCAGTGGGAGCGCGGGGAGCTCATGCCCCAGTCGCGGGGCTCGATGGCGGTGGGCCGCGCGCTGGCGCCCGAGCCCGGCGACCGCGTGCTGGACCTGTGCGCGGCGCCCGGGGCCAAGACCACCCATCTGGCCGCGCTGGCCGGCGACGAGGGCGAGCTGGTGGCCGTGGAGCGCCACGCCGGCCGCGCCGACGCGCTGCGGCGCACGCTGGAGCGGATGCGCGTCCGCTGCGCCACGGTGCGAGACCGGCCGACGCGGCGCGCGCCCGGGCGGGGGAGGCGTTTGATCGGGTGCTCGTCGACCCGCCCTGCAGCGGGCTGGGCACGCTCCAGTCCCGGCCGGACCTGCGCTGGCGCACGAGCCCCGAGCGGATCGCCGATCTGGCGCCCCAGCAGGCGCGCATCCTCGCCGCCGGCGGCGCCGCCACGCGCCCCGGCGGCACGCTGGTCTACTCGGTGTGCACGATCTCCCGGGCGGAGTCAGAGGACGTGGTGGACGGGTTCCTGGCCGGCCACCCCGAGTGGGAGGCCGACGCCCCCGTGCGCCTGGCGCCCGGACACCGACGGCACCGACGGGTTCTTCATCGCCCGGCTGCGGCGCGCCTGACCTTCAGGTCGGGCGATGGCCGAGACGACCACGGTCCAGTTAGTCTTCCACTAATGAGCGAGCCAGCGCCCAAGCTCGGCCCTGAGTGCCCTGGCTGCGGGGAGCCCTGGCTGCGGCCGACCGCGGTGCCGGGCAACTACCGCTGCGTCTACTGCATGCGGCGCTACGAGCTCGTCTCGGTGTGTCCGAACTGCGGGGAGCACTCCACGATCGTGCGCATGTCCAGCACGGCGATCGTCGAGTGCAACCACTGCCAGGGCAGCATGCTCCAGGAGGTCTAGCCGGGTGGCTCCCGGGCACGCGCCGCCTCCTGCGCGAGCGGCGGGTGGCCCCGTCGATCCTGTCGGCCGACTTCGCCAAGCTGGGCTCCCAGGTCTCCGAGGTGCTGGCGGTCGGCGCCCGCGTCATCCACGTCGACGTGATGGACGGCCATTTCGTCCCGCCGATCACCTTCGGCGCCGTCGTCGTCTCGGCCTCGCCGACCTCGTCCACGACGCCGGCGCGATCATGGACGTGCACCTCATGGTCGAGCGGCCCGAGCGTCACGTCCCCGACATCGCCAAGGCCGGCGCGGACAGCATCACCATCCACGTCGAGGCCACCCCGCACGTCCACTACGCGCTGGATGAGATCCGCAGGGCCGGCTGCACCGCCGGCGCCGCGCTCACCCCGGCCACCCCGATCGACACCCTGCACGAGGTCGCCCGCGAGACGCTTGACCTGGCGCTGTGCATGAGCGTCAACCCCGGCTGGGGCGCGCAGACCTTCATCCCCAACTCGCTGGGCAAGCTCGAGCGCATGCGCCACGAGCTCCCGGCCGAGGTGGCCCTCGAGGTCGACGGCGGCATCCACGAGCAGACCGTCGGTCCCGTCGTCCAGGCCGGCGCCAACCTGCTGGTCACCGGCTCGGCGGTGTTCGGCTCCAGCGATCCGGCCGCGGCCTACGAGCGGATCCGGGCCGCCGCGGGCGCAATCTGAGCGGCCGGTTCGCCGGTTCGCCGCGGGCGCCGTCGCCGCGCCGTCGCCCTGCAGTCGCCCTGCCGCCTGCGCGCAGCGGCTGCCCTCCATGTCCACTGCGACTGGGGAAGGGCGTGTCTGCACCGGGCCGTTGCGACATCTCAGAGCGCACAGTGCGCGGATCTCAGTGGTGCGCTCTGTGGCGTCGGCATGACTCGCGATCTGACGCACGCCGCGTCAAAACCGCGGTCGCGTGCTGTGTGGCGTCGGATCCGGCCGCCGTCCCCGCGCGGAGCTCGCCGGCCAGCCGCCGGACCTCGCAGCGGGCACGCAGGTCACCCTTCCTAGGCAGTCCTAACGGTTCGTGCCTCAGCTGCGCTTGGCGTCAGCCGCGAGGACGACGACGACGCCGGGCCCCGCCGGTAGAGCAGCCACAGGAGCGCGCAGAGGATTGCAGTGGAGCCGAAGTAGCCGACCTCCACGCGGGTGACCTCGGCCGCCCCGCTGCCGCTCCCGGTGGCGACGAAGAGGACGAACACCGCGGCTGACACCAGCCAGGCGAGCGCCGCCGACGACGCCCGGCCGCGGGCGAGCGCGGCCTGGTTCAGCGTTCCGGAGATGAGGTGCAGCCCCATTCCGAGACCGACCACCGCCAGCCCGACGCGCCCGTAGGAGAACCCACCCTTGTCGCCGAGCAGGGCGGTCATCACGGCCGGGCCGATCAGCAGCAAGCCGAGCGCGACGGCGAGTCCGAAGGCGGCAATCACCAGCACCGTCGTGCGGATCGCCTTGTGGAACTCGTCCGCGCCCTCCCGAGCCTCCAGCCCCGCGAGGTGCGGGAGGATCGAGGTCTGAATCGCCTGGAAGAGCTGCAGCGGGGCGCGGACGATGAGCATCACGTTGAAGACGAACCCGACGATGCCGGTCGTCAGGTCGCCGCCGCCGCTCTTGGCGGCCACGATCAGCACCCCGGCGTTCATCAGCATCTGCTCGGAGAACATGATGCCCACCACCGACACGGCAAACCCGGCGCCGTGGCGCAGCGACAGCTCCGTGTTGTCCTCCTCGAGCTGTGCCTGGGCGGGACCCTCGCTGGTGGCGGCCGCGTCGGCGGCGACCACGGCTTCCGCGTCGGCAGCGACGGGGGCGTGGGCCCGGATCCGGCGAGAACGCCAGCGGCATCACCGACAGCGACGCAAACGGCGCCACCGCCATCCCCAGGCCCGACCAGCCCCTGGCCCGAGCCGACCCCGAGGGCCACCGCCAGCGGGAACAGGAAGCGTGACGTCGACTCCAGGAACACCAGCCCGCCGTACAGCGCGAAGCGCTGGTGGCCGGCCAGCCACCCGCGGGCGAAGTAGCTGCCGCGTAGGCCAGCACGCCGATGACGAGGATCCAGTACAGCGCGCCCGACCCGTCGAACATGCCCTGCTGGATCTGTGGGCGCAGAGCGAGGGCGACGATCAGGAACGCGAGCGCAAAGCCGAACTGGATGAAGGCCGGGATCGCGCAGCGGGTGGCCGAGCAGGCCCCGGGCCCGGCGGTCGGCGATCGTGCGCGACAGCAACTGCTCGATCGGCCGGTAGATCACCGACAGGATCACGAACATGACCGCCCAGCACAGCGAGATCCGGCTGTAGGAGGCAGCATCCAGGACGTGGCTGGAGGTGGCCAGGTAGGCGAATGTGAAGATCCCGGTGGAGGCGATCCCGATGGTCAGGATGCGCGCGCCCGAGGCGAACGACGGCTGCGGCGGGGCGTCCCCGTCACGCCCGCCATCGTCGCCGGCCGGCGTGGGACCGCCCGGCGGCGCCGTCGTGGTCGAGCTCACGCGTGCACTCGCACGAGCAACATCGTCCACGGGAACGGCGAGCGGACCTCCGCCACCTCGCCGTAGCGTCCGAGCAGGCTCACGAACGCGCGGCGGGTCCAGTGGTTGAGGTGCCCGGGCGTGTTGCCCAGCTGGCGCAGGTAGGCGCCGCGGGCCATGTTGAGCGCGCGCCACAGCGGCTCGTGGGGGACCGAGACGAGCAGGTGGCGGCCGGCGACGCGCGCCATCTCGGCCAGCGCGCGGCTCGGGGTCGAGCACGTGCTCGAGCACCTCGGTGGCCGCCACCAGCTCGAACTCGCCGTCGGCGAACTCCAGGCGCTCGACCTCCATCGCCGCGAACGTCGAGGTTGGGCCGCGCCGGCGCCGCCCATTCGGCGGCCAGCTTGGGGTCCTCGAGATCGATGCCCACGATCCGGCCGGGGGCGATCCGGTCGGCCCACTGCTCGGTGAGCACGCCCTCGCCGCAGCCGACGTCCAGGATCGTCGCCGGCGCGGCGATGGCGAACAGCTCGTCCAGCGTCCGCTCGAAGCCGGCCATCAGCCGGCGCACGACCGGGTTGGTCGAGCCGTACTTGTCGTAGGTGTTGCCCGTGGGCACCGCGGTGCCCGAGCTCACACCTCCACCGCCTCGCGATCCTCCGGACCGCGGCCCGCCCGGCTTCTTGGGTCGCCGGCGCCGCCCTCCTCGTAGTGCGATGGGCCGACGCCGAGCTGGAGCTCGATCCGGCGGACGCGCTCGAAGGTGCGCTGCGACAGCATGCGCTGGGCCGCCAGCAGGTCACCGATCACGCCCAGGGCGCCGAGCAGCATCGCGGCGTTGAACAGCACCCACCGGCGATCAGCGACTGGATGTGGCCGTGGCCTTGTCGGGCTCGTCGATGAAGTCGACGACGAAGCGGACGAAGATCGCGAAGGCCAGCGTCCCCATGACCAGCGCCCCGCCCCAGAACACCCTCAGCGGCTCGTACTGGGAGTAGATGCGGAAGATCGAGAGCCCGTTGCGGCGGATGTAGGCCGGGATCGACGGGAACAGCCGGGAGTCGCGGGTCTTGGGGTTGGTGCGGACCGGGACGTGATCGACCGCCACCAGCAGCTTGCCCGCCTGGATGATGGTCTCCAGCGTGTAGGTGAACTTGGAGACCACCTGCATCTGGAGTGCCGCCTCGCGGTTGTAGGCGCGAAAGCCCGAGGTGGTGTCGGGGACCTCGGTGTCCGAGGCCTGGCGCACGACCCAGGAGCCCAGGCGCTGCAGACGGCGCTTGGACCAGCTGAAGTGCTCGTTGGAGTCGACCTGGCGGTCGCCGATCACCATGTCGGCCTCGCCGCGCAGGATCGGGGCCACCAGCTTGGGGATGTCGCGCCCGTCGTACTGGTTGTCGGCGTCGGTGTTGACGATCACGTCGGCGCCGAGCTTGAGGCCCGCGTCGAGCCCCGCCTGGAAGCCCGCGGCCAGCCCCTTGTGGTTGGTCAGCTTGACGATGTGATCGACGCCGTGGGCCCGCGCGACGTCGATGGTGGCGTCCGTGGAGCCGTCGTCGATGATCAGCCACTCCACCGCGTCGATCCCCTCGATCTCGCGGGGCAGGTAGGACAGCGTCTCGGGCAGCTGCTGCTTCCTCGTTGAAACAGGGGATCTGGATGATCAGCTTCATGGTCCTGAGGCCAACGCCTTACCACTCGATGGCGCCGCGCCGGGGGCGTGCGGACGAGCCACTGCTCCGTGGGGGCGCGCTATTGATCACACGGTAGCGGGATACTCGTACATGAAGATGGACACGGCAACGGCAAGCACGCCCGAGCCACCCCGTCGGCTTGCGGTGTCGCCGCCATCGTCAGGCCGCCGTCGCGGTGCTTGGATCCGGACCACGGACGGTCGCCGGCGCGATCTGCACCGCCCCGTCCTGTGGCTGCTGCTGGCGGCCACGCTGGGGCTGCGTCTGTGGGGGATCAAGCAGGGGCTGCCCTACAGCTACAACTCCGATGAGGCCACGCATTTCGTTCCGCGGGCGATCGCGTTCTTCTCGCATGACTACAACCCCGCAGTACTTTCTCAATCCGCCCGCGTACTCCTACCTGCTGCACTTCGTCTTCGAGCTGTGGTTCGGGGGGCCCGACGCGGTGCGCCGCGCCTATGTCTCTGACCCGACCGAGGTGTACGTGGTGGCCCGCGTCGTCGCCGCGGTGCTGGGCACCGTGGCGGTGTGGCTGACCTACCTGGCCGGGGAGCGGCTGTTTCACAAGACCACGGCGCTGCTCGGTGCGGCCGTCTTCGGTCTGGCCTTCCTGCCGATCTTCTACAGCCATCTCGCGCTCAACGACGTGCCCGCCCTGGCCCCGGTGGCGCTCTCGCTCTATGGCGTGGCCGGAGTGCTGCGCAACGGCGCGCGGCGCGACTACGTGGTCGCCGGGGTCGGGATCGGGCTGGCCGCGGCGACGAAGTACACCGGCGCGCATCACGGCGGTGTGCCTGCTCGCGGCCGCGATCTGCGACGGTGCCGGCGGGGCGCCGTTCAAGGCCCTGCGGCGGCTGGCCTTCGCCGTGGCGTGCGCGGTCCTGGCCTTCATCGCCGCCAACCCGTACTCGGTGCTGGACTTCTCGGCCTTTCACGCCGGCGTGACCACCCAGCAGGCACTGGCCGGCGGCTCTGACCCGGAGAAGCTCGGCACCACCGCCGCCAGCGGGACCGCCTTCTACTTCTGGACGTTTACCTGGGGCCTGGGCTGGGCGCCGTCGATCGCCGCACTGGCCGGGAGCGCGAGCTCGTCGTGCGCCGCCGACTGGCGCTGGCCCTGGTGCTGCTGCCCGCGCCGATCGCCTTCATGGTGTTCATGGGCGATCAGCAGCGCTACTTCGGTCGCTGGCTGATGCCGGTGTTCCCGATGATCGCCCTGCTCGCCGCCTACGGCGCGGTCGAGGCGGCGCGCTGGCTGATCCGCACGCGCGGGATGCCGGTCGTCCTCGCCGCGGGCGCGGTGGCCGTCGTGATGCTGGGCCAGAGCCTGGCCACGGCCATCCGCAACGACGTCGTGCTCTCGCACGCCGACACGCGCAACGTCACCCGGGCCTGGATGATCCGCCACGTGCCCGCCGGGGCGAGAGTGGTGGCGGAGCCGGTCGTCTCCAACGACTGGGGGCAGGACATCGGGCGCTCGCTGCAGTGGACGCCCACCGGCGCGCGCTGGCAGCTGTGGAACCCCTACGTCACCGACGTCGACGCAGCACGGCGCCCACCTCCCGCTGGGCGAGCACCGCTATGTCGCGATCGACGAGTACGAGCGGACGTTGCGGCCCGAGCTGCTCCAGGAGTACGAGAACGGCGGCTACTGCTGGGTCGTGATCGGGTCGCCTGCAGGCGGGGCGGTCCTTCGCCCAGCCCAAGATCGCCCCGGCGGCGATCGCCTACTACGCCGCGCTGTCCAACCAGGCGCGGCTGATGTTCCACATCAGCCCGTTCGCGATGGGCAACCGCGCCGTCCCCTTCAACTTCGACTGGTCGATCGACTACTACCCCGCGCCAGTACGCGCGGCCCGGCCCCGAGATGAGCGTCTACCGACTTATGAGCGGTAAATGTGCCCCGAACTATGCTCCGAAGCGCCAATGACAACCATCGCCGATACCGATCGCCGCCACCTGGCTCGCGCGATCGAGATCGCGGAGCAGGGCCGCGGCAGGGTCAGCCCCAACCCGTTGGTGGGCGCGGTGATCGCCAACCTCGATGGGCCGATCGGCGAGGGCTATCACCGCGAGCTGGGCGCGCCTCACGCGGAGGTCGAGGCCATCCGCGCCGCCGGCGACACGACCTGGCCGGCGCCACCCTGTACGTGTCGCTGGAGCCCTGCTGCCACCACGGCCGCACCCCGCCGTGCACCGACGCCATCCGCCAGGCCGGGATCCTGCGCGTCGTCGTCGCCTCCGACGACCCCTCCGAGCACGCCTCGGGCCGCGGCCTGGGCATCCTGCGTGACGACGGCGTCGAGGTGGTGCTCGACGACGGCGACCTGGCTGACCGCGCCCGCCTGCTCAACCAGCCCTTTCGCAAGCGCGCCCGCACCGGCCGGCCCTGGATCCTGTTCAAGTCGGCGATGACGCTCGACGGCAAGGTCGCCACCCATCGCGGCGACTCCAAGTGGATCTCGGGCGAGTCCAGCCGCGAGCGCGCCCACCACTGGCGTGCCGAGTGCGACGCCGTCGCCGTCGGCGTCGGCACCGCCCTGGCCGACGACCCGCTGCTCACCGCACGGATCCCCGGCATCGACGCGGCAGCCGCGGCGGGTCGTGTTCGACTCCCTGGGGCGCCTCCCGCTCGACGCCCAACTCGTGCGCGACGCCCGCCAGATCCCGCTGACGGTGGTCGTCTCCCGCGCCGCCCCGCGCGCCGCCACCGACGCGCTGGAGGCCCACGGCGCCGACGTGATCGTGGCCACCGGCGAGAACGAGCCCGCGCGCGTGGTCTCGGCGCTGGACCAGCTCGGCGCCGCCGGCATCGCCTCGATCCTGCTCGAGGGCGGCCCGCGTCTCGCCGGCGCGTTCCTCGACGCCGGCGAGATCGACGAGATCCGGCTGTTCCTGGCGCCGCTCATCCTCGGCGGGCGCACCGCCCGCGATCCGTTGGAGGGCGAGGGCGCCGAGCAGATCGCCGACGCCGTCCGCGCCGCAGGACCTGGAGTGCGAGCGGATCGGCGACGACCTGCTCGTCTCGGCCCGGATCCGGAAGTGGTAGGCGACGCGCTGATGTTCACCGGGCTGATCGCCGACCTCGGCCGGATCGAGGACGTTGAGCGCTCCGCCGACGGCGTGCGCCTGATCGTCTCCTCGTCGCTGGCCGCCGAGCTGGCCGAGGGCGACTCGATCGCCGTCAACGGCGTCTGCCTGACCGCGACCGACGTGCAGCCGACCGCGTTCTCCACCGACGTGATGAACGAGACGCTGCGGCTGAGCTCGCTGGCCGAGGCCCGGGCCGGCACCCCGGTCAACCTCGAGCTGGCCATGCGGCTGTCAGACCGGCTCGGCGGCCACATGGTCCAGGGCCACGTCGACGGCGTCGGGACCGTGCGCGGGGTCACCGCCGACGGGTTCTCCCGCCGGGTCGAGATCGAAGCCGGGGAAGAGATCCTGCGCTATGTCGTCCACAAGGGCTCAATCACCGTCGACGGGGTCTCGCTCACCGTGGCCGGGATCGGAGACGCATCGTTTACCGTTTCGCTGATCCCCGAGACGCTGGAACGGACGAATCTCGGCCACGCCGAGGTCGGGACAACCGTGAACCTGGAGGTGGATGTGTTGGCCAAATACGTCGAGAGGCTGGTGGCAAGCGCGCGATGAGCTCGACCAAGTCAGCCTTCTCCACGATCGAAGAGGCGATCGAGGACATCCGCCAGGGCAAGATGGTCGTCGTCTGCGACGACGAGAACCGCGAGAACGAGGGCGACCTGACGATGGCCGCCCAGTTCGTCACCCCCGAGGCGATCAACTTCATGCGCAAGGAGGGGGGCGGCCTCATCTGCCTCGCCCTCACCCCCGAGCGCTGCGACGAGCTGGGCCTGGACCTCATGGCGGCCAAGAACGAGTCCGCGTTCGAGACGGCGTTCACGGTGTCGATCGAGGCGCGCTCGGGCGTCAGCACCGGGATCTCGGCCGCCGACCGCGCCCGCACGATCCAGGTGGCGATCGACCCCAAGTCAAGCCCGCGCGAGCTCGTCCAGCCCGGGTCACGTGTTCCCGCTCAAGGCCAAGGCCGGCGGCGTGCTCGAGCGCGTCGGCCAGACCGAGGCCGGGGTGGACCTCGTCCAAGCTCGCGGGCCTGAACCCGTCCAGCGTGATCTGCGAGATCATGAACGAGGACGGGACGATGGCCCGGGTGCCGGACCTCGTCGGTACTGCGAGCGCCACGGCCTGAAGATGATCACGGTGGCCGACCTGGTCGCCTACCGGCGCCGCCACGAGAAGCTCGTCGAGCGCGTCGGTCGCCACCAAGCTGCCCACCGCGCTTCGGGGACTTCGTCGCCGTCGGCTACCGCTCGCTGGTGGACAACAAGCACCATGTCGCCCTGGTCAAGGGCGAGGTGGACGGCGAGGCAGACGTGCTCGTCCGCGTCCACTCCGAGTGCCTCACCGGCGACGTCTTTCACTCGCTGCGCTGCGACTGCGGCGAGCAGCTCGAGTCGGCGCTGGCCATGATCGAGAACGAGGGCTCAGGCGTCTTGCTCTACCTCTCCCAGGAGGGGCGCGGCATCGGCCTGCTCAACAAGCTCAAGGCCTACAAGCTCCAGGAGGAGGGCCTCGACACCGTCGACGCCAACCTGCGCCTCGGCCTGCCCGCCGACCTGCGCGACTACGGCATCGGCGCCCAGATCCTCGTGGACCTGGGGCTCTCGAGCATCCGCATCCTCACCAACAACCCCAAGAAGATCTCCGGCCTGGCCGGCTATGGCCTGTCGGTCGCCGACCAGATCCCCATCCAGCACGCCCCCAACCCCCACAACGAGGCCTACCTGCGCGCCAAGCGCGAGAAGCTCGGCCACACCCTGCACCACCAGGGGCTGGCGCTCGACGAGGAGATGCTGCGAGCGCGAGCACGAACAGGACCGCCACCGCGCGCGATGGCCGCTGACCGGCGCGTCGCGCTGTGCGTGGCGCGGTTCTACACCGAGCTGGCCGACAAGCTCGAGCAGGGCGCCCGGGCGGCGCTGGACGAGGCGGGCGTGACCACGGTCGACAGCTTCTCCGTGCCCGGCGCCTTCGAGCTGCCGCTGGTGGCCAAGTACGCCGCCGAGTCCGGGCGCTTTGACGCCGTCGTGTGCCTCGGCGCCGTGATCCGCGGCGAGACCGACCATTACGACTACGTGTGCACCACGGCCGCCGAGGGCATCGCCCGGGTGGGTCTCGACACCGGCGTGCCGTGCGGCTTCGGCGTGCTCACCGTCGACACCATGGATCAGGCGCTGGCCCGCGTGGCCGGAGGCGCCAAACGCGACAGCGGCCGCCATGCCGTGGAGGCGGTGATGGCCTCCCTCGACGTCAAGGACGAGCTCTCCGGCCGGCAGCCGGACGACTCGCGCGCCGCCCGGTTTAGCGAGGCCGGACGCCGAGCGGGCGGCTGAGCGCGAGACGGCGGGCTTCCGATCTAGGTGCGGGCCGCCCTCTGGGGCGCCGCGCTCAGTCGACGAAGTTGGCGTGCTCGTTGCCGCCCTGCCCGGGGGCGCGAGGCCGGCGCCGCCCGACCGTCCCGCCCGCCCCGCCCGTCCCACCGTGGCCGCGGCCCTTGCCCCGGCCGTTGCCCTGACCCGGCCCGGGCGCCGGCGCCTGTCCGCTGGCCTGCAGCGCCTGATTCGAGCGTCTGCTGCACCACCGGGGTCTGGTTGGGGATCTTGAGCCGCTGCTCGAGGATCGGCACCGCGGCGGCGGGATCGCCTGACTTCAGCAGTGCCACCCCGAGGTCGTAGAGGCCGTAGGCATAGGTGATGCTGGTGGGGTCGGCGCTCGAGATCACCTTGCGCAGCGTCGTGATCGCCTGCGGGTAGTTGCCGGCGAGCAGCTCGTTATGACCGGTGAGCTGGAGCTCCTGGGCGGTCGGCGCAGCCGGGGTGGTCGGCGTGGTCGAGCGTCGAGGACTGCTGAGCCGGTGCGGAGGCCGCGGGGCCGCGGCTTGGGCTTGGAGGCGGCGGGCGCATGTGTCGTGGTCCGCTTGGCCGGCGTGCGAAGCCTGCCGGGCCGGCTCGGGTGGAGCCGCCGAGCCCCGCCAGCGCCAGCGCCCCGACGCCGCCGATCGCCACCAGCAGCGCCACCAGGGCGAGCGCCCGTCCGGTGCGCCGCCGCGCGGAGGATCCGCGCTCGATGGTGCTGGCTGCGGTCCAGGAGCCCGTGCCGGCCGTCGCCCGCTGCGCATGGGCGGGGGTGGGGCGGTGCCAGGAGCCGGTGGCGCGGGAGGCCGTCGGGGCCCGGGAGACCGACCCGCCCGCCCGCCGTGCCCGTTGCCGTTGCCGTTGCGAGCCAGGCCCCCGGCGCCGACGAGGGGCCCGGCGGTCCGGGCTCGGCGCCGTGGCGACGTGATGCGCTGAGCGGTCACGGCGACGCCGCCTGACAGCGCCGTCTCCAGCGCGTCGACGAAGTCCCGGCGGTCTCGAAGCGCTCGTCGGGCTCCTTGGCCATGCCCCGCATCAGCACCTCGTCGACCGACTGGGGCAGCGTCCGGTCGCGATCTGAGGCGTGGGGACGCTCGTCCTCGATGTGCTGGCGCGCCTGGGCGGCGAAATGCGGCGCATCGAAGGGACGCTCGCCGGCGAGCAGCTCGAACGCGGTGACGGCCAGGGCGTAGCGGTCAGACGCGCCGGTGGCCTCGCGCCCGAGCGCCTGCTCGGGCGACAGGTAGGCGGCGGTGCCGAACAGCTCGCCGGTGCTGGTGATCGTGTCCTCGGAGACCAGCCGGGCGATCCCGAAGTCCGCGACGTGCAGGACGCGGCTGCGGTTGAGCAGGAAGTTGGCGGGCTTGATGTCGCGGTGCACGATCCCGCGGGCGTGGGCGTGATCCAGCGCCGAGGCGGCCTCGCGGATCCAGCGGATCGCCTCCTGGCGCCTCACCGCGCCGACGCGGATGGCATCGGCGACCGTGCCGCCGGCGAGGTACTCCATGACGATGAACGGGCGCGCGCTGGACTCGACGTCACGGGGGTCGACCTCCAGGTCGCCGACGTCGTAGATCGTGACCACGTGGGCATGGGTTGACGCGCGCGCGGCTGCGCGCGCCTCGCGCTTGAACCGGCGCATCGCCATGTCGTCGTGGGCGAAGCGCTCGGCCAGGACCTTGACCGCCACCGTGCGCCCCAGCACCAGATCCTCGGCGCACCACACCGCCGCCATGCCGCCGGTGGCGAGGCGCCGACGGACCCGGTAGCGATCCGGGAGGCGCAGGTCGGTGGGCTCTGCCCGGGACTGCCCTCTAGAACCCATTGGGGCGGTTGCTTACCCGGCTGGCTCGTTTCAAATCCACGATCAGATACGGATGGTACGGGTCCCGGGGTCCGGCGCGCCCCGTCTCCTATACTGCCCGCGATGCCCAAAGTTTGTCACGTGTGCGCCAAGGGTCCGTCGTTCGGACATAACCGCAGCCACTCGATGGTCGCGACCAAGCGCCGCTTCGATCCGAACCTCCAGCGGGTGCGCATCGACGACGGCGGGACTCCGCGACGCGTGTACGTCTGCACGCGCTGCCTCAAAGCCGGCAAGATCACCAAAGCCCGCTGAGTAGCGGACGGTGGCCGCACCCGGGCGAGCGACCGATCAGACTGGGATCTCCGATCCCAGCATCGTGCGCTTCCGTGCACTGGTCGAGGCAGGGTTGGCGGCGCTGGAGTCGCGGCGTGAGGAGGTCAACGACCTCAACGTGTTCCCCGTCGCCGACGGCGACACCGGCGACAACATGGTCCTCACCCTGCGGGCCGTGCTCACCGAGCTCGACCGGCTCGCCGACGCCTCCGAGGGCCGCACCATCGACGAGATCGGGCGCGACGAGATCGTCGCCTCGGTCGCCCGCGCCGCGCTGCTCGGCGCCCGCGGCAACAGCGGCGTCATCCTCTCCCAGCTCATCCGCGGCGCCGCCGAGGAGCTGATCAGCCGCCCCGGCGAGCTGGTGGACCCGGTGCTGATCGGCGCCGCGCTCGCCCGTGCCGCGGACCAGGCCTACGGCTCGGTGCGCGACCCGGCCGAGGGCACGATCCTCACCGTGGTCCGCGAGATGGCCCATCGCGTAGCCTCCGAGATCGCGCACATCCCAGACGCGCGGCTCGGAGCCGACGCCACCGCCGGAGAGCAGGACATCGCCATCGCCGAGCGTGATCGAGAGCGCGCTGGAGGCCGGCCAGGAGTCGGTCAAGCGCGGCCCCGATCTGCTCCCGGTCCTGCGCGACGCGGGCGTCGTGGACGCCGGCGGCTACGGCCTGACCGTGCTGCTGGCCGGGATCGTGGGCGCGCTGCGCGGCACCGAGGCGCCGGCGCTCGAGCATCACCGCGCCGCGCGGGTGACCCACCCTCAGCACGCGTCGACGACGTTCCGCTACTGCACCAACTTCGCGGTCACCGGCACCGGCCTCGAGCAGCGCCGCTACGTCGGCGAGCTGGAGCAGATCGGCGACTCCGTGCTCGTGGTCGGCGACCACGACCACGCTCAAGGTCCACGTCCACACCGACGACCCCGACGCCGCGACCGCGCTGTTCGCCGACGCCGGCGTCGTGTCCCACCTCGACGTCGCCGACATGCGCGAGCAGGTCCAGCGCCGCGACGCGCCGCCTGGAGGCGCCGGCCACGCCGGCGGTGTGCGGCGGCCTGGCCGTCGTCAACGGCGAGGGGATGGCGGACCTGTTCGCCGGCTTCGGCCTCCGCGTGCTCGACGGCGGCCCCACGCTCAACCCCTCCACCTATGACCTCCTGGCCGCGATCCACGCCGTGCCGGCCGAGGAGGTGGTCGTGCTGCCCAACAGCTCCAACGTCATCATGGCCGCCGAGCGCGCCGCCGAGCTGTCGGAGAAGACCGTCTGCGTCGTCGCCTCGCGCTCACCCCAGGCGGGCCTGGCCGCGGCGGTCAGCCTGGACCCGGCGCGCCGCGCCGTCGAGAACGCGGAGGCGATGATCGAGACGCTGGAGCGCGTCCGCACCGGCGCGGTCGCCCCGGCGGGCCGCGATGACGCCCAGGGCCGCTTCCAGGCCGGCGAGGCGGTCGGCTTCGTGGAGGACGAGATCGTCGCCTGGGGCTCTCCCCAGGACGACCCTGCGCGACGTGCTGGCGCGGCTGGGCGAGGACGCCGAGCTCATCACCCTGCTGCGCGGCGCCGACGCCCCGCTCGACGACGCCGCGGTCGAGGCGCTCGCCGGCGGCGAGGCCGAGCTGGAGCTGTCCGAGGGCGGGCAGCCCAGCTACTGGTGGCTGCTCTCGGCCGAGTAAGTCGCGGATGCTGACCGCCGTCCCGGTCATCATCCGGCGCAGCCGCCGATGTCCATCACCGCCTTCTCCGAGTCCCGGGAGCTCTCGCCCGACGAGCTGGCCGACGCGCCCGTGCGTTACCCGCGCCCGTCCGCGCTGGCCGTGCGGCTGCGCTTTGACCACGCCAAGGCCGAGAAGGCCGCGGCGGGCCTGGGGCTGGTCACCGTCGGGGACCTGCTCGAGCACCTGCCGCGCGACCGGCGCGAGGCCCGCTCGGTGGCCCAGCTCGTCGCCGGGGAGACCGCCACCGTCGTGGTGGAGGTGCGCTCGATCGCCTCGCGGCCGGTGCGGCGGCGCGGAATGCGGCCGCTCGTCGAGGCCACGGTGGCCGACGGCACGCGGCGCGATGAAGGCCACGTTCTTCAACCAGCCGTGGCTGGCCTCCAAGTATCCGGCGGGGACGCGGCTGGTGCTGCACGGCAAGTTCGAGGCGCGCAACCGCTTCCGCGTCCAGGGCCACGCGCGGACCACCGAGGCCAGCGCCGGCGCCGACGGCGTCGCCCACTACCCGGCGACCGAGGGGCTGTCCTCGACGCAGATCCTGGCCATGGTGCGCGCGCACGCCGGCGCCCTGGCCGACGTGCCCGAGCCGCTGCCCGCCGAGCTGCGCGTGGCCGAGCGGCTCCCCGGCCGCCGCTGCGCGCTGACCGCGGTGCACCTGGAGGGCGACGAGGAGCAGGCGCATCGGCCGCCGCCGGCTGGCCTTCGACGAGCTCCTGCTCGTCCAGCTCGCGCTGCTGCGCCGCCGCCGGCTGCGGCGCGCCGGCAGCCAGGCGCCGGTGCTCGACGGCGCGCCCGAGCTCAGCGCGCGCTGGCTGGCCGACATGCTGCCGTTCGCCCCCACCGGCGGACCAGCGGCACGCGATGGAGGAGGTCGACGCCGACCTGGCCGGGGACCGGCCGATGCAGCGGCTGCTGATGGGCGAGGTCGGCTCGGGCAAGACCGTGGTGGCCCTCTACGCGCTGCTGCGCGCGGTGGAGCAGGGCTACCAGGGCGCGCTGATGGCGCCCACCGAGCCGCTGGCCGAGCAGCACTTCGCCACCATCCAGGCGCTGATGCCCGGGCGAGGCCGTCCCCATCGGCCTGCTCACCGGGTCGACGCCCGGGCGCCGGCGCACCGATCTGCTGGGCAAGCTGGGTCCGGGCGAGCTGTCGCTGGTGGTGGGCACCCACGCGCTGATCGAGGACCCGGTGCGGTTCGCCTCGCTGGGGTGGCGGTGGTCGACGAGCAGCACCGCTTCGGGGTCCGCCAGCGGGCCGCCCTGGACGCCAAGGCGGGCGAGGGCTGCAGCCCGCATGTGCTGCACATGACCGCCACGCCGATCCCGCGCACGCTGGCGCTGTCGCAGTACGGCGACCTCGACTTCACCGTCCTGCGCGAGCTGCCCAAGGGCCGCCAGCCGATCCAGACCCACCGTCTGCTCCACCGAGCGCGAGCGCGCGCGGGCCTATGACCGCATCCGCGAGGAGTTGCGCGCGGGGCGCCAGGCCTTCGTCGTGTGCCCCCTGGTGTCCGAGTCAGAGGTACTGGCGGCCCGCGCCGCCACCGCCGAGTTCGAGCGTCTGCGCGGCCGGCGAGCTGCGCGACTTCCGCGTCGTTCTGATGCACGGCCAGCTGCGCCCGGCCGACAAGGCCGAGGTCATGCGGCGCCTTCGCCGCCGGGCGAGGCCGACGTGCTGGTGGCCACGACGGTCATCGAGGTCGGCATCGACGTCCCCAACGCCACCGTGATGCTGGTGGAGGACGCCGACCGCTACGGGATCTCCCAGCTGCACCAGCTCCGCGGGCGCATCGGGCGCGGCGAGCACGCGTCGCTGTGCCTGCTGTTCGGGCCCAAGGGCTCGCGCGCGCCTGCGGGCGCTGGCCGACGCACAGCCGACGGCTTCCGCCTGGCCGAGATCGACCTCGAGCTCCGCGGGGAGGGCGAGCTCGTGGGCACGCGCCAGAGCGGCCTGGCGCAGTTCCGCGTGGCCGAGTTGCCCCGCGACCGCGAGCTCCAGGAGCGGGCGCGGATGCGCGCCGAGCGGATCGATACCGTGGACCCCGACCTGGAGTCGCCCGAGCACGCGCTTGCTCGCTGAGGCGCTGGCGGGGGTGTTCGGGGAGGAGGCGCGGGCGCCGATTCGGGCCTGAGGCGTGGGTGGTGGGTCGGTTGGGGCTTCGACGCTGGTTTCGGGCTCTCAACGTCTGCCCTGGGCCTCGGCGAACGTCAACGGCGGGCTTTTGAAGGCGGCCGACAGGTCTGCGGCGAGCCTGGAGCGGGGTCATGGGATAGAACCGTGCTCACAGACGAGTTATCTCCCAAAACCCCCTGCAAAGCCGACATTTACGCTCCAGCCCACCCTTCCTAAGCCCGCTGTTGACGTGCGCTGATACCCAGGGCAGACCCCCCGAGGCAGACAACCCACCCGCAGCGCGCCTCACAATCGACACCACGGATGCGCGTCATCGCCGGCACCCACGGCGGCCGAGAGCTCGTCGCCCCCAAGGGCCGGGCCACCCGGCCCACGTCTGACCGCGTCCGCGAGGCGCTGTTCAGCATCCTCGGCGACGTCGACGATCTTCGCGTCCTGGACCTCTTCGCGGGCTCGGGCGCGCTGGCCATCGAGGCCCTCTCGCGGGGCGCCGGCGAGGCCACCCTGGTGGACTGCGCGCGGTCCGCGGTGGCCGCGATCAACCGGAATCTGGGTGCCCTTCGGATGGAGGCCGAGGTGGTCGCCCAGCCCGCCGCGAGGTTCCTCCAGGCCGCACTTCGCGACGGTCGTCAATACGATCTGGTCTTCCTCGACCCTCCATACCGCCACGCGAGCACCCTCGGACGGGAGCTGTCGTCGGCACTGATGCCGATACTTGCGGGCGATGCCCGGGTAGTGGCAGAGAGCGACCGGCGCAGCCCGCTCGGGCTGGAGCTGACGCTGCTCGACGAGCGCCGTTACGGCGACACCTTGATCCAGATCCATGCCGCTTGATAACCGCATCGCCATCTGCCCCGGCACCTTTGACCCGGTGACCTATGGGCATCTCGACGTGATCAGCCGCGCCTCGGCCATGTACGACGAGGTCATCGTGGGGATCGTCAACCTGCCGTGGCGCAAGGGCCAGACCCTGTTCTCCGCCGAGGAGCGGATCCGCTTTCTCGCCAACGCCACCAGCGACCTGCCCAACGTCGCCATCGAGACGTTTTCTAACCTTTTGGTCGAGTTTGCGCGGGAGAAGAAGGCGATGGCAATCGTGAAGGGACTGCGTGCCATCTCCGACTTCGAGTACGAATTGGAGATGAACCAGCTCAACCGCCGGCAGGCCCCCGATATCGAGTCCGTTTACCTCATGGCGTCCCCCAAGTACAGTTTCCTGAGGTCGAGCGGTGTGAAAGAGCTCGCCACATTCGGCGGTGATATCGACGATCTGGTACCCGTCGAGGTGGCGGAGGCCTTGAAGGAACGGGTCGGCCGTTGACGAAACAGAGGTCGCAAAATGGATGTCCTAGTACTCATTGACAAGCTGGACGATCTCGTCCACAACGCCAAGCCGGTCCCGCTGACCGATCAGGTCCGCGTGGACAAGGAGGAGATCTACGACATCCTCGATCAGATGCGCGCCACGATCCCCGAGGAGATCAAGCAGGCGCGCTGGATCGTCAAGGAGCGTCAGGAGATGCTGGCCGAAGCCAAGCGTGAGGCGGAGCGGATCGTCAAGGAGGCTCGCGAGCGCCAGGAGCGGCTGATCTCCGAGGAGGAGATCACCAAGCAGGCCGAGCGCGCCGCCGAGGACATCATCGAGGACGCCCGCGGTCGCGAGCGCGAGATCCGTCTCGGCGCCGAGGACTACGCCGACGAGATCCTCAACACGCTCGAGGTCAACCTCTCCAAGTTCATCGCCGCGGTTCAGCGCGGGCGTGACCGGCTCGCCGGCAAGGACGAGCCCGCCGAAGTCTCCTAGGGCCCCGTCAGTACGGCGATCAACGCTTGCGGCCGGTGAGGGCCAGCGCGACGCCGAGGGCCATCATCGTGATCCCGCCGCCGGCGCTCATCGCGCGCAGGCGGCGTGGCGAGCGGCCCAGCCACTCCCGGGCGGTGCCCGAGGCGAGCGCCCAGGTGCCGTCGGACAGCACCGCCACCACACAGCAGATCGCCGTGAGCGTGCCGAGCTGAAGCGTGGCGTGTCCGCGGGCGGGCTCGATGAACTGCGGCAGCACCGCGGTGAAGATGAGCAGGCCCTTGGGGTTGGTCGCCCCCACCACGAAGCCCTCGCGCAGGATCCGCGACACACTGCGCGGCTCCATCTCCAGCCCGCCCAGCGCGCCGGCGAGATGCCCGCGGTCGCGGATCGTCCGGATGCCCAGGATGATCAGGTAGGCGGCGCCGATCAGCTTCAGCGTCGTGAACACGGCGTCTGAGCGGGCCAGCAGCGAGCCCAGGCCCAGGCAGACCAGGATGCCCTGAAAGGCGAGGCCGCCGGTGTTGCCCAGGACGGTGGCCAGGGCCGCCCGGCGCCCCAGCGCGACGCCGCGGCTCACCACGAACAGCACGCTCGGCCCGGGCACGAGGATGAGCACGTAGATCGTGAGCAGGAACGCCAGGAGATGATCGGTGGGGAGCATCGCTTCAGCTACCGGATCTGAAAGCCGCTCAGGCCCTCGGGCGTCTCCTCGTGCTCGTCCACCGCCTGGACGTCGGCCGAGGACGGGCCCTGGCGGCAGTAGCCGACGACCGACTCGACCGCCTCGGCCGGGCCCTCGAGCACGACCTCGACGCTGCCGTCGCTGCGATTGGCCGCCCACCCCGAGACGCCCTCGTTGCGCGCTGCGTGCCGGGTTGAGTCCCGGTAGAAAACTCCCTGCACCTGGCCGTGAACGACGAGGCGCCGGCGGATTCTCTCAGGGGTCATATACCGGATTGTCGCAGTGTGCGGGTTCCGTCCGCGTCGCGCGCCATGCTCAACGACCGGCTCATGAACGCTCTCTGGCTTGCACTCGGCGTGATCATCGGCGCGGTCCTCATGGCCGTCGCCCTGCGGCCGCGCCTGCGCGCGCTCAGCATCGACGCCGTGCGGTCGCGTGAACTGGAGAACCGCCTGGTCAAGACGAGCACGGAGCTCGAGCAGGAGCGGGCGCGGGCCGTCGAGCAGCTCGCCACCATCAATGACGCCCAGGAGCGCCTCTCGGCCTCGTTCAAGGCGATGAGCGCCGACGCGCTGCAGTCCAGCATGACCCAGCTCACCGAGCTGGCGCGCGCCCAGCTCCAGACGGCCCAGGCGGAGGCCAAGGGAGACCTGGAGAAGCGTCACCAGGCGGTGGAGCAGCTGGTGGCGCCGCTCAAGGAGCAGCTGGGCCGGGTCGACAGCCAGCTCCTGCGCCTGGACCAGGAGCGGCGGGAGTCGCGCGGGCAGATGAGCGCCCAGCTGCGCACCCTCGCGGAGACCAGCGACCGCCTGCGCACGGAGACCGGCGCGCTGGTCACCGCGCTGCGCAAGCCCAACGCCCGCGGCCAGTGGGGCCAGATGCAGCTGCGCAATGTCGTCGAGGCCGCCGGGATGCTCAAGCATTGCGACTTCGTGGAGCAGCACTCCTACGCCGGCGACGAGACGACGCTCCGCCCCGACATGGTGGTCAACCTGCCCGGCGGCAAGCACGTCGTCGTCGATGCCAAGTCGCCGCTGCAGGGCATGCTCGACGCCCATGAAGCGCGCGACGCCGTCGAGCGCGACGAGTTCCTGCGGGGCCATGCCCGCCTGCTGCGCAAGCACGTCAAGGCGCTCGCCGACAAGGCCTACTGGGCCCGGCTGGACACCACCCCCGACATGGTGGTCATGTTCCTGCCGGGTGAGTCGCTGCTCGGGCCGGCGCTGGAGGCCGACCCGACGCTGATGCAGGACGCCATGACCCAGCGGGTGCTCATCGCCACCCCGACGACGCTGCTGGCGCTCCTGTACTCGGTCGCCTACGGGTGGCAGCAGGAGCGCGTCGCCGAGTCGGCCCAGGAGATCTCCGAGCTCGGGCGCGAGCTCCACGGGCGGCTGGTCAAGATGTCGACCCTGCTCGCCAACCTCGGGACCCGTCTGAACCGGACGGTGAGCGCCTTCAACGAGACGATCGGCTCCTACGAGTCCCGGGTGCTGCCCAGCGCGCGGCGCTTCGCGGACCACGGGGCGGTCTCGGAGGGATCAGAGCTCCCCGAGCTCGAGCCCGTGACCGTCTCCGCCCGCACCGTCCAGAACGCGGCCCTCCAGCTCGATCTCGGCCCCGACCTCGCCGAGCGACCGCGTCCCCCGCGCCGCCTCCGCGCCGCGGAGTAGCAGTCCGCGGGCGGGCGCGTTGCGTGCACCCGCATGGGTCCGTGGCGAGGGTCGTGCGTGCGGCGCACCCGTCCCGCCGCGCGCCGGGGGTGGGTGCACGGCGAGAGAGGGCGCGCGGGCCTTCCCGAGCGCGGCGGCGACCGGGGCCGCCACCTGCACGTCCCCTCCGACTTCCGGCCGTGCCCACGCACGCGCCGCCGACCACGCTTCAGAGCAAGGAACGAGGGCGCGGCTAGCGCGAGGGATGCAGATGGCTGCGCGCGTTCCACCAGTGGCGGAGATCGTCGCGTTGATGCGGCAGGGGGTCCGCGGAGGGCTTGCGCTCCTGGATGAAGGCCATGGCCTCGTCGATGCCCATGCCGTCGTAGATGGCGACCGCCCCGGCGGCCACGGCGGCGGAGCGCTGCCAGCCCGCGCGGCAGTGGACGTAGGCGGGGACCCCGCCCTTCAGCCAGCCGACGACCATGCGCACGGCCTCCTCGAGCGCGTCGGAGGGTAGGCGCCCGAAGTCAGTGAGCTGCATCCGATGCTCCTGGATGCGCGCCTCGCGCAGGGCCGCCTCGACGACGAACCGCCGCCCCGGCCCGTACTCCGCGTCCTCGACGAGGTTGAGCACCTGCCGGACCGACATCGCGGCGAGCATCCGGATGTCATCGGCGTCCAGCGGATAGGCGCCGATGAGCAGCCCATCGTGCACCTGGGCGAAGCCGTATGTACGAAACCAGTCCGACATCGCGCTAATCATCGCCGCTGGCGGACATTCGCGCCGTCTGTCCCAGATCCGCCGACCACGGTCCCAGGACCCGCCTCACCGCCCCGGAATCTGGTGAGAGAGGCGACCATGATTGGATGGTGGCGATGGCGGTGGCTCTCTCCGATGGCATCCATGTCGCCGGCACGCTCGCGCGCGCCGGGATGTTGCGACCCTCACGCCCGGATCGCGCGATGCGGGCGATCATGGGCCTGCACCGCTTCGGGCCCACGATGGCCGCGGGCGTCATGGGCGCCGCCGCCCGGTTCCCCGCCGCCGCGGCGGTCATCGACGATGACGGGATTCTCACCTTCGCCGAGCTCGAACGGCGCACCAACGCGCTCGCTCGCGGCCTTGCCGGCCACGGGCTGACCGAGGGCCGGAGCCTCGCGGTCATGTGCCGCAACCACCGCGGCTTCATCGAGGTGGCCGCCGCGTGCTCCAAGCTCGGCGTGCACGTCGTGCTGCTCAACACCGGCTTCGCCGGCCCGCAGGTGGCCGAGGTGGTGGAGCGTGAGGGCGCCGACGGCATCGTCTACGACCACGAGTTCGCCGCCACCATCGCGGAGGCCCGCGGCCCCCGGGCCTGCTTTGTCACCGACGCCGCCGGCGCGGACGACACCTCGCTGGCCGAGCTCGTCGCCTCCCGCGTGGCTGACCCGCTGTCCCCGCCCTCCGTGGCCGGCCGCGCGGTCATCCTCACCTCCGGCACCACCGGCACCCCCAAGGGGGCCAGCCGTCCGGCGCCCAGCTCCATGGGCCCGATGGCGGCGCTGCTCTCAGCCATCCCGCTGCGCGCCCGCGAGACGACCGTCATCGCCGCGCCGCTGTTTCACGCCTGGGGCTTTGCCCACGTGCTGCTGGCCACCGCGCTGTCCTCGACGATCGTGCTGCGCCGCCGCTTCGATCCCCTGGAGACGGTGCGCACTGTGTCGGACCATCGCGCCGACGCGCTCGTTGTCGTCCCGGTGATGCTCCAGCGGATGCTCGAGGCCGACCCCGAGCAGCGCCGTCGCCTGGACACCTCGTCGCTGCGGGTGATCGCCGTCAGCGGCTCGGCGTTGCCCGGCCCGCTCGCCAACCGGGTCATGGACGCCTTCGGGGACGCGCTCTACAACCTCTACGGCTCGACCGAGGTGGCCTGGGCGACCGTGGCGGGCCCGCCGGACCTGCGGGCCGCGCCCGGCACCGCTGGCCGGCCGCCGCGGGGCACGGTGGTCAAGATCCTTGACGAGCACGGCGAGGAGCTGCCCGCCGGCGCCAGCGGTCGGATCTTCGTGGGCTCCGAGATGCTCTTCGAGGGCTACACGGGCGGTGGCGACAAGGACCGTCGCGGCGGCCTGATGTCCACCGGCGACGTCGGCCACTTCGACGCCGACGGGCGGCTGTTCGTCGACGGCCGCGACGACGACATGATCGTCTCCGGCGGCGAGAACGTGTTCCCGGGCGAGGTCGAGGACCTGTTGGCGGGCATGGCCGGGATCCGCGAGGTGGCCGTCGTCGGCGTCCCCGACGCGCAGTTCGGTCAGCGCCTGCGCGCCGTGGTGAGCCTTGAGCCCGGCGCCGAGCTCTCAGAAGCCCAGCTCCAGGACCACGTGCGCACCCATCTGGCTCGCTACAAGGTTCCCCGAGAGGTCGTCTTCGTCGATCAGCTTCCGCGCAACGCCACCGGCAAGATCCTCAAGCGCGACCTGCGCTGAGACCGGGCGGCGGCCCGTCGGTGGCAGTGGTTAATCTCGTGTACATGCCCCTGCGTACCGACACATTTGATCTGGGGGGTCTCCGGCTCACGTCCGGCGAAGGGCGCCGGCTCGATCTCCACGTCGGCATCGATCCCTTCGAGCTCGCCGGCGAGCGCTACCTCGTGGAGCCGAGCATCGTCCCGGCGCAGCTCAACGTCTCGCGGACGACGGGCGCCGGATACGCCCTGGGCCTGCGCTTTGAGGCCACGCTCACCGGCCCGTGCATGCGCTGCCTGGACGACGCCCAGCGGGCGTTCGAGGTGCAGGCGCGCGAGGTATCCCAGCCCGGGGAGGGGGAGGAGCTGGAGTCGCCCTACGTGCAGGCCGGCGTCCTCGACCTGCGGGGGTGGGCCCGCGACGCCCTCGCGCTCACCCTCCCCACCCAAGTGCTGTGCCGCCCGGACTGCGCCGGGCTCTGTCCCGTCTGCGGGGCCGACCTCAACGAGGCAGGTCCCGACCACGCCCATGAGCAGGAGCCCGACCCCCGTTGGGCGAAGTTATCTGAGCTTCACTTCGACTGATCGGTGAGGACCCGTTGAGCCGGCTGGTGGGAAATTCCCGTTGCATCGGGGCATTGCGTCCATACTTCCTCAAGCTCGCAGGGATTTCTGTCGATTGGTGATGAGAATGCATCGTGCCGGCGAATCGTCGGGACCCAGTCGCACTGGGGAGGCGATCGCGCCCCTTCGCGGGCTGCTGGAATTCGCACGCATTGCCCGCCGCCAGCCGACGTTGCTGGAGACGCTGCGTGCCGTCGCCTCGGCGGTCTCTGAGGCCGTCGGCTTTGCCACCGTCGTGATCAACGCCTACCGGGCTGACCGCGACCTCTATGAAGTGGTCACGGTCCACGGCAGCGAGCGAGCCTCCGAGATCCTGCTCGGGTCGGTCACCAAGCCCGAGACGTGGACGCCGCTGCTCGACGAGCGCTTCCGCCGCCACGGCGTCTATTTCTTGCCCGAGGGCTCGCTCGCGTTGGACGATCCCACCGTCACCTGGTACCGGCCCGAGCCCAACGCCCGCGCAGCGGAGGCAAGCGGCGAGAGCTGGCGCACCGACGACGCCCTGTTCGCGACGCTGGAGGGCTCGGGCGGGCGCCCGTACGGGATCATCTCGGTGGACGAGCCATTCTCCGGGCTGCGCCCCGACGATCAGCAGCTCGTGATGCTCAGCGCGCTGGCGGCCCATGCCGCCCTCGCGATCGAGACCTCGCGCCAGATGACCGCGGTCGAATCCTCGCTGGCCCGCTACCGCGCGGTGATCGCCTCCACGCTGGACTGCGTCGTCGCCGTCGACGAGCAGGACCGCCTCATCGAATTCAACCCCGCCGCCGAGCGCACGTTCGACCACCTGGCCAAGGACGTTCTCGGCCGTGACGTGTCCGACCTGCTCGTGCCGCCCGAGAACCGCGCGTTCTATCGCAGCCTCGCCCAGCGGATCCGCGACAACCCGGGCTCGAGCCTGCTGGAGCGGCGCATCGAGACGACGGCGATGCGCAGCGACGGCAGCGAGTTCCCCGTGGAGCTGACCGTGGCCCGGGTCGAGGGCGCCGGCGGCCTGGGACCGTCCTTCTACGGGATCGTGCGCGACATCGGCGAACGGCGCCGGGGGGAGGAGCAGCTCGCCTATCTGGCCTACCACGACGCCCTGACCGGGCTGCCCAACCGGATCCTCGTCGAGCAGGAGATCGATCTCGCCCTCGCCCGCGCCCGGCGCGCCGGCGGGGCGGCCGCGCTCATGTTCGTCGACCTCGACGATTTCAAAGAGGTCAACGACCGTCTCGGCCACGCCGCCGGCGACCGGCTGCTGGCCAACGTGTCGGCCCGCCTGCGCGGGGTCCTGCGCGACTCCGACGTGCTGGCCCGGCAGGGGGGCGACGAGTTCCTGGTCCTCCTCGGCGACCTCTCCGATGATCCCACCGCGGCGGCCGAGAGCGTCGGCGGCAAGCTCCTCAGCGCGCTGCTCGAGCCGTTTGTGGTGGCCGGCACCGAGGTCCGCACCGGCGCCAGCATCGGCGTGAGCCTGTATCCGGACGACGCCGCCGACACCGAGGCGCTGCTGCGCCACGCCGACGTCGCCATGTACCGGGCCAAGGCCGCCGGCGGCGGTCGCCTCATCTTTCATCAACGCTCCGACGCGCTCGCCTCGCGCCGCTCGAGCATGACCGCACAGCTGCGCAGCGCGATCGACGCGGGCGAGATGGAGATCCACTACCAGCCCGTGTGGCTGCTGGGCCCCAGCCGGGAGATCTCGGGCCTGGAGGCGCTGCTGCGCTGGCGCCACCCCGACCGGGGCCTGCTCACCCCCGACGGATTCATGAATCTCGCCGACCAGACGACCGTGGGCGACGACCTCATCGCCTGGGTGCTGGACGAGTGCTGTCGTCAGGCGCGGGAATGGCAGGGGGAGGACCTGGGGCCGATCATCGGCGTCAACATCTCGCCCCACCAGCTGCTGGCCCCCGACTTCGCGGTGGGGCTACTGCGCCGGGTGGCCGAGTCAGAGCTCTCGCCTGGCAACCTCGCCATCGAGCTCACCGAGTCCGCATGGTCGGTGGACTCGGCCGAGACCCTCGAGGTCATCGAGGACCTGCGCGCCGCCGGGTTCCCGATGGCGCTCGACGACTTCGGCGCCGGCTACTCATCGCTGTCGCGGCTGCTCGATCTCGGCTTCGACGTGATCAAGGTCGACGGCGGCATGCTCGTCGACGTCCCCGGCGACAGCACCGCGGTCAAGCTCCTGGAGGCGGTCTTCGACCTGGCGTCGGCGTGCGGCACCGACATCGTCGCCGAGGGGGTGGAGACCGAGGCCCAGCTCGACTTCCTGCTCGCCCACGGCATCTCGCACGCGCAGGGCTTCCAGCTCGGGCCGCCGATGCGCGCCGCAGAGGTCACGCCGCTTCTGCGCCGCCACCTGGTCGCGGGCGCGCCCCCACGGCGCGGGACGCGCACCGACACCGGACGCGTCTAGCCACACCCCCGCCTGCTAGCCTCCTGCCTCGCATGGCGGTCCCCAAGCAGAAGCAATCTCACGCGCGCACGACGCAACGACGCTCGCAGCACAAGGTCAAGGCGGCCACCTATAACGCCTGCCCCACGTGTCACAGCCCCCGGATACCGCACCGCGTGTGCCCGGTCTGCGGGAGCTACCGGGGCCGCGAGGTCATCGCGGACACCGGCCACCAGTCGGCCTAGCCCACCCACCTCATGGTGACCGTCGCCGTTGATGCGGGCGGGGCGGATCTGGGCCCCGCCGAGGTCGCCGCCGGAGCCGCCATCGCCGCCGCCGCAGGGACCAAGGTGCTCCTGTTCGGCCCCGCCGGCGAGATCGGAGCGGTACCCGACGGGGTGGAGATCGTCGATGCCCCCGTCTCGATCGCCAAGGCCGCGGACCCGGCCTTCGCCGTGCGCTCGACGCCCGAGGCCTCGATCGTCCAGGCCGCCAAGGCGGTGGCCGCCGGTCAGGCGCAGGCGCTGGTCTCCGGAGGCTCGACCGGCTCGGCGCTGGCCGCCGGCCTGTTCAACATGCGTCGCGATCGCGGGATCTATCGCCCGGCGCTGGCCCTGCCCGTCCCCGTTCCCGGAGGCCACCCGGTGATGCTGCTCGACGTGGGCGCCAACGTCACCTGCCGCCCCGAGCATCTGGTCCAGTTCGCGCACATGGGCTCGGCGTTCTCGCAGGCGGTGCTCGGCATCTCCTCGCCACGGGTGGCGCTGCTCTCCAACGGCGAGGAGGCGGTCAAGGGCACGCCCGAGCTGGTGGAGGTGCACGAGCAGCTCGCGGGCGAGGGCGGCACTGGGCTGAACTTCGTCGGCAACATCGAGGGCACCCAGGTGTTCGAGGACGCCGCCGACGTCGTCGTCATGGACGGCTTCACCGGCAACATCACGCTCAAGCTGATCGAGGGCGTCTCCGGCCGGACGCTGCGCGCCATCCGCGACGTGGCGATGGGCTCGACGCGCGCCAAGCTCGGCGGTTGGCTGCTGCGCCCGGCGATCCAGGGACTGCGCGACGAGATCGACCCGGAGGGCCCCGGCGGGGCCTACATGCTGGGTCTGCGCCAGCTCGGCGTCGTGGCCCACGGACGCTTCAGCCGCAGGGGCTTCGCGCGGGCCATCGAGGTGGCCGCGCGCGGAGTGGAGGAAGATGTCATCAGCGCCACGCGAGCCGCCCTGAAGGCCGCCGGCGCATTGCGAACCCCCGGACACGGGGGAGAGGAGGACGGCGATGGTCAGTAAGCCCAGGCACTGCGCGTCCGGGCTGACGTCTACGGTGTGGCGCCGATGAATCGAGAGCAAGTCTTCTCGCTGATCCGCGCACATCTGGTCGACGAGCTGGAGGTCAGCCCCGGCTCGATCTCAGAGTCGACCCGTTTCCGTGAGGATCTGGAAGCCGACTCGCTGGATCTCTACACGCTGGTGCAGGAGCTTGAGGACTCCTACGGCGTGCGGATCTCCGACGAGGAAGCCAGCCGGATCCTCACCGTCGGCCAAGCGGTCGATTTCGTGCTCGCCAGCGGGGCTCTGCCGGCGACCGCGGGCCAATCCACTGACACTGAGTGACACCACAACCCCAGCGCACGGATCCGGACACCCCGCCCGGGATACCGACCGACCCGCCCGGCCCGCCGGAGCCTGGTGCGACCCTGGCGGGCATGCTCGACCGGCTGGGGCCGGACCTGCAGCGGTCGGTGTTCACCCATTCGTCGTGGACGACGCGCCGCTCGGAGTCCTACGAGCGGCTCGCCTTCCTGGGCGACAGCGTCCTGGGGCTGGCCGTGACCACGCATCTGTTCCCGCGCCTGGACGCCGAGCGGTTCGGGCCGGGACGCCTCACCAAGATCCGGGCGCAGTCCGTCTCGGGCCGCTCCTGCCGGGCGGTGGCCGAGCGCCTGGGCGTGCCGGGGCGCCTGCGCGCGGCGGCGCCGGACTCAGCGGCGCCGGGCCTCGAGGCGCTCATCTCGACCGAGCGCGTCCTGGCCTCGGTCATCGAGGCGGTGATCGGCGCCTGCTATCTGACCTTCGGCTACGACACGACCG
This sequence comes from uncultured Actinomycetota bacterium, assembly GCA_963830945.1. GTDB lineage: Bacteria > Actinomycetota > Thermoleophilia > Solirubrobacterales > Solirubrobacteraceae > Palsa-465. The sequence continues at coordinate 21,344 of CAWHOH010000024.1, read as the reverse complement.
CCGAGGTGGTGGTCGGCGCCTTCGCGCCGGAGATCGAGAACGCGCTGGAGCATTCGGTGGACTACAAGTCGGCGCTCCAGGAGCGCCTGGCGCGGCGCGGCGAGCTGGTCAGCTATGCCGTGGTGGACGAGCAGGGGCCCCCGCACGACCGCACCTTCACGGTGCAGGCCACGATCCGCGGCAAGGAGATCGGCTCCGGCGTCGGACGCTCCAAGAAGGACGCCGAGCAGGAGGCCGCGCAGTCGGCCCTGGAGGCCATGTCCACGTGAGACCCGATGACGGCGGTGCCCGCGTATCGCAGCCCATATCGGACCCCACCCACCCGCCGGCGCCGTGTATCTGAAGTCGATCACCGTCAAGGGCTTCAAGTCCTTCCCGGACCGGACCAAGTTGGAGTTCGGCCCGGGCGTGAGCGTGATCGTCGGGCCCAACGGCTCGGGGAAGTCCAACGTGACCGATGCGGTCCTGTGGGCCCTGGGCGAGCAGTCCCCCGGTGCCGTGCGCGGCCAATCGATGCAGGACGTGATCTTCGGCGGCGCCCCCGGCCGCCAGGCCGGCGGCCACGCCGAGGTGGAGCTGGTCCTCGACGACAGCGAGGGGAGCCTCGGCCTCGGCGTTCCGGAGATCTCGATCTACCGCAAGCTCGACCGCGCCGGCGAGGGCGAGTACCGCCTCGCGGGCGCCCGCTGCCGCCTGGTCGACATCGTCGAGCTGTTGTCGGACACCGGCCTGGGCAAGGAGATGCACTCGGTCATCTCCCAGGGCCGGGTCGAGTCGCTGGTCACCTCCAAACCGCGCGATCGCCGCCTGCTCATCGAGGAGGCGGCCGGCCTGGGCAAGCACCGCAAGCGCCGCCGCCGGGCGCAGCTGAAGCTGGCCCGGACCCAGGACAACCTCGACCGCGCCCTCGACGTCGAGCGCGAGGCCCGGTCGCGGCTGCGTCCGCTCAAGCGCCAGGCCGAGGCGGCCGAGCTGCACGAGCGCCTCGAGCGCCAGTCGTTGGAGATCCGCTGGGAGCTGGCCCGCGACGACGTGCGGGGCGCTCGCGCCGACATGGCCTGCGCCGAGGCCACGGCGGGTGAGGTCCGCGAGCGCCGGCGAGCGCTCCAGGCCGAGCTCGAGGCCGTCTCCAAGCGCCGCGACGCCGCCGAGGAGGCCCTGGCCGCGCGCAGCGCCCAACGCGAGGAGCTCTCACGTCGCGCCTACGCGGCGCGGGGCGCCGCCGAGCGGATCGGCTACCGCGCCGAGTCGGCACGTGGCGCCGCCGGCTCCGTGCGGGACCGGCTGGCCCGTTACCAGGAGATCGAGGCGGCGCTCGCCGCCGAGGCCGCCGCGGACCAGGACGACCCCGAGGCCGCGGGGCGGATGGCGGGGCTGGAGGAGTCGCTGGCGGCGCTGGACCGCGACCGCGAGACCGAGCTGGTACGCCAGCTCGCTGAGCTTGAGGAGCAGCTCACCACCGCCGCGCGCCGCGTCGCCGAGCACTCGGAGGTGGTGGCCGCGGCGCAGGCCGAGCGCGAGGCGGCGGAAGCCGCGGCCGAACAGGTCCGCGGCGAGGTGCGCGACGCCGAGCGTGGCGTGGAGGCGGCTCGCCGCGAGGCCGCGCGCGTGGGCGGCGAGCTCGCCGCCGTCAACCAGTTCCTGCGCCATCACGCCGGCGCGCCCCATGGCGCGGCCGCGCTCGCCGACGACCTCGACGTCGATTCCGGCTATGAGCTGGCCATCGCGGCCGTCCTCGACGGCCGCCTGCGCGCCGCCGTGGTCGACGATCGCCCGGCGGCGGCAACGCTGCTGGACCGTGCCGGGGCCGATGGCGGGCGGACGCTCGTCATCGGCGACGGTGCCACCGCCGAGGGCGATGACGACGCTGCGGCGCCCGCGCCAGGTGCGGCACGGCTGGTGGACCACGTCCGGGCCAAGGGCGGCGCGCTGGCGCTGGCCCGAGCGCTGCTGCGCGACACCTGGGTCGTCGAGGACCTCGACCAGGTCGCCGCGGAGTTCCAGGGCGTCGCGGTGACGCGCGGCGGACGCGTCTGGTCGGCGCGCACCCGCGAGCTGCGCCAGGCCCCGGCGGTGGGGGAGGAGCGCGTCCTGGCCGAGCGCAACCGCCGCGAGCAGCTCATCGCCGAGTCAGAGCGCGCCGCCCAGGCCGAGGTCGACGCGCGCGCCGTGGTGCAGCGGGCCACCGCCGGGATGGCGGAGGCCGACTCCGCGCGCGACCGGCTGACCAGCGCCCACCGCGCCGCCGTCCGCACGCTCGACGAGCGGCGTGAGGAGGAGCGGCGGATCACCGCACTCATCGAGCGCCGCCGCGCCGCTCCCCACGACGGGGTGGGTGGGGACGGGGTCGATCGCCGCGCGCAGCTGGCGGCGGAGCTGGCCGCCGAGCGCCGGATGCTCGAGCGCGTGGAGCGCGAGCGCGCCGAGCGAGCGCAGCGCCTGGACCGGGTGCGGGCGGGCGTCGCGCGCGACAAGGCGCTGGTGCCCGCGGTGGCCGGGGTCATCGCCGCCCTGGAGGACGTGGCCGGCGCGATCGCCCTGCGGCTGGAGAGCTTCGACGAGGCGCTGGCCGCCGATCGTCAGGCCGGGGAGCATGTCGCCCTCGAGTTGCGCACCTGCGCCCAGCAGGAGGCCGAGCTGCACGCCAAGATCGGCCAGGAGAACGAGACGCTGACCCAGGCCGAGGTTCGCCTGCAGCGCGCGCGTGACCAGGCCGGGGACGCCGAGGCGGAGCTGCGCCGCATCGCCCAGCGGCTCGAGCTGGCCGCCGAGCCCGCCGAGGAGGCGCTGTCAGACGAGGAGCGCCAGACGCTCGATGCCCGCCTGGAGCGGGTCGCGCGCCGGCGCGAGCAGCTGGGGCCGGTCAACCCGCTGGCCCAGGAGGAGTACGCCGAGGCCGTGGCTCACGTCGAGGAGCTCGAGACCCAGCGCGCCGACCTCGAGACCGCCCTGCGCGAGCTCGAGAAGCTCATCGCCGACACCGACAAGCAGATCCGCACCACGTTCGAGCAGACCTTCGCCGCCACGGCCACCGCCTTTGAGGAGCTCGCCGGCCAGCTCTTCCCCGGTGGTGAGGGACGGCTGCGGCTGGTCTCCGAGCGCGAAGGGCCGGCCCGGGTGATCGGTGGCCAGGAGGCCCCCGAGGCCGACGCCGACTCCGACGGAGGGGATGGCGACGGTCCCGACGACGACGGCGTCGAGCCCGAGGAGGACCTGCTCGGCGTCGAGATCGAGATCACGCCGGCGGGCAAGGAGTGCAAGCGCCTGTCGCTGCTCTCCGGCGGCGAGAAGTCGATGACAGCGCTGGCCTTCCTGTTCGCGGTGTTCCTCGCCCGCCCGTGCCCCTTCTACATCCTCGACGAGGTCGAGGCGGCGCTGGACGACCTCAACATCGACCGCTTCCTCGCGCTCCTGCGCCAGTACTCCTCGCGCGCCCAGTTCATCGTGGTCACCCACCAGAAGCGCACGATGGAGGCCGCCGACTCGCTCTACGGCGTCTCGATGGGCTCCGACGGCATCTCCAAGGTCATCTCGCGCAAGCTGTCCAACAGCGAGGGCCCGACGGACACCGAGGCGCGGGCCGCTGCCGCCTGAGCTGCCGCTGATAACGTCGCCGCCGTCATGGCGCACGATTGGCGGGAGCTCTTCATCATCGACGGAGCCACAGCAACGGATCCGGCGGCGGCGCCCGAGGAGCCCGAGCGCCGTGTGGGCCGCTTTCGCCGGCTGCGTGACGGCCTGCGCAAGACCCGCCAGGCGCTGCAGACAGAGATCCAGGCGACGCTGTTCGAGGATCTCAGCGACGAGACGTGGGAGCGCCTGGAGGAGGCGCTGATCTACGCCGACGTCGGGGCCCAGACGACCGCCAAGGTCGTGGCCCAGCTTGAGCAGGAGGCTGCCGAGAACAAGCTCACCGGCGGCCAGCAGCTCTCCGACCGGCTGGTGGAGCTGCTCACCGAGATCGCCCAGACCGGCAATGACACGATCGACCTGCGCGCCGAGCCCACCGTCATCCTGGTGGCGGGGGTCAACGGCACGGGCAAGACGACGACGCTGGGCAAGCTCGCCTGGCATCTGAGCAAGGAGCTCAACCGCTCGGTGGTCCTCGCCGCCGGCGACACGTTCCGCGCCGCCGCGGTGGAGCAGCTCGAGGTGTGGGCGCAGCGCGCCGGGGTGGACTTCGTCAAGGGCGGCCTGGGCGCCGACTCGGCCTCGGTCGCGTTTGACGCGATCGCGACCGCGCGCCGCGACGGCGCCGACGTGGTCCTCATCGACACGGCCGGCCGGCTGCACACCCAGGACAATCTGATGGCCGAGCTGGCCAAGGTGCGCCGGGTGATCGCGAAGCAGATCCCCGAGGCTCCCCACGAGACGCTGCTCACGGTCGACGCCACCACCGGCCAGAACGGGCTGCGCCAGGCCAAGGCCTTCTCGGAGACGATCGACGTCTCGGGGCTCGTGCTCGACCAAGCTCGACGGCACCGCCAAGGGCGGGATCGCGCTTGCCATCGCCCAGGAGCTCGGCATCCCGGTCAAGCTCATCGGGGTGGGGGAGCAGCTCGAGGACCTCCGGCCGTTTGACGCCGGCGAGTTCGCTCGCGCGCTGGTGTCCTGACCCGCCTCGCCGGCGACACCAGAAAGTGATCTCGCGGGGCGGTCGCCGCGCTACGCTGGCGGCACATGGCCGGATGGGTCCTCTGGGTGATTCTGGCGTGCGCCTTCGGCGTCGGTGAGACCCTCGCAGGCGGCTTCTTCCTTGCGCCGTTCGCACTCGGGGCAGCCCTCGCCGCGGCCGGGGCCGGGGTGGCGGGTTCCGCCGCCGGCGTGATCGTCTTCATCGTCGCCTCGATCATGTCGCTGGTGCTGCTGCGGCCGATCGTGCGCTCGCACACCCGCATGCCGGCGGCGATCAGAACCGGGGGAGCGGCCCTGATCGGAAAGCGCGCGATCGTGCTCGAGCGCGTCGCCAACGCGGAGGGCGTCGGACTGGTCAGGATCGAGGGTGAGGTCTGGACGGCTCGCTCGCTTGACGATGACGAGGACATCGAGCCGGGGGCACGCGTCGAGGTCGTCGACATCAAGGGGGCGACCGCACTGGTGAGCGAATAGGAGGGGTCGCCGGGCATCGCGACCGGTCCGCGCCTGAGCGCAACCCGCGCCTAGTAGCCTCAGCAGCCAGAACCAGCATGTTCGATTCCCTTGCCGAGAAGCTCCAGGCGACCCTGTCCGAGGTCCGCGGTCGCGGCACCCTGACCGAGGCCGACATCACCGCGACGATGCGCGAGATCCGCCTCGCGCTGCTCGAGGCCGACGTCAACTTCAAGGTCGTCAAGAGCTTCACCACCGCGGTCAAGGACCGCGCGCTGGGGGCCGACATCGTCGGGAAGCTCAATCCGGGCCAGCAGGTGGTCAAGATCGTCTCCGACGAGCTCACCGAGCTGATGGGGGGCGCCGCGCGCGAGCTGTCGTTCTCGCCGCGGCCGCCGACGATCGTGCTCATGGCCGGCCTGCAGGGCTCGGGCAAGACGACCGCCACCGGCAAGCTGGCGCGCTACCTGCGCACCGAGCATCACTCCTCGGTCGCGGTGGCCGCATGCGACGTCTACCGGCCGGCCGCCGTGGACCAGCTGATCAAGGTCGGCCAGCAGGCCGGCGTCGACGTCTACGAGCAGGGGACCGACCGCAACCCCGTCGACATCGCCAAGTGGGCCGCGGACCGCGCCCGCGCCGAGGGAAAGGACGTGCTCATCGTCGACACCAGCGGCCGGCTGCACGTCGACACGGAGCTGATGACCGAGCTGGCCGACATCAAGAAGGCGATCAATCCCCACGACATCCTGCTCGTCGTCGACGCCATGACCGGACAGGACGCGGTCAACGTCGCCGAGCAGTTCGCCGAGGTCGTCGACTTCGACGGCGTGGTGATGTCCAAGCTCGACGGCGACGCGCGCGGCGGCGCCGCCCTCAGCGTCAAGGCGGTGACCGGCAAGCCGATCCTGTTCGCGTCCACCGGCGAGAAGCTCGACCAGTTCGAGCGCTTCCATCCAGACCGCATGGCCCAGCGGATCCTCGGCATGGGCGACGTGATGACGCTGATCGAGAAGGCCGAGTCCAGCTACGACGAGCAGCAGGCGGCCGAGCTGGAGCGCAAGCTGCGCAAGCAGGAGTTCGGTCTTGACGACTTCCTGGAGCAGATGCGCCAGATCCGCAGGCTGGGACCGCTCCAGTCGCTGCTGGGGATGATCCCCGGCATGGGCAAGGAGCTGCGGGGCGTCAAGGTCGACGAGAAGGAGTTTGACCGCCTCCAGGCGATCATCCTGTCCATGACCCCCCAGGAGCGGCGCCACCCCGAGCTGATCAAGGGCTCGCGGCGGCTGCGCATCGCCCAGGGATCGGGCACCAACGTCCAGGCCGTCAAGGCGCTCATCAAGCAGTTCGAGCAGATGCGCAAGGTCATGCGCCAGGTCGCGCAGGGCCGGATGCCCGACCTCGGCGCGATGATGCGACAGGGTCGATAGCGCACTGCGGGCCACGCTCCCGGGCAAAGCACGCTAACCTCATCGCTCGCTTATGGCAGTCAGACTTCGACTCACCCGCATCGGCGGGCGCAAGAATCCCGTGTGGCGCGTCGTCGTCGCCGATCAGCGTGCCAAGCGCGACGGCCGGGTGATCGAGACCGTCGGTCACTACAACGCCCAGACCGATCCGTCCACGATCGTGCTCAACGAGGAGCGCATCCGCGACTGGCTCGCCCGCGGCGCCCAGCCGTCGGAGACCGTTCGCAAGCTGCTGCGCACTCAGGGCATCTCGTAGCCCGCCGCTCGTGAAGGCCTTCCTCGAGTACCTGGCCAAGGGGCTCGTCGAGCACCCCGACGCCGTGCGGGTCACCGAGGTCGAGGAGGACGACGGCACGCTCGTGCTCGAGCTGTCCGTCGACCAGGACGACTACGGCAGCGTGATCGGCCGCGGCGGGCGGACCGCGCAGGCGTTGCGCACGGTGGTCAAGGTGGCCGCCGTCAAGGAGCAGCGCCGCGTGTTCGTGGACATCGTCGACGACTGAGCCGGTGACCGAGACGGAGCACTGGCTGCGCGCCGGTGTCGTCGGCCGCCCGCATGGCCTCGACGGCAGCTTCCACGTTGCCGACCCCGTCGCCGCGCTGCTGGAGATGGGCGCCGAGGTTCGCCTCGGCGATGTCGACCACACGATCGTGCGCCTCGCCGGCCACGACGGGCGGCCGATCGTCCGTCTGGAGGGCTGCGAGGATCGCGCCGCCGCCGACGCGCTGCGCGGCCAGGAGCTGCTGGTGGCGCGGACCGGCGCCCCCGACCTCGACGAGGACGAGTGGTGGGCGACCGATCTGGAGGGCTGTGCCGTCCGCGACGGGGAGCGGGAGGTGGGCGTCGTTGCCCGGCTGCTCGCCCTGCCCTCGTGCGAGGTCCTGGAGGTCACGCGGTCCGGCGACGCACCCGACCTGCTCGTGCCGCTGGTCCGCGATGCCGTGCGCGACGTCGATCTGGACGCCCGCGTCATCGACGTGGACCTGGCGTTTCTGGGCGAGACCTGATGGAGATCGACGTCTTCACGCTGTTCCCGGAGGCGTTTGACTGGTTCTTGTCCCAGCGCCACGTGGCCAACGCCCTCGCCCTCGGCCACGAGCTGCACCGCGTCAACTACCGCGACCACACCCCGCTCAGCGGGCGCCAGGTCGACGACACTCCGTTCGGCGGCGGCGCCGGGATGGTGCTGCGCGTCGACGTGGTGGAGGCCGCGCTGCGCGCCCGCTACGACTCAGACCCGGTGGAGCTGCCGGCGCGGCGGCGCGTGGTCGCCCTGGACCCGAGCGGCCGGCTGTTGGACGACGCGCTCGTGGACGAGCTGGCGGCGCAGCCGGCCCTGACGCTGCTGTCGGGCCGGTACGAGGGCTTTGACGAGCGCATCGTCGAGCACTTCGCCTCGGACCGGATCTCGATCGGGCGCTACGTGCTCGCCGGCGGCGAGCTGGCGGCCATGGTGGTCTGCGACGCCGTGCTGCGCAAGCAGCCCGGGGCGCTCGGTGACGAGCGCTCGGCGTTGGAGGAGTCGTTCAGCGCCGCCCTGGAGGGCGGACCGGAGTACCCCCACTACACCCGGCCGGCCGAGCATCGGGGCTGGCCGGTGCCCGAGGTGCTGCTCTCCGGGCACCACGCCCGGATCGCGGAGTGGCGCCTGGCTCAGAGCCGGGCCCGGGCCGCCGGGCCCGGGGGCCCGGAGGGTCCGCGCAACTAGGCCGATCGGCGGATCCGGGCTTAGCGCACCGCCAACATCGCCTCCGTCAGGGACCCGCTACCATAAACCGCCGCATGGGCGGAGGCGCGTTTGCGCACGCGGCCTGATTGGCCTGCACGGCCGCCGCCAGGCAAACTCGGCAGTACCAACGTCAGTCCCCCGTGAGCACAGTCATCGACAGCCTGGAGCGATCGCAGCTCCGCCGCGTTCCGGCGTTCGACGCCGGCGACCGGCTTCGCGTCCATTTCCAGGTCATCGAGGGCACGCGACGCCGCACCCAGGTGTTCGAAGGCGTCGTCATCAAGCGCCAGGGCCATGGCGCCCGGGAGACCTTCACCGTGCGCAAGCAGTCCTTCGGAGTGGGCGTGGAGCGGACGTTCCCGCTGCACTCGCCGAAGATCGAGCGCATCGAGGTGGCGGCCCGCGGCGACGTGCGCCGCGCCAAGCTGTACTACCTGCGCGGACGGATCGGCAAGCGTGCCCGCGTGCGCGAGCGCCGCTCCGCCGGACCCGAGGTCGCGGTCGAGCGCGAGCTGCTCTACGGGCCGGACGCCGACGGCGAGCCCACCCCGGTCGACGCCGAGGGCGCGACCGCCGAGGAGACCGTCGCCGAGGCCGTGGAGGCCCAGGAGGCCGCCGACGCGACCGCGGCGGCAGAGGCCGCCCCCGCCGAGGCTGCGACGCCCGCCGCCGAGGCCGCACCCGCGGAGGCTGCGACGCCCGCGGCAGAGGCCGCGCCGGCCGAGACTGAACCGGCTGAGGAGGCCGCTCCCGAGCCCGAGGCGGCCGCCGATGAGGTGGCCGAGCCCGAAGCCAGCGCTGAAGGCACCGACGCATCCGAGCCCGCAGCCAGCGCTGACGCGACCGAGGCGGGCAAGGAAGAGCCAGCGACGGACGACGAGTAGTGTGACGAAGACCAAGAAGCCACTGGCGCGCTCAGTGGTGGAGTTGGTCGTGATCGTCGCGATCGCCCTGGGTCTGGCCATCGTCATCCAGGGGTTCATCGTCAAGCCGTACGAGATTCCGAGCCCATCGATGGTGCCGACCCTGCGCGTCGGCCAGCGCATCCTCGTCGACCGCTTGGGCATGCACTTCTCCTCGCCGCACGTCGGCGACATCTACGTGTTCCATCCTCCGGTGTCGGAGACGTGCGCCAACCCCAAGGAAGGCGAGAACAGCCTCGGCGCCGACGGCGCGGCGCCCTGTGACGTCGCCCAGACCCACGAGTCGTCCCAGACCTACGTCAAGCGCGTGGTCGGGCTTCCCGGCGACCGCCTGGAGATCCGCAACGGCCACGTGTATCGCGACGGGCGCGCCGAGGCCAGCTCCTACACGATCCCCTGCGAGGGCGTCGGCGAATGCAACTTCCGTGCCAGCATCACGGTACCGAAGGGTGACTACTACATGATGGGCGACAATCGCCCTGACTCCCTCGACAGCCGCTACTGGGGCCCGGTCCCCAAGGCGTGGCTGATCGGCAAGGCGTTCTTCACCTACTGGCCCCCGAATCGGATCGGCTTCCTGTAGCCCCCAGGCGAATGTCCGCGTCGCGCAAGAAGAAGAAATCCCCGATCGCCTCCCTGGTGGAGCTCGTGGTGACGGTCGCGGTCGCGGTGGGGCTGGCGATCCTCATCCAGGCGTTCATCGTCAAGCCCTACCGAATCCCCAGCTCGTCGATGGTCCCGACGCTCGACCCCGGCCAGCGCGTGCTCACCAATCGCCTGGCCAACCATCCCAGCGTCGGCGACGTCGTCGTCTTTCACCCGCCCCATGGCGCCGACTTCAACAGCCCGGAGTGCGGGAACAGCGGGCAGGGCCACTCCGGCCAGGGGCAGGCATGCGACCAGCCCACCGCCCAGGAGTCCACCCAGACCTTCATCAAGCGCGTGGTGGCCGGACCGGGGGACACTCTCTTCATCCAGGACGGCCACGTTTACCGCAACGGGGTCAGGGAGAAGGACGGCTACATCAACCCGTGCGGGTTCGACAGTTCCTGCAATTTCCGGACGCCGATCAAGGTTCCGCCCGGTCACTACTTCATGATGGGCGACAACCGTGGCCTCTCAGACGACAGCCGTTTCTGGGGTCCCGTCCCCGATAAATGGATCATCGGGGTCGCGTTCTTCACCTACTGGCCCCCGGACCGCATCGGCACCCTCTAGCGGAGCCCGCCCGCCCCGGCGCAAGCCGGGCCGTCCCGGGCGACGTCTGCTCGGCTTCGATCGCGGGCTGGGCGTGCGCTTCGTGGCCGGGGCCGACGAGGCCGGCCGCGGCTGCCTGGCCGGGCCGCTGGTAGCCGCCGCGGTGCTGCTCGATCTCAACCGCATCGGGCCGGCGCAGGCCCGGGCGCTCGGGATGCTCAACGACTCAAAGCAGCAGACACCGGAGGGCCGAGCGGCGCTGTACCCGGTGATCCTCAGCATCGCCGCGCGGGTCTCGATCGTCACCCGCTGCGCTCCGGGCATCGACGCCCGGGGGTTGCACAAGACCAACCTGGCGGCACTGCGCGATGCGCTCAACAACGTGGCCGTCGACGGCTGCATCTGCCTCAGCGACGGCTTCCCCGTCTCGGGGGTCGCGCACGAGCGGCGCGCCGTGATCGGCGGCGACGCCAAGAGCGCCGCCATCGCCGCCGCCTCCGTGCTGGCCAAGGAGACGCGCGACCGCTACATGCGCCGCGCCGATCGCGCCCACCCGGGCTGGGAATTCGCCACCCACGTGGGCTACTCCACGCCCGAGCATCGCGAGGCGATCGAACGCCTCGGGGTCTCGCCGCTTCACCGCCTCTCGTTTCAGTCCACCGCATATCAGCAACTCGCGCTCGGCTAGCCCGTTTAAGGGTCGGCTGGACGAACGCAGGGTCACGTCCAGGCCACCGATAAGCGGGCGGGCGGCGCGGCAGGTGCCGTGGTGCCCTCCGGACTCGCGGCCGGCTGCGTGCGCGCATCCGCGGCCGCTCGCTCAAGGGAAGGGGAAACCCGGATATGCCGGTGCATCTCATGCCGCGCTGCGCGCGGAGAATGGTCTCTGCCGTTTTCGTCACCGTTGCCGTCACCGCGGCCCTCGCGGGTGCGCTCGCCGCGCCCGCCCTGGCCGACACCTCGTCCATCGCGGTGGCCACCACCACCGCCTCGCCCGAGCAGGCGTTCCCGGTCGACCTCAGCTTCAGCGGCACCAACGCGCTCCCCGGCGCCGCCGAGGTCGAGGCCATCGTCCGCCCCGCGGGCGGCCCCGCCTGTCAGACCAGCTACCAGGAGGACACCTCGTCCTTCCCGGGCCAGGACACGACGATCTTCGCCCCGGGACTCCAGACGGTGGCGCCCGGCGCCTACCAGGTGGCCGGAAGCTTCCGGCCGCAGGCGCCCGGCTCCTACCAGCTCTGCGCGTGGCTGGCCCAGAACCAGAACAGCACCGACGCCCCGGTCGCCTCGCCGGCCACCCTGACCATCTTGGCCCGCGGACCCCAGGTGAGCCAGCTGACGATCGCCGTCCCCAAGGACCTGCAGCCCAGCGTCAGCTTCCAGGTCACCTACACGACCCAGACTGACCAGGTGCTCTCCCTGTTCTCCGTCCTGCGCCCGGCCTCCGAGGCGCCCTGCCCGGCCAGCTTCAGCCTCGATCAGCGCCAGAACCGGTCCGAGACCGTCCTCCTGGGCTTCGGCGAGCAGCCGGTCTTCGGCGGCCCGGTGACCACCACTACGACCACCAAGCAGAGGACCGGCTTCTACATCGTGTGCACCTGGGTCGAGGGACCCACCAGCGGCGAGGTCGATGACGCGGCCACCACGCCGGTGACCGTCGGCAACCCGCCGCCGCCCAAGCCCGGCCTCACGCTCACCGCGGCCACCGCGTCGCACCGGCGCGGGGTCTCGGTGGCCGGCATCACGGCCTCCGGCTTCACGGGAAAGCTCGTCGTCTCTGCTGCCTGCGGCTCGGCGACGGTCAGGCGCACGACCACGGCCCACAACCGCCGGTTCGCCTCGCGCCTGCGCCTGCCCGCCGGCTGCCGCACGGCCAGGAAGGTGCGGCTCACCGTCGCATGGGCAGGCTCCAGCGCCTTCTCCAAGCAGTCGGTGGCCAAGACCGTCGCGATCGCCACGTGACGACGGCGTACTGAGCGACGCCCCAGGGGTCATGGAGCCAGGGCACGACGCCCACGCTCCATGGCCCCGGAGGGCGCGTCCACATCAGAACGCGCCCTCCAGGTGCTCCAGTGACACCAGCCGCCCACACGCGTCCACGATCACCCCGATCGCATCGAAGCGGATGACCTCCGCGTAGGGCCGGTCCCGGCGCTCCACCAGCCAGCTCCCGGCCATCTTGCGCACCCGGGTCTGCTTGTCACGCCCCACCGCGTCAAACGGCCCGCCGGCACGGCCGCCGGCCCGCCGCGTCTTGACCTCACAGAACGTGAGCGTGGTTCCCGCACGCGCGACGATGTCCAGCTCGCCCCACCGCGTGCGGTAGTTGCGCTCGACGATCTCATAGCCCAGCCGCAGCAGGTGCGCCGCCGCGAGCTCCTCACCGGCGCGCCCCAGGTCGTTCTCCACGTCATTGCCCATGCCGGGAACGCTACGCCGAAAAACGTGACACGTGTGTGTCAAATTGTGCCTTTTGCGTCACAAATGGCCTGCAAAAGACACACATTTGGCACAGCCCGTCACCCATGTGTCACAGGTTTTTCCCTAGCGTTCTCGGCATGCTCGCCAGGGTCGCGACGTTTGCCATCGACGGGGTTCAGTCCTTCCAGGTGTGGGTGGAGGTCGACATCCGCAGCGGTCTGCCCGCGTTCACCGTCGTCGGCCTCGGCGACACCGCGGTGCGCGAGTCGCGCGACCGGATCCGCTCGGCGATCCTCAATTCGGGTTTCAAGTTCCCGGAGGGCAGGATCACCGCCAACCTCGCCCCGGCGTTCATGCGCAAGGCCGGGCCGGGATTTGACGCCGCGCTGGCGCTGGCGGTGCTCGCCGCCAGTGGCCAGGTCCCCGCCGCCGCGCTGGCCGGCTACGCGGTCTTCGGCGAGCTCTCCCTCGGCGGGGAGCTGCGCGACTCACCCGGCGCGCTGGCGGTGGCCGAGGGGGCGCAGCAGTCCGGGTGCACGCGCCTGATCGTGCCGCGCTCACGGGCGCACGAGGCCGCGCTCGTCGAGGACCTGCGGATCGTGGCGGTGGCCAGCCTCCGGGCCGCCGCGGACGTGCTGGCGGGCGGCGCCACGCCATCCCTCCCCGGGGCGCCGCCCGCCCACGGCGCCGGCGCCGGCGAGCCGGACCTGTCCGACGTGCGGGGCCACGCGGCGCCGCTGCTGGCGCTGGAGATCGCCGCCGCGGGTGGTCACAACCTCCTGTTCGAGGGCGCGCCCGGCACCGGCAAGACGATGCTGGCCCGGCGCCTGCCCACGATCCTGCCGCCGCTGACCCGCGCCGAGGCGATCGAGGTCACCCGCATCCACAGCGTCGCCGGTGTGCACGCCGGCGGGCTGGTGAGCGCGCGGCCGTTCCGCGCGCCCCACCACACGATCTCACCGGCCGGTCTGGCCGGCGGCGGCTCGCCCCCGCGGCCAGGTGAGGCAACCCTCGCCAACAAGGGCGTGTTGTTCCTCGATGAGCTCTCCGAGTTCCAGCGCTCCAGCCTCGACGCGCTGCGCCAGCCGCTGGAGGACGGCACCGTCACGATCGTGCGCGGGCAGCAGTCGCTCCGCTTCCCGACGTCGTTCATGCTCGTGGCCGCCACCAACCCCTGCCCATGTGGGTTTGCCGGGATCGATGATCGCTGCAGTTGCGGCGAGGCTGACCTGCGCCGTCACCGCCGCCGCCTCAGCGGGCCATTGCTTGACCGGATGGACCTGCTCGTCGACGTGCGCCGACCGACCAACGCTGAGCTCAGCGCCGACCCGCGGGGCAGCTCCTGCGCGGTGCTGGCGCGGGTGACCGTGGCGAGAGAGCGCCAGCGGCGGCGGCTCCGCAACGCGGGCGCCTCCTGCAACGGGGAGATGGACACCCGCGCCGTCGGGTCGGTGGTCCGGCTCGAGGGCGGGGCCGAGCGCGAGCTGGCCGACGCCTACCAGCACGGCTGGCTGAGTGCGCGCGGACGTCACCGCGTGCTGCGGGTGGCCCAGACGATCGCCGACCTCGCCGGTCGTGAGCGGGTGAGCCGCGAGGACCTCCTACTGGCGCTCAGCCTGCGCCAGCGCACCGGCACCGAATGGGCGGAGGCGGCCGCGGGATGACCCACGCCGCCGACATACGGACGGGGTGGGCGAAGTCCGCCCCCACCCACCTCGACTGCAGGCGATCGGCGTGAACCCGGCAGGGGCCTGCCCGGAGTGTCTGAGGCGGTCGTGGCTGCTCGTGCGCCTGGCCGGCCACCTTGACGTGCAGCGCGAACACCTCTCGGATCTCCTGGACCGGGCCGACGAGGATCTCATCGAGGCGGTGGGCGGCAGCCACACCGCCGAGGTGCTCGCGGAATGGGATGCGTTTGACCCCGGCGCCTACCGCGAGCGCTGTGATGCGGCCGGGGTCGAGACGCTGTGCCGCTGCGATCCGGGATACCCCGTCACCCTCTGGGATCTGGAGGGCGAGCCCGCCGTCCTGCACATCTGCGGCGGCACGGAGCGATTCCTGGAACTGGCCGCCCAGGACTCGGTGGCGATCGTCGGGGCCCGACGCGCCTCGCCGTATGCGATGGAGAACGCCCGCTCGCTGGCCCGGGGGCTCGGCGGTCGCCTGACCGTGGTCAGCGGGATGGCCAGCGGGGTGGACACAGCGGCTCACGAGGGTGCCCTTCACGCGCGTGGCGGCACGATCGCAGTGCTGGCGAGCTCGCCCGAGCGCCCCTACCCGCCGTCGGGACGGCGGCTGCACCGCGAGATCATCGCCGCGGCCGCGGTGGTGTCCGAGCTCGGGCCGGGTGTGCCGGCGCGCCGCTGGATGTTCCCGGCCCGCAACCGGATCATCGCCGCGCTGGCGCGGATGACGGTTGTCGTGGCCGCGCGCAAGGGCTCAGGCGCGATGCTGACCATCGCCGAGGCCGAGAAGCTGGGACGCAGGGTGGGCGGCGTGCCGGGGCAGGTCAGCGCTCCGCTCTCGTGGGGCCCACATCGGGTGGTGAGGCTCGGCGGCGAGCTGGTGACGGGTCCGGATGACGTGCTGAGCGCGCTGGATCTCGACGGTCTGCCCTCGGACTCGCGGCGGCAGCGGCCGGATGATCCTCGGCTGGCCGCTCTGTTCGAGGCGCTCGCGGACGGATACGGCCTGCCCGGGGCGTTCACGGAGGCGGGCCTCGACGCCGAAGGAGGGCTCGCCGCGCTCGCGGTGCTGGAGATCGGTGGGTACGTCCGCCGCCAGGCAGGAGGTCGCTACACGGTCGTGCCCTGACGACACCTGGGCGCTGGCGTACCTAAGCTCGGCGAAATGGCCGACTCGGAGAATGCAGGATCCGCCGGCGGCGCCCGGGGCGCCGGACGGCCCGCGGGGCGCCCGCCCTGCGTGCTGTCGATCGCGGGCTCCGATTCGGGCGGCGGCGCCGGCATCCAAGCCGATCTGAAGGCGTTTGCCGCCTGCGGCGTGCACGGGATGACCGCGATCACCGCGATCACGGCCCAGAACACGGTGGGAGTGAGCGCCGTGCAGGCGATCTCGCCCGAGGTCATCGTGGCGCAGGTCAAGGCCGTGGCCGAGGACATCGGCGTGGACGCGGTCAAGATCGGGATGCTGGGTACCGTCGGCACGATCGAGGCGGTGGCGGCGTCGCTGGACCTGCTGGCTCCGGGGACGCCGGTGGTGCTGGATCCGGTGATGGTGTCCGAGTCCGGCGCGGAGCTGCTCGAGCTCTCCGCTCGCGGCGCCCTGATGGCTCTGCTGCTGCCGCGCGTGCGAGTGATCACGCCCAACCTGGCCGAGGCCCGGGCGCTGGCCGCGGCGGCCCACGCGCAGACGACCGCGCGCGCGGCGACGGGCGCCGGCGCGACGGCCGACGTGGGGGAGGGCGGCGACGATGCCGCCGCGCTGGCCCGTGCCCTGCACGCGCTCGGACCCGAGGTCGTGGTGGTGACCGGCGGCCACCGCGAGCAGGCGGTGGACGTGTTCTTCGACGGGTCCGAGGTGGTCGAGCTGCCCGGTGAGCGCTACCCCGGCGGAGCGGCGCACGGCTCCGGCTGCACGCACTCGTCGGTGCTGGCGGCACGGCTCGCGTGGGGGGACTCGCCGCTGGAGGCGGCGCGGGTGGCCAAGCGCCTGGCGTCACAGGCGGTGCGCGACGGGCTGGCCGGGGTCGGCGCAGGCGCCGGCCCGGTCAACATCCTTGGCGTGACATAATCCTCACGTGCGCTTTCTGAGGATGAAGCCGGGTCACGGCGAGGTGTTGATCGCAGAGGGTGACGTGGAGCTGGCCGAGGACGAGCAGCGTCTCGTTGAGGAATTTCGCCGCCAGCTGGACGAAGGACTGTGGGCCGCGGTGCCCATGCTGGACGCCGCCGGACGCCGCCAGGCGCACATGGTCAAGACGTTTGAGGACGTCCCCCGCGATGCGGACCGCGTGATCTTCTTCCCGCGCGCGGCCGGCGGCCGGTAGCGGCCGGGAGGGGGCGGGGGCCCGAGATGATCCTGGCGCTGGTCGCCACCGCGCTCGTCGCCATCGCCCTCCTCTCCGAGGAGCTGTTGCCGCGCATCGAGGAGATGTGGTCGCGGCATCGCGCCCGACGCCAGATGGCGCCGGTGATGCCCTACGACCCCGGTCGAGAGCGCCGCGCGGAGGCGCGCGCCCGCTCGCTGCTGCGCTCGTGCGTCAACGAGGAGGAGTGGGCGATGTACCGCGACCTGGGCTTCATCCGGGTGTGGGGCAGCCAGTCAGATGGACCGGTCGACGCCGACAGCACCGGCGGCGCCGCCTACGCCTACCTCATCTATCCCCACCGGGCGATCGTGGCCTACCTGGCCCAGACCCACCGTCTGCTCAACGAGTACTGCGTCGCCTTCCCCGACGAGACCCGCCCCTACGGGAGCGCGCGGCTGCCCGACTCAGACGACGTGCTGGCCAAGTGGATGGCCCTCACCGGCGACGAGCAGCGCCTCATCTCCACCGCCAACATGCACCTGCCGGGCCGCCAGCTCGATCCGGCGAAGGTCAAGCGCGACCTGTGGCGCCTGTCGCAGTGGGAGCGCGCCCGCATGCGCGACGCCGCGCAGCGCAGCCCCACCTCGACGCCGCTCGACACCTCCAACTGACGCCTGGCGGGCTCGGGCCGCAGGGTGCACCGCGCCGCGGGCACCGCGCATGGCGCGCACGCGGGTCTCGGGACGCCGACTCGATATCGTTGCCGCCCTCATGACCACCGCCACAGAACGCGACCTCAAGCACCGCAGCCGCGCCCTCACCGAGGGGCCCCAGCGCGCTGCCGCCCGGGCCTACCTCAAGGGCATCGGCTACGACGACGCCGCCCTGGCCAAGCCGCTGATCGCCGTCGCCAACACCTGGATCGAGACGATGCCCTGCAACTTCCACCTGCGCGCCCTGGCGGCGAAGGTCAAGCAGGGGATCAAGGCCGCCGGCGGCACCCCGATGGAGCTCAACACGATCGCCATCTCCGACGGGATCACGATGGGCACCCCGGGCATGCGGGCCTCGCTGGCCAGCCGCGAGCTCATCGCCGACAGCATCGAGCTCGTCGTCGACGCCCACATGTTCGACGCGGTCATCGCCATCAGCGGCTGTGACAAGACGATCCCGGCCACGGTCATGGCCCTGTGCCGGCTCGACATCCCCAGCTTGATGCTCTACGGCGGCTCGATCCTGCCCGGCAACCTGCACGGTGAGCGCGTCACCATCCAGGAGGTGTTCGAGGCGGTCGGCGCCCACGCCGCCGGGACGATCACCGACGAGCAGCTCACCGAGATCGAGGACGTCGCCTCGCCCGGCGCCGGCGCCTGCGGCGGCCAGTTCACCGCCAACACCATGGCGATGGCCTTCGAGGTCCTGGGCATCTCGCCCGCCGGCTTCAGCATGGTCCCCGCCGTCAACGCCGAGAAGGAGACGGTGGCCGAGCGCGCCGGGACTCTGGTGATGGACATCCTCAGACGCGACCTGCGCCCCAAGGACATCATCACCCGCGACAGCCTGGAGAACGCGATCGCCGCCATCGCCGCCAGCGGCGGCTCCACCAACGGCGTCCTGCACCTCCTGGCCATCGCCAAGGAGATGGGCATCGAGCTGCACATCGATGACTTCGACCGCATCAGCGAGCGCACCCCGCTGCTGTGCGACCTCAAGCCCGGTGGCCAGTACGTGGCCCCCGATCTCTACGAGGCCGGAGGCGTCCCGCTGCTCACCCAGCGCCTCAAGGACGCGGGCCTGCTCCACCACACCGCCATGACCGTCACCGGCCAGACGATCGGCGAGGTCGCCGACAGCGCCGTCGAGGCGCCGGGCCAGAAGGTCGTGCGCCCGCTCCAGGACCCGATCAAGGCCACCGGCGGCCTGGCCATCCTCCACGGCAACCTCGCTCCCGACGGCTGCGTGGTCAAGCTCGCCGGCTACGAGCGGCGCAAGCAGACCGGCCCGGCCCGTGTGTTCGAGCGCGAGGAGGACGCGATGGCCGCGGTCACCGCGCGGGCCATCAACCCGGGGGACATCATCGTCATCCGCAACGAGGGCCCGGCCGGCGGCCCCGGGATGCGCGAGATGCTGGCGGTCACCGCCGCCCTGGTCGGCGAGGGCCTGGGGGAGGAGGTGGCGCTCCTCACTGACGGGCGCTTTTCCGGCGCCACCCGCGGCCTCATGGCCGGCCACGTCGCCCCCGAGTCCGTCAAGGGCGGACCCATCGGCCTCGTGCAGGACGGGGACGAGATCACCCTCGACGTCGAGGCGCGACGCCTGGACGTCGCGCTCTCAGACGAGGAGCTGGCCCGGCGCGCCGAGGCCTACGTGCCGTTCGAGCGCCCCTTCCCGGGCGTCGCGCTGAGCAAATACGCGAAGCTGGTGTCCAGCGCGGCCCAGGGCGCGGTCACGTTTTGACCCCGGCGGGCGTGGGCAGGCTGACGTTCTGATTGCAGCTTTGGCGCAGGAGCCTGCGCACAAGCGCAGAATCATCCACTGAAAACGCAACCGGGCTTGCAGGAGGGGCTCGGGCCCTGCCTGCTGCTTGATCGCGCATGCCTGGTCGTTACCATGCAAGGCAGTGGCGATCGTCTCGTATCTGCGAGCCCCGGGGACTCAGAGGGCATTCAGGAAGAGCCGGGGCGCAGTCAATGCTGCCCCGCGCGGCCGCCGGCCCCTGCGCTACGTCCTGGCCGGGCTCATGCTCATCGCGGTGGCCGCGCTGGTCGTCGCCGGCATCACCCTGACCTCCGCGAAGGCGAGTCTCTCAGCGGACTCGGTCGCGATCGCCAAGATCGGGATGCCGCTGGGCGGCGGCAGCATCCAGAGCGTCAGCGTGGTCACCGGGCCCCACAGCCAGCCCGTGCCGGTCGTGGTGCGACACGACCCCGTCATCCTTCCGACGAGGCTGATCCCCGCCGGAACCCGCCTGTCGATCCAGGTGGTGATCAAGCGCCCGGGCTGGATCTCCTGGCTGGCGGGCAGCACGCAGCGGCTCTCGCTCACCGTCGTCACGCCCACCGCGAGCCTGCGCTCCCACTACATCACCGTGCGCCACGGCGGTGACCTGCGCCTGCACTTCAAGGACCCGATCAGCGCCTACACCTTCGGCACCTCGCCCGCGCACATGACACGCACCGTGCTGCCGCGCCCCTCGAACGTGCTCACACTGCCGCACGCCGGCCTGGCCGGAACCGAGTACGTCTCGGCGTCGCCGCGCACGTGGGAGAAGGCCAGGACCTCGGCCATCAGCTACTTCCCGGGCGGCAGGTCCGCCACGGCGGTCGCCAACCCGAAGCCCGGCACCACGATCAAGCCCTCGACGCCCATCACGCTCACGTTCTCAAAGCCCGTGAGCAAGGCGCTGGGCACGCACATGCCGCCGCTCTCGCCCGCGACCCCGGGCAGCTGGCACAAGATCAACAGCCACACGATCCGCTTTGAGCCGACCGGCTACGGCTATGGACTCGCGGCCAAGGTCCAGCTGGCGCTGCCCAACGACGTCCGCCTCCTCGGCGGCCAGGACACCACGGCCTCCAACACCGGCACGTGGACGGTCCCCGGCGGCTCGATCGTGCGCCTCCAGCAACTGCTGGCCATCGCCGGCTACCTGCCGCTCACGTTCCACTACGCCGGCGGCCACGGCCCCGGCCTGACCGCCTCCGCGCAGGAGACCGCGGCCGTCGATCCCCCGAAGGGCAGCTTCTCCTGGCGGTATCCGAACACGCCCGACCGGCTGAAGAGCATGTGGCAGGTCGGAGCGTCGGGGACGATGATGGAGGGCGCGATCATGGCCTTCGAGAACGACAACGGCATCTACACCCTGCCCTACGAAGGCGCCACCTCCACGCTGTGGAAGGCGCTCATCGCCGCGGTGCTCGCCGGCAAGCACGACACCTTCGGCTACAGCTTCGCCGACGTCAGCGTCGCCTCCCAGAGCCTCAACCTGTGGCACGACGGCAAGACGGTCATCGGCGGCACCGCCGTCAACACCGGGATTCCGTCAGCTCCGACCGCCACCGGCACCTATCCCGTGTATGAGCATCTCACGACGACGACGATGAGCGGGACCAACCCGGACGGCAGCCACTACTCAGACCCCGGCATCCCGTGGGTCAGCTACTTCAAC
Source organism: uncultured Actinomycetota bacterium (assembly GCA_963830945.1). Classification (GTDB taxonomy): domain Bacteria; phylum Actinomycetota; class Thermoleophilia; order Solirubrobacterales; family Solirubrobacteraceae; genus Palsa-465. Next base: position 357 of record CAWHOH010000024.1, on the reverse strand, counting down.
GGCGGCGACGCGCTGCACGGCTTCAACCGCGGCTCCTACGGGTCGCCCCAGAGCCTGGGCTGCGTGGAGATGCCGTTCAGCGTCGCCGGCCAGGTGTGGCCGTACACCTCGATCGGCACGCTCGTCGACGTCCACTGACCGACGGCCTCGCCCGTCCGCGCCGGCAGGGCTGATGCCCCGGACGGCGAATAGCCAGGACGCACATGACCGCAGCTCCGTCCACCGCCGACGCTCCCTCAGAGCTCACCCCGCCGTGGCAGACGGCCCTGGACGGCTTTGACGCCGATCTGCGCCGCCGGGCCGTCGCCGCCAAGACGCGCCGCGCCTACGCCAGCGACACCCACCAGTTCGCGCGGT
>CAWHOH010000023.1:0-49643 GCA_963830945.1 uncultured Actinomycetota bacterium | reverse complement strand
GCCGCGACCTCCGAGATCTCGCGCGCGCAGGTCTGGCAGTGGCTGCGCCACGGCCGCTTCAGCGCCGAGCAGGTGCGCCAGGCGACCGACGCGGAGTGGCGAGCCTCGGCCCCGACTACGACCGGGCCCGCGCGCTCTTCGACGCCGTCGCGACCGGCGAGGAGTTCGTCGAGTTCCTGACGCTGCCCGCGTACGAGCTGCTCGCCTGACCGGCGCGCGGCCCCTGCCGCCGCGGACAAGCGAGGGGCCCGCAGGTTGGCCCCCCTGGCGCACGCGGAACGCGGGAGAATGCGCCGATGACCGCGAGCAGCACGCCGACGGCGGCGACCTTCGATGAGGTCTTCACCGCTGAGGCGCGCCGCGCGAGTACGCGGCGGCGCTGTCACCGAGCTCGAGCGGCTCGGCGCCGAGCGCCTCGTCGCGGCGGGCGCTCTGCGCGACGCCATCTTCATGCGCCAGGGCATCACGTTCGACCGACGACACCGACCCACGGGCCGTCGCCGACCGCCCGTTCCCGCTGGACCTCGTGCCGCGGATCATCCCCGCCGCGGAGTGGCGCACGATCAAGCGCGGGCTCGCCCAGCGCATCCGCGCGCTCAACCACTTCGTCGACGACGTCTACCACGGGCGCGAGATCATCCGCGCCGGCATCGTCCCGTGGACGCTGGTCGTCGAGCCGCTCGCACTTCGCGCGGGCCGCGCACGGCATCCGCCCGCCGCGCGGCGTCTACACGCACATCGCCGGCTGCGACCTCGTGCGCGACGCGCGACGGCGCCTGGAAGGTGCTCGAGGACAACGTGCGCACGCCCTCGGGGATCTCCTACATGCTCGAGAACCGCTCGCGATGACGCGCCTGATCCCGTCGCTCTTCGCCCACTACCGCGTCCGCCCGGTCGACCAGTACCCGGAGCTGCTGCACGCCGCCCTGCGCTGGGTCGCGCCCGTCGCCGACGGCGACGCGACGGTCGTCGTGTGGACCCCCGGGCCGCTGAACAGCGCCTACTTCGAGCACGCGTTCCTCGCGCGCCAGATGGGCGTCGAGCTCGTCGAGGCCTCCGACCTCGTCGTCCGCGACGACGTCTGCTACATGCGCACGACCAACGGGCTCGCGCGCGTCAACGCGATCTACCGCCGTCTCGACGACGCCTTCATCGACCCGCTCGAGTTCCGCCCCGACTCGCTGCTCGGCGTGCCGGGCCTGATCCGCGCCTACCGCGCCGGCACCGTCGCGATCGTCAACGCGATCGGCACCGGCGTCGCCGACGACAAGGCCGTCTACTGCTACGTGCCGGAGATGATCCGCTTCTACCTCGGCGAGGAGCCGCTGCTCGAGAACGTGCACGACCTACCTGCTCGACGACCCCGAGCAGCTCGAGCCGGCGCTCGCGCGCATCGACGAGCTCGTGTTCAAGCCAACCGGCGAATCGGGCGGTAGCGGCGTCGTGATCGGCCCGGCCACCGACGCGCACGGCTCGAGGAGCTCGCGCGACGTGCTTCGCGCAGCCCCGCGCAATGGATCGCGCAGGAGGTCGTGCGCCTCTCGACCGTGCCCACCGTGCGCCGGACGGCACGCTCGTCGCCCGTCATGTCGACCTGCGTCCGTTTGCGATCGTTCGGCGAGCAGATCCGGATCGTCCCCGGCGGGCTCACGCGCGTCGCGCTCGAGCCCGGCTCGCTGATCGTCAACTCCTCGCGCGGCGGCGGCTCGAAGGACACGTGGGTGCTCGAGGATGGCGACGACTTCGGCACCTGCCCGCGCCGTCCGCCGCGCGGCTGCGCCGCCGGCGCTGCCCGACCTGCGCCTGGGTTCCTGGACTGGTCAGGCGCAGCAGCAGCAGCAGCAGCGGCCGCCGCGACCTGATGCTTGCGCGGATCGCTCACGAGCTCTTCTGGCTCGGGCGCAACGTGTCGCGCGCCGAGCACACCGCGCGGATGATCGACGGCGTCTTCCACGTCGACGTCCAGGGCCGCCAGGACGACCCGGCCGGCGTGACGCTCTCGTGGGACGCGGTCCTCGCGATCATGGGCTCGACCGCACCGAGGCCGATCGACGCCATCGCGCGCGGAGACCGTCGCGCTGCTCAGCACCGACCCCGCCAATGCGAACTCGGTCGTCGCGAGCCTCGCGCGCGCGCGAGAGGGCGCGCGCACGGTGCGCGACGTGATCAGCGCCGAGATGTGGGAGGCGATCAACTCCTTCGGCCTCGGCCTCGCGGACGCCTCGATCGGCGCCACCGGCTACGGCGGCCCTTACTCGTTCGTCGGCTACGTGAAGAGCCGCTCGGCGCTCTTCTGGGGCGTCGCCGTCGCGGACGATGCTGCGCGACGAGGCCTACGCCTTCCTCGACGCCGGCGGGCGCTTCGAGTCGGCGGACATGGTGTTGCGGATGCTGCGCGTCGCGCTGCCGCATCGCGGCGAGGGCGACGCGGTCGCGCTGGACGGCCAGGCGCTCGCGCTGCTCGCGCCGTCGGCGGCCTGCAGGCGTTCCGCCGCGCCCGCGCCGCGGCGCCGACGCCGCCGCGTGGCGAGGTTCCTGCTCTACACGCGCAGCTACCCCGACTCGGTCGCCGCTTCGCTCGACGCCGTCCGCGACGCGCTCGAGCTCGCCGACGCCAACCCCCGCGCCTCCGAGCCCGTGCTCCGCCTCTCACGCGTGCTTGCCGACCTCGACTTCCGCGCGCGCGCCGGGCGCGGCGGCCCGAAGAGCTCCTCGAGGTCTGCGAGCTCGTCGGCCGGAGCTCGCGCTGGCCGACGGCGACATCACCGACCGCTACTTTGGGGGGTCGTGCCGCCCGCCACTTGACCCGATGCTTTTCGCGATCCACTACATCACCGCGTACGACTATGCGGAGCCGGTGACCGACAACCTCAACGCGCTGCGCGTGCGCCCCGCGACGACGACGACGCAGCGCTGCGACGAATTCCACGTTCGCATCGATCCCGAGTCGCGGCTTGGTCGCCACGTCGACTACTTCGGCACCGAGGTCATCGAGTTCGGCATCTCGCAGCCCCACAGCTCGCTGACGATCGACGTCCGCGCCCGCGTCGTGACCTCGGACCCGCCCGAGCCGCCGGACCCGCACTGGGAGGCGCTGGCGACGCCGCCTACCTCGAGGCCGCCGGGGAGTACCTGCTGACGAGCATCCCGGCCGGCCAACGGCGCGCTCGAGGAGCTCGAGCAGGCGAGCCGCGCGCAGGGCCGCTCGCGACCGCCGAGCGGGTGTGCACGCTGATCCCCGAGCGCTTCGAGTACCGCCGCGGCGTCACCTACGTGGGCTCGACCGTCGCCGACCTGCTCGAGGCGGGCGGCGGCGTCTGCCAGGACTTCGTGCATCTCGCGCTGATCCTGCTTCGCCGCCACGGCGTCGCGGCGCGCTACGTCTCGGGCTACCTGTTCGCCGCGCCGCCCGACGGCGGGGACGACTCGGTCGAGGTCGACACGCACGCATGGCTCGAGGTGCTGCTGGCCGACGGCGGCGAACGCGGCGAGCCGGTCGTGGATCGGCCTCGACCCGACCAACCGCTCGCGGGCCGACGAGCGCTATGTGAAGATCGGCCATGGCCGCCACTACGACGACGTCCCGCCGATCAAGGGCGTCTACCGCGGCGGCGCGGCCTCGCTGTCGGCGAGCGTCGTGATGACGCGGCTGGATCCGTCGACGACCGCGCGCGCCTATTGCGCGCGCGCCCAGATCGCCCTGCGGCTGAGGCCGGCGCTCCCCGCCGCCGGCGGAGCCCGAGCCTGCGCCCCCGGTCCGGGCGCTCGCGGACTCGCCGGCGGCTCTGCGCGCTGGCAGCGGGCGCGGCGGCGAGCGCCTCGGGCGTCGAGGCGTCCCCGCCGTGCGCGCCCGCGGTGCTCGACGCGTCCGCCCGGCTCCCCGGCACGCCGCTGCTCGTCACGCCCGGCGCCGGGCGCGCGCGACGCGATGCCCGCAGACGCAGATCAGCTTCCTCGGCGCCCGGCCGCGACGGCTGTCGGCGACTCGTCGTGCGCGGCAGCGTCAGCGGCCTGCACGCGGGCGCCTCGCGGCCTACTCGCAGGGCGACGGGGCGAGCTTCCTGCCGAGCGTCGCCGTTCGCGCCGGCGAGACCGTCACCGTCAGCGGCCCTGGAGCGCCGGACGGCGCGCACGCCTTCGGCTACAGCTTCACCGTCGGCGATCCCGATCCGATCGCGCGCCTGCCCGAGCCGCGCCCGCCCGCCGGGCCGCCCGGGCACGGTGCTGCACTTCGTCTCGGCGCCCGGGCTCGACGCCCGCCGTCGCTCACCGTGACCGTCGACTCGGCGGCCGCGCGGCGCGGCGGCGACATCTTCCTCGCCGCCTATCCGGGGCCCGGGCCACACCGGCCCGGCGATCTTCGACCCGCGCGGCCGGCTCGTCTGGTTCAAGCCGCTGCCGCCGGGGCACCTTCGCCACCAACGTGCGCGTCCAGCGCTACCGCGGCCAGCCGGTGCTGACCTGGTGGCAGGGCACGATCAGCCGCGCACGGCTTCGGCCTCGGCGAGGGCGAGATCTACTCGAGCTCCTACCGGCCGATCGCGACCGTCCACGCCGGCGACGGCCTCGCCGCGGACCTCCACGAGCTCGCAGCTCGACGCCCGGCGGCATCGGCGCTGATCACCGCCTGGAAGCCGCTCTACTGCGACCTCGCGGGCGTCGGCGGGCGGGCCGTCGCGGCGGTCTACGACGCCGCCTTCCAGGAGATCGACGTCGCCACCGGGCTCGTCCGCTACGAGTGGGACTCGCTCGACCACGTGCCGCTGACCGACTCCTACATGCCGGCCGCCGGCGCCAGCGTCGCCTGGCCCTACGACTGGTTCCACCTCAACTCGATCGCGCTGCGACGCCGACGGCAGCCTCCTGATCTCGGCGCGCGCACGTGGGCGGTCTACGACCTCGACTCGCGCGACCGGCGCAGATCGACTGGGAGGTCGGCGGCCGCCGGCCGAGCTTCGCGATGGGACCGGGCACGGCGACCGCCTGGCAGCACGACGCCGCGCCGCTCGGCGCCCGACACGCTCAGCGTCTTCGACAACGGCGGCCCGCCGTCGACGCAGCGGCACTCGCGCGGCGCTCGTGCTGCGCGATCGACCCGCGGCACGGACCGCCACGCTCGTCGCGAGCGTCGCGATCCCGACGCCGATCTTCGCCGAGACCCAGGGCGATCTCGAGCGCCTTCCCGACGGCAACTGGTGGATCGGCTGGGGCAACGTCAACGAGTCCTCCGAGGTCAGCGCCCGCGGCACGGCTGCTCTTCGAGGCCCACACGCCGGCCGGCTCGGAGAGCTACCGCACGCTGCGCTTCCCCTGGAGCGGGCGCGCCGCGACGCGCCCGAGGTCGCGCGTGCGCGCCGCGCGCCGACGGCGGCTCGACGTCTACGCGAGCTGGAACGGCGCGACGGCCGTCGCGCGCTGGCGCCTGGAGGCGGGAGCCTCGCCGGCGCGCTGCACCCGCTCGGCTCGGTCGCGCGAGACCGGCTTCGAGACCGCGCTGCGCGCGCCCGGCTCGGCGGCCGTACGTCGCGGTCACCGCGCTCGACGGCGGCGGGCGCGCGCTGGGGCACTCGCGGGCGCTCTCCACGCGCTGATCGCCGTTCGTCCAGGCAGGCCGGCGGGTCACCGACGTTCGTCGAGGACGCGTTGCCCTGCGGCGCGCCGCGCCTCCGATGATCGCCCCAGCTGTCCCTTTCTGCTCGACAGGCCCGGCGCCTGTCCGGAGGTGTGACTCATGAATCGATCGATGCGCGTGGCGCTGGGCGTCGTCCTTGTCGCGCTCGCAGTTCCGACCGTCGCGCTGGCGACCCATCACCCCGCGGGCGGCTTTCGGCATCACGGGCACCACCACGGTGGACTGAGCACCGGCGGCCCGGGCGCGACCGGCGCCGGGAACGTCCAGAACTACGACGGCCAGACCGGGGCGCTGACGCTCCTCCTGCCGGGCGGAGACACCATCACCGGGACGGTCACCGACCGCACCCGCTTCGAGTGCCCGCACGACTCCCAGGGTCGCGGCTGGGGCCACGGCGGCCGCGCCGGCGCGGCCTGCTCATCGCCTCCGACACGCGGCCCGAGCGGCCCCGGTGGCAATACCGGCGCGAGTGGATCGACCGGCTCGAGTGGCGATACCGGCTCAAGCGGATCGACCGGGCTCCAGCGGCAACACCGGCTCGAGCGGGTCGACCGGATCCAGTGGCAACACCGGCTGCGACGCGGGTCGACCGGTGACACCGGAACCGGGGGCTCGCGGCGGCGGGCCGCCGTACGGCCACCACCACCACCACTTCCACAACTCATCCGCCGCCGCCCCGTGCGACAGCTCGCTGCTCACGCAGGGCGCCGACGTACTGGGCGCGCGGTGGAGCTGAACATCAACGGCGTGTTCTTCGAAGAACTGGAGTTCCTGCCGGCGGTGCAGTAGTCGCAGGTGTGGCGATCGGGGGCGGCGGCGGATGCCGTCGCCCCCGGCGTCCCGCCGCTCGGCCGACAGCGAGGCCCGGCCCTCGTCCTACGCATGCCGTGGTCCGCGCAGGCGTCCAGGACCGGCGCCGGTCGCGCACGCTGGCGCCACCCTGCGCAGCGCTCTGGAGCGCCCGCTAGCCTTCCGCGCCGATGCGGAGTGCGACACTCGCGGCGCTGATGGCGGCTTTCGCGACCGGCGTCGCCGCGGCGGCGGGCGTCGCCGGGTGGTCGCCGTCGACGCCCATCCCCCACGTGCGGGCCGGCGAGCGAGCCGCACGTCGTGTTCCGTATCGCACGCCGCAGAGCCCGAGCGGCCGCGGGGCGATCCTCTGGCTCGGCGCGACCCCGCATCTGCGGTTCCCCGCCGACGCTCGACGCGGCGTCGCTGCACTCGGACGACCGGCTGGCGAGGGCCCGCACGCTCTCGGCCCCCGCGGCCGCCGGCGGGCCGCTCGAGACGGCGATGACCACCAGCGGGCAGATCGTCGCGGCGTACGGCGTGGGCGGGCGCGCCACGCTGGGCGAGACGTTTGCCGGCCACGCCCTGCGCGCGGCGTCGCCGCTCGGCGGCTCGGCAGCTCGTCGCCACCGCGAACGGCTACATCGGCGACGCCGACGTCGTCAGCACCGCCGGCCCCGCCGGCGCGCCCGCTGCTCCAGCTGCGCGAGCAGCGTCATTACGCGACGCGTTCGCGGCCCGGTCACGTTCTCCTCAGCGGACCGGCCGATCACGGCGCTGACGGTCGGCATGGACTTCCGTGCCGATTCGATCGTCCGTGTGGTCGCAGGCGGGCGAGGTCTACGCACGCTGGATCACCAACACGCGGCATCGTCCATCCGCTGCGGACGCTGGGACCCGCCGGCTACGCGCCGCAACTCGCCGCGGTGCTCTCGGACAACAACCACGCGTTCGTGATGTGGACCGACGAGCCGCCGCCGGGCACCTCCGCGACCGCGACGATCTACCTGGAGCACTCCGGGAACGAGGTCACCTTGGGCCGCCGCGCACGCTCGTGTCGTTCACCGAGCCGGCCGAGCAGCGGCTGACCGCCGGCTCGGTCGCGCTCGCGCGGATGTCTCCGTCGGAGGGCGTTCTCGCGGCGTGGACATGGCTGTCGGGCGCCACATGTCGTCTCGGCCGCGGGCCTGACGAGCGCGGGAGCGGTCGGCATCCAGACGCTGGGCAGCCCGGCGCCGACCTGCGCCTCGCCGCGCTGGCTGCCGGGCCGCGCAACGACGCGGTCGCCGTGCTCGAGAGCGCGCCGCGCGCATCACGCGGGTTCGACGAGACCAGCCAGGCGATCCTCGCCGCGCGGATCCCGGGGGCCGCGCGCGGCGCATCATTCGGGCCGCTGGCAACGCTCGCTCCGCCGGGGCTCAACGGGTCTCCCTCGGTCGGGATCGACCCCGCGAGCGACCGCGCGGTCGTGGCGTGGCAGACGAGTGCGGGCGGCCAGCCCGCGCTCGCCTACGCCGTGCGCTCAGCGCCGTAGGGGGCAGCAATACGTAATGGAACCAAGCAAGCTACAGAGCCGCCGTCATCGTCGATGCCCTTGCCGAGAACACGATCCTGTCAACGACCATGCGCACCGCCTCGGCGTCGACGAAGGACCGAGTGAGCTCGCGAAACGCGCCGTCGATCCCGATCATGTCGATCGGGGCGCATCGGCTCCGTCGACCAGCGAGATCACCGGGAGCGAGTTGGTGAGGACCGTCAACGGCGGTCAGCTCCAGGATTCCCGCACGACGAAGTTTGCCGAGTCGACGAGTCGATGAAGATCGTCCCGTCCGCCTCACGGCGTCACGTCACCCCCGCCGCGCGTCACCGGCTGAGCCGGACAGTAGCCAGGCCGCAGCAGCCCGCGTGGACACACCGTTCGCATGAAAACGGTCGGGCCCTCGGATGCAGGACGGTCGTCCGATCGAGTGGCAGTCAGCCGCGCGGCTCCTTCGCTGGCCTCTAGCGATGCACTGAGACGCGGCGATCGCCCCCTCGCCGGGAATTCAGGCGTCGACACCGGCCGAGACGTCGCTGTCAAGATGGACGACCTTCAGAAGCTGGTGCATCAGCACTGGCGCCGCCACTCCGCGAGCGCAGAAGTACCCTGTCGACGCCAGAGCAGGGCTCGCGAACGTCTCGGTCCGCGTCTCAAGAGTGCTGTAAAAGCTGACGCGAGCTTAGGTTCCCGTGGTTGAGTCTAAGCGGCGGTCACCTCCTCGTCGAGCGTGTCGGGGTCGGCTTGCTGGTATTTGATTCGGTAGAGGTGCTGGCGGTCGACGTCGGTGAACGTGGCACCGTTGCTGGCGTGGCTGAAGAACAGATCGAGCACTGCCCACACGAGTGAGAGGCAGCTGGTCTCGCCGGGGAAGCGGCCCATCACCTTGGTGCGCCGGCGGACCTCACCGAGCGACCGCTCGAGGAGATTTGTCGACCGCCACCGTTCGCGGTGCCGGAGCGGGTAGCGGAGGTGCACCACGAGCGCGTCGAGGTCCTCGGTGAGACAGCGGGCAGCGGACTCGTAGCCGCGGTGCTCGAGCTCTGAGATGAGGACCTGGAGGCGGAGCTTGCCGTCCTTCACGCTGGTGGCGTCGGTGAGCGCTGACCAGTAGTTGAACCGGATCCGGTCCTGCTCTTCCTTCGGCAGTTTCGCGAGCAGGTTCCGCAAGCGGTGAACAGCGCAATGCTGACGATCAGCGCGCGGCCAGATCTCCTCGACCGCTGCGATCAGCCCGGGCGCGCCGTCGGCGACGACCAAGCGTGGCGCAGCGAGCCCACGAGCGATCAGATCGCGGCCGAGTTCGACCCAGTCCTCCTTGGACTCCCGCGCTCCCAGCCTGACGGAGACCAGCTGCCTATGGCCATCTTCGTCGATTCCCCAGGCGCAGATCACGCCTTCCTTCGGGCCGCTTGGCCGGACCGGGAGATAGATCGCGTCAAGGAACAGGACGACCAGCTGGATGTCGTAGAGCGAGCGGCGACAGAACGCCTGGAACCGCTCGTGCAGCTCGGCGCAAATCCTCGCGATGGTCGAGCGCGACGTCTTCCCGAGCCCCGCCTCTTCACACAGCGATTCGACGTCGCGCATCGAGAGGCCGCGAACGAAGCCGCCGATCACGAGCGCCTTGAGCGGGTCCGTTCTGAGCAGCCGCTTGCAGTGCCACTTCGGGAACAGCTTCGACACGAACGGCACGACCGATCCACGCGCCTGTGGGATCTCGATCCGCAACTCACCCTCGGCCGTCTGCACGTGCCTGGGCCGAAACCCATTGCGCAACCCCGAGTCGTAGTTACGCAATCCGCGCTGGCGCTCCGGCCGGCGCTCGTAGCGGGCCCGACCGAGCCACTGATCGAACTCGTCCTCGACCGCCCGCTGGATGATCAGTCGGGCACCGAGCCGACCGAGCTCGCCCAACAGCTTCTGCGGTTCATCGACCATGCCCTTCGCCAGCAGCTTGTCGATCTCAGCTTGTATCTCCGCCGACGGCGGTACGGTGCGTCTCACGGCGTAGGCCTCCTTCATCGTCTGCCAGGACTTGAGGGAACCTACGCCGTCGCTCTGACAGCACCCGACCGGCTATTTACAGCAGTTCTGAGACGCGACCACGTCTGGCCTCGGTCCTGCCAATCGCCAATACCGCGCCTACGGTGCCCAACTCTCACCTAGGCAGGAGGCCCAACGGAGAGCCCTCACCCGGGGCCCTGGTTACGGCGAGAAGCGAGCTCCAAATCGCCCCGCTCGCGTGCTCGCATTTACCTGCTCATCCACGCGCGGGCGGACGAGTGGATGACCGATCGCGATCGTGAGGTCGGGCGGACGCGCGCGAAGTGCCTCGGCGAAGTCAGAGGCGCCGATATTTCGTCCTACCCTGACGCAGACGGGACGCGGACGTTGATGAGGACTTGATGTAGGGCCTTGTAGATCTCTTCGCGGAGCGCGTCGTGGTCAGGAATCTCGTCGCCGAGGAGCTTCTGAATGTCAGCGATCAACTCCGCCGAGACCCTGTCGCTGTAGCGCTCAGAGAGCCTGTGCTCGTCCTCGACCATAAGCGCCTTGACGATGCTGCCGTCGGTGTTTCGGGTGTGGATCAGGTAGGTGTGCTGCCCATCGCCGCCAATCGTCACCGGTTAGTTCCTTTCGCTAGGGACTCAGCCAGACGGACACTACGGAGGCGACGGCGCCTGCGACCGCGTGGCGCCGGCAGCGGCGCACAAGCCTCGTCCCTCAACACAAGGCGACCGTGGTCGCCCACAACCGGGCGGTGAACAATGTCGGCAGATCGGCGCGGTTGGCGCCAATGGGCGGCGACGTTGTGCGCGTGCGCAATCAGTTCTGCGCGCTGGCCGGACGGTGGCCCGCGGATCATCGCTCGGCCACGTTGCGCTCACCGTGCAGCACACTCGTCAGGCGCTGGGTGCAGAGTCGGTCCGGCTCTGCGTAAGCAAGACGCCGATTCTGCCCGCCGGGGGTCCGCCCCGCATTCGGCGATACCAGGCCTCCGAATCGCGGGCTCGCGCGATCGCATTCGCCTGGGCTCGCCGGGCAACGAGCGTACGAGTGGTTTGCCGCGGCAGGGATCGCCCGCTGGCTCGGTCGGTCGCCCGATCGCCTTTGAGTTCTCGGTGGCTGCGCCGGCGCCGGCGGCAAGGCACAGGACCAACCACGGCGCTGTCGACGCCGCCGCGCTCCTCCGGAGTCAAGTCGGTCAAATCTCGATGTCTATTGCGAGCGGCCAATCCGTGGCCGTGCAGGTAGGTCGTCCGGCGCGTGGGGCCGACTCCTTGTGAGGTCAGGGCGGCGTCCACGGTCGCTGGTGAGCCGGGGGTTCCGTTCGCGGTACTACCGGTCGGAAGACGGGCATCCGAGCCCGTCTCCCGACCGGAAGTGCGTGAACTACCGGACCGAGCAAGCCCTCACACCCTGATAGAAACCTGGCCTGCTTCCCGCCACCCGAGGCCGTTGCGAGACAAGCGCGACGGCGGCGAGGGAGGAGTCCAATGATACTCTACGACTATCATGGCCGAAGCGCGGACATTCACGCTGGCAGACGCCGCGCGGCGTTTTGAGGTCCCACAGCACCGGTTGATCCATCTCTGCGAAAAGCAGATCGTCGTACCGGACGTCCGTGACGCCGATGGACGCGGATCGAGCCGAGTGTTCTCTGCGAGAAACGTCCTGGAGCTCGCGGTGGCGCTCCGCGTTCGGGATCTGATGCTCCCGCTCACAGTGGCCGGCTCGATCGTGCATGTCCTGCGAGTCCTTGAGGAGAAGCTCAAGGAGGACGTGCCCCACTTCTCGCTTGTGGCAAGTCTGCGAGCGACGAATCCGCTCGACATGCGAGCCATCGTCAGTGACGGTCAAAGCGTCTACTTCACGCTCGGGAAAGCCGGCGACGATCCCAAGCTCTTCGGAGGAGTTCCTCTCGAGCCGGCCGGCGGGCTGGCGGGGCCGATCCAGGTGCGTGAGGTCAGCGAGGCGGGCAGCGGGTTCGGCGGACCTGAAGGCAGCCGGTTCGCGCGGATGGAACTGAGCGTGACGGCGGTTGCGCAGGCACTGCCGATCGACTAGAAAAATCTCCTCCTGCAGGAGTTTTCCGTCCGACCGATGATAGACAATGTCTATCATCGTGTCGACCTCGCTCCCCCCAAGGCATCGGACGCTCCGGACGGAGGTCAGCAAGCGCCACTCGATCCCAACCTGCGCGCGTTGCTTGATCACGTGGCCGCGGAGCTGGCGACCGAATACATCCGGCTGATGGAAGCAGCGGCCGAAGCCAGCCCGGAACCCGCAGCCGCAACGTCGGCCTGACGAGAGGAGTACCGAATGCCCGCGGCGATCTACGCGCGCTACAGCTCGGAGAACCAGCGGCCGGAGAGCATCGACGACCAGGTCTCTGCCTGCCGGAAGCTCGCCAAGCAGCGGTCTCTGACGATCTCAGACGACCACATCTACGCCGACCAGGCGCAATCGGGCGCTCGCTCGGATCGGCCGAGCCTCGCAGCGCTGATGGCGGCGGCTCACAGCGGCGAGTTCGACGTCGTCCTGGTCGACGACCTCTCCCGTCTTGCCCGCGACAACCACCTCATGCTCTCGATCATCGCCGAGCTCCACTTCGACGGGATCCGCGTGATCTCAGTCGCCGACGGACTCGACAGCGACGACGAGGAGTCAACGCTCGCTATCCAGGTGCGCGGGATCTTCAACGAGCTCCAACTGCGGGACCTCAAGAAGAAGACCCTGCGCGGTCAGATCGGCCAGAAGGAGCGCGGCTTCTTCGTCGGCGAGAAGACGTTTGGCTACCGCTCGGTGCCTGTCGGCGAAATGCGGATGGACAAGAAGGGACGGCCGCGGCCCGATGGCTACAAGATGGAGATCGAGCCGACCCAGGCAGCGACGATCATCCGGATCTTCACGTCGTACGCCGATGGCATGTCGCTGACGCAGATCGTCAAGACGCTGAACGAGGAGAACGTGCCGGGAAGCATCCGCTCATCGAAGGGATGGTCACCAGCCACCATCAGCCGGATCCTCGACAACGAGAAGTACGCCGGCCGTTGGATCTGGAACCGCACCGAGAGCCGGCGGGATCCTCGGACCGGTCGTCGTCGTCGCTTCGAGAAGCCCGAGTCCGAGTGGGTCGTCCACGAGGACGAGGAACTGCGGATCATCCCCAAGCCGTTGTGGGAGAAGGTCCGCGAGCGGCGCAAGGAGATGCACCGCACGTGGCCGGGTGGCAACGGCACGCGTGGCTTCTCCAAGGAGCAGGGCAGCCGGCAGGCCCACTTCCCCACACATCTGCTCGCCGGGAGCATGGTTTGTGGATGCTGCGGCGCGACCATCGCGCAGGTCAGCAGCAAAAGTGGCGGCTACTACGGCTGCCTCGCCGCGACCAAAGGCGCGTGCGAGAACAAGACGCTCGTGCGGCGGACGCTCGCCGAGAAGGTGATCCTCGAGGCCGTCCAGGACCAGATCTCAGATCCGGCGCACATCGCATACGTGCTCCAGCGTGTCGAGCAGGAGATCGCCAAGCAGCGCGCCGACCTCCCGGACACGCTCAAGCTCAAGGAGGCCGAGCTCGGCGCCGAGCAGCGGCGGCTCGCGAACTTCCTGGACTTCATCGGCGAGGGCCGCGGCAGCCAAGCGCTCGCGAAGGCGCTCGTCGAGACCGAGCGACGGGTCGAAGCGCTCAACGAGGAGGTGGATTCGCTCAAACGGAGCCGCGAGAAGATCTTCCGCCCGCCGCCGGTCGAATGGATCAGAGAGCGCGTGAGCAGCGTCCAGTCAGTGCTCGAGCAGCGCACGGCTCGGTCGGCGCAGATGCTGCGCGACCTCCTCGGTCCGATCACGCTTGAGCTTCAGACGCCCGACATCGGCCGGCCTTTCTACCGCGCCGTCACAACACTCGATGCGCTCGCCCTCATAGACGAACCGCCCCCCAGGTGCGGAGGGCGGTTCGAATTCTTTGCAAAGGTGGAGACGGCGGGAATTGAACCCGCGTCCGCGGTCGCGTAAAAGGTGGCGTCTACGAGCGTAGCCGGCGCTCTGGATCTCGTCCCCCACTCGCCTCGCCGGCGGGGTTGTGGGGCACCAGCTTCATTGAGAGTCCCCGGTTTGGCTGAAGCGAGCCTCCCCGAGCAAGCCTGCTAGTTGATCCCAGCCACCCCGCCGCAGGCGAGCGAGGGGCCGAGAGCTCACGGCTTAGTGCTAGTGACTAAGCGGCGAGCGCGTACTCGTGTGAGTCCGCACTTATGGTTTTCCCGGGTGTTTAACGAGGCCTCCCGGGACCTCGACTCGCAACCACCCCCACGAACCGACCACGTCGAAGCCTGTCGTCCCCGGGGGTATGTGTTGTCTTCTCAGTATAGGCCCGACGTCGCGTACTGAAGACCTGCGTAAGACGCCCACGCGGCCTGCGAGAATCGTGGACACCAAGATGGAATACGGCGAGAACCCCAACCCATACGGCAGCGGCGGCACCCCGACGCCGACGCTGTCCGAGCCTGCGCCCTACCCGCCCGCCGGGCTCGAGGGCCCGCACGCCGACGATCCCGGTGCCGCGCTCGGCCGCCCGCGCGCCCGCGAATCCTTCTACAAGCGCCGGATCGCCCCCATCGGCGTGGCCATCATCGCCTTCCTGGCCAAGATCAAGTCGATCCTCCTGCTCCTGCCGAAGATCAAGATCCTGGTCACGGCGGGCTCGATGGCCGTCTCGATCGCCGCCTATACGACGATCTGGGGGCTCTGGTTCGCCGTCGGCATCGTGATCCTGCTGCTCGTGCATGAGCTCGGCCACGTCATCGAGCTGCGCCGGCAGGGCATCTCCGCGTCCGCGCCGATGTTCATCCCGTTCCTGGGCGCGGTCGTGGCCTCCAAGTCACTGGGCAAGAACGCCTACATCGAAGCCCGCGTCGGCCTCGCCGGCCCCATCCTGGGCACCATCGGGTCGGCCGTCTGCATCCTCGTCTGGGCCGTCACCGGCCACGACTACTGGCGCGCCCTCGGCTTCTTCGGATTCTTCCTCAACCTCTTCAACCTGCTCCCGGTGGTGCCACTGGACGGCGGCCGCGCGATGGCTGCGATGTCCCCGTGGCTGTGGTTCCTCGGGTTCTTCGGCATCGTCGTCCTGGCCTTCGTCTTCCCCAACCCGATCATCATCCTGATCGCGCTGTTCGCGGCCTATGAGACCTACCGGCGCTGGGAGCACCGGCGCAAGGGCGGTCCCGAGACCGAGGCCTTCTACCGCGTCAGCCCCCGCAACCGGGTCCTCATCGGCGTCGTCTATCTCGGCCTGGTGGCCCTGCTGGTGATCGGCATGGACGCCAGCCACCTGCCGCGCACGCTGGGCTAGAGCGACCGCTGCCGGTCGCACGCCCAGCCCACGCAGCTAAGACTGCTACCTACTGGTAGCGGGTGGTCTGCTCGTCCTGCGGGACGTACGTGCGGGTCGTCGTGGCCCGGTTCTGACGGGACCAGACGAACGTGTACAGGATGGACAGGATGAGCCCGACGATGCCGAGCACAAACAGGACCGTCCCTGCGGTCTGGAGGTTGATCCCGCTCACATGGGCGGTGACCGCCCACTTGAGGATCGCTCCGATCGCCATGAGCACGATTGATGAGCCTATGGTCATGCTTCAGGTGCTACCCGGGTTCCACGTGCGCCACGCATTGCGTGCAAGCGGGCACCCGGCGCACGAGGGCCGCCGATCAGCGGCCGACTTCGCGCAGCTCGCGCTGAATCTCGCGCGCGACCTCGCGGGTGCGGATCGACTGGCGCTTGTCGAAGAGGTCCTTGCCCTTGGCCAGGGCGATCTCGACCTTGGCCCGTGAGCGCGGCCCTGAGAAGTACAACCGGGTCGGCACCAGCGTCAGCCCCCGCTCCTGCGTCCGCCCCACCAACCGCTCGATCTCGGACTTGTGCAGCAACAGCTTGCGGGGCCGTTCCGGGTCGTGGTTGTCACGGGCGGCCGCGCCGTAGGGCGGGATGTAGACCCCGATCAGCCACACCTCGCCGTCGCGGACCGTCGCGTAGGCGTCCTTGAGCTGGGCCTTGCCCTCGCGCAGAGACTTGACCTCGGTGCCGGTGAGCACGAGGCCGGCCTCGAAGCGCTCGAGCAGGTTGTAGCGGTAGGACGCCTGGCGGTTGCTGGCGACGTCGCCGGGTGCGGCTTTGCGTTTCTTGCCCTTGGCCATGATCGAATCAGTCCTCCGGCTCGTCGACCGGGAGGAGATCCACCCTACCCCGTGGAGAATCGATGCGCCCGACGCGAACGGTCACCGGATCGCCAAGGCGCATCGCCCCGCCGTTGCGGGTCCCCACCAGCATCGTCGCCTGCTCGTTGAGCTCCCACCAGTCGTCGCGCAACCGCCGCACCGGCAACAGCCCCTCGTACTGGAGGCCCTCCCCGAAGGCCACGAACGCGCCCGCCCCGATGAGCCCCACGATCTCCCCGTCAAAGGCGCCGTCGCGGTCGCCGGACTCAAACAGCTGACGCTCGAGCAGGAAGCAGCGCGCGACGTCATCGGCGTCGCGCTCGATCGTCATCGCCGCGCGTTCGCGCGTCGAGGTCCACGGGCCCGCGCTCGCCACCCATGACGCGTCGGGCGTCGGCTCTCCGGCGATCGCGCTCAGGAGCGCCCGATGGCAGATGAGGTCGGGGTAGCGGCGGATGGGCGAGGTGAAGTGGCAGTAGTGGGTCAGCGCCAGGCCGGCGTGGCCGAGGCTGCGCGGGTCGTAGTAGGCCTGCTTGAGCGAGCGCAGCACCAGGCTGGTCAGCGCGCGGCCTCCGCGGCCGGTCCGCCGGACCCAGTCGGCCACCATCACCGACGCCTCCCCCACCACGTCGGCCGCCTGCTGCGGCGTCAGGTGGCCGTTGGGGACCGGCGGGGTGGGCACGCCCAGGGACTCCAGCTGATCGACCAGCCGCTCCACCGCCGGCGCCTCGGGCCGTTCGTGCACGCGATACAGCGCCGGGATCTTGTGATCGGAGAGGAACTTCGCCACCTGCTCGTTGGCGGCGATCATCAGGTGCTCGATCAGCCGGTGAGACTCCGTCTGCTCCGACAACTCGGCGGCGGCCACGTTCCCGTCGCGATCGAAGCTGAACTGCGGCTCTGCCGAATCGACCTCCAGCGCTCCCCGGCCACCGCGCTCCTCCGACGCGCGCCGCACGGCACCCAGAACGGCCGAGGCGGCCCGGGCCGCCGCCAGCGGCTCGCCCCACGGCTCGGCGACGCCCTCCACCCCGGCGAAGATCCGGTCCGCTCGGTCATAGTCAAGGCGCTCGTCGGACACGATGAGCGAGCGGTACATCGAGGACCGCTGCACCCCGCGCTCGCTCACCACCATCTCCACCGTGACCGTCGCCCGGGGGGCGCCGGGCACCAGCGAGCACGCCTCGTTGGACAGCGCGCGCGGGAGCATCGGCTCCACCATCCCGGGCACGTAGACGCTGGTGGAGCGCCGGTAGGCCTCGCGGTCCACCAGCGAGCGCGGCGTCACGTACGCCGCCACGTCGGCGATGTGGACCCACACCCGCCACGAGCCGTCGCCGGCCGCCTCCGCCGACACCGCGTCGTCGAAGTCGCGCGCCGTGGCCGGGTCGATGGTGAACGTCGGCAGACCGCGCAGGTCGCGCCGGTCCCCGCCCGGCAACCCCTGACCCGACAGATCAGACGCACCGTCAGACGCCGACAACCGCGCCTCGCGCTCCACGGCGGGGTCGAACGCGCCGGGCAGCCCACGGTCGAGCATCAAGGCGCGGATGACGTCGCGCGCGACCTCGGGACGCCCCAGGCGCTGGGCCACGGTAGCCCGGCGCGACCCGCCGCGGCGCCCGTTGGCGGGGCCGCCGCCACCCGAGAGCAGCACCAGATCGCCGACGTTCGCGCGCTTGTCGCGGCTGACCACCAGGCGCGGGCCGGGGCCGAAGAACGGCTCGGCGACCAGGAACTTCCCCTGCCGGACCAGCAGCGCGACCCGCCCGGTGGAGCGCGGGTCCACGGCCCGGGCGGCCGGCGGGGTCACTGCCCGGTCTCAGCGGCGACGGTCTGCTCGGCCGTCGTGAGCGCAGTGTCGGTCTTGGCCGTCGACTTGGTGAAGGCGTAGATGTTGGGTTGGATGCCCTTGCCCTGCGTCACGCCGCCGCCGCCCAGGTTGCGGCCGCTGGGGGTGAAGTACTCGCCGACGGTGAAGTCCAGCGCGCCGCCGTTGGAAAGGGGCTCGATCTCCTGGAAGACCCCCTTGCCGTAGGTGTGGGTCCCCACCACCTTGGCCCGCCCCCGATCCTGCAGCGCGCCGGTGACGATCTCGGCCGACGAGGCCGTGCCCGCATCCACCAGCACCACCATCGGGATCTTGGGGGCGATGGTCAGGCTGGGCTTGGCCAGATAGACCTGGCGCGGCTGCGCCCGGCCGTCGGTGGAGACGATCGTGCCGTCGGGGACGAAGACGCTGGCGACGTTGACGGCCTCGTTGAGCAGGCCGCCGCCGTTCTCGCGCAGGTCCAGGATGAGCCCGCGGGCGCCCTGGTGCACGACCTGCTGAACCTGGCTGCGTACCTGGGCTCCTGAGCCCGAGGTGAAGCTGGTCAACTCCACGTAGCCGAGCTTGGTCCCCTTGTAATCGAGCATCCGGCTGCCCGCGACCGGCACGGTGATGTCGGCGCGGCGGACGGTGATGGTCCGCCGGCGCTTGGCGCGCAGGACCGTGAGCGTCACCTTGGTGCCCGCGCGGCCCTTGATCAGCGAGGCGGAGTAGTCCGCTGAGCGGTTGGCCAGCGAGGTGGAGCCGACCTCGACGATGATGTCTCCGCGCGCGAGCCCCGCCTTCTCCGCGGGCGAGCCCTGGAACACATCCTGGACGAGCAGGCCCTGGGTCTGGACCTTGATGTCAATCCCGATCCCGCTCAGGTGCGGGTTGTCCTGGTTCTGGAACGAGCGATAGTCGGCCGGGTCGTAATAGTGCGAGTACTTATCGTTGAGGCTCGCCACCGCGGCCTCGAGGCCCTTATTGACGAGATCGGAGCGGCTGACCTTGCGGTAGTAGTCGCGCTGAATCAGCCCCAGGACCTGGTTGATCAGCTTGTCATCGCCTGACCGGGACACGAACGCACTGCGGATCGGCCCGGGCAGCCAGCTCGGATGGCCGCCGAACCACACGCCGATGAGCAGCACGACGACGCCAAGGAGCACCCTGACCACCAGCGGAGAACGTTGACGCCGCGAGTACATCTGCGGCTTTCCAGGGTAGCTGGGCGCCCTCCTGTGGCGGTTCAGCTTAGACGCGCAGGAACCGGCGCAGCGACAGCCCGGAGCCGAGCGCGGAGACCCCCACGCCCGCCCCCATCAGCACGATGAGCAGCGCGGTGAAGGAGATGGTGCGCGGCGCCGCGATCAGCGTCCAGTTATTGGCCAGCGGATCGAGCAGGGCGATCTTGGTGACCGCCAGCACCGCGATGGCCAGCAGCGCTCCCGCCGCGCCCACGACGATGCCCTCGATCACGAACGGCCAGCGGATGAACCAGTCGGTGGCGCCGACGAGCTTCATCACCTCCACCTCGCGGCGGCGAGCGTAGAGCGAGAGCCGGATCGTGTTGGCGATGAGCAGCACCGAGGCGATCGTCAGCAGCACCGTCAGCGCGGCGGCGGTGATCGTCACCAGGTTGGTGACCTCGAGGATCTTCTTGGTGTCGTTGCGCTTGTTGGAGACGCTCTGGATCGACTGGTCGATGGTCCCCGTGCCGGTGCCGGTCGCGGGGGGCGACAGCGAGTTGTGGACGGAGAGCACGTTGGCCGGGTTGTCCGGGATCACGTGGAAGGTGTCGGGCAGCGGGTTGGTCCCCAGCAGCTTGTAGGCGGCCGGGTCGATCTTTGACTGCTGCGCGTACGCGGTGGCCTTGGAGACGAACTGGACCGACTTCACGTGCGGGACATTGTGCAGCTCCTGGCGCACCCGGGCGTCGTCGGCGGCGGTGGCGTTGCTCTTCATGTAGACGTCGACCTCGACACGGCTGCGCACGCTGTTGGCGGCGCCGTTGGTGGCCTGGACGATCGGGATGAACACGCCGAGCACGAGCAGCGTCACCAGCACCGTGGCCAGCGCGGCGAAGCTGGGAGCGGCGCTGCGCCGGGTCGCCCGGATCGCCTCGCGCAGGAAGAAACCGATACGCATGCCCTACTCCAGCCCCGGCGGGGGCGTCGCAGGGGCGCGCAGGCGGCGGGCCAGATCACGCGTGGTCTCATCGCGCGTGTACATGCCGGCGGCCTCGTCGCGCACGATCCGGCCGCGGGAGAGCTCGAGCACCCGCCGGCGCATCCTGTCCACCATGGACTGGTCGTGGGTGGCGACGAGCACGGTGGTCCCGGTGCGGTTGATCCGGTAGAGCAGGCGCATGATGTCGATGCTGGTATCGGGATCGAGGTTTCCGGTGGGCTCGTCGGCCAGCAGCAGCGGCGGATGGTTGACGAACGCGCGGGCCACCGAGACGCGCTGCTGCTCCCCGCCCGAGAGCTGGTGCGGGTAGTTGTGCAGCTTGGTCGAGAGCCCGGTGAGGCGCAGGATGTCCGGCACCTTGGCGCGGATGTCCTTGCGCGTGCCGCCGGTCACCTGCAGCGCATAGGCGACGTTGTCGTACACGGTGCGGTTGGGCAGCAGCTTGAAGTCCTGGAAGACGACACCGACGTTGCGGCGGTAGTAGGGCACGCGCTTGCGCGGGATCTCATCCAGGACCTTGCCGGCCACGCGGATCATGCCGCTGGTCGCCTCGAGCTCCTTGATGAGCAGCCGCATCACCGTGGACTTGCCCGACCCGGTCGATCCCACGAGGAACACGAACTCGCCCCGCTCAATCGCAAAGGTCGCCTGGTCGAGGCCCACGTCGCCGGCATAGAGCTTGGAGACGCCGCGGAACTCGATGACCGGCCGAGCGGTCCGCGGCTGGCGCGAATCGGTCCGAGGATGCTGGTTTGAGGCCGCCTGAGCCCGGTCCCGGGTGCGGCGTGACAGTTTGTTTCGTGTAGCCATAGGGTGCGGCGCAGCGTAGCGGCAGCCCACGGTAGTTGTCCTGTGTGCGGCGGGCTTGCAACGTGATTTGCAGGTCTATTGAACCACGCCCCGACGACCCACCCCGATCCTCCGCCCCGAGCGCTACCGTTGTCCCAGCAATGGCGGAGATTTCGGTCAAGACCCTGAAGAACGGTTTGCGCCTGCATCGCATCGCGGTCCCGGGCACCCGCGCGGTGACCATTCTGGCTGCCTTCGACGCCGGCGCCCGCACCGAGCGCCCCGAGGAGAACGGGATGGCCCATTTTCTGGAGCATCTCGTGTTCAAGGGCGGTGAGAAGTATCCGACCTACCGCGACGTCAACGAGGCGGCCGAAGGCATCGGCGCCGTCCTCAACGCCTACACCAGCCACGATCTCGTCGCCTTCCACATCACCGCCCGCGCCCAGAGCGGGCTGGACGCCGCCGATCTGCTCACCGATTTCGTGGCACGACCCAAGGTCGACGCCGCCGAGCTCGACCGCGAGCGCGGCGTCGTGGTCCAGGAGATCGCGCGGGCCGAGGACCAGCCGGCGACGCTGGCCGAGCACCTCATCGATGAGGCGGTGTTCGGCGATCACCCGCTGGGGCGCCCCGTGCTGGGCCCCGCCGAGCACCTGCGCGACACCTTCACCCGGGACGGCATCCTCGCCTTCCGCGGGCGCCGCTGGTCCCCCTCACGCGGGGCGGCGTTCGCCGTCGGCAACCTGGAGGCGCTCGGCGACAACGGTGCGCTGGACGAGCTGTTCGAACGCTTCGAGCCCGGCCCGGAGCCCGAGCCCTTTGACGCTGCGCCGCCCCTTGAGCCGCGCGTGCTCGTACGCGAGCGGGACTCCAACCAATCGCATCTGCGTATGTCCTACCGGCCGATGGTTGACGTCGACAATCCCAAGCAGCGCGCCGCCCTGATGGTCTACGGGACGCTGCTGGGCGGTTCGATGGGGTCGCGACTGTTCGACGAGATCCGCGAGCAGCGCGGGCTGGCCTACTCCGTGTCGGCCTTCCCCCACGCCTACGCCGACGTCCCCGTGCTCCAGCTGTCGGCCGGCCTGGAGTCGGGCAAGTGCATGGAGGCCTACCGGCGCATGCGCGACATCGTCTCCGAGCTGCGCACCGACGGCCCCACCAAGGCCGAGGTCAAGCGCGCCCAGGCCTACGCCGCGGGCGCCCGCACGCTGGCCTTCGAGAACACCGGGGCGGTCGCCCGCTACGCCGCTCAGCAGACCATCGTCTACGACGAGAACGCGGACCCCGAGGTCACCATCGACCTGCTGGACAACGTCACCTTCGATGAGGTACGGGAAGTGGCCGCGGGCATCGCGGACGAGCTGGCGATCGCCGTCGTGGGACCCCACACCGTGGAGGAGCTGGAGACGGCCTGAGACGGTGGCTCGCCCCAGGGTTGGTCCTGATCCTCTTGGCGGCCGCGATCACGCTGGGGCTGCTCGGCTCATTGAGCCACACGAGCAACCATGACGCGCAGTTTGACGCCGGGTCCGCGGTCGTCGCGCCGGCCAAGAAGAAGAAGGCCGCTCCCACCCGCCGGCGTTCCCACGACCCGGCCCTGCTGACCACGCGCGGCCAGCGCGCGCCGCTGTCCCCGGACGAAGTGCGTCTCCAGGCAGCGCTGAACAAGGCGATGGCCCAGGCGGGGGTCCAGAGCGGTGCCCTGGTCTACGACCTCGGCGCCGACGTTGAGCTCTACGGCCTGCGCCCCAACGTCAAGCGCCCGCCGGCCTCGGTGGAGAAGCTCTGGACGACCGCGGCGCTGATGGTCAAGCTCGGGCCCAACGCCCGCCTGCGCACGACCCTGCTCGGCACCGGGCTCTCTGCGCCACGGCGTGTGGCACGGAAACCTGTATCTGCGCGGCGGCGGAGACCCGACGTTCGGAGACCCGACGTTCAACCGCACCTGGGAGTTCGGCTACGGCCCGACCGGCGCCCAGCTCACCCAGCAGCTCGTCACCCGCGGGATCAGGCGCGTCACCGGCCAGATCTTCGCCGACGAGACGATGTTCGATCGCAAGCGGGGCGGACTGATGACCAACTACCTGCCCGACGTGCCTGATTTCGGGGGCCAGCTCAGCGCGCTGACCTACGACCACGGCGCGACCGTGCCCCATTACTCCCCCGCCGCCTTTGCCGCCCGCGAGATGGCGCTGGTGATGCGGGGTTCGCACATCGCGGTCAAAGCCGCGCGCAATGAGAAGAAGACCCCGGGGCGACGCCCAGATCCTGGCCACCGTCGGCTCGCCGCCGCTGTCGGTGATGACGCGCCTGATGGACGTCCCCTCCGACGACCTCTACGCCGAGCTGTTCGCCAAGCAGCTCGGGGTGCTGTTCGGCCGGGGCGGCTCGATTCCCGACGGCGCCCAGGTCATCGGCCGCACGGTGGCCGACACCTACGGTCTGCACCCCACGATCCTCGACGGCTCCGGCCTGTCGCGCGACGATCGCTCCTCGCCCCTGGAGGTCGTCGATCTGCTGCGTGAGATCTGGGGCACCTCGGTGGGCCATCAGCTGGTGGCGTCGCTGCCCACGGTCGGCAAGGAGGGCACGGTCCGGGGGATCGGCCTCAAGACCGCCGCGGTCGGAAACTGCGCGGCCAAGACCGGGACGCTGAACTACGTCACCAACCTCGCCGGCTACTGCCACAGCCGGAGCGGCCACACCCTCGCCTTCGCCCTGTTTATCGACGGACCGGATAACGGCACCTCCGTTCTGCCTGGAGAGCCGGATGATCGGCGCGATCGCGCGTTATTGACGAGCGTCGCCCTCAGGTTGCACAATCGACGTAAGTGGAGCTGGGTGCCGCTCTCAACCTGGGAGAGATGCAGCGCTACCTCAACCGTGTCGGCGACCGCTGGCCGTTGCAGGTGGTGATGCTCGGTGGCGCGCGCGTCGACGACGCTCGCGGCGCCCCGCCCCAACGCGAGCGCGGGCCCGAGTACGTGGTCGTGCTCGTGTCGCGCGCCTTTGAGGGGATGCCGTGGCTCGAGCGCGTCTACCAGGCGACGTCGCTGTGGGACGGGATGGAGATGGGCGACGGCGCCGACGTCCACTGCTACACGCTCGACGAGTTCCAGCGCAAGCGCTGCACACCCCGCGCGTCAAGGCGGTCGCCGAGCGCGGGGTCCTGCTCTATGAGGATTCGGACCCGCTGTATCCGCTGCCGCCCGACATGCCGCATCCCAACGGGGGCGGCGACCTCAGCTGATCGCGACCATCCGCTCGATCGGCAGCCGGGCGCGGTCGGCGATCTCCGCCGGCACCTTGACCTCGTGCACGCCGTCGCGCAGCGCGTCGCGGAGCTTGGGCAGCGTGATCATCTTCATGAAGCGGCACGAGGCGGCCTCGTTGGCGGCGATGAACTCCACGTCGGGGGCCGCCTGGCGCAGCGGATGCAGCATCCCGGTCTCGGTGGCGACGATCGCGGTCAGGCTGCCGCCGCCCGCTCCGTCTTCGCCCAGCGAGCGGGCATAGCCGAGCATCCCGCCGGTGGAGAGCATGTGCACGCCCGTCGGCGGCGATGTCTCCGGAGGCGACGTACTCCATGACGCTCGTCGAGCAGCCGCATTCGGGATGGATGAGGAAGTCGGCGCCCGGATGCGCGTCGCGGACGCTGGTGATGTCGTCGGGCTTGATCCCCGCGTGGACGTGGCACTCGCCGTCCCAGACGTGCATCGGGCGGCCGAGCGTCTTCTCGACGTAGGCGCCCAGGAACATGTCGGGGCCGAAGAGGATCTCGGTGTCCTCGCCGTGGGTGCGATAGATGTGCTCGACCACCTGGACGGCGTTGGCCGAGGTGCAGCAGTAGTCGGTCTCGGCCTTGACCTCGGCCGTGGTGTTGACGTACATGACCACCACCGCGCCAGGATGCTGGGCCTTCCAGTCGCGCAGCTGCTCGGCGGTGATCGAGTCCGCCAGCGAGCAGCCGGCGTCGGGGTCCGGGATCAGGACCTGCTTGTCCGGACACAGGATCGAGGCCGTCTCGGCCATGAAGTGCACGCCGCAGAACGCGATCGTGTCGGCGTCGGAGGCCGCCGCCTGCTGGGAGAGCCCCAGCGAGTCGCCGACGTAGTCGGCGATGTCCTGGATCTCGGGCAGCTGGTAGTTGTGGGCGAGGATCACGGCCCCGCGGGCCGGCCGCCAGCTCGCGCACCTCGTCCTGGAGGGCGGGGATGTTCTCGAGCATCAGCGGCGCCTCGGAGGCGCTGAGCATGGGCAGGTTCATGGCAGTGGCGTGAGGAGGAGGGAGAGATCGAGGGCCGGCGCGCTGTGGGTCAGCGCACCCACCGAGACGAAGTCTACGCCCGTGCTCGCGACCTCCCTGAGCGTCTCGAGGGTCACGCCGCCGCTGGCCTCGAGCTCGGCGCGGCCCGCCGACGTGCTCCACGGCCTCGCGCAGCTGATCGGGGCTCATGTTGTCCAGGAGCAGCCGACGGCGCCCCGGCGGCCAGCGCCTCGTCGACCTCGGCCAGGTCGCGGCACTCGACCTCCAGCGGCAGATCCGGGCGCCTGCTCGCGGGCCCGGCGCACAGCCGCCCCGACTCCGCCGGCGAGCGCGGCGTGGTTCTCCTTGATGAGGATCGCGTCGTAGAGGCCGGCGCGGTGGTTGGTCGCCCCGCCGGCGGCGACCGCGGCCTTCTCCAGCGCCCGCAGCCCCGGCGTCGTCTTGCGCGTGTCGAGGATCCGCGCGCCGGTGCCCATCGATGGCCCGGACGGCTCGCGCCGCCATCGTGGCCACGCCCGAGAGGCGCTGCAGGAAGTTCAGCGCGGTGCGCTCGCCGGACAGCAGCGCCCGCGCGCGCGCCCTTCGATGCGCAGCACCTCGCCGCTCTCGCGCCACACGCCCTCGGCCACCTCGCGGGCGAACGCCGCCTCGGGATCCGAGCGAGCGGAACACCTGCTCGGCCACGTCGAGGCCGTAGATGACACCGGGCGCCTTCTGGCGGATGACCGCGCTGGCCCGCGCTGTCGGCGGGCACGGTGGCCGCGGTCGTCACGTCGCCGTCGCCGAGGTCCTCGGCCAGCGCGCGGGCGACGACGTCGGCGGAATCGACGGTGGGCGCATCCATGCACGGCGAGGATAGGACGAGAAGTTTTTGCACGAATTGTTTCTATTTGGTTATCGTCTCGTCGGATTACGACCTAAGGGGGATTTTGTGCGTCGGATTGGGAGTCGGACGGGGATTGTGGCCGCGGTAACGGCGGTCGCGCTGATCTCCGCATCGGGAGCGATGGGGAAGTCGCTCACCAAGGTGGTCTTCGCCGGCCCGTCGCCGGCGGTCAGCAAGGTCGCGGCGAAGCTCGCTCCGAAGAACTTCGCCAAGACGTACAACCCGGACATCAACGCCTTCTTCAACAAGAAGACGACGATCAACGTCGGGGACACGGTTTCGTTCCAGATCCTGGGCTTCCACGACATCGACCTGCCCGGCAAGGCCGGGGCACCGCTGCCCTTCATCGTCCCCGGTAGCACCTGGTCAGCGGCGTGAACGACGCCGCCGGCAACCCGTTCTGGTTCAACGGCAGGGTGCCCACCGTGGGCGTCAACACGGCGCTGCTGGCGCCGTCCAGGGCCAAGACCTACAACGGCACCCAGCGGCTGGTCGAGCGGCCTGCCCGCCGGCAAGCCCAAGCCGTTCAACGTGAAGTTCACCAAGGCCGGCACCTACAAGTTCTTCTGCGACGTCCACCCCGGCATGATCGGGACGGTCGTGGTCAAGCCCGCGGGCAAGACGATCCCGACGGCGGCGCAGGACGCCAAGGCGCTGACCAAGCAGGCGACAGCGGCCGTCAAGGGCGCCCTGAAGGCGGCCAAGGCCAAGCTGCCGGCCAACACGGTCAGCCTCGGCGAGTCCGCTCCCGGCGGCGTCGAGCTGTTCTCGATGTTCCCGGCGACGCTGACGGTCAACGCCAATACGACGGTGACCTTCCAGATGTCCAAGGACAGCTTCGAGACCCACACCGCCACCTTCGGGACCACCTCGGTGCTGAAGAGGCTGGCTACGGGCTTCCAGGCGGTGGCCTTCCCGGCGCAGGGCGTGTTCCCGAGCGATCCGACCCAACCGGTCACGGAGTCGCTCACCACGCACGGCGACGGCTTCGCCAACACGGGCGCGCTGGACACCAATCCGAAGTCGGCGACGATCCCCTCGTCGGGGAAGATCGACTTCACCCAGGCAGGGACGTATCACTTCATCTGCCTGATCCATCCGTTCATGCACGGGACGATCATCGTCAAATGACGTTGGCCCGCAGCCCGGGCCCCTGCGCCCGGGCTCAGCCCGAGTGCAGCCGTGCCTGAGGCCGCGGCCACCGCCCCGTTCTCGGGTCGCGGGCCGGCCAGCACCCGCACCGTGGCGAAGGTCGGGTCGGCGGCGCCGTGCAGGCGGGCGCCGGCCGCGGTCAGCTCACGCAGGTAGCGGACCACCTCGGCGGTGACCCGCTCGCCCGGGAGCAGCGTCGGGACGCCCGGCGGGTAGCCGGCGATCGACTCGCACGAGATCCGCCCGATGGCGTCGTCGACCGGGACGGTCTCGCCCTCGCCCAGGAACGCCTCGCGGATCGGGACCACGCTCTGGTGCTCGAGCGACGACGCTCGGGCGCGGCGATCGCCGGTGCCCTCGCCCGGGCGCGACAGCGTTCGCACCGTCTCGGCGAAGTCGTGGGCGAAGCGCTCCAGGGGCTCGACGGGCTGGCCCAGGCCGAGCACGAGCACGAGCGTGGCGTGGGTGGCCAGCTCGACGTAGATGTCGTAGGCGGCGCGCAGCTCGGCGGCGAGCTCGTAGCCGGTGCACGCCGGTGCCGCGCACGTCGATGACGATGCGCAGCGGATCCCAGCCCGCGATCCCGGGGCGGCCGACCATGCCCTCGCCGACGATGGCGATGCCCGGGATCGCCTCGATCGCCTCGCGGGCGCGCGCCGAGGCGGCGATCGTGCGGTCAAGCAGCGCCTCGCCGTGGGCGGCGAGCTGGCGCCGGGCGCTGTCCAGCGAGGCCAGCAGCAGCGAGTTGGGGCTGGTGGAGCGCACCAGCCGCACGCAACGGGCCACCTCGTCGGGGTCGACCACGACCGCCGCTCGGCGACGTGCAGCATCGCCGACTGGGTGAGGCTGCCGACGATCTTGTGGGTGGAGGCCAGCACCGCGTCGGCGCCCTGGCGCAGCGGCGACTCGGGCAGCGCCGGATGAAAGCCGAAGTGCGAGCCCCAGGCGCAGTCGACGACCAGCGCCGCGCCGGCGGCGTGGGCCACCTCGGCGCAGCCGCGGATGTCGGCGGCCATCCCGTAGTAGGTCGGGGAGACGATGAACGCCGCGCTGATGTCGGGCGAGCGCGCCAGCGCCTGCTCGAGCGCCTCGGGCGTGACCCCGTGGGCCATGCCCAGCTCGTCGTCGTACTCGGGCGCGACGAAGCTCGCCATGCCGCCGCTGAGCACCAGCCCGTCGACGATGCTGGCGTGCGAGTTGCGCTGGACGAGCACGTGGCGGCCGGGCTTGGCCAGGGCCAGGCACAGCGCGTGGTTGCCCTGCGTGGCGCCGTTGGTGAGAAACCACGTCTGCCCGGCGCCGTAGGCGGCGGCGGCCAGCTCCTCGGCGCGCTGGTAGGGAGTGGGCGTCGGACCGGTGTCGATGCCCTCGATGTCCTGGCAGATGTCGAGCGCGAGCGCGCGCTCGCCGATGGCCGAGCGCAGCCCGGGGTCGGCGCCGGGGCCGCCCTTGTGGCCGGGCACGTGGAAGCGCACCGAGCCGCGGAAGCCGTAGGAGACGATCGCCTCCAGGTACGGGCGCGGTGGGGTGCTCGCGCCGCGGCCGGCGCGTGTCGGCCGGGTCGCGGGGCTCGGAGACGAGCGCGCCGTCGCGCAGCTCGGCGGGCTCGGTGTCGTCGCGGGGGTCGTGGGCGGGTCGGGTGGGGTCAGAGGCGCTCATTTGGCCGCCTTGAGCAGGTAGCTGCGGACGAAGCCGTCCAGGTCGCCGTCGAGCACGCGGTTGGCGTCGCCCATCTCGTAATCGGTCCGGTGGTCCTTGACCATGGTGTAGGGGTGCAGGACGTAGGAGCGGATCTGGGACCCGAAGTTGACGTCCTGCGCTTCTCCTTTCTCGCGTGCGATCTCCTCCCGGCGCTTGCGCTCCTCCGCCTCCAGGAGCTTGGAGCGCAGCATCGCCATGGCCTCGGCCTTGTTGGAGGACTGCGACCGCTCGTTCTGGCACTGCACGACGATCCCGGTGGGCTTGTGGGTGATGCGCACCGCCGAGTCGGTCTTGTTGACGTGCTGGCCGCCGGCGCCGCTGGCGCGGTAGGTGTCGATCTGCAGGTCGTCGTCGTCGATCTCCACCTCGGCGGCCTCCTCGACCACGGGCGAGACCTCGACGCCGGCAAAGCTCGTCTGGCGCCGGTTGGCCGAGTCGAAGGGCGACAGGCGCACCAGCCGGTGCACGCCCTTCTCCGAGCCGTACAGCCCGTAGGCGTTCTCGCCCTTGACCCGGAAGGTGGCCGACTTGATGCCCGCCTCCTCCCCGGGGACGCCTCCAGCAGCTCGACGTCGAAGCCGCGCTTCTCGGCCCAGCGCATCTCCATGCGCAGCACCATCTCGGCCCAGTCCTGGGCGTCGGTGCCGCCGGCGCCGGCGTTGACGGTCACGAGCGCGTCGCCGGTGTCGTAGCGGCCCGGAGAACAGGCGCTCCTCCTCCAGCTCGTCCAGGCGGGCCTGCACGCCGGCGATCTGCTCCTCCAGCTCGGCGGCGATGCCGGGGTCCTCCTCGGCCAGCTCGGCGAGCGGCTCCAGATCCTCGACGTCTGCCTCGAGCTGGCGAAAGACGCCCAGCTTGCGGCTGGCCCGCGCGTGCTCGGCGCTGACCTTCGCCGCCCGCTCCTGGTCATCCCAGAAGCCGGCCACCCCCATCTCGTCTTCCAGCGCGCTGGCGCGCTGGGCTAGCTCAGCGGGGTCAAAGATAGTCCGCAGAGCAGCTTGAGCTGCCCGCGGATGGCCGCGAGGCGCTGGGGCAGCGGCTCTGAGGGTGCGGTGGCCATACGGGCGCTCACGTTAGCAACCGCGCCCTCGACGTGTTTTGAATCTGCCGCATTGGGTAGGGATTGGCGGTATCGGCTGTTACCGAGAGGGAGGCTCTGCCGTGTACAAGCAGGTACTCGATCCCGTGTCCCATTCGCTGGGACTCACCTCGATCTTCGCCATCCTGCCCCTGCTGACGCTGTTCGTCCTGCTGGGGATCGTGCGACTCAAGGCGCAGTGGGCGTCCCTGTGCGCGCTGGGGGTGGCGCTGCTCGTCGCGATCATCGTCTACTCGATGCCGGTCGGCCAGGCCGGCCGACTCGGCGCTGGAGGGCGCGGCGTTCGGCTTCTGGCCGATCATGTGGATCGTCCTCAACGCCCTGTGGATCTACAACATGACCGAGGCCACCGGGCACTTCGCGGTCCTGCGCCGGGCGTTCACGATGATCTCCGACGACTTGCGCGTGCAGGTGGTGGTGATCGCCTTCTGCTTCGGCGCGCTGCTCGAGGCCCTGGCCGGCTTCGGCACGCCGGTGGCCATCTGCAGCGTCATGCTCGTGGGGCTGGGACTGAGCCCGCTGCGCGCGGTCGCCGTGGCGCTGGTGGCCGACACCGCCCCGGTGGCCTTCGGCGCCATCGCCATCCCCATCACCACGCTGGGTCAGGTCGTCGGGCCTGCCGGTGCAGCATCTGTCAGACATGGTCGGGACGCCAGACCCCGTTCCTGGCGCTCATCCTGCCGTTCATCCTCGTCTTCATGGTCGACGGCCGGCGCGGCGTCAAGGCGGTGTGGCCGGCGGCGCTGACGGCCGGCTTCGTGTTCGCCGTGCTCCAGTTCATCATGTCCAACTACATCTCGATGCAGCTGACCGACATCGTGGCCTCCCTGGGCTCGGCCGGCGCGCTCGTGATGTTCATGCGGGTCTGGCAGCCCAGCGCCCCCGGCCATGGCGACCACGACGCGCGGGACGGCACCGTCCGGCCATCGCCGGCGGCAGCACCAGCGACGCCGCCTTCGAGCGCGACGTCCGCGCCCGCTCGGCCGACGGCGACGGCCCGCCGCCGAGCCGCAAGGACATGATCCTGGCCTTCGCGCCCTACATCATCATCGTGGTCGTCCTGGGCGTGATGAGCCTCGACTCCGTCATCAAGTGGCTGGACGGCGGCACCACGCGTTCTCCTGGCCGGGCCTGCACGTCCTCAACGCGCAAGGGCAAGGCGCCCACCAGCGAGACGTTCAAGCTCAACTGGTTCACCGCCGCGGGCACCGGGCTGCTGCATCTCGGGCGTCCTCACCGCGCTCGTCCTGCGGGTCAACCCGCTGCGGGCGCTGCGCATCTACGGCCAGACGCTGGCCCAGATCAAGTGGGCGCTGCTCACCGTCATGACCGTGCTGGCCATCGCCTACGTGATGAACATGTCGGGCCAGACGATCACGCTGGGCACCTGGGCGGCCGGGGCGGGCGGGTTCTTCGCCTTCCTGTCGCCGCTGATCGGCTGGTTCGGGACCGCGGTCACCGGGTCTGACACCTCGACCAACTCGCTGTTCGGCGCCCTGCAGGTGGCGGCGGCCAAGCAGTCGGGCCTGTCGCCGACCCTGCTCGCGGCCGCCAACAGCTCGGGCGGCGTGCTGGCCAAGATGGTGTCGCCCCAGAACCTGGCCATCGGCGCCTCGGCGGTCGGCCTGGCCGGGCGGGAGGGCGACATCTTCCGCAAGGTCATCGGGTGGTCGGTGGTGCCTGGTGCTGGTGATGGCGCTGCTGGTGCTGCTGCAGTCCGGGCTGCTGTCCTTCATGGTCCCGTCGTAGCGGACCGTGGCGCCGCTGCCGACGTGCTGCAAACTTAGCGCGCCTGAGCTGGGTCTCATCGTCGGATGCCGCCGAGGCAAGCCGTCCAGGCCGCGCGTGGCCCGGTGACGGTCCTCGGCGCGCGACACCCCGGGCGCGGACGCGACCGGCCGGCGCCGCTAGTCCAGGTACTCGTAGGCCTCGAGGGTGAGGAACTCCTCCAGCGGCTCGCCCAGCGCGACGCGCTCGAAGATCTCGCGGGTCTCGTCGGGGCGCCCGGCCTGCCAGGTCTCCTCCCCCACCTCGGAGCGGATCTTGGCCGTCTCCTCGTCGAGCACCTGGCGCACGAGCTCGGCGGTGACGGTGCGCCCGTCCTCGAGCCGGCAGCCGTGGTGGACCCACTGCCAGATCTGGGAGCGCGAGATCTCGGCGGTGGCGGCGTCCTCCATCAGCGAGTTGATCGCCGCCGCGCCGCGGCCACCCAGCCAGAAGGACACGTACTGGAAGCCCACGCTGACGTCGGTGCGCAGCCCCGCCTCGGTGATCGCGCCCGGCGTCGAGCGCCAGGTCGAGCAGGTCGGCCGCGGACACCGACACGTCGGCACGCTGCACCGACAGCTGGTTGGCGCGCGCCGCCCAGACCCCGTCTCGAACACCTCGCGCGCCACCGGGACGAGATCGGGGTGGGCCACCCAGGTCCCGTCGTAGCCCTGCATGACCTCGCGCTCCTTGTCGGCGCGCACGCCCGGCCAGCGCCTTCTCGTTGGCCTCCTCGTCGCGGCGCGAGGGGATGAGCGCGGCCATGCCGCCCATGGCGTGGGCGCCGCGCCGGTGGCAGGTGGCGGCCAGCAGCTCGGCGTAGGCGCGCATGAACGGCACCGTCATCGTCACGTCGCCGCGGTCGGGGAGCACCATCTCGCGCCGGTCGGGAAAGCGACTTGATCGCCGAGAAGATGTAGTCCCAGCGCCCGGCGTTCAGGCCCGCCGAGTGGTCGCGCAGCTCGTAGAGGATCTCGTCCATCTCAAACGCCGCCGGCAGCGTCTCGATGAGCACGGTGGCCTTGATCGTCCCGCGCTCCATGCCCACCCGGTCCTGGGCGTAGTTGAAGACGTCGTTCCACAGCCGCGCCTCGCAGGTGGGACTCCATCTTGGGCAGGTAGAAGAACGGGGCCAGGCCGGACGCGATCAGCGGCGGGCCGGAGTTGAAGAAGTACATGCCGAAGTCGAACAGCGCGCCGGCGACCGGCTCGCCGTCGATGCGCACGTGGCGCTCGTCCAGGTGCCAGCCGCGGGGGCGGACGAGCAGCGTCGCCGGGTCGTCCTCGAGCTCGTAGTGGCGCCCGTCGGAGCCGTCGTAGGTGATCGTGCCGCAGTGATCGCGTCGCGGAGGTTGATCTGCCCCTGGACCATGTTGTGCCACGTGGGGGCGTTGGCGTCCTCGAAGTCGGCCATGAACCCGTCGGCGCCGGAGTTCAGGGCGTTGATGACCATCTTGCGGTCGGTGGGCCCGGTGATCTCGACCCAGCGCTGCTGGAAGCGCCTCGGGCACCGGCGCCACCGTCCAGTCGCCGGACGGACCTCCTCGGTCTCGGGCAGGAAGTCGAGCGTCTCGCCCTCGGCCAGACGCGCCCGGCGCTCCGCGCCGGGCGCGCAGCAGCTCCTGGCGGCGCTCCTCGAACTCGGCGTGGAGCTCTGAGACGAACTCCAGGGCATTGGGGCTGAGGACCTCGTCGAAAGCGGGCGTCGGCCCGCCCCTGCAGCTCAAGTCGCGTGCGCGCCATCTCTCATCCATCCTTTCCGAGCGAGTGGGCCCGGCAAACGACGGGCGCCGCCGGCGCCGACGAGCGGGTATGTTCCCGCGTCTGGCTACCTTGAACGATGACGGCGTCCAGGCTCTGCTGAGCGCCCCCAACCACCAGACGCACTGGTCAGGCCGGGTGCCGCGGCTCAGGCGCCGTGGCACTTCTTGTACTTCTTGCCCGACCCGCACCAGCACGGGTCGTTGCGCCCGATCTGCTGGGCGTCGTCGACGCGCCGCTGCTGCACGGGCTCGGCGGACGACCTCCTCGTCGTAGGCCTCGCCCGGCTGCGGCGCCGGCGGCCGCCGCCATCGCCATCGCGCCGGCCGCGTTCTGGCCGCCGGAGTAGGTGACCCGGCCGCCCCCGTCGCCGACGAGGAGGACGAGCTGCCGCTGCGGCGGGGCGGCTGGGGCGCCATCGGCTGGCCGTTGGCGTCGTGGATCGGTGACCTGCACGTGGTAGATGAGCCGCGCGAAGTCCGACCACACGCTGTTCATGAGGTCGCGGAAGAGGTCGAAGGCCTCGTTCTTGTAGGCCACCAGCGGATCCATCTGGGCCAGTCCGCGCAGGCCGATGCCGTGCTGCAGGTAGTCCATGTCGTAGAGGTGCTCCTGCCAGCGCTGGTCGATGATCTCCAGCAGCAGGTAGCGCTCGACGCCGCGCATGAGCTCCTCGCCGAGCTCCTCCTCGCGGAGGTCGTACTGGCCCAGCGCCTCCTCCTGGAGGCGGACGGTCAGGTCCTCGCGGTCGACGCGGCCGGCGCTCGGGGAGCTCGAACTCGTCGGACGGGATGTAGATCTCCTCGATGCGGCGCATCAGGCCGTCGATGTCCCAGTCCTCGACGAACTCGCCGGCGGTGTACTCCTCGACGAGGCGCTCGATGAGGTTGACGATCTCCTCGCGGGCGG
Organism: uncultured Actinomycetota bacterium; assembly: GCA_963830945.1. Lineage (GTDB taxonomy): Bacteria > Actinomycetota > Thermoleophilia > Solirubrobacterales > Solirubrobacteraceae > Palsa-465. Next base: position 15,131 of record CAWHOH010000023.1, on the reverse strand, counting down.
CGGCGCTCATGTCCCGGCCCTCGAGCACCTCGTCGCGGTAGGTGTAGACGACCTCGCGCTGCTGGTTGAGCACGTCGTCGTACTCCAGCGTGTGCTTGCGCTGGAGGAAGTGCTGCTCCTCGACCTTGCGCTGGGCCTTCTCGATCTGCTTGGAGAGCATCCCGGCCTCGATCGGCTCCTCGTTGCCCTCGTCGTCGACCGAGCCCAGCCGGTCGAGGATCTTGTAGATCCGCTCGCCGGCGAACAGGCGCACGAGGTCGTCCTGGGCCGAGAGGAAGAACCGCGACTCGCCGGGGTCGCCCTGGCGCCCGGAGCGGCCGCGCAGCTGGTTGTCGATCCGCCGCGACTCGTGGCGCTCGGTGCCGATGATGAACAGCCCGCCGGCCTCCATCACCTGCTCGCGCTGGGCCTCGACGCGCTCCTCGATGGTCGGGAGCACCTTGGGAAGTGCTCCTCGTAGTCGGGGTCGTCGGGCTGGAGTCCGAGCTTGGCCACCTCGAGGGTCGCCAGGTGCTCGGCGTTGCCGCCGAGCTTGATGTCCACGCCGCGCCCGGCCATGTTGGTGGCGATCGTGACCGCGCCCGGCGCGCCGGCCTCGGCGACGATCTCGCCCTCGCGGGCGGCGTGCTCGGGCTTGGCGTTGAGCACGGTGTGCTGGATGCCGCGCTTGGTCAGCTGCTCGGACAGAAGCTCTGAGACCTCGACGGCGATGGTGCCCACGAGGATCGGCTGGCCGGCGTTGTGGCGCGCCTCGATCTCCCGGGCCACCGCCGACCACTTGCCGTCCTTGGTCTTGTAGACCTGGTCGTTGCGGTCCTTGCGCACCATCGGCCGGTTGGTGGGGATCTGGACCACCGGCAGCTCGTAGATCTTCATGAACTCGGTGGCCTCGGTGAGGGCCGTCCCGGTCATGCCGGCGAGCTTGTCGTACATCCGGAAGTAGTTCTGGAGCGTGATCGTGGCCAGGGTCTGGTTCTCCTCCTGGACCCGCACGCCCTCCTTGGCCTCGACCGCCTGGTGCAGGCCCTCTGACCAGCGCCGGCCCTCCAGGATGCGGCCGGTGAACTCGTCGATGATCTTGACCTCGCCGTCGATCACCTCGTAGTCGTAGCCGCGCTTGTACAGCGACTCGGCGCGCAGAGCCTGCATGAGGTGGTTGACGAGGTGGCCGTTCTCGGCCCGGTAGAAGTGGTCGATGCCCATGAAGCGCTCGGCCTTGGCCACGCCCTGCTCGGTGATCGAGACCGTCTTGTGCTTCTCGTCGAACTCGTAGTCGAAGTCGGCGACGAAGTCCTTCTTGGCCCGCGGATCCAGACCCTCCGGGGTCTTGCCGGCCGTGAGCTTGGGCGCCAGGCGGGCGAACTTGGCGTAGAGGTCGGCGGCCTGCTCGGGCGCGCCGGAGATGATCAGCGGTGTCCGGGCCTCGTCGATGAGGATGTTGTCGACCTCGTCGACGATGGCGAAGCGGTGGTAGCGGGTCTTGCCGTCCTCGTCCTTGTCGCGACCGCCGTGCTGGAACTTCTCCTCCAGGCTCTTGGCCATGTTGTCGCGCAGGTAGTCGAAGCCGAACTCCGAGTTGGTGCCGTAGGTGACGTCGGCGGCGTAGGCGGCGTGCTTCTCCTCGAAGGGCTGCATGTTCTGCAGCACCCCGACGTTGACGCCCGAGCATGTCGTAGATCGGCTTCATCCACAGGGCGTCGCGGCGGGCCAGGTAGTCGTTGACGGTGACGAGGTGGACGCCCTGGCCGGGCAGCGAGTTGAGCACCACGGCCAGGGTCGCGGTGAGCGTCTTGCCCTCGCCGGTCTTCATCTCGGCGATGCAGCCGTCGTGGAGCACCATGCCGCCGATGAGCTGCACGTCGAAGTGGCGCATGCCCATCGAGCGCTTGCCGGCCTCGCGGACCAGCGCGAAGCATTCGTAGAGCAGATCGTCCAGCGACTCGCCGTTGCGCGCACGCTCGCGCAGGGCGTCGGCGGCCTCGCGCAGCTCGTCGTCGGAGAAGTGCTCCAGCTCCGGTTCGAAGCCGTTGATCCGGGAGACGCGCTGCTCGTAGCTCTTGAACTTCTTGGCCTCGCCCATGCGAAGCGCGCGGTCCAGAAAGGACATGAAACTAGGGTAGCGCGGGGGGCCCGAGCGACCGTAAGTAGATCGACCGAATCGGGGCCGGCGCGGCGGCGGCCGCCGCGGCGCGGAGATCACGAAGATGCCGGCCGGCCGCGCCGCCCTCCGGCGCGGCCTCAGGCAGCCGACGATACGTCCCCAGGCAGGACTTGACTCGCCGCTCCGCGCGACTCGCGCCGCTTGCGCCGCTTGTCGCGGTGGCGCTTGACCTGGACGGCCAGCTCCTCCGCGCACAGGTTGATCGCGTGCATGAGGTCCCCCGACGCGTCACGGGCCCGGAGCGTCACCCCCTTGAGGTGAAGCGTGGCCTCGGCGACGTTGCAGTCGGGATTCGCCGGGTTGCGCTCGTGGATCAGCTCCACCTCGAGCTCTGCCAGCTCCGAGACCTGTTTGGAGATCTTCCCGAAGCGCTTGGTGACGTGCTCTCGCATGTCCTCCGAGACGTGAAGGTTTCGGCCCTTGACCTGGATCCGCATTCGTCGACCTCCCGACTGAAGCGTTGATCTATGTGAACAGAACGTTATTCCTGCAACCGGCGTTTGTCGAGCGTCACAATGTCGGTCGTTGCTCACCAATGTTGCACCAACCATCGCCTGGACCTTCGAGCCATCGGTCCTGATCGGCGTCGCCGCCCTGGCGGTGCTCTACATCCTGGGTTGGCGCCGGGGACGGGCCACCGGCTCGGCCCACCGGCCGGGCTACGGACGGCTGGCGCTGTTCGCCCTGGGCGCTGGTGACGATCCTCGCCGCGCTCGTGTCCCCGATCGACGCCCTGGGCGACCAGCTGCTGCTCATGCACATGGTCCAGCACATCCTGCTGCTGGACTTCGCCCCGATCCTGCTCATCCTCGGCCTCAACAAGGTGCTCCTGCGACCGGTCACCCGCCGCGTCCACGCCATCGAGCGCCGTGCCGGCGTTCTTCGCCCATCCGGCGTTCGCGGTCCTCGCCTACGCGGGCTTCATGTGGGTCTGGCACATCCCGGCGATGTACGACGCCGCGCTGCACCACACCACCGTCCACGCCATCGAGCACCTGTGCTTCTCAGCCGCCGGGACGCTGTACTGGTGGCACCTGCTCTCGCCGATCCGCAACCGCCACCGCCTCGGCGGCATGGGGCCGGTGGCCTACATGGTCTCCACCAAGCTGCTGGTGGGGCTGCTGGGCATCGTGCTGGCGTTCGCGCCCGCGTCCTTCTACCCCTTCTATGAGCACCACCCCCACTACTGGGGCCTCTCCCCCTCCGAGGATCAGTCGATGGCGGGGCTGCTGATGGCGCTCGAGCAGTCGATCGTGATGGGGATCGCGCTCGTGTGGGTGTTCGTGCAGATGCTGGGCGAGTCAGAGCGCGAGGCCCAGCGCGAGGAGCGCTACGAGGTGGCGTGACGGCCGTCTCCACGTGAGCGCGGCGCGGAGAGCGCCGGCCCCGCGCGGAGGGCGATCCGAACCCTCCGCGCGGTCACGGCATCAGCTCACTTGCTGCAGGGCGCCGAGGCCTTCACCGTCTCGACCTCGTTCGGACCGGGCTGGCCCGCCGCGTTGGGCAGGTTCGCCGTGAACGTCGTGGTGTACGGGCGCTTGCCCTTCAGGCAGCCGACCGACGCCGTCGCGGCCACCGTCTTGCCCTTGACCTTCTTGGTCACCTTGAGCCAGGTGAGGTGCTCGGTCTCGAGCGAGCCGGCCTGTCCGGGAGCCGGGAAGCTCACGTAGTGGGGCACCGGGACGTCGACGACCAGGTACTTGCCCTGGGTCTTGTAGGTGGCCGGGTAGGGGCCGACCTGGCCGGTCTTCAGGGCGCCGTCGAGGCACTGGTGCGTCGGGGCCTGTCCACGAAGAAGAACGCCAGCTTGCCCTGGCCAGCGTTCCAGACGTGCAGCAGGGGGTCGCACGCCGCTCCGGCATTGGCGAAGTTGTTCGCGAAGCCGACCGCCGCCGTGATGGCGCCGGTGGCGACCATCGCGCCCTTGGGACAGCCCGTGTCGTTGCCGGCGGCGCCGATCGTCTTGGTGGCGGTGCACGTCGGGAAGTCCTTCCCGTCCGCCTTCAGGCCGTAGATCTTCGTGACGATGTCGGTCAGGACCGCGGTCCGGTTGCCGTTCGTGCCCTTGGCGTCGATCTTCTGCGTGTAGCCGACGGGCACGGGCTTGGCCGCAGTGCCCGCCTTCTTGGACGAGAACGACAGCGTCGCCGTGTAGGTGTTGATGGCGGCGTAGGCCACCCCGGCCGCCGCGAGCGCCGCCGAGGGCGGTCGCTGAGCAGGACGATTTTCTTCAAGTGACTCCTCCTAGAGTGGGTCGTTGGTCTTCGGCGTGAGCCGCGCCGGGTCTGCGTCAGGCTCACGGAAGTGGTTGTAGATGCGGGAAGGTCTGGGTCTGGCCGGTGGTCGTGCCGCCCAGCGGCGGCTGAGCCTTGCACGGGGGCCCACCGGGCTGTGGCGTGTAGTAGTACTTCGCTACGAGTTGCCCGAGGGTTAACACAGTCCCGGTCACAGAAGTTGTGCTCTGCGAGAGCGAGGAGCCTATCGTCGGCAGCGGGTGGGCGGTGCAGAGGTAGCTCCCGAACACGCTCAGGCCACTGGAGCAGCTGGCTGTAGGCGCCCGGCGCCATGTAGGCGTTGGAGCGGTTGCTGGAGGGCCGGACCGAGATAGCCGGTGAGCAGCTCGGGGTTGATCGGGTTGGAGATGCGGACGTAGTGGGCGCCGGCCACCGAGGGCGGAGGCGAACTGGCCCTGGGTGGTCGCCGTGCTGTTGGCGAAGAACGCGGCGATCTCGCGCCGGTAGGACTCGATGTAGTCGATCACCGGCACCAGCTCGCCCAGATAGGGCTTGAGGCGCACCAGGAACGGGATCGTGTCGTTGAGGAACGTGTTGAGCGCCGGGAAGCCGGCCCTGGACGCCTTCGTCAGCGGGGCGACATCGACCATCAGGCTCCGCAGCTCCGGCGCCAGCACCGCGAGGCGCTCGAGCGCCGGGCTGAGCTGCACCGCCGCCGGGCGCAGCTCGTCGATGAGCGGCTTGGTCGTCTGCGAGAACCTCCCCAGGCGGTTGATGCTCGAGCGGGCCTCGGTGAGGAACGCGGGGAAGGCCCGGATCGTGTTGGCCAGGTCGGCGTTGCGCGCCGCGGTGGCGGCGAACAGGGCGTTGGAGTTGCGCACGAACCCCTGCAGCGCCGCCGGCGACTGGCTCAGCGCCGAGAACACCTGGGCGCCGTCGCGCAGCAGGGTGGTCGTGGCCGCGCTCTGGCGGTTGAGCACCGCCAGAACGGAGTCGACGTTGGTGGCGAACGGATAGAGCTGGGCGAGGGCCTGATTGAATTGCTCGCCGCGGTTAGTCAGCGCGATGCCCGCCCTGCTGCATCCAGGTCTCGAACGCCCGGCGCGTCTTGGGGTCAAACGCGGAGAAGATCTGGTCCAGCTGCACCGTCGGGCGCCACCTGGGCCTGCGGGAGATGTCCGCCGTCGGCCAGCCTCGCGCCGTTCGGGTCGCCGGGCGACAGCTCGACGTAGGTCTCCCCCAGCAGCGTCTTTGAGCGCAGGATCGCCCGGGTGTCGGCGGGCCGTGGGGCGTACTGCTTGTTGATCTCGATCACGGCGCGCGACAGGCCGGTCCGGTGGTCCAGGCCGACGCTGACGACGTGGCCGACGGGGACGCCGGAGATCTGCACCGGGCCTGCGACGCCAGCTCGACGGCCTGATCGAACTCGACGCTGAAGCGATAGCCCTGCGAGGCCAGCGGCAGCGACCCGCCGAAGGAGATCCACAGGAAGATGAGCAGGCCGACGCACGAGGCCGTGAAGGCGACCATCGTCGAGCATCGCGAAGTTGCGAGGGGCGCTGCTTGTTCATGGCGTCGGACGGGCAGGCGACCTGGTTCGTGCCGGGGATCGGTGTCACGCCCGGCAGCTTGCTGACGTCGGGGCGTGTGGAGCAGGTCCAGGATCACGCCCAGCGGCTCGCTGTCGGGCTGCGAGCTGGTTCTCGAAGAAGTTCAGCTCGGCGCAGGTGCCCATGAAGATCCCCTGCAGCACGGCGCCGTTGGCGTCCTGGGCGCTGACCAGGCTGTCGGCGATGTGGGCCAGCCACGAGCCCCAGAACAGGTAGCTCTGCGTGCGGGTGGGTGGGATCCGATTCCCGGCTGGTGGGCCAGCTCGTTGAACAGCGTGTTGAGCACCGCGATCGAGCTCGACAGCGCCGGGATCGTCGCCTTGAGCTTGGCCGCGGCGGCCGCCAGCGTGCGCGCCAGCGGCTGGACGGCCACGCTGAACGGGCGCAGCTGGTTGGCGATCACCGGCGTCGTGTCGCGGAACAGCGGCCGCGAGGCCTTCAGCGCCGGCCCCAGGTTGCGCGCGAACGGCTGCAGCGCTGCAGGGTGGTCGTGCTGGCCGCTGGCAAAGCCCGCGGACCTTGCCCAGCGTGTCGATGCTCTGGCGCAGCGTCGGCGGGAACTCCGTCAGCGTCTGCTGGAGCTGGGCGTCGTTGGCGGCGATCGCGAGAAGTTCGTGTCCGAGGCGCGGATCAGCGACGCCAGCTGGCCCTCGACCCCGCCGAACGCGTTGGTGACCAGGTTGAGGTTGTGGATGGCCCGGCGGATGTTGGCGCTGCCGGGTGGCCAGCAGCGTGGCGAAGCGCTTGGTGTCGCGATCCAGGGGCTCAAAGCGCTTGAGCGTGCCCCGCAGGTCGGCCACCGCCGTCGTGCTCGGCGCGACGGTCCCGTGAGCCCCCGGGTCATGGAAGGCCTGGGCGCCGCCCGAGAGCAGCAGGACCAGGTAGTTGCGAGTGTCGGAATCCAGCGAGCCGAGGATCTCCGAGAGATCCACGTCGGGCTGGGTGTTGGCGGCCGAGAGCGTCCCGCCGTTGGGCACCCGGCCCGGCGTTGCGGGTGCCCGGGTCCAGCTCCAGGTACATGTCCTTCAGCGGCGTGCGCGGCCGCAGCAGCACGGTGGCGTTGCGGTAGATCGGCGCGTACTGCTTGTAGATGTTCATCGTCACCATGGCCTGGCCGTTGTGCAGCGAGACGCCCCCGACCTGGCCCACCTGAACCCCGGCGATCGTCACCGCCTGGCCCTGGCCCGACGTCACCGCGGCGGCCGTGGCGAAGGGCGCGCGCACCTCGTAATAGGTCTGGCCGAACACGAACGACGGCTGGTGCTCCAGGATGTAGGCGCTCACGGCGATGGCGGCCACGACGAGCACCGCGATGGCGGCGAAGTCGGCGCGATGGGCGGCGATGGCGCGTTTCACGGCCCGACCCCGGTCTTGGCGGCGTTGAGGTTGGCCGGCGCCGCGCGGAAGCAGGGCACGCTGCGGACGATCGGCGGCGGCTTACCCGGGTTGGCGGGGCGCGTTCCCAGCGAGGGGAACACGGCGTTGCCGTAGAGCGGCCCGCCGCCGGGCAGCGAGCCGGTGGCGACCCGGTCAGAGCCGCCCCCGGCCGCCGAGCGCACGTAGCGGCCGTTGCCGTCGAAGTTCTGGCTGAAGCCGGCCAGCCCCACGGCGGACTGGAACAGCTCCTGGTAGGCCTGCAGGCCGGTCGTCAGCGGCGGGTCGGAGATCCGCTCGTTGCCGGTGGGGATCACCGTGTGCACGAAGCATTTGGCCAGCTCGTCGGACCCGTTGAGCAGCGCCTTGGACGAGATCAGGGTGCTCGAGGTCCCCTGGACGGCCGGCGTCAGCGAGTCGAGCAGGCCGCCGAGCTCCTGCGGGGAGAGCAGCGCGGTGGCCTGGGCCAGCCACGGCAGCCCGGCGGTGATGGTCGGCGCCGTCTGCCTGACGCTCGGGGTCAGGGCCCTGGGCGAACCGCTGGGTGGGGCCGAACGAGGCCTGCAGCGGCCCGAGCGCGCTGTCGGCGGCGCGCAGGAACGGCGGCAGCAGGGAGATCGTCGTGGACAGGTCGTCCTGGCGGGCGGCCAGCGCCCCCATGGTGGCGTTGAACGTCGTCACCAGGTCCTGGAGGCGGCTCTGCACCGAGGCCAGGGCGGCGAAGGTGTGCGCGCTGCCGGCCACCACGCCCGAGAGGTCGTGCGGCTGGCTGACCCAGCAGCGCGGCGTTGACGATCGTCGACGCCTTGAACGCGCCGGCGGCGTACTTGAGCGAGCGCGTTGAGCGCCTGCCCGGCGGTCAGCCCGCTGGACGCTGGGATCCTGGGTGGCATCCTGCGGCGGCGGTCGGCTGGCCGTTGAACGACTGGCCGAGACCCTGCAGCAGGGTCTGCAGGTCGGCGCGGCTGTTGGAGCGCAGCGCTGACAGGACGCGATCGAGCTGGACCGGGCCCGGTCGTCTGGGACGCGGGCAGCGTCGCGCCCGAGGAGACGGTCGGGCGCGGCCGGCGTCCCGGGGTGCAGGTCGACGTAGAAGTTGCCCTCCAGGAACAGGCGGGGGCGGATGTCGGCGGTCGCGTCGGCGTGGATGGGCAGGCCGTTTGACTGGATCGACATCGTCGCCACCGCCGCGGTGGAGCTGCCCCCGCACGCGCCGCACCGCGGTGACGGCTGCCGACGTTGACGCCGGCGATGCGCACCGGCGAGCCCAGGTGCAGCTGGGTCTCGACGGTGAACGTGGCCTTGAGCGTGAACGGGGCGCTGCGGAACGGCAGCCCTCCGCCGAAGACCAGGTAGCAGACGGCCAGGATCACGATCGCGGCGACGGCGCCGGCCACGAAGTTGCTGACGCGGGGCTGATGGCGCCTCATGAGCCGCCCCGCGTCGTCTTCTCGGTCTTGATCCCCACGTTGCCCGCCGGGTTGCCGAGCACGGCCTTGGTTGGGATAGGGCTCGTTGCCCGCCGAGCACTCACGGGGCTGACCGGGCGAGGCGGTGTTGGGATAGGGATCGACGTGCAGCGGGCCCCGACGCTGCCGCCGGCCGAGGTGCCCGTGAAGGCCGAGCTCGAGGGCTCTGACTCATACCCGGGGATGTCGTCGATGGCGATCTGCACGAAGCGCAGGAGCGAGCCCTGGCTGACGTGCTCTGACACCACGCTCTGCGTGTTGCGCAGGAACAGCGTCACGTAGTTGCAGGTGGACTGGACCGGGGTGAGGAAGGCCAGCGGCGGCCCCAGCCGCGACAGCGTGAGCGTCAGGCGGTCCAGACCCTGCTGGACCGACGGGTTCTGGGCCGTAGGCTGGCGGTGTTCTGCGACAGGGTGACCGTGCGCTGGTCAAGCGCCGGCCGTCCCCGGCAGGTTGCGGGTGCCGGTGGCAAAGGCGCTGGACAGGACCGGGGCGCTCTGCGGCAGGGTGGCCACGCCCGGGCGCAGCTCGGCGAACAGCGTCGCCGTGTCGGTCAGGAACGGGCGGATCACCGGGGTGTTGGCGATCGTGGCATCGAACATCGGCGGCGTATCGGAGATCGTCTGCTGCAGCGAGGGCACCGCGACCCCGGCCAGCGCGCGGAACGTCGTATCGAGATTGGCGAACAGCTGCCCCTGGGTCTGGGCCACCGGGACCAGCGCGCCGGTGTAGCTCTCCAGGCTGCGGAAGAAGCCGCCGAGGTTGGTGCTGCGGCGACGCCGAGGTTGGCCGCCACCGGCCGCAGGTCGCGCAGCAGCGGCACGAACGCCCCGATCGCGTTGTTGAGGTCATAGCCGCGCCCGGCCAGCGCCTGCCCGAAGCCGATCGTGGACTGCTGCACGCCCTTGCGCGTCGGCGGGGTGAACATCGACAGCACCTGGTCGAAGTCCACCTCGGTGCTCTCCTGGCGCATCGGCACGACGGCTTTGTTGCGGAATCCGCGGCTCGCGTGCCCGAGGGTGATCTCCAGGTACTTCAGCCCGATCGCGCCCTTGAGGCGGACGCTGAACTTCGAGTCCACCGGCAGCGGGTTGATGCTGTTCTGCAGCTGGACGTTGATCATCGCGATCGGCCGCCCGTTGGGGAGGCGCTCGGGCGTGACCGTCGAGACGATGCCGACCAGCGCGCCGCCCATGTTGACGTTGTCGCCGTGGGTGAGCTCGCTGGCGTTGGCGGCCTGCACGTGCAGCGTGTAGGTGGGAACGAAGGGCAGCCCGTTGGTCGCGTTGTAGGCCAGGTAGACGGCGACGATCGTCACCAGGACGGTGAGGGCGCCGATCAGCACCGGGTTGCCGGCCAGGCCGGGGTCGCGGCCGCGCTCGATCTCATTGCCCGCTCCCCATCAGGAAGCGACAGCAGCCCCTGCATCGACGCCTGCGCCGTGGACTGCTCGGACGCCGACTGGACGGCCTGGGCGACCACGCGGTCGGCGTGGCCCGAGGACGCGGCGGCCCCGCCCTGGCGGCTGTCACTTGACGCCGAGGCGGTGGCGGCGGTGGCCGCGGCGAACGTCGAGGCGCAGCCTGGCACCGCGCTGGTGGCGTAGTTGGTGCAGCTGGAGACCAGCGGCTCGTCGCGGGCGTAGTGGCCCAGGCTGGTTGAAGCCGTTGCCGGCGATCGCGCCGTTGAACAGCAGCCGCATGAGCTGCTCGATGCCGCCGGTGCTGTCCAGGCTGGAGAGGAGCTTCTGGAGGTTGGCGGCGGTCGGCGCGCCGGCGTTGCCCAGCGGCGTGCAGGCGGTTGGCCAGCGGCTGGGTGGCCAGCAGCGAGGGCTGGGACTTCTGGGCGGCGGCGCCGAGGTTGATGAGCGACGTGCGGGCCTGGACGGCGAACGGGGTGAGGTTGGCGAACTGCTGCCCCAGCGCCGCCGCGCTCTGGCCCAGGCTGGTCATCAGCGGCGTGCCCTGGTCGGCCAGCTTGCCCAGGTCGGCCATCAGCGGCCGCAGCTGGGCCAGGTAGGCGGGGAACTTCGGAAGGTCTGCGAGATCGCCTGAGCGCGGGCGGCGCTGGCCACCGCCGTCGTGTTGGCCTGGGTGATGAAGCCCGAGATGTGCGTGCGCTCGCGGGCCAGCGGCGCCAGTACCGTGTCGGAGTCGGTGGCCAGCTGGGCCAGCGTGCGGTTCTGCCCGGCCAGGATCTTGAGCACCTTGTCGGTATTGCCCAGCGCGGGGTTGGCGCGATGGATGACCGCGTTGAGGTCCGAGCCGCGCGCCGCCAGGCCGGTGCCGAACTCGTTGATGATCACCGCCAGCGACTGACGCACCGGCTCGGTAGAGATGTTCTGGACGATGTCTGAGTCGATCGGCGAGCTCGTGCGCGTCACCGGCAGGTAGTAGCTGCCCTTGCCGGGACCCGAGCCGATCCGCGGCAGCGCGGCGGCGCCCGCGGTGCCCGGGCGTGCAGTCGACGTACTCCTCGCCGATGAGCGACTGGGGGCGGATCGCGCAGGTGGCGTCGTCGTGGAACGGCGCGAAGCGGTGGTCGGTGACGGCGATCGTCACCGCCGCCTTCTTGCCCGAGGTCACCCCCAGCGACTGGATGCTGCCGACGTTGGCCCCGGCGATGCGGACGTCCTCGCCCTGGGCGGCGAAGGAGGCGTCGTCGAAGATGGCGCGCACCAGGTATGGGCCCGTGCCCGAGAGGAGCCCGACGATGGGTGGGTGGGATCCAATACCGCGACCGCGATGGCCACCACGATCAGCCCCAGCGCGATGAGCGCGATCCGTCTCACGGTCCTGGGGGCACCGCGCTGGTGCTGCAGCCGGGCACCGCCTGCGGCGCCGAGCCGTCGGGGGTTGCCTGCGATGCCGAGCCCGGGCAGCGGTTGCCGGCGGCGTGCAAGCCGTCGTAACGCTGGGACGGGAACTGCGTGGTCAGCTGGTTGTCTGGAGTCCAGCCCGAACGGGAACAGCGCGGGCTGCGTGCGGACGTAGTGGCCGTTGGCGTCGTAGTAGGCCCCCGCCTGACCGAGGTTGGTCAGCGCGGCGACGACGTCGGGCGTGTACTGGCGCAGGTACGCGACCTGGTTCTGGGAGTCGTTGAGCTGGCGGACCATCTCCGGGAACGCGGTCGTCGGCGATCCGCGCCAGGCGCCGGCGTCGCCTGGGCCAGCGCGGTGAGGTCGCCGCCGCCCGAGGGGTTGTGGATGAGGCCGTCCAGCGCCCCGATGGTCGGGATCCCCGCGTCGATCACCTTGCGCAGCGAGGCGAGGAACTGCGGCAGGCGACGCACCGCCGGCTTGGACGCGGCCACGAGCGGGTCCAGCGAGTTGAGCGTCGTCTGCAGGCCCGCGAACGTGGTGGTCGCCTGGCGCAGGGTCCCCGGCAGCAGGCCGAGCGCCTGCTGGAGGGCCTGGCTCTGGCGGGCGATGGCGCCGGTGGCGGTGCTCGTGTTGGCGATGAGCTGGCTGAGCTGCTCGCTGCGGGAGGCCAGCGCGCTGAGCGCGTCGGCGCCCTGCACGACGAGCTGGTCGAACGTCGGCTGGTCACGGGTGAGCTCGGCGGTGAGCTGGCTGGTCGTCTGGAGCCCGGGCGCTAGGTACTTGAGGGCCTGGTTGGCCTGCGCGCCGCGGCCCTTCAGCGATGCCGCCTCGCCACGGACGAACCCCCTCAGCCCCGCCCTGGTGAGCGGGTCGAAGCGTGTCAAAGACCTGGTCGATGTTGACCTCGGAGTAGGTATGGGTGTTGGTGATCAGCCCGCCGTCGTCGATCGTGCGGCGCCTGGCTGGGCCCCGGCTCGAGCTCCACGTACTTGCTGGCGATCCCCGACAGCGAGTCCTCGACGATGCGGGCGACCGTCCCCTGGTGCATCGGTCCGACGCCGCCGCGCAGCGCCAGTCCGACGCGGGCCTCGCCATTGCGCGTGAGGCTGATCGAGTTGACCGTCCCGACCGCGGCCGGCCCGATCAGGACGTTGTCGCCGGTGACCAGCCCGCTGGCGTTCTGAAAGTCCGCGCTCAGGGAATAACTCGAGCCACCGCCGAGGATCAGCACGCCGACGACGACCAGGGCCAGCGCCCAGCGCGCCGAGCGCGCCGACGCGCGCGGCGACGCTGGAGCGCGCCGAGGCGCCCCGCCGACGAGCTCCTCGCTGACCGAAGCGGGCCGCCCTTCGGGACCTCCTGTCGTGCTCTCGTGCGGGCCGATGTGGCTCTTCTCCTCCTCGATAGCGCCAGAGTCATCGACGCTGCGCGTTGGCATCCTGCCAAAGCCGGCGGCCATCCATCGCCACCGGGCGCTCGAATGCGAGCGAAAAACTAACGCCCTTTACGGGTGCGGAGGGTCGGTTGACCAGATTGCCGGGGCCTAAGCCGCCAGCAAAGCTGCACCGATCGCGCCGCCCAGATCGCCCGAGCCCGGCGACCCGGACCGCCGGCGGCCGGGAGTCGTTGAAGAGGTGCGGGTGCATCTCGGTGGAGATCCGCTCGGCCATCGGCTGCCCGAAGCGGACTCCGAGGCCGCCGCCGATGATCACGGCCTCGACGTCGAGGAGGTTGACCGCCGAGGCGATCCCGGCGCCGAGCGCCCGGACGGCGCGGTCGATGAGCTCGGTGGCCAGTGCGTCCTCCTGCTGGAGGGCCTGGCCCCAGATCGAGCTGGTCAGGCGGGTGCGCCCGCGGTGCTTCATGAGCTTGAACAGGTCGGTCTTGGCGCCCTTGTCGACCTCGCGCCGCGCCCGGGCCTCCATCGCACCGCGCCCGGCGTAGGCCTCCAGGCAGCCGCGCCGTCCGCACGGGCAGTGCGCGCCGCCGCGCCGGACCACCGTGTGGCCGATCTCCCCCGCGCCGCCGCGGCCCCGCCACGGCTCGCCGTTGAGGATGATCCCGCCGCCCACGCCGGTGCCCCAGAACACGCCGAGCACGGAGTCATAGGGCTTGCCCGCGCCGAGCCGGAACTCGGCCTGGGTGGCCACCTGGACGTCGTTGCCGAGGTGCACGGTGGCGCCGAGGCGCTCCGACAGGGCGGCGGCGAGCTCGAACGGCGCGATCCAGTTCGGGAGGTTGCGGGCGTTGGCCACGGTGCCGGCCGCGTCGTCGACGTCGCCGGGCGAGCCCACGCCGATCCCGTGCAGCGCCGAGGTCTCCACGCCCGCGGCCTTGGCCGCGCCGGTCATCGCCTCGGCCATCTGCTTGGCCACGTCGGCGGGTCCCCCGTCGATGGGCGTCGGCTCCCGCGACTGGCCGATCACCTGGTTGTCGGCGTCGACGACGATCGCCTCGATCTTGGTGCCGCCGAGGTCGATCCCGCCGCGCAGGCCGCCGTTGTCACTCATCTGTGAAGGAGGCTACCCCGTGCGGCGTGCCATCACGCCCAGGACTGGCGGTAGTCCTGCTGCTCGGCGGTCGGCTCGTCGATGTGCACGCCCAGCGCGGCCAGCTTGAGCCGCCCCACCTCGCGGTCGACGCCGGCCGGGACCGGATGCACGCCCGGGCGCCAGGGCTCCCCGGTGCACGACGAGCTGCTCCACGCTCAGCGCCTGCAGCGCGAACGAGACGTCCATCACCGCCGCCGGATGGCCCTCGGCGGCGGCCAGGTTGACCACGCGGCCGTGGGCGAGCAGGTTGATGCGCCGCCCGTCGGCCAGCCGGTACTCCTCCACCAGCGGGCGCACCGCACGATGGCCGGCGGTGGCCAGCGCGTCGAGCTCGCGCAGATCGAGCTCGACGTCGAAATGGCCGGCGTTGGCCAGCAGCGCGCCATCCTTCATCCGCGCGAAGTGCTCGCCGTGCAGCACCCGGCGCGAGCCGGTGACGGTGATGAACATGTCCCCGCGCTCGGCGGCCTCGAGCGCCGGCATCACCTGATAGCCCGCCATCCGCGCCTCGAGCGCTCGCAATGGGTCGACCTCGCACACGATGACCGCGGCGCCGGCGCCGCGCGCGCGCTCGGCCACCCCCAGCCCGGCCCAGCCGTAGCCGATCACGACCACGGTGTTGCCGGCCAGCAGCACGTTGGATGCCCGCACGATCCCGTCCAGGGCCGACTGGCCCGTGCCGTGGCGGTCGTTGAGCGCCCGCTCGGTCCGGGCCTCGTTGACGGCCAGCACCGGGCAGCGCAACGTCCCCTCGTCCTGAAGGCGGCGCAGCCGCACCAGACCCGTAGTGGTCTCCTCAGTGCCGCCGATGAGCCCATCCAGCACCTCCCCGCCGCGGGCGTGGGCGGTGACCAGCAGGTCAGCGCCGTCGTCGAGGGTGATCTGAGGGCCGCCCGGGCGAGTGGGGCAG
>CAWHOH010000022.1:0-91867 GCA_963830945.1 uncultured Actinomycetota bacterium | reverse complement strand
TGTTTTGCCCTGCTTGGATAGATTACGTATTGCTCGAACGCGGCGGTTGTGGCTGTGGGCTCTGGGCATTGGTTTCTGCAACACGACGTTGACGCAGGTCGGCATCAGCGTCGGCACCGACCGCGCCGGCGCTGCGGTGGCGGCAGTGTTGGCCAACTCGGCGCCGTTCTTTGTCGCGGTCATCGCGCGTTTCGCGCTCGGGGAGAGGATCACGTGGCTGCGGGCGGCGGGGCTGGTGATCGGGTTCGGCGGAGTTCTGTTGGTGGTGTTCGCCGACCCGGGGAATATCGCGCATGGCTCGCGGCTGGCCATCGGCCTGGGGCTGGCGCTGCTCGGTGCGCTGGGCTGGGCGCTCGGCGGCCTGGGGATGCGCGTGCTCACCGAGCGCGAGCCCGACCTCGATATCGCCGGGATCACCGCCGCGCAGTTTCTGGCCGGCGGGATTCCGCTCATCCCGCTGGTGCTGGTCGCGGGTGGGAGCACCGATTGGGGCCAGCCCGTGCTGCTGGCGCAGCTGGCATATCTGATCCTGGGTGGGCAGGTCCTGGTCTACGTCGGCTTCAACGCGGCGTTGAGCCGCTGGCCCTCGACGCGTGTCTATGCCTGGACGTTTCTCGTCCCGGTCGTGGCGGTTCTCGTCGAGGCGGTCAGGGGTTCGCTGCCGGGAGTCGGCGCGATGGCGGGCATTGTCCTGGTCATTCTCGGAGTGGCGATTGTCAACCTCCCGAGGGCCGAGGGCGCACCGGAGGGCGGCGCGGTCCCGCCCGAGGGCGAGGCGGCGGTCCAGCCAGCTCCTGGCGTTCCTTAGAAGACGACTGGCGGCGCCGCTGACCCGGCGTTCGCGTCGGCGCCGGCCTGCATGCTCGTCTGTCGTGTCCAGGCCTGGGCGCCGGCCTGCAGCGCGTCCCACGGGGAGCCGAGTGGTGGGGTGTAGGAGAGGTCGAGGTCGCCGATGGCATCGACGGTGAGGTCGTTGAAGATGGCGGTGGCGACAGTGTCGACCCGTTTGGCGATCTCGGAGCCGAGGTGACCGACGAGCTGGAGGCCGAGCAACTGCCCGGTGCGGCGGTCTCCGGTGTAGCGCATGGCGATCGGGTGGCTGCCGGGGTAGTAGCGCTTGTGATCGTCGGCCTCGGAGGCGATGGTGAGCGGGTTGGGATGGGGGCCGTAGCCGACGAGGTCCCCGCCGCAGAAGATCTGATCGATGCCGATGGCATCGATCGCGGCCAGGCTGGCCTGCAGCGCGGGGAGGTTGCCGTGGATGTCGGTGATGACCGCGGCACGCTTCACTGCGGACCTCCGATCCGACGGTGGAGGGCGATCAGGTCGCCCGTGGGCACGAGCGTCTCCAGCAGATCCCACACGTGGTGATAAAGCTCGTAGCGGATCTCGCGCACCACCACCAGCGGCTGCCCCGCCGGATCGGAGACCGGCCAATCGAGGTAGCGGCGCCCCGGATAGACCGGGCAGGCATCGCCGCACCCCAGGGTGACGACGACGTCGGCGGCGGCATCCAGGCATCGGCGCAGTAGGGGACTGAAGTCGATGTCCATGCGTGATCTTCCGGTGACCCGCGCACAGTGTAAACATTGACAAACATCAGTTCAATCGATATCTATAAATAGATGAGCGTCGATCTGGAACTGACCCCCAAGACCAAGCGGCCCGTCGGCCAGCCCTGCTGCGAACCCGTCGTCTACCCCGATGTCGAGCGCGAGCACGCCACCCGGATGGCCGGTGTGGCCAAGGCGCTGGGCGACCCCGTGCGCATCCAGATGATCGACGTGCTCCGTAAGCACGCCGGCAAGGTGTGCGTGTGCGAGCTGGTGCCGCTGTTCGACCTCTCCCAGCCCACAGTCTCGCACCACCTCAAGGTGCTGCGCAGGCCGGTTTGGTCGGCGCAGAGCGTCAAGGGTTGTGGGCCTACTACTACGTGATCCCTGACGCCCTGAAGGAGCTCTCGACATGGCTCAGCTGAGCATCCTCGATTCAAGGAGCAACCGATGAGCATTCCCACCGACCAGAGCGAGCTGCGCGAGGTCATCCGCGACAAGTACGCCGCCGCCGCGATCGTGGCCACTGGCGAGAATACCTCGGCGGCCGCCTGCTGTAGCGCCGAGGGCGCGATCGTCACCGAGGAGCAACGCGAATACTTCGGCTCCTCGCTCTATGACTCCGAGGAGCGCGGCGAGCTGCCCGAGTCCGCGGTGCTCGCGTCGCTGGGCTGCGGCAACCCGATCGCCATCGCCGAGCTGCACGAAGGCGAGACCGTGCTCGACCTCGGCTCCGGCGGCGGCATAGACGTACTGCTCTCCGCCCGCCGCGTCGGCCCGACCGGCCTGGCCTACGGGCTGGACATGACCGACGAGATGCTCGACCTCGCGCGGCGCAACCAGGCCGAGGCCGGCGTCACCAACGTCCAGTGGCTGCGCGGCCACATCGAGGACATCCCCCTGCCGCGCGACAGCGTCGACGTGATCATCTCCAACTGCGTCATCAACCTCTCCGGCGACAAGCCCCAGGTCCTGCGCGAGGCCGCCCGGGTCCTGAAGCCCGGCGGGCGTTTCGCGGTCTCTGACGTCGTCGCCGACGACGATATGGATGACGCGACCCGCGCGGACATGCAGGCCTACACCGGCTGCATCGCCGGGGCGCTGACTCGGGACGAGTTCGCCGAGGCGCTCCAGGCGGCGGGGCTGACCGACATCACGATCACCGAGACCCACCGCGTGCACCCCGCCGCCATCTCAGCGATCGTCCGCGCCACCAAGCCCGCCGATGCAACCTCGGCTGCGTGCTGCCCGACCACCGAGCAAGCCAGCTGCTGCGAGCCGACCGATAAGGCGACCTGCTGCTCGCCCGAGGCGACCGCTGAGGGCAGCTGCGGCTGCCAGTAGCCGATCAGCCGTCACCCGCCACGCCGGGGCGTTCCCGCCTCGGCGCCGGTGACACCCCGCCCAGCGGCCGCTCTGGGTGAGCGTCGCGATCCTGGGCCTGGTCACCAACGTCGCCTACGGGGTGGCCTACTACTCCTACGGGGTCCTCATCGACCCCGTCCACACCAGCCTTCGGCGATGCGTGACGCCGGGGACCAGCGTGATCGCGCGGTGGTATGGCTGACCATCCTCGGCGCGTTCGCCAGCCCCATCTTCTTCCCGCTCACCGCGTGGCTGGTTCATGCCCTCGGCTGCCGGGGCGCACTGCGCGTCCACGCCGCGCTCACCCTGGTCATCTTCACCGCCGCCGCGCTGGCCAGCCCGCGACCACCGCGACCCGTCGCGCGTCGGCCAGCCAAGGCCGCGCGCGCGACGCGCTCGCCGCCGCCTGGCGCGTTCCGCCGCTGGATCGCCGCCTCGATGATCGGTGGTGCGGCTATTGCCACCGGAGGCGCGCTGGGCCCCTTGCTCGCCGGGGTCCTGCTCCAAACCGCGCACAGCTACATCCCGGCGCTGCTCGTCACCGTCATCGCCTTCCTGGTCGCCGCGGCTACGATCGCCACCGGCGAGCGCCCCCAGCCAACGAGCGGCTAGATGTCAGAGACCCACGCGGCCGACGAGCGCTGGACCTGCGGACATGAAAAAGCCCCGCAGTGCGGGGCTTTCTCCGATCCGCCCGAGAAGACTCGAACTTCCACGGACCATACGGTCCACAAGGCCCTCAACCCTGATCACTCGGCGTAGATGGGTTTCCTGGGGTCCACGGGCGGCAATTTGGTCGGTTTTCTGGACGCATTGGACAGGATCGACGGAGTGGATGTTGCCACGCCGTTGCCACGGACCTCGCATTGCGCGACAATGGTGACGCGGACGCTGCGGACCGTCGGTCGCGGGCGCCAGACAATCAGACACCGGCCGCAACGCACCGAAGGTTGCGCACGCGACGCTCAGCGCGAGCCGTGCTGACGCCGGTGTAGACGCGAGCGGGTGCAGGGAATATCCTCGGCCAATCCTTTATCGGCCCTCGGGGGTTGCGGATGCCAAACGTGTTCGTTTCGTACTCGCGGCGCGATGCTGGGTTCGTAACGCGTCTGGCCGAAGGGCTGAAGAGCCGCGGGAAGGACGTGTGGGTGGACGTGGGGGGGATCCGCGACGCCGAGATGTTCCCCGCCGCACTGCGCCGCGCGATCGAGGGCTCGGACACCTTCTTGTTCGTCATCACCCCCGATTCGGTGGGTTCGCCGTTCTGCGAGCAGGAGATCGCGCACGCCCGGGAGCTCAACAAGCACATCATCCCGCTGGCGCTGCGCCACGTACCCGACGACCAGCTTCCCGAGGAGATCCGCTTTCGCAACTGGATCCCGGTGGACGGTGACCCGAGCGCCGAGCTCGATCGCATCATCGACGCCATCGACGCAGACCTCCCGTGGGAGCAGGAGCACACGCGCGTGACGGTCCGGGCACTGGAATGGAATGAGCACGGGCAGGATCGAAGCTTCCTGTTGCGGGGCACCGAACTGGCGGACGCGGAGAGATGGCTGGCGGCCGGTATCGACAAGCATCCAGGCCCGACGGCGCTCGAGCAGGAGTACCTGCTCGCTGCCCGGCACGCGGCCAGCCGCCGGCAGCGCATTCTCGTCGGCGGGAGCCTCGCCGTCGCCGTCGTGGCCGTGGGGCTGCTCATCTTCGCGCTCATCTCCCGCAGCGCCGCGGTCACCGCCGAGACCAACGCCCGAGCGCAGGCGCTCGCCGCCGAGTCCGTCAACCAGCAGTCCGTCGACGCTGAGCGCGCGGTCCTGTTGGGGGCGGCCGCGGTGCGGGCCAAGGTGTCTTACGGAGCGACCGGGACCATGTTCGCCCTGAGAACGGCGATCGACGCATCGACGGTTCGCTATCGCCTGCCCGACGTCGGCGTACAGGGTTGTGGTGGCCCCGAGATCGCCTTTGACCCCGTGCCGCAAAGCAATACGCTGGCCGAGGGTCTGTGTAACAAGACGATCAGGTTCGCCAACGCAACGAGCGGCAGAATCGAGCGAACGGTGCGAGCCGGTCGTGCGGCCCCGACCGCGCTGGCCTACACCGCCGCCGGCTCGGCCCTGGTGATGGCGTCAGGGGCTCACCTGTACACCCTTGACCCGATGACCGGTGCCGTGCGTGCCACCAGTCCCCCCATACCTGGTCTGGGGGTGTTCGCGATCGACCCTCGAGCACCGATCGTGGCCGCTGTCGGCGTGTATCAGCTCGACGTATGGAACGTCGCGACTGGGCGCCTGCAGGTCATCCGGCCGCCCCAGGCTCGGCAATACGGCCCCCCGACCCAGATGGCCTTCAGTCCTGACGGACGGCGCATCGCCATTAGCTTTGATGCCGGCAACGGCGGGCCTGGGTTGGTCCTCTACGACGTCGCAGAGCGGCGGATCGTGGGGTCGCGTCGGGCACTGTCGGCAACCGTCGCCTTTTCACCGTCCGGGCGCGAGCTCGCCGTCGGTCTGATCGGTAGCGCGGGGGGCTCGTTCGTCATGCTCGACGCCGCGACGCTCAAGCGAGTACCCCGGTTCCGGGCAGTCCAGAACCCCGATGTCCAGCCCACGGCCGCCGCGTTTAGCCCGGATGGAACCGAGCTCGCCTACGGGTTTGCCGATGGCGCCGCGGGGCTTGTGGACGCGGTGTCTGGTCAGGCGATCCAGACCTATTCCGGAGACTCCGCCGTCGTGGCGACCGTGAGCTTCCGCCCCGACGGACGGGTCGTCGCCACCGGCTCGGCGGACGGCACCGTGCGGGTATGGCGAGCAAGGGGGCTCGAGCTGAGCGCCGCCCACTTCGGCGGATACCTCGCCGCCCTCGCGCCTGAACCCGGCGGCTTCGTCACGATCCGCAGCCCGGGCCCAGGGCGTGAACAGGCGGTGGTGGCCCAGGGTTGGCGCAACGATGGACGCCCGGCGGGCGCGTCGCTCGTGCTGTCGCGGACCACTACCAACCTCGACGCGTACTTCCTGGGGCCAGGTGGGCGACTGGCCGCCGTGATCGTCTCGTCGAATCCCAGCGCCAGGAGCGGGCGCGCGGTTCTCTGGAACGTCTCCCAACGACGTGTGGTGAGGACGGTGCCGGTCGCTCTGGCCACGGGGAGCGAGCCGATCATGAGTCCCAACGGCAACCTGGTCGCGATGACCGTGCAGAGCAACGGCGGGGCGCCAGTCTCGAGCGGCGGTCCGCCAACATCCCGCTTCGCGCTCGAGGTCCTCAACCTGACCACAGGACGGGAGCGGGCGCTGGAGACCGAGTCTGACTGTGCGGCGGGCTGGCGTGGCTACGCCTTCAATGCGTCCAGCACGATGGTCGCAGCGGGCACATTCTGCGGGACCGACATCACGGTCTGGAGCGTCGCGACCGGCAGGCCCATGGCGCGCGAACCGAGGCTCAGCGGAGAGCTCGCGTGGATCGCCTTTCGCCCCGACGGGCGCCGCGTGGCCGTTGCGTCGTGGAACGGGACGATCGAGGTGGGTCCGGTTGCGGCGACCGGTCGTCCCACCCAGCTCACCGAGAACACCAAGGGGGTGCCAATGGTCGGCTACAGCCCCGATGGCCGGTACCTGGCCAGCGCCGGGCTGGACCACACCGTGCGCATCTTCGATGCGCGCTCCCTGGCCGAGCTGCGCGTCATCGTCCAGCCCGACGCGGCCACCGGTGTCGCGTTCACCGCCGCCAGCAGCCAGGTGCTGAGCTGGGGAGCTGACAATACGGTTCGGCGGTGGGACGCGTGCACCGATTGCGAGAACCCGCCGGCGCTGTTGGCGCTGGCACAGACGCGCGTGACTCGCACGCTCACGGTCCAGGAACGCACCGAGTTCGGGGTCCGCTGACGTGACGAATGGTGCGGCGCGCCGGAGCTCTGCCGCGTGGCTTGACGCCGTGCGCGTCGAGGAGCGCCGCGGGGAGCTGCTGGCGGCGTTCGATCTGGCCGAGCGCGGCCTGAGCGAGCATCCCGGCGATGTGAGCCTGGAGCACCGCGCAGTGTTGGCGTTGGCGCGGACCGGAGCCACCCAGGAGGCGGCGCGGCGCTTTGCGGAGTATGGGCTGGAGGGTGTCGATGACGAGGATGTGGGCGCCCTACGCGCCCGGCTGGCCAAGGACGCGGCCCTGGGCGCGACGGGGATCGAGAGGGCCCGGCTGGCCGCGCAGGCGGCGACCCTCTACCACGCCATCTTCACGCGCACGCGGGGCTACTACCCGGCGATCAACGCGGCGACGCTGTGGCTCGTGGCGGGGTACACCGCGAGGTCGCGTGAGCTGGCGGGCAGCGTACTGGACCTCGTCGTCGGCAGCGGCGACTCCTATTACCCCGTCGCCACGGAGGCCGAGGCGCATCTCCTGTGCGGCGAGACGCGAGCGGCGCAGACGGCACTCATTCGTGCTGCGGCGGCGCATGACGGTGACTACGGGGCCCTGGCGAGCACCCGTCGGCAGCTGCGACTCATCTGTGACCTGCTGGGCATCGATCCCGAGGTGCTGGCTCCGCTAGCCGGGCCGGCGGTGGTCCACTTCTGTGGCCATCGGCTCGGCGGCGGTCGCTTCAGCGCCAGCCATGAAAGTGAGGTGGCACGGCGCGTCGAGGAGGCCGTGCGCGGCGCCCGGATCGGATACGCGTATGGCTCACTGGCCAGCGGGGGCGACATCCTCTGGGCGGAGGCCATCATGGCGGCCGGCGGAGAGCTTCACGTCGTGCTGCCCTTTGCACGCGACGAGTTCGTCGCGTGGTCGGTGGGCCCGGCCGGAGCAGGTTGGGTGCAGCGCTTCGAGCACTGCGTCGACGCCGCGGCCTCGGTGCGCTACGCCACCGATGACGCCTTCCTGGGCGATGACGTGCTCTTTCGCTACGGCAGCGAGCTCGCGATGGGCCTGGCGCTGCTGCGCGCTCGCTACCTCGACGCCGACGTCCGCCAGCTCGCGGTGTGGGACGGCGGCCCGGCCGACGGCGCCGCGGGCACCGCGATCGACGTCGCCACCTGGCAGCGCGGTGGTCACGCCGTCACGATCGTCTCGCCCGATCGCGAGCTGGTCGCCGTGGGGACCGCTCCGGCGCCGGCCGTCTCGCCGGGTCGCGGCACCGTACCCGTACCGACGCACGCGTCGGACACGAGGTCGGCAGGCATCCGGCCCGGGCGCGTCGTGCGGGCGCTGCTCTTCGGCGATATCAGGGGCTTCTCCACTCTGACCGACGAGCAATTGCCGGTGTTCAGCGAACGGTTCATGGGGGCGTTCGCCGAGGTGCTCGGGCGTCGCCAAAACGACATCTGGCACCGCAACACGTGGGGCGACGCCCTGTATGTCGTGCTCACCGACGCGGTGTCCGCGGCCGCCTGCGCGCTCGAGCTCCAAGCGGCTGTCGCGGCGATCGACCTGTCATCGGTGGGTCTCCCTGAGCACCTCGCTCTGCGGTTGGGCGGCCACCTCGGCCCGGTCTTCCCGATCTACGATCCCGTTGTCGACTCCGGCGCGTTCATGGGATCTCATGTCAGTCGCACGGCGCGCATCGAGCCCGTCACGCCGCCGGGAGCGGTCTATGTGACGGAGCCATTCGCGGCCGCTCTCGTGCTGGCCGGCTGTGACCGCTTCACCTGTGACTATGTCGGTCACATGCCGCTGGCCAAGGACTACGGGCGCCTGCGTATGTACCGGCTCCGTCATGGCTGAGTTCCTCGGCGCGCTCACCGAGCAGGAGCGCGCCGCGTTCCGCGCTGTAGGCCGGGTGCGCCACTTCGCTAAGGGCGAGGCCATCTTCCACGAGGGCGATGACGCCGGCGGGGTGGTGGCGGTGGTCAACGGTACGGTCAAGGTGTCGCTGGTCGGCGTGGG
Organism: uncultured Actinomycetota bacterium; assembly: GCA_963830945.1. Taxonomy (GTDB): domain Bacteria; phylum Actinomycetota; class Thermoleophilia; order Solirubrobacterales; family Solirubrobacteraceae; genus Palsa-465. The sequence continues at coordinate 83,078 of CAWHOH010000022.1, read as the reverse complement.
CGGACGGGAGGTCGTGCTGAGGTTCTCCGGCCCCGGCGAGCTGATCGGCGAGCTCGCGGCGGTGAGCGATCGGCCCCGCACGGCAGACGTGACCGCCGTGAACGAAGTGGAGGCGATCTCCGTACGCGCTGCCGATTTTCGGCAGCTCGCGCTCGAGCATCCCCGGATCGGGGAGCTCGTCTTCGAGCACGTGGCCGCTCTGCTCGCCGAAGCCGATCGTCAGCGCATCGACTTCGCCACCCGAGACGTCACGGCGCGCATCGCCGGGCGCTTGGTCGAGCTTGCGGAGACCAGCGGCGCTCCCGACGACCGCGGTGTGCGGCTCGCGTTGCCGCTCTCGCAGGACGAGCTGGCGGCCTGGAGCGGCGCGTCACGGGAGGCCGTGGCCCGGTCGCTTCACCAGCTCCGGGGGCTCGGTTGGATCGAGACGGGCCGACGGGAGATCAGGGTGCTCGACCTGAAGGCTCTGCGCGGGCTGGTGGGCTGAGCCCCAGCGCCGTTCGCGCGACGCCGGCGAATGTGCACGATTGCATAGAAGCTCTGTTGCGAGTGACGTCGTCGTGGCGGCTGCCCGGACATAGCGTGCTCCCATCACCCCATCGTCCCGTCAGCCTCGGATCGGGCGCCACGCTAGGAGGAGCCATGAATGTCTCGCTGCAGAACCGTATCTCTCACTTCTCGGGACTGCTGGCCGTGGCCTTGGCCGCAACCGGAGTCCTGACCGCGGCTGTGCTGCGCGTCGGGCTCTCGCTCCCCGCCCGCCCGACCGTCGCGCCGGCGGCGGAGATCCAGGCGGCGCCGCTGACCCAGCGCGTCCTGCCTGCCTCGGCGCTACCCGGGTTCACGACGACGCAGCCGCCCGACATGACGCACAGCGCGCAGACCTGGGCCGTACGGGCTGAGCGGTCCGCCACCCCGACGCTCGAGGCCGCTCGCCTCGAGCATCTCGGCTTCGTCGCGGGCGTCCGCGAGGAGCTGCACGGGCGCTTCCCGCTCGCCGTGGAGGCCGTGTCGGTGGTCGAGCGGTACCGGACGCCCGCCGGCGCGAGCGCTGAGCTGGCCTACCAGCGGGCGACGGCGGAGACCGGCTGGGCGACCGAGCATGTGACGCCGCTGCGCGGTCTCGCCATCCCGGGGGCGTTGGGATGGGTTGTTCGCGGCCCACATGTCGCCGCGGTCAACATCATGTTCAGCGTCGGCCGCGAGTTCTACGTCGTCGGATCTGGTGCCGCGCCAGGCACCAACGGTGCGCCGACAGCGGGCCAGATGATCGGCGCCGCGCAGCTCGAGAACCTGATCGCTAACGGATGTGTCGCCAAGGCGACCGCCCACGTCCGGCAGCCCGTCAACGGCTCCGGTCGGCCGATGCTGCTGCACTAGACGCCCACCGCATGATCACCCTCCATCTCGGCGCGCCCGGTTCCCCGCGCGCGCCTTCATGCCGGATACCCCAACCGGGCGTGTAGGCATGAAAAAAGCCCCGCATTGCGGGGCTTTCCACAGTGCGCCCGAGAGGACTCGAACCTCCACGGACCATTCAGTCCACAAGGCCCTCAACCTTGCGCGTCTACCAATTCCGCCACAGGCGCGTGGGCGGCCAGTATAGACCCGAGCGCGCGAGTCGTCCGGCCGGCCCCGGGGGTGCGGAGCACCGCCCCGGGTGCTCCTCGGCGCCGTGTCGGTCGGGCTGGCGATGGTCGGTTTTGGGCCTCCGGGCTCGATGCCAATCGGCGGTTTTGCAGGGTCATTGCTTGAGTCCGTCCGCCGGGAGCGCTACCTTTACGAACACATGTTCGACGGCGGCCTAGCGGGCTGACCCGGTAAAGGAGTTGACCGCATGGACTTGACCAAGCGACAGCAGGAAATCTTCGACTTCATCAAGCGCTACTCGGCAAAGTACGGGTATCCGCCGACGGTGCGCGACATCGGCAAAGCCGTCGGGCTGGCCTCGTCCTCGACGGTGCACGCGCACCTGGCCAACCTGGAGAAGATCGGCCTGCTGCGCCGGGATCCGACGAAGCCGCGCGCGCTGGAGCTGCTGGACCGCGCCGCCGCCGGCGTGCAGGCGGGCGTGCAGACGTTCCTGCAGCCCGGCCTGCCGCTCGTCGGCCAGGTGGCGGCCGGCCAGCCGATCGTGGCCGAGGAGAACATCGAGGAGTACATCCAGACGCCGTCGTTCGCGGGCGGGCGAGGACGGCGAGTTCCTGTTGCGGGTGCGCGGTGACTCGATGCAGGACGCGGGGATCATCGAGGGCGACCTGGTTGTGGTGCGCTCGCAGGACCACGCGCAGGATGGGGACATCGTGGTCGCGCTGGTGGGGGAGGAGGCGACGGTGAAGCGGTTCTTCCAGGAGTCCGATCACGTGCGCCTGCAGCCGGAGAACACCTCGATGGAGCCGATCCGCAGCCGTGACGTGCGGGTGCTGGGCAAGGTGGTCGGGTTGATGAGGAACATCTCGTGAGCGCGCTGGCGCTGGAGCCGCGCGTGGCGCGCGGCGTGGAACTTGTGGGGGTGCAGCACACGCGTGCGGGCGCGACGGATTTGGGCGGCGAGCCCACCTTGGACGCTTTGGTGGCCGGGGTGTGGGAGGGACTCGCCGCCCATAAATCCGTCGGGTGCCCGGTGTGCGGGGAGGAGATGGTGCCGGCGTACGGGGCGCACGCCCGGCCGATCGGTGGCGGCTGCCGAAGCTGCGGGACGCGGCTGAGCTGAGCTGAGCCGGACGCGGGCGCGGGCGAGTCCGCCGCGGACGCCTTCGTCTGCATCGGGAGGCCGCTCATGTGCGGGCGGCGGTGGGGTTGCGAGGCTGGTCAGACGCGGATGCGGGGGCTATGCTCGTGCGGCAGGCTGAGCAGTCGCGGAGGTTCGCCTTCGAGGAAAGTCCGGACATCACAGGGAAGGGTGGTCGGTAACGCCGACCCGGGGAAACCCGCGGGAAAGTGCCACAGAAAAGACACCGCCTAAGCCTGGGGCCGCTGCAGCGCTTCAGGCCGGTAAGGGTGAAATGGTGCGGTAAGAGCGCACCGGCGTCGCGGTGACGCGGCGGCCAGGTAAACCCCACTCGATGCTAGGCCAAGCAGGACCGTTTGTAGGTGACCCGCCAAGGTCCGGGTAGGCCGCTCAGATGGATGATTGCTCTTGACAAGATCCGGCTTATAGGCCTGCTAAGGGAAAGCCCCGCTCCGGCGGGGCTTTTCTATTGATGGGACGGCCTGGACGCCGGCGCGCGTTGAGCGCACGTTGAGCTGACTTGGAGCCCATGTTGAGCGTGTTAACGCGGGGTTATCGCCGTGTTGGCGAGGGGTATGCGCGCAGCCATCCAGGAAGTCCTCGACCGAGGGAGGAGACCACATGCATCGGCTTCGGCCCGCACTGATCGCGGCCGTCGCGGCGGGCTTCATGGCGGGAGGCGTCGGCGGCGCGATCGCGCTGCGTCCGGGCGACGCTCCGGCCAGGGAGAGCCACGCCGCCAGGCGCGCTGCATCAGCCCGTCCCGGCTGAGTTCCGGACGATGCTCAACCAGATGAGCGCCGCCAACATCAAGACGACGATCGACAAGCTGGTGAGCTTCGGCACCCGCCAGACGCTGTCGTCCACCACCGATCCCAAGCGGGGGATCGGCGCCGCGCGCGACTACATCTTCCACACGCTGCAGGGATATGCGGCGGCGTCGGGCGGCCGGATGGCGGTGGCGGAGCAGCCGTTCATCCAGCCCAAGTCCAAGGACCCCAACGCGCGCAACCCGCGCAACACCCAGATCACGAACATCGTGGCGACGCTGAAGGGCACCCAGCCCGCGTCGGCCAACCGGGTGTACGTGGTCAGCGGCCACTACGACTCGCGATGCACCGGCCCCGATCGACTTCAAGTGCGACGCCCCCGGCGCCGACGACGACGGCTCCGGCGTGGCGGCGATGATGGAGATGGCACGCGTCATGTCGCAGCACAGCTTCGACGCCACCATCAAGTTCATCACCGTGGCCGGGGAGGAGGAGGACCTGTACGGCTCTGCCCACTTCGCCAAGGTGGCCAAGCAGCAGCACCTGGACATCGAGGGCATGCTCAACAACGACATCATCGGCTCAGACACCGGGCCCAACGGGCAGAAGATGCCGTTCACGGTGCGGCTGTTCTCCGAGGGAATCCCCACCGTCCTCACCAAGGCCAACGCCGACGATCTGCAGAACGTCGGCGGCGAGAGCGACTCGGCGGCGCGCGAACTGGCCCGCTACGTCGCAGGAGGTGGCTCAGAACAACGCCACCCACATGACGATCGAGCAGGTCTACCGGCGCGACCGCTACCTGCGTGGCGGCGACCAGATCTCGTTCCTGCAGAACGGGTATCCCGGCCGTCCGTTTCACCGAGCCGATCGAGAACTTCGATCACGAGCATCAGAACGTGCGCAAGGTGCACGGAGTCCAGTTCGGCGACCTGCCGCAGTTCATGGACTTCGGCTTCAACGACCGGGTGGCTCGGGTCAATGCGCTGACGCTGATGAACCTCGCCGACGCGCCGGCGACCCCCAAGAAGGTGCAGATCGACGCCACCCAGCTGACCAACAGCACCACGCTGGAGTGGGCCAAGAACCCCGAGCCCGACCTCAAGGGCTACGAAGTGGTGTGGCGGGCCACCACCGACCCAGACTGGACCCACGTGATCCCGGTGGGCAAGAAGACCCGCGTCACCATCCCGCTCTCCAAGGACAACGTGTACTTCGGGGTGCGGGCGATGAACACCGAGGGGTTCCGCAGCCCGGTGGCGTTCCCGACGCCGTTCGAGCGGCTGACGATGCGGGCGCGCGGGGCCGGAGGCAAAGCCGGCTCCGCGCGCCGCGCGAGTCAGCCGCGGGCTACGCCGCCCGCGACGCGCTGAAGTGCGTCGCCGTGTAACCGGTGCATCTCCCACTCCGACATCCGCTCGGCGCCGAGCCGCCTGTAGAAGCCCAGCGCCAGCTCGTTCCAGTCCAGGGCGCACCACTCCAGCCGGGGGCAGCCCCGCTCGATCGCCAGCGCCGCCAGGTGCGAGAGCAGCGCGTATCCCGCCCCGACGCGGCGGTGGCGCTCGGGCACGAACAGGTCCTCGAGCCAGATTCCCGGCAGGCACTCCCAGGTGGAGAAGGTGCCGTGAAACACGGCGGAGCCGACGGCCTCGCCGTCGACCTCGGCGATCAGCGCCTCGGCGGTGGGCTGCGGTCCGAACAGCGCGTCGGCCAGCATCTCGGGGGTGCCCGTCACCGCCCCCGGCTCGCGCTCGTAGACCGCCAGCTCGACGATGAAGTCATAGAGCTGGGGCACGTCGTCGGGCGTGGCGGCGCGGACTCGCACCTCGCCGGGCGTCGGAGCGGCTGGCCCGCCGGGCGCGCTCATCGCGCGCTCACGACTCTTCCGGAGGCGAGATCTCCCGCTTGAGGATCTTGCCGGTCGGGCCCTTGGGCAGCTCGTCGACGAGCCACACCATGCGCGGGTACTTGTAGGCGGCCACCTGCCCCTTGACGTAGTCGCGCAGCTCCTCGGGCGTGGCCGAGGCGCCGTCCTTGAGGACGACCGCGGCGCCGACCTCCTCGCCGTACTCGTCGTGCGGCACGCCCAGCACCGCGGCCTCGCGGACGGCGGGGTGCTCGTAGAGCACCTCCTCGATCTCGCGCGGGTACACGTTGTAGCCGCCGCGGATGATCAGCTCCTTCTTGCGGTCCACCACGTAGAAGTAGCCGTCCTCGTCGACGCGGCCCATGTCCCCGGTGTGCAGCCAGCCGTCGATGATCGTCTCGGCGGTCGCGTCGGGCCGCTGCCAGTAGCCCTTCATGACGTTGTAGCCGCGGATGACGATCTCGCCGACCTCGCCCTGCGCCACCTCCTCGCCGTCGTCGTCGACCACCCGCATCTCGACGTTCTTGATCGGGGTGCCGATCGAGCCGGGCTTGCGCTCGCGGTCGGCGTGGTTGAACGAGGCCACCGGCGAGCTCTCCGAGAGCCCGTAGCCCTCGAGGATCTTGCAGCCGAACGCCTCGTCGAACCCGCGCAGCAGCTCGACGGGCATCGCCGAGCCGCCCGACCCGCACAGCCGCAGCGTGCTCACGTCGTAGGACTCGCGCTCGGGGTGATGGAGCATCGCGCCGTACATCGTGGGCACGCCCTGGAAGATGTTGACCTTGTCGCGCTGGATGATCTCCAGCGCCTTGGCGGGGTCAAAGCGCGGCAGCAGGGTCAGCGTGCCGCCGCCGCGGACGGTCGCGTTCATCCCGCACGTCTGGCCGAAGGAGTGAAACAGCGGCAGCGCGCCGAGGACCATGGCATCGCTGCCCATGTCGAACAGATCGCCGACCCCTGGGCGTTGAGTGTCAGGTTGGCGTGGGTGAGCTCGGCGCCCTTGGGCTGCCCCGTGGTGCCCGAGGTGTAGAGCAGCACGGCGGTGTCATCGTCGGCGGTGTCGGCGACGTCCGTGTCCGGCGTCGCCGCGCCCACCTGCTGCTCGAACGTGCCCGGCTTCACCAGCAGGCACTCCGCGCCCGCCTGCTCGGCGCCGGCCTGGGCGTCCTCGGCGAACTCGTGCCAGGCGAACACCAGCTTGGCCTCCGAGTCCGACAGGTAGTAGGCGACCTCGCGCTTCTTGAGCAGCACGTTCATCGGCACGACGATGCCGCCGGCGCGCAGCACGCCGTAGTAACAGACCGGGAAGTACGGGACGTTGGGCAGCATGATCCCGACCCGGTCGCCGCGCTGGAAGCCGTGCTCGGCCAGCAGCCCGGCGATGTGGGCCGAGGCGCCGTCGAGCGCGCCGTAGGTGAGCTCGACGTCGTCGAGCTTGAAGGCGACGTGATCGGGATCGCGCTCCGCTGACGCGGTCAGGAGGCCGGCGAGGTTCATGCGCTCCGCGCTACTCGCCGGTGAACTCGGCCGGGCGCTTCTGCAGGAAGGCCAGCACGCCCTCGGCGAAGTCCTTGGAGGACGCTCGCTCCTGCTGGACGTCGGCCTCGAGGTCCAGCAGCTCCCCGAAGCCGGCGTAGGCGCGGGCGTTGATCGTGCGCTTGATGGCGGCGTAGGAGCCGGGCGGTCCGGCGGCCAGCCGCGCGGCCAGGGCGCCGACCGCGGACTCGAGCTCGCCGTCGTCGACCACCTGGTTGACCAGGCCCCAGTCCAGCGCCGTCTCGGCGGCGATGCGCTCGCCCAGGTAGGCGATCTCGAACGCGCGGGCGTGGCCGACGCGCTCCACCAGCGTCTGGGAGGCGCCGCCGTCCAGCCCCAGCCCGATGTTGACGAAGGCCAGCAGGAAGTAGGCCGAGCGCGCCGGCGACGATGAGGTCGGAGGCCAGCGCCAGCGAGCAGCCGATGCCGACCGCGGGGCCGTTGACGGCGGCGATGACCGGCTTGGGCACGGTGCGCACGCGTGTGATCAGCGGGTGGTAGACCTCGCGCAGCGGGCTGCGGACGTCGGGCTTGCCGTCGGTCCCGGCGACGCCGGCGCGCAGGTCGGCGCCGGAGGAGAAGGCGCGCCCGGCGCCGGTGAGGACGATCGCGCGCACCGCCGGGTCGGCGGCGACGTCGTCGAGCGCCTCGGTGAGCTCCTCGCCGAGCTGGCGCGTCCATGCGTTGAGCGCGTCGGGACGGTTGAGGACCAGCCAGGCGACGCCGTCCCCACGGCGGCACTCGATCGTTTCGAGGTTGAGCACGCTCATCGTCGGGCAGCGGACAATAGCGACCGCCCCGGGATCCGGTGGCACGGCCAGGCCGCGATCGGGGAAGATGTGGGCAACGGGATGGACCTCACCAAAACCATCACTGGCCCGATCGGCCGGCTGGGCGCGGCCGCCCAGAACGCCCTCGAGGTCGCGCGGTTCGGAGGCCTGGACACCGACGAGCAGCCCTCGCCCTATGAGGTCGTCGCCGAGCACCGCGTCTACCGGCTGCGCCGCTACTACCGCGGCTCCAACGGCGACGGGCAGGCCGCCGCCGGCCCGGCGGTGCTGCTGGTCCCGCCGATGATGCTGGCCGCCGAGATCTATGACGTCTCGCCGGCCACCAGCGCCGTCACCGTCCTGCATGAGAACGGCGTGGATCCGTGGGTGGTGGACTTCGGCGCCCCCGAGCGCGAGGAGGGCGGCCTGGAGCGCACCCTGGCCGATCACGTCCTCGCCGTCTCGGACGCCGTGGACCGCGTCCGCGAGGCCACCGGCCGCGACGTGCACCTGGGCGGCTACTCCCAGGGCGGGATGTTCTGCTACCAGGTGGCCGCCTACCGCCGCAACGACGGCCTGGGGTCGCTGATCACGTTCGGCAGCCCCGTCGACACGCGGCTGGGGATGCCGTTCGGGCTCCCCGAGGAGCTGGCCTCCGGCCTGGCCGGGCTGATCGCCGACGTCTTCCGCAGCTCGGCGCTGCCCGCCTGGTTCAGCCGGAACGGCTTCCTCCTGCTCGATCCGGTCAAGTCGATCCGCAGCCGGATCGAGTTCGTGATGCAACTGCACGATCGCGAGGCGCTGCTGCCGCGCGAGGGGCAGCGGCGGTTCCTGGAGGGCGACGGCTGGGTGGCGTGGCCGGGCCCGGCGATGGCCGAGTTCGTCGGCCAGTTCATCGCCCACAACCGGATGCTCGAGGGCGGCTTCGTGATCGATGAGCGGCTGCTCACCCTCGCCGACATCCGCTGCCCGATCCTGTCGGTGGTCGGCACCGTCGACGAGATCGCCCCGCCCGCCGGGGTGCGCGCCATCCGCCAGGCGGCCCCGCGCGCCGACGTCCATGAGCTGGCGCTCCGCGCCGGGCCACTTCGGCCTGGTGGTGGGCTCGACCGCCAACCGGGTGACGTGGCCGACGGTGGCGGCGTGGGCGCAGTGGCGCGACGGCGAGGGCGAGCTGCCCGAGGGCGTGACCGACGTTCCCGACGAGCCCGCCGGCGAGCTGGCTGCCCAGCGCGACCGGATCCAGAACCGCGTCGGCTACGGGGTGGAGCTGGCCGGCGCGGTCGGCTCCGGCATCGCCCGCTCGATGGTGGGCGGTGTGCGGCGCACGACGCGCAGCATGCGCGAGCTGGCCCGCGAGGCCGCGGGGGCGCTGCCCCAGCTGGCGCGGCTGGAGCAGATCCAGCCGAGCACCCGGGTCTCGCTGGGGCTGCTGGTGGAGGAGCGCATGCAGCGCGGCGCCGCCGACACCATGTTCCTCTACGAGGACCGCGCCTACAGCGCCATGGAGGTCAACCAGCGCATCGACAACGTCGTGCGCGGGCTCATCTCGATCGGGGTGCGCCAGGGCGAGCACGTCGGCGTGCTCATGGGCTCGCGCCCGAGCGCGCTGGCGGTGGTCACCGCGCTCAGCCGGCTCGGCGCCGTGGCGGTGATGCTGCGCCCGGACGGCAACACCGCGCGCGAGGCGTCGCTGGGCGCCGTGCGGCGGATCATCGCCGACCCCGAGCGCGCTCGCGCAGGCGGCTGGACTGGGCACGGTGCACACCTTCGTGCTGGGCGGCGGGGGCGGCCCGCGCGACGCTCCGGCTGCCGCTCACCACCGACATGGAGCAGATCGACCCGCGGGCGGTGACCCTGCCCGCGTGGTATCGCCCCAACCCGGGACGGGCCTCGGACCTGGCCTTCATCCTGTTCACCGGCGAGGGCGACTACGTGCGGATGAGCCGCATCACCAACCGCCGGTGGGCCGCGTCGGCGTTCGGCACCGCGTCGTCGGCGGCGCTGTCGGGCGCTGACACCGTCTACAGCGTCACGCCGCTCTATCACCCCTCCGGCCTGATGATGAGCATCGGCGGGGCGATCGCCGGCGGCGCCCGGCTGGCCATGGCCTCGCAGTTCGACCCCACCACGTTCTGGGACGAGGTCCGCCGCTACGGCGTCACCGTCACCTCCTACACCTGGACGCTCCTGCACGACCTCGTCGCCGCGCCGCCCAACCCGGGCGAGCGCGGGCACGCCGGTCCGCCTGTTCATCGGCTCGGGCATGCCGCGGGGGCTGTGGCGCCGGGTCCAGGAGCGCTTCGCGCCCGCGCGCGTGGTCGAGTTCTACGCCTCCACCGAGACCGGGGCGATCCTCGTCAACCTCCGCGACGCCAAGGCCGGCGCGATGGGGCGGCCGCTGCCCGGCACCCCCGAGGTGCGCATCGCCGCCTATGACCAGGAGTCCGAGCAGCTCATCCTCGGTCGCGGCGGATTCGTGCGGCAATGCGAGACCGACGAGGTGGGACTCCTGGTCGCCCGGGCGCGCCCCAGCGACGCCTCGGTGACGCCGATGCGCGGCGTGTTCTCGCGCGATGACGCCTGGCTGTCCACCGGCGACCTGTTCCGCCGCGACGCCGACGGCGACTACTGGCGGCTGGACGGCGTCTACGACGTCATCCACACCGCGGGCGGCCCGGTGCTGGCCGCCCCGATCCGCGACGCGCTCGGCGACCTGGCCGCCGTCGACCTCGCCGTCGCCTACGGGCTGCGCCCGTCAGAGGGCGCAGATGAGCTGGCCGTCGCCGCGGTCACCCTGCGCCCGGACCACGAGCTGAGCGCCGAGACGCTGTCGCGGGCGCTGGGTGAGGTGCCCGAGGGCCACCGCCCCGCCGTGGTGCAGGTGATCGACGAGATGCCGGTCACCACGTGGTTTCGGCCGCATCACGCGGCCGCTGCGCCAGGCGGGGCTGCCCGAGCCCGCGGAGGGCCGGGTCTGGTACCTGGACCGCGGCGGGCGGCGCTACCGGCCGCTCACCGACGCGGCACGCAAGCGGCTCTCGGGCGGGTAGGTAGGTGGCCGCCGGCGCGCCTCAGGCGGGGAGTGACTCGCCCGAGTAGAGCTTGAGCACGCGGACGGCGCCGGCGGGCGCGGCGTTGATGCACAGCTCGCACAGGACGCACTCGTCGAGGTTCTCCTCCACGATCTCCACGCCCGCGTCGCCGGCCTTGAAGATGTCGACGGGGCAGACGCCCTCGAGCGTGCGGGCCAGCTCGGGGTCGCGCCGGCGGTGGGGTCGACCTGGACGTCGATGAAGGTGCCGGGCACTCAGAGCTTCTCCTTGACGAGGCCGGGGATGTCCTCGATGCGCTCGGCCACGGTGATGCCGGCGGCGGCGAGGCGCGCGATCTTCTCGGTGGCGGTGTCCTCCTTGCCCTCGACGATCGTGCCGGCGTGGCCGAAGCTCATGCCGGGCATCTCGTCCATGAAGCGGCCGGCCATGAAGGCGACGATCGGCAGGCGGGAGTTGTTCTCGGTCACCCAGGCGGCCAGCTCGGCCTCCATGCGCCCGCCGGGCTCGGTGTAGATGACGATCGCCTGGGTGTCTGCGTCGGCCTCGAAGAGGGGCATCAGCTCGGCGTAGCTGGAGCCGATGATGGCGTCGCCGCCGATGGAGACCGCGGTGGAGACGCCCAGGCCGGCGGCGCTCAGGGTGGAGGACATCTCGGTGGTCATGCCGCCCGAGCGGGAGATGACGCCGACCGGGCCGCGGTGGTAGGACTTGGCGGCGTCCTTGGCCGGGCCGCCGATGCCGCCCATCTTGATCACGTCGGGGACGATGATCCCCAGGCAGTTGGGGCCGATGATCCGCGCGCCGTGCTCGCGGCGAGCTCGACCATCTGGGCGACGTCGCCGCGCGGGATGCGCTCGGTGACGATGACCACGAGCTTGACGCCGTTCTCGAGATGGCCTCGAACACGGCGTCCTTGGTGAAGGCGGGGGGGACGGTGACGACCGAGCCGTCGATCGGCGCGCCGTGGTGCTCGACCGCCTGGGCGACGGTGTCGAACACCGGGACGCCGTGGACGTCGCGGCCCAGCCGGCCCGGGGTGACGCCGCCGACGATCTTGGCGCCGGCGCCGTAGTCCAGGCACTCGCGGGTGAGGTTGACCGCCTCGCGGCCGGTGATCCCCTGGACGATGAAGGTGGTGTCGGCGTCGACGAGGATGGCATCAGGCCGGCGGTCCCCTGGATCCGCTCCACCGCGCGGCGGGCGGCCTCGTTGAGCGACACCGAGCGGTCGGCGTAGGCGACGCCGTAGTGCTCGAGGATCTTGAAGCCCTCCTCCTCCCAGGCGCCGGGGATGCGGAAGATGGCGATCTTCTCGGCCGGGTCATAGCCCAGCTCCAGGCAGGCCTTGATCACGCCGCGGGCGACGATGTCCACGCGGGTGTTGGAGACGATCGACATCATCACCGCGATCTTGTCCACGCCGGGCTTCTGCAGCACGAGCTTGGCCAGGCCGCAGGCCTTGGCCACCGACGGGTTGCCGCCGATCTCGCAGTAGTTGGCCGGGTCGCCGCCGTGGGCGCGGACGGCGTCGAACAGGGTCAGCGAGCCGCCGCCGGCGCCGATGACCAGCCCGAGGTTGCCGGAAAACTCGGTGACGTTGCCGGCCACGCCGCGGTGGTCCTGGGCGTCGACCTGCTCGCCGGCGAGCTCGAACGGGGTGGCCTCGCGCGCCTGGCGGGTCTCCTCGTCGCCGACGCCGAGCTCCGTGCAGCAGCGCCTTCTGGCGCGGACGGGCCTCGTTCTCCATGTCCATGTGGGCGTCGAGCGCCACGACCGACCCGTCGCTCGAGCTCGCCGAGCGGGTTGATCTCGGCCAGCGTCATGTCGTACTGGAGGAACAGCCGGGCCAGGCGGGCGACGATCGGGGTGAGGCGGTTCAGCGCCGAGCCGGTGACGCCCAGCGAGGCGATGACCTGCTTGGCCTGCCAGTCTGAGAACGGCGTCCGGGTGGAGAAGTGGCCGCGGGCGACGTGGTCGGGATGCTCCTCGGCCACCTGCTCGATGTCGATGCCGCCCATGTCGGAGAACAGCATCACCGGGCGCTTGCGGGTGCCGTCCCACACGACGCCGGCGTAGTACTCGTGCGCGACGTCGGCCTTTGAGTCGACCAGCACGCCGCGGGGCATGTGGCCGTTGATCTCGAGCCCCAGGACGTGCTCGGCGTGGCCGGCCGCCTCCTCGGGGGTGTCGGCGAACTGCACGCCGCCCGCCTTCATCCGCCCGCCGGTCAGCACCTGGGACTTGATCACCACCGGGCCGGCGATCTCCTCGGCGATCCGCCGGGCCTCGTCGGGCGTCTTGGCGAACCCGTGCTTGGTGACCGGGATCCCGGCCCTGGCCACGATCGCCCGCGATTCGTACTCGAAGAAACGCATGTGGGCGGGGGAATGTAGCGATCTCGGCGGGGGCGCGGCGTGCGGTACCGCACACGAGTACGTCCATGTACCAGTCGGCGTGCGCCCAATGCCCCCAGATTTGGGGTGTTGGGCGCAGGTGGATCGGGGCCCGGGTTGCCACCCACCCGCATCCGATGGCGGAAAGGCAAGTATTTCCACCAACTAGACCAAGATAACTAAAAATGTCGGCTTAGTCGGCTATGCTGTGCCGCGCTACTGGGCAATCCCCATCGACAAACCCGGATTTGCTGTCTGAGAGGAACGGATGAACCGACGATCTGAACTGTGGCGGCCGCGTGCGCTCGCCGTGCTGAGCGCCGCCGTGGCGGCGCTGGCCGTGGCGGCATGCGGCGGCTCCTCCGATGCGAACACGAGCACCGGCGGCGGCGGATCGGCTCGGCCTCCAACGCCGCCGCGAGCCCGCGCGACGAAGCTCAACCTGGTCGGCTACTCGACCCCCAAGAAGGCCTACGACGCGCTCACCACGGCGTTCGCCCAGACCAGCACCGGCAAGGGCGTGGGCTTCAGCCAGTCCTTCGGCGCGTCGGGCTCGCAGAGCCGCGCGGTGGACTCCGGCCAGCCCGCCGACGTGGTCGCGTTCTCCACCACGCCGGACATGACCCGGCTGGTCAAGGACAAGCTCGTCGCCTCCGACTGGGACGCCAACCCCGAGAAGGGGTTCTCGTCTGACTCGGTCGTGGTGTTCGTGGTGCGCAAGGGCAACCCCAAGCACATCACCGGCTGGGATGACCTGATCAAGCCGGGGGTCGACGTCATCACCCCCAACCCGTCGACCTCGGGCAGCGCGCGCTGGAACATCCTGGCCGGCTACGGCGCCCAGCTCAAGGAGGGCAAGTCCCCCGCCCAGGCGCTGGCCTACGTGCGCACGCTGCTGACCAAGAACGTCTCGGTCCAGGACTCGGCGGCCAGCGCGGCCCTGCAGACGTTCACCAGCGGCAAGGGCGACGTGCTGCTCGACTACGAGTCCGACGCGATCGCCGCCCAGAAGGCCGGCGACGACGGTCCAGTACGTCATCCCCAAGCAGACGCTGCTCATCCAGACGCCGATCGCGGTCACCGCCAAGGCGCCGGCGCAGGCCAAGGCGTTCCTGGCCTGGCAGTGGTCGGCGGCGGGGCAGACGATCTGGGCGCAGCAGGGCTACCGGCCGGTGCTCGCGTCGGTGGCCAAGAAGTTCGCCTCCAAGTTCCCGACGCCGCCGCAGCTGTTCACCATCGACTTCCTGGGTGGCTGGACGAAGGTCAAGGACGAGTTCTTCGATCCCGCCAAGCGGGTCGATCACCAAGATCGAGCAGGCCGCGGGGGTGCCCACTGCCTCCAGCTAGCTCATACGCCGCGCCGGCGACCGGGCCGGCGGGGTCCGGCTCGCCGGCGTCCTCGCGCGCCCGCGGGTGCCGCGGGCTGTCCGCCGGCGCGGCGGGCTGGCGCTGGGACTGTCGACGCTCTACCTGAGCGTCATCGTCCTGCTCCCGCTCGCCGCGGTCACCGTCAAGGCGGTGAGCCAGAGCCCGTCGAGCTTCTGGCAGTCGGTCACCAACCCGCTGGCGCTGCAGCGCCCTGGCGACCACGCTGGGCGCCTCGCTGCTCACCGCGGCCGTCGGCGCGGTGATGGGGACCCTGATCGCGTGGGTGCTCGTCCGCGACGAGTTCCCGGGCAAGCGGATCCTCAACGCCCTCATCGACCTGCCGTTCGCGCTGCCGACGATCGTCGCCGGCGCTGACGCTGCTGGCGCTCTACGGGCCCGACAGCCCGTTCGGCATCCACCTGGCGTTCACGCGCGCGGTGGTGCTGGTGGCGCTGCTGTTCGTCACGCTGCCGTTCGTGGTGCGCTCGGTGCAGCCGGTGCTGCTCGAGGCCGACCGCGAGGTGGAGGAGGCGGCCGCGTCGCTGGGCGCGGGCAACGCCGTCATCTTCCGCCGGGTGGTGCTCCCGGCGCTGCGCCCGGCGATCCTGTCCGGGCGCGGCGCTGGCCTTCGCCCGGGCGGTGGGGGAGATCGGGTCGCTGCTGATCATCACGGCCAAGGTCCGATCGCCAGCATCGTCATCTACGCCGACGTCGAGTCCGACGCCCCGCAGGCGGCGGCGTCGCTGTCGCTGGTGCTGATCGTGCTCTCGCTGATCGTGCTCGTGCTCCTGCGCACGGCTGGGAGGCCGCGTTGCTCATTAGCCGCCGCGCCAAGCTGTCGCTGCGCACCGTCGCGCTGCTGTACCTGCTGGCGCTGCTGATCCTGCCCGTGGTCGTGGTCTTCTTCAAGACCTTCGAGCACGGGTTCGGCGTGGCCTGGGGCTGGATGACCACCCCGGCGGCGATCAGCGCGCTGTGGCTGTCGCTGCTGATGGCGCTGATCGCGGTGCCGCTCAACACCATCTTCGGCGTCGGGTGCGCGCTGGTGCTCGTCCGCCGGCGAGGCCGGCTGGCGGCGCTGCTGGACTCGCTCATCGACCTGCCGTTCCTCGTCTCCCCGGTCATCGTCGGCCTGGCGCTCACGCTCGTCTACGGGATCCACGGCTGGTTCGGCGGCTGGTTCACCGACCACGGCATCCAGATCATCTTCGCTCCCACGGGCATGGTGCTGGCCACCGTGTTCGTCTCGCTCCCGTTCGTGGTGCGCGAGGTGGCGCCGGTGCTGGTGGAGATCGGCGACGAGCAGGAGCAGGCCGCGGCCACGCTCGGCGCCTCGGGCTGGCAGACGTTCTGGCGGATCACGCTGCCGTCGATCCGCTGGGGCGTCATCTACGGCGTCATCCTCTCCACCGCGCGGGCGCTGGGCGAGATCGGCGCCGTGCTGGTGGTGTCCTCGCTGGTCGCCGGCTCCACCCTCACGCTGCCCCTGCTCGTCTACCAGCGCGCCGAGCAGCTCGGGTCATCGGCCGGTCACCGGCGCCTATGCGGCCGCGACGGAGCTCGCCGTGATCTCCCTGGTCGTGCTGCTCGCCATGACCGCGCTCTCATCCAGGAGGCCTCAGACTCGATGAAGATCGATATCGCCAACATCTCCAAGCGGATTCGGGGACTTCACCGCGCTCGACGACGTGTCGCTGGAGGTCCCCGAGGGATCGCTGACCGCGCTGCTGGGCCCGAGCGGCTCGGGCAAGTCGACGCTGCTGCGGATCATCGCCGGGCTCGAGACCCCCGACTCCGGGACGATCATGATCGACGGCACCGACGTCAGCCACGTCATCCCCCAGAAGCGCGGGATCGGCTTCGTCTTCCAGCACTACGCCGCCTTCACCCACATGAGCGTGCGCGAGAACGTGGCCTTCGGGCTGCGGATCCGCAAGCGCCCCAAGGCCGAGATCGCCGCGCGGGTCGACGAGCTGCTGGGCCTCGTGGGCCTGACCAAGTGGGCTCGAGCAGCGGCCCTCACAGCTCTCGGGCGGGCAGCGCCAGCGGATGGCCCTGGCCCGCGCGCTGGCGGTCGAGCCCAAGGTGCTGCTGCTCGACGAGCCGTTCGGGGCGCTGGACGCCACCGTGCGCGCCGAGCTGCGCGCGTGGCTGCGCCGGCTGCACGACGAGCAGCACGTGACCACGGTGCTCGTCACCCATGATCAGGAGGAGGCGATGGAGATCTCCGACCGGATCGCGGTGATGAGCGCGGGGACGATCGAGCAGGTCGGCGATCCGCGCGAGATCTACGACCGCCCGGCCACCGACTTCGTGATGGGCTTCGTCGGCCCGGTCAGCCGGCTGGGCGGCAAGCTGGTGCGCCCCCACGACGTGACCATCGCGCTCGAGCCGGGGGACGCGCGGATCGAGGCGATGGTCAAGCGCGTGGTGCACCTCGGCTTCGAGGTGCGGCTGGAGCTCGAGCTGCCCGACGGCTCAGAGGCCCGGGCGCAGCTCACGCGCGCCCAGGCCGACGAGCTGGAGCTCGGCCGCGGCGACATCGTCTACGCGCGGCCGCCGGCCGGCGTGCCGATCGCGCCCGGCCCTGCAGGGCTCGGTCAGCCGCGAGCGAGACTCAGGCGCGGCTGAAGTGCCCGCCGCCGCCTTCGAGGAGTCGGCGTAGCCGCAGCGGCGTGCGCGCGCAGGAGCGCGACGATGTCGGCGGTGGGGCGGAACGGGTCGGCGATGGACGTACCCGTCGCGCAGGGACAGGGCGGCGCTCAGCTCGCCGTCCAGGTCGGCCACCAGCAGCGGCTCGGCGGGGACGGCCGCGCTGTCGAGCGCCGCGAGGCGGGCGAGCGCCAGGTGGTCGTCGGCGTAGCCCGGGCGGATGGTGATCTGGGAGCGCAGCGTGTTCATGTGACGATGGTGACGCGCGCAGGGCATAAAGGCAAATAGGGGTTTGCTTGAGGGGGTATAACCTTTAAGCATGCTCGACAGCCGACGACTCCGGGTCCTCTGCGAGGTGGCGCGCCACGGCTCGTTCTCGGCCGCGGCTGAAGCGCTCGGCTACACCCAGCCGGCGGTGTCGCGCCAGATCGCCACGCTCGAGGCCGAGGTGGGGGCGGTGCTGGTGCGCCGGGTGCCCCAGGGCGCGGTGCTCACCGACGCCGGGCGCCTGCTCTCCGAGCGCGGCGCGGCGGTCCTGTCCTACCTGCAGGACATGGAGGACGAGCTGCGCGCGCTGCTGGGCCTGGAGGGCGGGACGCTGCGGCTGGCCACCTTCGCCTCGGCGGCCGGCTCGATCGTGCCGCGGGCGGTCGCGCTGTTTCGCGACAGCCACCCCGAGGTGGAGCTGACAGTGGAGATGTATCGACCCCGACGAGTCGATCCCGCGCCTGCGCGCCGGCGAGTTCGACCTCGCACTCTCGCACGACCCGCGCGGGGACCCGGACGGCGCGGGCAGGCGGACGACCTGGACGTCGTGCCGCTGTTCGACGACCCGATGTACGTGGCCATGCCGGCCGGGCACAGCGCTGTGCGAGGCGCCCGGCCTGTCGATGGCCGACTTCTCCTCTGAGCCGTGGATGCTCGCCACCGGGCGGACCTGCCCGGACGCCCGGCTGTTCCTGCGCGCCTGCCACGACGCGGGCTTTGAGCCCCGCATCGCCTTCCAGAACGACGACTACGGGGCCATCCTCGGGTTCGTCGCGGCGGGGGTGGGCGTGGCCCTGGTCCCGGACATGGTCGACCCGCGCGGTCCGCGGCGACGTGGTCATCCGCGAGCTGGACCCCGCCCCGCCGCCGCGGCCGATCAGCGTGATCCTGCCGTCGGGCTATCGCTCGCCGGCGGCGGCGGCGATGCTGGAGGTGCTGCGCGGAGGTGGGCGAGGCGTGGGTGCGCGACCGGCCGGCGCTGGCCGAGCGCCCGGGCGCCGTCAGCGTGTGAGCGGGGCTTCGGCGCGGGGCCCGGTCAGCGCGTGACCCAGGCCCCCGGGTCCTCGGTCAGCTTCTCGATCGACCGGGGGAGCTTGCCAGTTGGCGATGTCGGCGATCGTGACGTTCTCCACGACGCGTCGCAGGTTGACCCGCACCGCGATCCACACCGTGGGCAGCGTGCTGGCGGCGCCGCCGTACTTGGCATCCTCGGGCGGGCCGCCGCGGACGCTGGCCAGCGGCCCCTCGACGGCGCGGATGACGTCGGCCACGGTGACCTCGTTGGCGGGCTTGGCCAGCCGGAAGCCGCCCTCGGCGCCGCGATGGCTGCGCACGATGCCGGCGTGGCGCAGCTCGCCCAGGATGTTCTCCAGGAAGTTGAGCGGGATCTCCTGGGCGGTGGCCACGCGCTCGGCCTTGACCGGCTTGTCGCCCTCGGCGGCGGCGAGCTCCACCACGGCGCGCACCGCATAGTCGGCTTTGGCCGAGATTCGCATGGAGCGAGAGACTACGCTGCCGCGCGGACTATGCAGCCGCGGGGGCGAATCCGTAGGCCTCGGCCAGGTCCGGATCCTTCTCGGCCAGCAGCTCGGCCAGCTCGACCATCACCTTGCACTGCTTCCAGGTGGCGTCGTCCTGCATCTTGCCGTCGATCATGTGCACGCCCCGGCCGTCGGGGATCGCCTCCAGGACCTTCTTGGCGAACAGCACCTCCTCGGGGTCCGGGCTGAACACCTTCTTGGCGATGTCGATCTGGACCGGGTGCAGCGACCACGCCCCGACGCAGCCGAGCAGGAAAGCGGCCCGGAACTGGGTCTCGCAGCCGAGCACGTCCTTGATGTCGCCGAACGGCCCGTAGAAGGGGAGGATCCCCGACGAGGTGCAGGCGTCGACCATGCGGGCGATCGAGTAGTGCCAGGGGTCCTGCTGGACGCTGGCGCGCGGCGCCTCGGCGTCATCGGGGTCCGGGATCCTCGATCGACCGGTAGCCGGGATGGCCGCCGCCGACGCGGGTCGTCTTCATGCGGCGGCTGGCGGCGAGGTCGGCGGGCCCGAAGCTCATGCCCTGCATCCGCGGGCTGGCTGACGCGATCGCCTCGACGTTGATCATGCCCAGCCCGGTCTCCAGCAGCGCGTGGACGAGGATCGGGCGCTCCAGCCTGGCCTTGGCCTCGAGCTGGGCCAGCAGCCGATCGATGTAGTGGATGTCCCACGGCCCCTCGACCTTGGGCACCATGATCACCTCGAGCTTGTCGCCGATCTCGGAGACGAGCGTGGTGAGGTCGTCCAGGATCCAGGGTGACTCGAGGCTGTTGACCCGCGTCCACAGCTGCGTCTCGCCCAGGTCCATCTCCTTGCCGACCCGCACCAGGCCCTCGCGGGCGGCGATCTTGCGGTCCACCGGGACGGCGTCCTCGAGGTTGCCCAGCAGGATGTCGACGGTGGGCGCGATGTCGGGGACCTTGGCCACCATCTTCTCGTTGGAGAAGTCCAGGAAATGGATCATCCGCGACGGCTTGAACGGGATCTCCATGATCGGGTCGGGGGCGCCGATGGCCAGCGGCTTGCCGAAGTCACGGGGGTTTCGCACGGTTCAGGTCTCCTGGTCAGGGGTCGCGGCCGTCCCAAAGCTAGCGGGATCCCGGCCTCCTGGGGGGCGTGAGTCGGTCAGCTGAGGGCGGCCGAGCGCGGTGCGCCGCCGTCGGTCCAGCTGACCGTGTCGCCCGACAGGGTCGGGTTGCCCGATCACGTTGCCGGTGCCCGGGGGGCGGGTCCAGCGTCTCGACCCCATGATCATCGAGGGCCTGGAGTGCCTCGGCCCGGCACGGCGTGGAGGGGTCGCACGGGAGTGCCGCGACCAGGAAGCTCGACCAGGCGCTGCCCCGCCGGTGGGGTTCTGCGACACCACCGCGGTTGGGCCGTCGGCGCCGACGCACAGCGAGGTCGTGGGGCAGGTGCCCAGCTGCGCCCCGATGACGGGCAGCGCCGCGGTGGTCCAGGTCGGTGACGGGTCGGTGGGGTCCGTGGAGGTCGGCGACGTCCTGGCCGGTGAACGCCACGCACAGGAAGGTGCTCGGGCACGTCACCCACTGGGCGTTCGGCAACGGATGGGCGCTCCAGGTCCCCGCGCCGCCGGCGGGGTCGGTGGTGGTGAGAATCGTGTTGCCCGACAGAGACCTCCCGACGGCGGCGCAGAAAGTGGCGCTCGGGCAGTTGAGCCCGGCGACGATGTCGCCCCGGCCTGGCCGGGGAGGGTGGCGAGCGTTGTCCACGTCGGCACCGCGTTGCTCGGGTTCCTGCGAGACCGACCGCCTCGCCCTTCTCGGTGGTCAGCACGCACAGGCTCGTCGACGGGCATGCGAGGCCCGTCAACTCGTCTCCGGGCGTCGTGCAGCTTGGTCGCGTGCCAGTCCCGCCGGTGGGATCGGTGGTGGTGTAGACGGTCAGGCCGCGTATGGCGGCGCACACCGTCGGCGATGCGCACGACAGATTACCTCCGCCTTGGAGGAGCGAGTTCACCGGGCTCACCTGCCAGGCGCCCGCCCCTCCCGTCGGATCGGTGGACGGTGATGACGTGCCCGGCACCGTCCAGGGCGACGCAAAACGAGGCCGTGGGGCAGGAGACCCCGCGTGAAAGGCGCGGGGTGACCGTCGGATGGACCAGCGTCCAGGCCGAGCGGCCGCCGGACGGGTCAGTGGACACGAGCAGGTCACCCGAGGAATCGCTGGCCACGCACAGCGAGGCTGACGGGCATGAAAATGACCCGAGGTTGCTCTCCGGACGCTGGGGCGTGTCGTAGGCGTGCCAGGCCGCGAACCCCGCGGCGTTGACGGTGAGCCCGGTGATGTCACACGGAAGGCCGTCGCATCGCGGCTGGCCGCTGCGTACGAGCGCGCCTGAGCGCAGGTCATACACGTTGACCGTGTCGCTGTTGTCCGTCCCCCGAGTCCGAGAACAGGAACTGGAGCGCCGCGTAGTCACCGGCCAGCGCGACGTGGCCCGAGGGCCAGCCCGATATCTCCGCCGCTGAACCCGCCGTTGAGATGAAACGGAACGCCGACCGCGTCCAGACATCCATTCCATCCGATGTGCTCCTGCTTTGTGTTCTCGGCCGCGCGGATTGTCGCCACCCCGGTGCTCGCCACGACCGCACCGTTGGCTGCCGCGCAGCCGCGCCGCGTGACCTCGGTGACCGGCTGCCAGTCCAGGGTGCGGCCGCGCAGGCGCGTCAGGGTACGCGTCCCGCCGTGTTGGAGCGAGCGGATCACCACCTGGTGGTGGGGGTTGAGGTAGGCCAGCTGGCGGCCGTCAGGGGAGAAGGCCGGGGTCAGTGCCGCGGGCGATCCGAGTGATCGTGTGCTTGCCGATGCGGAACGTCGACACGACGCCGTTGTGCGTGAAGGCGAGCTCGTGCCCGCCGGGCGACCACACCGGCGCCGACCCGCGCGTGAGGCGGTTGAAGATGAAGACCTTGCCGTTCTTGACGACGCCGGTCCACAGCCAGCCGCGGCGGACCACGGCCGGCCTGCCCGACGGCGACCACACGGCTGTGCTCACCCGCCCGCCGGGCCCGCCGTCTACGCGCACGCGCGTCGGCTTCGGCCTTCCCGGCGTCACCTTCCACAGGCCGTTGTGCACATAGGTGACGGCCGCGCCGTCGGGGGTGAAGGCGGGGCCGCTGCCCCGGAGGTCCCACCGCGGCGTCGCGTTCAGGCACCAGACGCAGGTGCCCGTCTGGGTCATGACCTCGAGCCGGCCGGAGCCGTCGGTGAACAGGATCTCGCGGCCGTTGGGCGAGAACCGCGCGCCCGTCGGCTGTGCGCCGCAGGTCTGTGGCGCATCGCACGCTCGCCGGGCGCGGCCGGTCTGGGGCGATGCGATGAGGAGTCCTCCGCCTGACAGCGGGGTGACGGCGAGTCTCCCGTTGGCGCCTGGGAATGCCGCCGATGCCGGTGGGGCCGCCGCGGCGAGTCCGAGGACCGTCGCCGTCAGTGCCCACCACCGCGTCCTCATGCCCATGGACACCAAAACGGTGCGCCGGGTCAAAGGTTGCGCGGTTGGCGACCGTGCCGTTCCGGGCAGCGTGGTGGCATCCTTGACCACCTCGTTTTCCCAGGAACCCACCCAGGAGTTTTGAACATGCCCGAAGTTGAGACCGACCAGGCAGCACGGGAGGCGAGCGGCGCCCACCCCTACGGCCGCTATCTGGAGGAGTTCGAGGTCGGCGCGGTCTACAAGCACTGGCCGGCCAAGACCGTGACCGAGTCAGACGACCACCTGTTCTGCCTGATCACGATGAACCACCACCCGCTGCATCTCAACGACGTCTACGCAAAGGAGTCCCAGCAGGGGCGCAACGTCGTCGTGGGCCCACTCGTCTACTCGCTGGCGCTGGGGATGAGCGTCTCCGACGTCAGCGGCAAGGCGATCGCCAACCTCGCCACCGAGGAGCTCAGCCACCCGGCGCCCGTGTTCCACGGTGACACGCTGTTCTGCGAGTCCGAGGTGCTGGAGGTCAAGGAATCGAAGTCCAAGCCCGACCGCGGCACGGTCCGCGTCCACACGCGGGTGCTCAACCAGGACGGCGTGCTCGTCGCCGAGTTCAAGCGCCTCGTGCTCGTTCCGCGCAAGCAGCCGGGGTAGGTCGCTCGTTTATTGAGCCTCACGCGAACAATCGTTCGCGATGGGCCATCGCAGAACTCACCTGCAAAGAGCCCATTTTTCATAGTTTGTGAGCACCTTGTGCTCCGCCCGGGTAGCCTTCCGCAGGCCACCGCCATTTTACTCAAGGAGTAGTCCCGACCCATGGCCCACACCGCACCGAAGCGCCAAGCAACGACGGAGCACGCCGGTCTGCAAGCGTGGGTAGAGGAGATCGCGGGACTGACCCAGCCTGACGACATCCACTGGTGCGACGGCTCGGCGGAGGAGTACGACCTGCTGGCCCAGATCCTGATCGACGCCGGGACGTTCGAGCGGCTCTCGGATGCCAAGCGGCCGGGCTCCTACCGGGCGCTGTCTGATCCCGCCGACGTCGCGCGGGTTGAGGACCGGACCTTCATCTGCTCCGAGCAGGAGGCAGATGCGGGCCCCAACAACAACTGGCGCGACCCGGCCGAGATGCGCGAGCTGCTGGACGGCCTGTTCAAGGGCTCGATGCGCGGGCGCACCATGTACGTCGTCCCGTTCTCGATGGGCCCGCTGGGCTCGCCGATCTCCTACATCGGCGTCCAGCTCACCGACTCGCCCTACGTGGTCGCGTCGATGCGGATCATGACCCGCATGGGCCAGCCCGCGCTGGACGTGCTGGGCACCGACGGCGACTTCGTGCCCGTGCGTGCACTCGGTGGGCGCGCCGCTGGTCGACGGCGCCGAGGACGTGCCGTGGCCCTGCAACGCGGACAATAAGTACATCGTGCACTTCCCCGAGACCCGCGAGATCTGGTCCTTCGGCTCTGGCTACGGCGGCAACGCGCTGCTGGGCAAGAAGTGCTTCGCGCTGCGCATCGCCTCGGTCATGGCCCGCGATGAGGGCTGGATGGCCGAGCACATGCTCATCCTCAAGGTCACCTCCCCGGCCGGACGAGGTCAACTACATCGCCGGCGCGTTCCCGAGCGCGTGCGGCAAGACCAACCTGGCGATGGTCATCCCGACGCTGCCGGACTGGAAGGTGGAGACCATCGGCGACGACATCGCCTGGATGAAGTTCGGCTCCGACGGCCAGCTCTACGCCGTCAACCCCGAGGCCGGCTTCTTCGGCGTGGCGCCCGGCACCGGGCGCGCGCACCAACCCCAACGCCATCGACATGGTCAGCCGCAACACGGTCTTCACCAACTGCGCGAAGACCGACGACGGCGACATCTGGTGGGAGGGCATGACCGGCGAGCCGCCCGAGCACGCGATCGACTGGCACGGCAACGATTGGACGCCCGCGTCGGAGACGACGGCGGCGCACCCCAACGCGCGCTTCACCGTGCCGTGTGCGCAGTGTCCGTCGATGGCCGACGAGTGGGAGGACCCCAAGGGCGTCCCCATCTCGGCGATCATGTTCGGCGGCCGCCGCGCCACCGTGGTGCCGCTGGTCCACGAGGCCCGCGACTGGGAGCACGGGACCTTCATCGGCTCGATCATGTCCTCGGAGACGACCGTGGCCCAGGCCGGCGAGGTGGGCAAGCTGCGCTTTGACCCGATGGCGATGCTGCCGTTCTGCGGCTACCACATGGGCGACTACTTCGGGCACTGGCTGAAGCTGGCCAAGCGCGATGGCGCCCAGATGCCGCGCGTCTTCTACGTCAACTGGTTCCGCAAGGACGACAACGGCAAGTTCATGTGGCCCGGCTTCGGTGAGAACTCCCGCGTGCTGGCGTGGATCTTCGGACGGCTCACCGGCGAGGCCAAGGCCGAGGAGACGGCCATCGGGCTGGTCCCGCCGATCGGCGAGGGCGGGATCGACACCGAGAGTCTGGACGTCTCGCCCGAGACGATGGCCAAGCTGCTCGAGGTCGACCACGAGGGCTGGGCGTCCCAGCTGCCGCAGATGAAGGAGCACTACGCCGCCTTCGGCGACAAGCTGCCGGCGCGCTGGCCGAGCAGCTGCGGGCGCTCGAGCAGCGCCTGGACGCGTAGCGTCAGCGGCAGCGCGGGCAGGGCGCGCCCCGTAGCCACTTCTTTGTAAACCCTTCGCTTCCCGGGGTGCGCGCTGCGTACCCTCAAAGCATGGCGCTCGCCTTCGTTCCGTCGGATGCGGTGATGCTCGCGGTGCAGGCCGGTGTCGTCGCCGCGCCGCGCCGGCCGCTGGAGATCGCGTGGATCCGGCGGCTGGCGGGTCCGGCGTGGGCGCTCATCCCCATCGGCTCGATCATCGGGGTGATCTTCGCCATCCGCTTCACGTCGGGCACGGCCACCGGTTTGACCTGGCTGGCGCTGGTGGCGGTGCCTCTGTTGGCGGCGGTCGCCCTCGGGTGGGCCGGGCATGGTGGCCGCTGGTGGCTGACGTTCGTCGCCGCGGGGCTGTTCGTCCTGGCCTGGGCGTCGAAGTCGACGCTCTGGGGCCAGGGTGCGGCAACGCTGCTGTCGGCTCTGAGCTGCGTGACGCTCGGCTGGCTGCTGGGCGCGGTGACCCCGCCGCGGTGGCTGAAGCTGGGGATCCTCGCCATGTGTGCCGCCGACGTGTGGCTGGTGGCCTCAGATCTTCTGCAGACGCCCAACGACACGCTGACCGCCGCGGCACCGCTGCCCCACAGCGGGCTGCACCTGCCCCAGCTTCAGAGCGAGCAGTTCGGCAGCGTGCTGATGGGCTACGGCGACCTGTTCGTGGCCGGGCTGCTGGGGGCGGTGCTGGCCCGCGAAGGCCGGAGCCAGTGGACGGTGGCGCTGCTGACGTTCGTCCTGGCCGGCGCCTTTGACCTCCTGTTCTTCGTCGTCAACGAGCTGCCGGCGACGGTGCCGGTGGCCGCGGCCCTGATCGTGGTCGAGGTCTCGGCGTGGGTGCGGCGACGCGCGCGGGGGCGTCCCGGTGGCGCCGCGGATGCGGCGGGTGCGCCGGGCGGCGGACGCCGCGGGTGCGGCTCAGTGGGCGTCTTCGCCCGTCGAGGCGGGCGGGCGGGACTCCTCGGCCAGCGACGTGATCGCCAGCTTGCCGCGGGCGGCCTCCTCGAGCACCTCGCTCGCCTCCTCGGCGGACCTGGAGTAGAGCTCGACGAGCAGATGCACGACGATGCGGTCCTCGTCGTGCTTGTGGTAGCGCACGTGGGTGAAGAACTCGCGGGTCCCGTGGTCGCCGAACGCGGCGTAGGAGAGGGCGTCACCGGCCTCGGGGCCCGAGCACGTCTCGACGTCGTCGGCATCGACGGTGACGTTGCAGGACGCCACCCACGGCGTCCCGGCGATCATCCGCTCCCAGCGGTCCTCCACCGGCTCGACCCGGCCGTTGTGGAAGCCCAGGTGGGGCTGGTCGTGCATGCAGTCCAGGCACTGGACGACGGCCTCCTGCATCTCGTCGACGACTTCGCCGCGTTCCCCGGTCTCCGGGTCGATGCGATGGATGCCCTCGTAGTGCACCTGGACTTCAAGGTTCTGAGACCAGCAGCGGTAGCAGCGCAACCAACTGCGGACCTCCGTCGAGCCCTCCATCGAGTCCATGATAGGACGCCCTGGGCAGGACTCGGGCGCGGCGGGACGTCGTGGCGGATGTCACGAGCGCCTCGTTCGGCGGGGCGCTAGCCGAAGGTGAAGTCGTAGGCGCTGATGCCCGGCGGGATCTGAATGGTGAACGTCTGCTGCTGGTCGCCGGGCAACGAGATCGAGCGAATACAGGCGCTGTCCCTGCACGGTCACGAGGCCGTTGTGGACGTCGGAGCCGGCCTGGGAGGCCGGGATGGGCTTGCCGTTGACGCAGGACGCGGGCGGTCCGGGCTGGTTGTCGTTGGAGGTCATCACCAGGTAGACGTGGGCGGCCTGGAAGCGGCCCGTGATCGATGCGCCCGGGCTTGGCCGGCGTGACCGACTCGGAGGTGGCGGTCCACGTTCCGTGCAGGCCGAACTCGTTGAGGATGGGGGCGTCGACGCCCGGGTAGAAGTGGGTGCCGCCTTGCAGTTGCTGGGCGAAGCCCTCGGCGCGCTGGGGGTTGAGATAGGTCTCCGCGGTGCCGAGGTTGTGGGACGGCATGATCGCCGTCGCCGTCATCGGCGGCGGCAGGTGGTGAGCGCCGGCGTCGTAGAGCAGCTCGCGGACCGCCGCCTCGTCCTGCTTGTAGTCGCCCTCGCCGAACTGCGTGTGGCGGACCTGGCCGTGGCGTCGATCAGGTACTCGGCCGGCCAGTACTGGTTCTGGTAGGCGTTCCAGGTCCCGTAACGGTTGTCCTGGACGACCGGGTAGCGCAGGCCGTCGGAGTTGATCGCCTGCTGGACGTTGGCGGCCTCCTGCTCGAAGGTGAACTCGGGCGTCTCGACGCCGACGATCTCCAGGCCGTAGCGGTGGTAGTGGGCGTAGAGCCCTTTGAGGAAGGGCAGGGTGCGGATGCAGTTGATGCACGTGTAGGTCCAGAAGTCCACGAGCACGACGTGGCCCTTGAGGCCCTGGAGGGTGAGCGGCTTGGTTGCCCGGGGTGTTGAACCAGCGCTGGTTGTTGGTGAACTTCGGCGCGGCGCCGAGTTTCGGGAGCGCCGGTGTCTTGACGCCGGGATGGCGACGCCGGCCTGCTGCTGGGGCATCGGGGTCAGCGACGGCCTCTTTTTGCCGTTCGGCGAACTGGGACGCGGGCCTGCAGCGACGCCAGCCTGTTCTGCACGGCATTTGAGTTCTCCAGCGCGCGGGTCGGGTCGACGAGGAACGCCGGCAGGCTCGTGTCCTTGGCCAGCGCCTCCTCGAAGCGGACGTCGAGGTTGGTGAGCATGACCACGCCCGTGATGAGCAGGACGGCGCCCAGGGTGCGCTCCACGACGTGGCCGCGCGTGTGCTCGCGGACCCGGTCCAGGACGGCGCGCCCGCCCAGGGCGTAGAGGAGCATCACGGCGCTCAGGCCCGCGGCGTACGCGAGCGCCGTCGCTACGACTCGCGGGTGGCCCCGCTGGAGGCGCTCACCGAGGTCACGGCGGCCAGGATCGGCCCGGCGCAGGGGGCGCACACGAAGCCCAGGGCGCCGCCGACGGCCAGCCCGGAGAGGAAGCCGTCCCCTCGGGTCTTGGGGCCGAAGCGGGCCAGGCGCGACAGCGGGGCCTGGACGCGCTCGGCCAGCTCGGGGATGAGCAGGACGGCGCCGAAGACGAGCAGCACGATGATCGCCAGCGTCCGCGCGGCGCCCGCGGCGAGCCCGACCCCCTTGACGAGCTGCGCGAGCGCGACGATGGCGATCGTGAAGGTGACCGCAAGGCCCAGGACGATGCCGAGCGGCCGCCGGCGCCCGCCCGCGGCGCTCGCCGACAGCAGCGCGGGGAGGACCGGCAGCACGCAGGGCGTGATTGCGGTCCCGGCGCCGGCGACGAGAGCGAACAGCAGGAGAACGACCATTGTCCGGTCTGATGATCGCCGATAAACGTTGCGCCTTTATGAATTCCCGTTCTGGCGGCGGCGGCCAGGGTCCTGCTGCAGGCTCGCGGCCTGCGCCGTGCGCGTCGTCGCCGCGCGCCGGGAGGTGACACGGACGGTGAGGTAGCCGTGCTCGGCAGCGACGGCGTCGCGCTTGCGGTCTGACTCGAAGCTCTTGTAGCTCCTGTGGGTGCTCCAGTCATCGATCTCGACGATGACCTTCTCCGCTTCGAAGAGGGCGTCGACCTCGTTGCCGAAGAGCTTGACGTTGGTCCGGGGACGGGGAGGCCGTGCGTCTCGGCAGAAGGCCAGGAACTCTCCTCCTTGCCCGAGCGCGTGGGGTTCTGCGTGGGGTCGATGAGGTTGGCGACCCGGCGTGACGCCTCGAGGAGGCGGGCGAGCTCGGTGGCGCGGAGGTGCTTCTGGAGGCGGAGCTCGTTGACGGCGCGGACGAGCTGTCTGTCTGTCAGGCGGGTCTGGATGTCGAGGATGGTGCGGGACGGGCTGGTGACGCGGATGTTGTGGTGGCGGCGGATGTCCGTGCGGGTGAGGGTCTCGGTGCGGTGGGTGTGGATGCCGGGGCGGCGGCGGTCCTGCGGCGCGGTGACCTCGGGCCGGGCCGGCCAGGTGCGGACGCCCCAGAGGGCCGCCGCGGAGTCGTGGCTCAGCAGGGCTTGGTCGCCGCAGGCCAGGACGGCGGCCATGGCCTTGGCGCGGCGGTGCGCTGTTGGTGGCCGACGGCGTAGACGCCGGTGTGGACCTGGAGGAGGCGGCGGTTGCCGACCCAGTAGGCGATCGTGGCCGACGGGACATGCAGATCCAGCAGCTGTTTGCGGGTCACGTGGCCGAACTGCCGGTCAGCGATCCGCGCGATCTTTACAGCTATGTTGGAAAAATCGCGCAAGACCCTCTACTACAGAGAGCCTGCAGCGCGCCGGTTTTCACCCCCCTGCCGCCGCACTAAACCAATGAGTTTACGGTGGCCCGGGGGGGGGGTCAGCCGCCGATGGCGGACATGCTGCGAGCGGGCTGGATGAACCCCGGCTCGCCCACGTGGTGCTTGAGCTCCTTGCGCCACACGGCGGCGCGGATGGTCTCCTCGAGCTCGTCGTCGGTCGCGCCGGCGCGCAGCGGCTCGCGCAGGTCGGTCTCGTTGAGGGAGAAGAGGCAGGTCCGCAGCCGCCCGTCGGCGGTCAGGCGCACCCGGTTGCAGTCGGCGCAGAACGGCTCGGACACCGGGTTGATGAACCCGATCCGCCCCGGGCTGTCGGCGAAGCGGTAGACCTGGGAGGTGGAGCTGGGCTCGCGCGGCTCGGGCTCGAGCGGGTAGACGGCCGAGATCGCCTCGCGGATCTCCGCGCCGGTGAGCACCTTGCTGCGGTTCCACGCGTGGTCGGCGTCCAGGGGCATGAACTCGATGAAGCGGACCTCGTAGGGCGTCTCGCGCGCCAGCTTCGCGAAGGGGATGACCTCCTCCTCGGTGAAGCCGCGGATGGCCACCGCGTTGACCTTGATGGGGTGGGCCTCGGGGAAGGCGGCCAGGATCTCGAGGCCCTTGAGGACTGCGTCGAGGGCGTCGCGGCGGGTGAGCTCGTAGAAGCGGTCGCGCTGGAGGGAGTCCACCGAGACGTTGAAGCGGTTGATTCCGGCGCGCACGAGCTTCTCGGCATCGCGGGGGAGCAGGAAGCCGTTGGTGGTGACCGACAGGTCGTTGACCCCGTCGATCGCGGCGATCATCCCGGCGAGGACCGGGAAGTCACGGCGGACCAGGGGCTCGCCGCCGGTGAGCCGCACGTCGCCGACGCCCATCTCGGCGAACAGGGACACCAGCCGCGTGATCTCCTCGAAGGTGAGGATCTCGGCGCGCTCGAGCCACGGGCAGGCCCTCGGCGGGCATGCAGTACTGGCAGCGGAAATTGCACCGGTCGGTCACCGAGACTCGGAGATCTCCGATCTCGCGCCCGTGGCCGTCGCGCAGCTGGCCCCTGCTGAGCACGTTTTCGTCGTGGAGCGGTTGTGAGATCACGGTTAAGGGTAGCTTTGCCGCGATGAGACCGGGACACGCGCTTGCCCTCCTAGGCGTTGCCTATGCACTCAGCGGCTGTGGGGCCAGCGCATCGGACCAGGTTCAGGCCAAGCTCGAGCAGTTTGCCCATGCAGTCGCCGTGCGCGATACCGGCACCCTGTGCAGCCAGGTCCTCGCTCCCGACCTCGTGGGCCATCTCAACGCCGCCGGGCTGAGCTGTCAGCAGGCGATGAAGATGTTCGTCTCGAGCGTCGCCGACCCGAGCCTCAGCGTGTCCAAGGTCCACGTGAAGGGTGCGTCGGCCTCAGCGGTGGTGCTGGCGCGCGCCAAGGGCCAGCAGTCGTCGCTGGAGTCCGTGCGGCTGACCAACACCAAGAGTGGCTGGCGGCTGGCGTCGCTCGCCTCGCCTCGCTAGATCGATCGCTCCAGGTGGGCGGGGCGGCGCGGGGGGTCAGTCCAGCTCGCCGCGCAGCAGGCCGAACATGACCATGTCCTGGCGTTCGAACGCGCCGCGCATGTAGGACCGCAGCACCGCCTCGCGGGTGAAGCCGGCACGCTCGGCGACGCTCTGGGAGCCGGGGTTGCCGGTGGCGGCCATGAGGTCGATCCGCTCCAGGCGCAGTGCGCTGAAGCCCCACGCGCAGATGAGCCGGACCGCGCGGGTGGCATGGCCCTGGCCGCGCGCCCATGACGCCAGCCAGTAGCCGACCTCGCCGCGGGCGTGGCCCCAGGCGAAGCGCAGCAGGGAGATCGAGCCCAGCAGCCGGTCCTCGGAGGCGTCGACGACCGCGAACGGCGCCGTGAGCCCGGCGAAGGCGGCGTCGTAGCGCTGGCGCAGGTAGTTGCGCGCGTCGGCCTCGGTGTAGGCGGCGGGCACGCTGGTCCACCGCACGATCTCCTGGTCGCGGCAGGCCTGCACGAGCTCAGGGAGATCCTCGTCGCGCCACGGGCGCAGCGCCGTGTCGCCCTCGATCAGGGGGTCGCCGGGCAGGACGATGCGGGGAGTGGGGGTGGTGGTCATGACCGCGCCTTCTCCTCCAAAGCGTGACGCAACGCGGCCACGTCCAGGCCACCATCGTGTTGCCCCAGCCACTTCTCGGCCTCGCGGCGGCCCCCCACGTCGCGCAGGCCGCGGTCGCCGTGCTCGGCCGCGAAGTCCGCCAACGCGTGCATGCGGCGACTGCGTACGCGCCGTGCGCCGAGGTCCAGGCCCGCGCGGTGCGCATCCAGGGCCTCGACGAGCTCGTCGATCCCGGAGGGCGGCGCCACCGAGGACACCGACACCACGGCGGACGCCGAGTCCAGGGCGCGCAGCGCCGCCTCGAGGTCCGCGCGCGCCCGGACCGCCACCTGCCCGAGGTCGGACTTGGTCACCACCAGCACGTCGGGGATCTCCATGATCCCGGACTTGAGGAACTGCAGGACGTCGCCGGACCCGGGCTGGACGACCACGGCTACGGTGTCCGCCACGTCGGCGACCTCGGTCTCGGACTGGCCGACGCCGACCGTCTCGATGACCACGACGTCAAAGGCGCAGGCCAGCGCGGCCGCCGCGGCGCGGGTGGCGGGCGCCAGGCCACCGAGGCGGTCGCCGGCCGCGGTGGAGCGGATGAAGACCGCGTCGTCTGCCGGGTCGCGCTCGATCCGCGCGCGGTCGCCCAGCAGCGAGCCGCCGGAGCGGCGCGACGTCGGATCCACCGCGAGGACCGCCACTGACCGCGCACTCGCCCGCCACGTCGCCACCAATCGCGACAGCAGCGAGGACTTGCCGACGCCCGGCGGCCCGGTGACGCCCGACGATGAACCCCGGCGCCTCGCCACCGAGCGCGGCGGGGGAGACTGCGGCCAGCAGCGCCTCGGTCTGCACGCGCGCCTCCTCGCCGCGACTCTCGACCAGGTTCAGAACGGCCGCGGCGGCGCGCAGGTCCCTCTCGCGCAACCGGGCCCCGACCGCCGTCGGCCGGCGCAGGGCTCAAGCCGGCGCTGCGGTGTCGGCGCGCTCGGACCCGCCGCCGCTCGGCGTCCGGGCTCGCGGGCGGCGTCCGAGCCATCGTGCTGCTCGGCCACCAGCGAGACGATGTCGCGCATCATCCCATTGAGGTCCCAGTCCTTGGGGGTGTAGACCGCGGCCACGCCGGCCTGGCGCAGCGCCGCCGCGTCGCCCTCGGGGATGATGCCGCCGACGATCACCGGGACGTTCTCCACGCCGGCCTCGGCGAGCGCGTCCAGCACCGACGGGATGAGCTCGGCATGGGAGCCGGAGAGAATGGAGAGGCCGATGACGTGCACGCCCTCCTGCGCCGCCGAGCTGGCGATCTGCAGCGGGGTCAGGCGGATGCCCTCATAGACGACGTCCATGCCGGCGTCGCGGGCCCGCACGGCGATCTGCTCGGCGCCGTTGGAGTGCCCGTCGAGGCCGGGCTTGCCGACCAGGAACTTCAGCCGCCGGCCCAGGACCTCGCTGAGCCGCTCGACCTCGTCGCGGACCCCGGCCAGGCTCTCGGTGGGCGCGGCCATCGCGTCTCCCACACCGGTCGGAGCGCGGTACTCGCCGAACACGTCGCGCAGCGTCTGGGCCCACTCGCCCGTGGTGGCGCCGGCGCGGGCGGCGGCGATGGTGGCCGGCATGATGTTCTCAGAGTCGTCGCGGGCCACTCGCGCGAGCTCGGATAGCGCCGACTCCACCGCGGCGGAGTCGCGCTCGGAGCGCCAGGTCTCCAGCGCGGCGCGCTGGTCGGCTTCCACCTGCGGGTCGACGACGAGGATGCCGCCGTCGGCGTCGGCGGTGAGTGGCGAGGGCTCGGTGGACTGAAACCGGTTCATGCCCACGACCGTGAGCTGTCCGGACTCGATCTTGCGCCAGCGCTCGCGGTGGGACTCGACGAGGGCGGACTTCATGTAGTCCACGGCCTTGACCGCCCCGCCCAGCTCGGCCACCCGGCCCATCTCCTCGCGGGCGCCCTTGACCAGCTCGGCGACGAGTCCCTCCATGACGATCGAGCCCTCGAAGATGTCGGGGTACTCCAGCAGGTCGGTCTCGTAGGCGAGGATCTGTTGCAGGCGCAGCGACCACTGCTGGTCCCACGGGCGGGGGAGGCCGAGGGCCTCGTTCCAGGCGGGGAGCTGCAGCGCCCGGGCGCGGGCGTCGCGGCCGAGCGTGACGGCGAGCGCCTCCAGGGCGATCCGGTAGACGTTGTTCTCCGACTGGGCCTCGGTGAGCCCGAGCGAGTTGACCTGGACGCCGTAGCGGAAGCGGCGGTGGCGATCGTCCTGGACGTCGTAGCGTGTGCTGGCCGAGCTCGTCCCACAGCTGGGACATGGCGCGCAGCTTGGCGTGCTCCTCGATGAAGCGCACGCCCGCGTTGACGAAGAAGGAGATCCGCCCGAAGACGTTGCCCATCAGGTCCTCGGCGACGCGCTCGCGGACGGCGTCGAGCACGGCGATCGCGTTGCTCATGGCGTAGGCGATCTCCTGGACCGGCGTCGCGCCCGCCTCCTGGAGGTGGTAGGAGCAGATGTTGATGGGGTTCCACTTGGGAACGTGCTCCACCGTGTAGGCGATCGTGTCGGCGATCAGGCGCATCGAGGGGCCGGGCGGGAACGAGTAGGTGCCGCGGCTGAGGTACTCCTTGAGGATGTCGTTCTGGGTGGTGCCCTGGAGGTCTGACTCGCGGGTGGGCGGGTCCTGGTTCTCGGCGGCGACGATGTAGAGGGCCAGCAGCCAGGCGGCGGTGGCGTTGATCGTCATCGAGGTGTTCATCTGGTCCAGCGGGATGCCCTCGAGCAGGGTCCGCATGTCGCCCTCGTGGGCGATGGAGACGCCCACCTTGCCGACCTCGCCCCGGGCCAGCTCGTGGTCGGGGTCATAGCCGGTCTGGGTCGGCAGGTCGAAGGCGACCGAGAGGCCGGTCTGGCCCTTCTCGAGGTTGCGCCGGTAGAGCTCGTTGGAGCGCCGGGCGTCCGAATGCCCTGCATATGTGCGCATCATCCAGGGCCGGTCGCGCTCTGGAAGGCGCGCGGAGGGTGTGTCCGCCATTCGGTGCATTGTATGGCTGGGGCGACCGCGGCGACGTGCGACAATGCCCACAGATCACCGATGCCAGATCAGAGCTCAGCAGCGACCGAGCACGCGATCCTTGCGGAGATCACCCGGCCCCTTGAGGCCCTGCCGGAAGATCCCCTTGCGTTCGTGGATGCCGACTTCCCCAGCGCCCTGCGCGGGTATGACCGCGTGGCCGTGGACGAGTACGTGCGCCAGACCCGTCGGCTCGTGGCCGAGCTCCAGGCGACGCGGTCCCCGGAGGCCGCCGTCCGGCGTGCTCTGGAGCGGGTGGGCGAGCAGATCTCGGGGATCCTGCAGCGCGCCCATGAGACCGCCGAGCAGATCACCGCACAGTCGCGCAGCGAGGCCGAGGATCGCCTCGAGCAGGCCCGGGTCGAGGCGGCCCAGATCACCGACGCGGCCGAGCAGCACGTCAAGGACCTCGACGCCGACACCGATCGGATCTGGCTGGAGCGCCAGCGCATCGTCGCCGACGCGGAGGATCTCGCCGGACAGCTGGTAGGCGCTGGCCAAGACGGCGGCGGAGCGCTTCCCCGCCGACGCCGAGGCGGAGGCCGCCGGGACCGTCGCCTTCGATGCCTCGGACGCCGCCCCGGAGCCCTACGCCGAGGAGCCCGAGCAGTACGACGAGGGCGAGGACCAGGATGCCGGCGAGGCCCAGGCGGACCCCGTGGTCGAGGATGCCGGCGAGGCCCAGGCGGACAGCGAGCCCGAGGCGGACAGCGAGGCCGAGGCGGACAGCGAGGCCCAGGCGGACGAGCGACCGCAGCGAGGTCGAGCGCACCGTGGCGTTCCAGCCGCTCGAGCCCGAGGGCGGCGCCACCAGCGAGCAGACGCCCACGGTCCGTGGCGCCACGGACGACGACGACACCGCGGTGATCCCGCCGGCGTCGCAGGCCGCCAACCGCCGCGCCAAGCAGTAGCCGTCGCGCGCGTCTACGTCGTGCGCGTGATCGATCTCATGCACCTGGGCCGCGCCCGCGTGATCGGGTGCTGGCAGGTCGGCGACGTCCTCATCGACCCGGGCCCGACGTCGTGCCTGCCGGTGCTGCTCGAGGCGCTGGGCGATGAGCGGCCCTCGGCGCTGCTGCTCACCCACATCCACTTCGACCATGCCGGGGTCTCGGGCTCACTGCTGGAGCGCTGGCCGGACCTGCGCGTCTACGTCCACGAGCGCGGCGCCAAGCACATGATGGATCCGAGCCGCCTGTACAACAGCGCCCGCCGGCTCTACGGCGACGACATGGAGCGGCTGTGGGGCGAGATGCTGCCGGTCCCCGAGGCCAACCTCGAGATCCTCAGCGGCGGCGAGACGATCCGCGACGGCGCCTACACGGTGGAGTACACGCCCGGTCACGCCTCCCATCACGTCTCCTATCTGCACGATGGCACCGCGTTCGTCGGCGACGTGGGCGGCGTGCGGATCAGCCCGGAGTCGATGACGATCCCGCCGACGCCGCCGCCCGACATCGACGTCGAGGCGTGGCACGAGTCGATCGCGCTCGTCCGCGCCTGGCGTCCCGAGCGGCTGGCGATGACCCACTTCGGCGCAAGTGAGGATGTCGACCACCAGCTCGACGAGCTCGATGCCCGGCTCGACGCGTGGTCGACGCTCGCCCGTGACGCCGGACACGACGCGTTTGTCTCCGACGTCCAGCGTGAGATCCTGCGCGACGGGAGCCCGGAACAGGCCGCGACCTACGAGCAGGCCGCTCCCGTGGAGCAGCTGTTCGCCGGTTATGACCGGTATTGGAGCAAGAAGTCTGAGCAAAACTAGGCTCGCCGCCCAGGCCGTGTAACGCTATGCTGGCTGACCGATGTCCCAGACGGTCGAGTTGCCGCGCGCCGGCTTGCCTGGTAGCTGGCCTCGGTGGCCTCTGGCGCGTGGTGGTCCTCAACGACGAGTTCAATACGTTCGATCACGTCGCGGAGACGCTGTGCAGCGTCGTCCCCGGCGTGACGCTGGCCGACGGGTACCGCATCGCCGACCAGATCCATCACAAGGGCTGCGCGATCGTGTGGAGCGGCCCGCGTGAGGACGCCGAGGGCTACTGGGTGGCCCTCGACGACGCCGGCCTCACGATGGGGCCCCTCGAATCCGCCTGAGCGCGGCGACGGTGTCCGCCCGCGGCGGAGACGGTCCGCCGGAGCGCGAAACGGGCTAGGCCAGCAGCGACAACTGACGGCCCGCCCACACCGCGGGCAGGCGCCGCGCCGCCGCTCACCCCTGACTCGAGATCCAGCAGCGCCTGCTTGCGCTGAAGCCCGCCGCCGTAGCCGGTGAGGCTGCCGTCGGCCCCGATCACGCGGTGGCACGGGACGATGATCGGCACCGGAGTGCGGCCGACGGCCGCGCCCACCGCGCGGACGCGATCGAGGCGGCCGATCTCCGGCGGCGAGCTCGCCGTAGCTGCAGGTCCGCCCGTACGGGATCTCCGCCAGCGCCGTCCAGACGCGCCGCTGAAACGGGGTGCCCTCCAGGGACAGTGCCAGCTCGAAGCGCTGCCGCTCGCCGGCGAAGTACTCGGCGAGCTGGCTCGTCGCCTCCGCGAACGGCCGCGGGTCACGGGCGGCCTCATCGAGCGCGCCGCTGCGCCCGCGGAAGTACATGGCGTGCAGCCGGGTCGTCTCCGCCGAGCAGCGTCAGCGGCCCGAGCGGGCTCTCGTAGACCGTCCACGCCCTGACGGCAGGGCTCAGCAGCTCAGCGGGCATCATGGAAGATCACCCCCAGCGCGGTGCGGCTGCCCTGCGTGACGGTCGAGACGCCGTGGCGCATCCCGATGCGGTGATAGCCGGTGCGGCCCTGGGCGGGACGCTCGCGGGTGGGGAAGATGACGAACGCGCCCCGCGGCGGAGTCAGCACGTGGGCGCGGCTCTGCGCGCGCGGGCGCTGCTCCATCAGGACGAACTCGCCTCCCTCATAGTCGACACCGCGACGGGAGAGGACGGTGAGGATCTGGAACGGGAAGAACACCTCTCCGTAGAGGTCCTGGTGCAGCGCGTTCCAGTCGCCCGGGCCGTAGCGGAGGATGAGCGGTGTCGGCCGCGTCTGCCCTGCCTCACGGCAGCGTCCCAGTAGCTCCTCATGCGTGAGCGGGAAGGTGGGCGTGTCGCCGCGCAGCCGCTCGCTCCAGCGGTTGGCCACCGACGCCAGATGCGGATAGAACGAGGCGCGCGTCGCCGCGATGAGCTCGGGCAGCGGGTGGTCGAAGTAGCGGTAGCGCCCGTCGCCGAAACGGTGGCGGGCCATGTCGATCGTCGAGCGAAACTGGCCGCTGTCGAACAGGTCAGACAGCGCGTCGCAGTCCTCCTCGCTCAACAGCGCGGGGGTGACGGCATGCCCGACGTCGTCCAGGGCGGCGTTCAGATCGCTCCAGTCAAGTCCATCGACGCGCTCGCGCACGTCGGTCATCACATCGGCAGCCGCGGTGGCCATGCCGGCTCCTCTCTTTCGTTGCTGCCCGTCAAACGGGCGGCCGCACGAAAGTGTGAGATCAGGCGCCGGAGGCGGGGAGCGTCTTGGATCCCCGCGTGGACGGCAGCGTCTTGGCCGCCTGGCGATCGGGGCTGACGCGCACGACGTCCCACACCAGCCCCATCTTCTCCAGCAGCGCGATCACGAGCCCCGTGGGGTCGGCGATCCGCTCCCAGAAGCGCAGCCCGTGGAAGGCGGAGGTGGGGAAGGCGTGGTGATTGTGGTGCCAGGCCTCGCCCATTGAGAACGGCGCCAGCCAGAACACGTTGCGGCTCTCGTCTTCGATGTCAAAGCGCTTGCGACCGAAGAAGTGGCAGACGGAGTTGATCGACCAGGTCACGTGGTGCAGGAGGAACACCCGGACGAGCCCGCCCCAGAGCAGCGCGGTCATCGCGGTGCCGAGCCCGCCGCCGATGATCCACCCCAGCGCGAAGGGGATGACCAAACCCAGCGCCACCCAGAGGAAGAACAGCTTGTCGACCACCTGGAGGGCGCGGTCCTTGACGAGGTCGGGCGCGAAGCGCTCGCGCTCGGCGGTGCCGACGGTCTCGAACAGCCACCCGATGTGGGCGTGCCAGAGCCCCTTGATCGCCCCGACGAAGCCGGGCCCCGCGAGGTGTGGGGAATGAGGGTCGCCCTCGATGTCGGTGAAGGCATGGTGCTTGCGGTGATCGGCCACCCACGTGATCACCGAGCCCTCGACGGCCATCGAGCCAAGGACCGCGATGATCGCCTTGAACGGCCGAGAGGCCTGGAAGGCGCGGTGGGTGAACATCCGGTGGAAACCGAGGGTGATACCCAGTGCCGTGATCACGTACAGGCCGCCCATCAGGCTCAGCTCCAGCGGCCCGATCGCGCGGTTCCAGAGCAGGACGATGGCCACCGCCACGCACAGCGGCGGCACGGCTACGCCGATCAGATTTCCGATCTTGTGAAGTCGACTCACGTGAGAACAGACATTACGTGCCCTGGACGCAATTTTCTCTGGTTAAGAGGATGATTGCGGCGTCAGATCTTAGAACAAAGGTATGAGTTTTGGCCGATCAACCGTGGCATGAGCTGCCGCCCGAGGTCGTCGGGGTCCTGCGGCCCGCTCTGGACGACGTCGCGCACGAGATGATGGAGGCCGTCGCGACGATTCCCGCGTACGCCAGGCCGTTGGAGGGACCGTTCGGCGACGGCCTGCGAATCGGGGTCCAGGAGGCCCTCAAGCATCTCCTGGCGGAGATCGAAGAGGGCGGCCACGTCGACCGGCTGGACGTCTACCGGGCGCTGGGTCAGGGCGAGATGCGCGCGGGACGGAGCCTGGAGTCGCTGCTCAGCGCCTACCGGATCGGTGCCCGGGTGGCCTGGCGCAGGTTCGCTGCCCTCGGCGTCAAGGCCGGCCTGGCGCCCGACACGCTGTATCTGCTGGCCGAGTCGATCTTCGCCTACATCGACGTCCTGTCCGCGGAGTCGGCCGAGGGCTACGCCCTGGAGCAGTCGGCCGCGGCGGGCGAGGCGCAGCTGCGCCGGCGCCGGCTCGTGCGGATGCTGGTGCGCGAGACGCCGGCCGAGCCCGACGCGGTGGAGCGGGCGGCGGGCGACGCCGGCTGGCCGCTGCCTCGGAGCCTGGCGGTGGTGGCGATCAGCGGTCCCCGGCGCGAGGCCGCGGCGTCGCACCTGCCTGCCGGGGCGATCCGCGAGGCGATCGGCGAGCTCATGTGCGCCGTGGTCTCCGATCCCGACGGGCCCGGACAGCGGGCGGCCATCGAGCAGGCGATCGCCACCGTCGGGGCGCGCGCAGGGCTGGGCTCGACCGTCGACTGGTCCCAAGCCCGGGTCAGCTTCGTGCGTGCGCAGGCCGCGCTCGAGCTCGTGGCGCGCGACGGCGAGCTCATCACCGCCCGCGACTACGCCGGTGAGCTGCTGCTGCGCAGTGATCCCGGACTGGCTGATGAGCTGGCCGCCGATCGGCTGGCACCCCTCAGCGACCTCTCACCCGGGTCGCGCAAGCGTCTGCGCTCGACGCTGGACGTGTGGCTGGCCGAGCAGGGACGGGTGGGCAGTGTGGCCGAGCGGCTGGGCATCCATCCGCAGACGGCCCGCTACCGCGTGGGGCGGCTACGGGACCTGTTCGGCGACGCGCTGGATGATCCCGACGCGCGCTTCTGGCTGGAGGTGGCTCTCCGGGTGGGCGACAGTCCTTAGGCCGGCCGCGGCGTGGCCGGTCAGGCGGTGCCCGTCAGGCGGTGCCGGCCCGTCAGGCGGCCTGCGGCGCGGCCGGGGCCGGGGCCGGTGAGCCCTCGGGGGCGCCGTTGGGCTCAGCGGTCGGGACCTCGGGTCCGAGCGACCCTGCGGCGATCTCGTCAGCCCAGTTGTAGGCGATCGGCACCTGGTAGCGGCCGATGTTGCGCGCTCGGAACTCGATCATCTCCGGGCCGTCCCAGTAGCGGTACCAGTCGGTCTTGGAGGCGACCCACGTGAACTGGGTGATGCGGTAGCGGTCGTCGTTGTCCACGTGGACGGAGTACTGGGTGGCGCCGTAGCGCAGGGCCAGCGGCGCCACACGAGCGACGTCCGCAGCGAACGCGTCCTTGCGGAACAGCGTTGAGTACCACTTGACCGTCACGAGATCTGCCATTTCTACGCTCCCACCTCCGCACGGATGGCGCCGGGGCCTTCGGTGGTCTTGCCCTGGCCCTCTTGGGTTGCTCCTACCAGGATGGCAATTTTTCCCAGATGGCGGTTGTCGCGTAGGAGTTGGTGGGCTTCGGCGACGCCCTCGAAGCCCATGGTCTGCCACAGCACGGGGCGGATCTTGGACTCCTCGATGAGCTCGTTGGCCTTCATCGCCTCCCACGCGTTGGCGAAGTGCGAGCCGATGATCTCCTTCTGGCGCATCCAGAGGTAGCGGACGTCGAAGTCCAGCTGGTAGCCGGAGGTGGCGCCGCAGATGACGACCTTGCCAAACGGCTTGACGCACAGCACCGAGGTGGGGAAGGTGGCCTTCCCGACATGCTCGAAGACGATGTCGGGCGGCCCGCCGAGCTGTTCCTCGACCGCTTTGCAGAAGCGCCGTGACTCCTTGAAGCGCGCCTTCTCCTGCTCGGCGGTCTCGCCGCCCTGGCGCATCATGCCGTCATATTCGCCGCGGTTGATGTAGCTCACGGCACCGAGCTGCTTGATCAGGTCGCCCTTCTCGTCTGAGGAGACGACGCCGACGGCGTCAGCGCCGGCCAGCGCGCACAGCTGGGTGGCGAACACGCCCAGTCCACCGGCCGCGCCCCAGATCAGCACGCGATGCCCGGACTGAAGCTTGCAGCGGTCGATCAGCATCCGGTAGGCGGTGAAGTAGGTCAGCCCGTAGGAGGCCGCCTCCTCCCACGCCAGGTGCGTGGGCTTGGAGAGCAGCTGCTGGGCCTGCACCTTGCAGAACTGCGCGAACGACCCCCAGGTCGTCTCATAGCCCCAGATCTGCTGCGACGGAGCGGCCAGCGGGTCCAGGCCGTGGACCTCGGGGTCCTCGTAGGAGGCCTGGTTGCAGTGGATGACGACCTCATCACCCGGCTTCCAGCGGGTGACGCCCTCCCCGACCTTCCACACGATCCCCGACGCGTCAGAGCCGCCGATGTGATGCCCCCACTGGGGGTGATCGCCGTAGCGCCACACGCCGACGGGCTCACCGAGCGCCGCCCACACGTTGTTGAAATTCACGCCGGCCGCCATCACCCGCACGATGACCTCGAACGCGCCGGGCTCGGGCACCTCGATCTCCTCCAGCGCAAACGCGTCTACCGGCTCGCCCTGGCGCTCCTCACGGATGACCCACGCGGCCATCGTGGGCGGCAGCTCGCCCGGCTCGGTATCGACGGTTGCGACTTGACTGAGATCGACGGCCACGCGGCTGTCACCTTCCTGGTTGGAGGAGCGGGAGTCGCCCTGGCTGGGTGAGCCTGGGTCAGGAGTGCGGGCTCAGGATCGTACCCGCTGGTAGGCCGATTGAACGGCCACGTTCACCTGCGTGGTGTGCGAGCGCTCACACGCCCGAAGGGCTACGGCTGGAGCACCGAGTTGCTCGAACTGGGCCGCTCGTGGCCGATGTGGATGACCGCCGCGCGGATCGAGGACTGCTTGGAGAGCTGAGCGTCGTTCCTGCCCTGGTCGCCGGTGGCGACGGTGTACTCGCCCGGCTTGAAGTCGACCGAGACCTGGGTCGTGCCCTGGGGGTTGATCGGGGCAGTGCTGGCCAGGGTGGAGCCGCCCTTGGAGATGGCCAGGGCCTCGGCATGGCTGGCCTGGTTGGTGACGATGAAGGTGATCGGCCCGGCGCCGACGTGCGCGGGGGAGACCGAGACGCGCGAGTCGTTGACATAGACGGTGAGGTTCACCGGGTTGGGTGGCCGAGCGACGGACGGGGACTGACCGCCCGCCGAGCCGCACGCAGTAACGATCAGAGCGATGATCGCCGACTGTCCGATCGTCCTGATGCGCATCCTTCGCCCGGCTCTCCTCTCCGGGATCAACCCGGCGGGTGCGTGGCCCGCGGGATGAACCGCCGGAAAACCCTATCCGACCTGGGGGTTCGCTTCTAGATTGTCGCCCCGGCGCTCACGCGGCGCCGGCCATCAACTCGTCGCGCTCGCGCTCGAGCCGCTGAAGCTCTGCTTGCAGCTCCGTCCATGATTCGGACTCGACGCGCTCGTACTCGTCGCCGCTGAGCGCGCGCAGGCTGTCGCTGTACGTGCTCCACGCGAGACGGGTATCCGCCTCGAGCTCTTGTAGTCGTTCCGTATCGGGGGCCGTAGCAGTCATCTCATCGCTCCTTGCTAGAGGGCATTGCCGATCCTACCCGGGTTTGCGGTCGGTAGAACAGACCGTCCCGCACGCCGGTGCCTACGTCCGACCGCCTTTCGGCCGGCCGTGCAGTGATTCCTGCACGACGTCCGGCCCCAGGCGTATCACCGGTGCCAGATGGATCTTCTGTCCGCTCCGATCGCCACCGCCGAGTTCATGGTCGTCGACACCGAGACCAACGGGCTGGCCGGCGACGACTGCGAGCTCACCGAGGTCGGGGCAGTTCTGGTCGGCGGCGGCGAGTTGCACGACCGCTGGAGCTCGCTGTGCCGCACGAGCGCCCCACTGCGCCGCGGGATCCAGCGGCTCACCGGAATCACCCAGGCGATGGTCGACGGCGCGCCGTCGCTGGAGGACGTGCTGCCGCCGCTGGCCGGGCGGCTCGAGGGCCGCGTGCTCGTCGCCCACAACGCCCCGTTCGACCGCCGCGTGCTGCGCCAGGCCTTCGGGCGGATCGGCCTGGAGTGGCCGGACCCACCGGTGATCTGCACCGCGGCCATGGCCCGTTCGATGCTGCCGCTCCAGCGCCGGCGCGGGCTGGGCGTGCTCGCCGACGCGCTTGGGATCGAGGTGCACACCGTGCACCGGGCGCTGGCCGACGCCGAGACGTGCGCGCGCGTGCTGTGCGCGCTGTTTCCGCGTCTGTGCGCCAACGCGGCGACGGTCGGCGACGCCCTGGCGATGCTCACGCCGCACAAGCGCCCGCGCAAACGGCCCATGAGCCGGTCGCTCCCACCCAACCTCCTGGCCCCGGCGCCGGACGGACCGGCGCGGCTGCCCCGCCGGCCCCGCGGCGCGCCGGAGCCCGACTTCGCCGAGCTGCCCCGCGACCCGGGCGTCTACCTGTTCCGCGACGACTCCGGACGGGTGCTCTACGTCGGCAAGTCGGTGTCGATCCGCAGCCGCGCCCGCGCCCACTTCGCCCCGTCGTCGCCGCCCGCGGTATGGACCCGGCACGCCACGGTCGTGGATTACCGGACCACCGGGTCTGAGCTGGGCGCGCTCATCCTCGAGAACCGGCTCATCAAGGAGCTCAAGCCTCCCGGCAACAAGCGGCTGACCCGCCGCGACGACCGGCTGGTCTACATCCGCTGCCGCCTGGACATCCCGTTCCCGATCCTGGAGGTGGCCCCTGATCCCGCGGCGGGGCACGCCGTCACGGTGGGCCCGGTGAGAGGGCGGCGCCTGGCCCTCGAGCTGGTCGAGCAGCTCGACTCCCTGTTCGGGCTGCGCCACTGCGGCCGCCGCCTGCCTCGGCGCGAGTCCCCGTCCGCCTACGGCCAGATGGGCCGTTGCCTGTCGCCGTGCCTGGGCGATCTCGACCCCAACCTCTACCGGCGGCGCCTGGATGAGGTGCTGGCCCTGTTCGCGGGCGGGTCGGGTGGGTCCGATCAGCCGCTCTTGAGGCACGTCTACGGCCAGATGCGGGCCGCCGCGGCCCAGGAGCGCTTCGAGCGCGCGGAGTCGCTCCGGCGCCGGGCCGCGCGCCTGCGCACGATCCTCGACCGGCTCGGCGGCGTGCTGGAGGCCACCCACGCGCGGCCGCGGCTCGTCCTGGTCCCCCATCCGGGACACGAACCCGCCCACCCGCCCGAGCCGTTCTGGCTGGTCGGCGGGCGGCTGGTCGACTTCGGGACGCCGGCCGAGGCCGGGTCAGACGGTGGGGTGGAGGCTCTGCTGGCGCGCACGGAGGCCGCCCTGCGCCGCGAGGGCCGGGTCGGGGAGGTGGGCGCCCACGTGCCGCCCGACGAGGTGGACGAGGTGCGCATCCTCGGTACCTGGCTGGCCTCGCATCCCGACACGC
The DNA here is from genome assembly GCA_963830945.1 of uncultured Actinomycetota bacterium. Taxonomy (GTDB): domain Bacteria; phylum Actinomycetota; class Thermoleophilia; order Solirubrobacterales; family Solirubrobacteraceae; genus Palsa-465. The sequence continues at coordinate 38,435 of CAWHOH010000022.1, read as the reverse complement.
CGCAGCTCGTGCTGCGACCGGCACCGGATCACGACGCCCTCAGAGCGTTGCTGGAGCGCGCGCGGGCGGCGCGCTCAGGCGGGGAAGGGCAGCTCGACGACGACGGCGTCGACCTGGTCGGCGCCGACCACCACATCTGAGCCCGGAGGGGCCTCGCGGCGAACCAGGGCCAGCGCGATCGACCCCCGCGCCGGCGACTCGGCCACGCTGCCCACCCGCCCGACCACCCGGTCGCCGAAGGTGATCTCGGCGCCGCTCTGGACCGGAGCCGAGAGCCTGAGCCCGCGCAGCTGGCGGTTGGGCTTGCCGCGGTAGAACAGCCGGGCCACCGTCTCCTGGCCGACGTAGCAGCCCTTGGTGAACGAGACCGCGCGATCGTTGAGGTCGGCCTCCTGGGGGATGACGCTGTCATCGAGGTCGACGCCGTAGCGGGGCCGGCCGTGCTCCACGCGCACGCAGTCGGCGACGGCCTCCGACACCGGCTCGGCCGCGCGCGCGGTCAGCGCCGCCGTCAGCGCCGCGGTCTCCTCGGTGTCGCAGAGAAGGTCGATGCCGAGGTCGGTGCGGATGGCGCGCGCCGTGATCCCGTCGATCTGGACGAGGGCGTGCGAGTCCTCCGCGGCGTCCAGCTCGTGGATGGCGGCGACCGCCTCGGCCTCGGGTCCCAGCAACGAGAGCAGGCCGCGCTGCAGCGTGCGCTTGTGCAGCTCCACGGCGTAGCCGACGCTGAAGCGGCGCACCATGTTGAAGAGCTCCTGGAGAGCGACGCGCTCGGTGTCGAGGAGCATCTCGTCGCCGGCGTCCAGGATGCGCAGGTCACCCAGCATCTTGCCCTTGGGCGTGAGGAAGGCGGCGTAGCAACCGGTCCCGGGGGTGAGCCCCTCGACGTCGTTTGAGACCTGGCCCTGGAGGAAGGGCTTGACGTCGGCCCCGGTGAGCGCGAGCTTGCCGCGCTCGGAGCGATCCACGAGTCCGCAGGCCTCGGTCACGGCGCGGTACTCGGCGTCAGAGACGGTGACAGAGCTCATCTGCTCCACAGCATAGGGAGGGCCGACGTCCGTCCTGTCCGTCGAGCGGCGGGGCCGATCCGCGACCCGGCCCTTGCCTGAAATATAATTTAGGCGTACCATAACCTTGATTTCGTATGAGCACCACTTCTGAGACCAACGGCCTTCGCTCCACCGCCGTCGAGGATTACGCGAAGGCGATCTACGCCCTGCAGATGCGCGACGACCAGCCGGTGAGCACCACCGCGCTGGCCGAGCGGCTCGGCGTGACCGCCGCGTCGGCGTCGGGCATGGTCAAGCGCCTGGGCGAGCTCGGGCTGGTCACCCACCGCCGCTATCACGGGGTGCGGCTCACCGACGCCGGGCTGCGGGTGGCCCTCGAGGTCATCCGCCACCACCGGCTGCTCGAGCTGTACCTGGTGGAGAGCCTCGGAGTGCCGTGGGATCGCGTTCACGAGGAGGCCGAGGTCCTCGAGCATGTCCTCTCCGACGAGCTGGAGGAGCTGATCGCGGCCAAGCTGGGGGACCCCACGCACGACCCCCACGGCGACCCGATCCCCTCACGGGAGCTCACCATCGAGGAGGTCAGCACCGAGAGCCTGGAGTCCCTGGAGCCAGGAGCACGCGGGACGTTCGCGCGGATCTCGGACTCCGATCCCGACATGCTCCGCTACCTGGCCGAGCGCGGCATCGCCCCGGGCGAGGAGCTGGAGGTGGTGGAGCGCCAGCCCTTCGGCGGCCCGCTGTTCGTGCGCTTCGCCGACGAGGTCCACCCGCTGGGCGGGGACCTGGCCCGCGCGATGCGAGTGCAGGTGAGCGCGTGACCCCGATCACCCGCGAGACCGCGCTGGAGGCGGTGACAGCCGACGGGCCGGCCGCCGTCGTCGTCGACCCGCGTACCCCCTGGCAGCGCCAGTTGGCCCGCGGGAAGATGCGGCTGGGGCTGTCGATGCTGGGCCCGGCCTTCGTCGCCGCGGTGGCCTACGTCGACCCCGGGAACTTCGCCACCAACCTCCAGGGCGGGGCCAAGTTCGGCTACGAGCTGATGTGGGTCGTCCTGGCGGCCAACCTGATGGCCATGCTCGTCCAGTACCTGTCGGCCAAGCTCGGGATCGCCACCGACCACAACCTGCCCGAGCTGTGCCGTGCCCATTTCCCGCGGTGGGCGAGCCGGGGGCTGTGGGTGCAGGCCGAGATCATGGCGATGTCGACCGACGTGGCCGAGTTCCTGGGCGCGGCGATCGGGCTCAACCTCCTCTTCGGCGTTCCGCTGCTGGTCTCGGGGCTCATCACCGGCGTGATCGCCTTCGGGATCCTCGAGCTCCAGCGCCACGGCTACCGCCGGTTCGAGCTGGCCATCGCCGCCCTGCTCGGAGTGGTGTTCGCCGGCTTTCTCTACGAGACGCTCCACATCGGGCCGTCGGCCCACATGGCGCTCGCCGGCTTCGTGCCCCGCCTGAGCAACAGCGACGCGGTCTACCTCGCCGTGGGGATCATCGGCGCGACGGTGATGCCCCACGTCATCTACCTGCACTCGGCGCTCACCAACGGGCGGGTGGCGGTGCGCGACGACGCCGAGCGCCGCCAGGTGCTGAGCTTCGAGCGCGTCGACGTGATCATCGCCCTCACCGTGGCGGGCCTCATCAACCTGGCCATGATGGCCGTGTTCGCCAAGCTGTTCCACACGCCGGAGCTGTCGGGGACCGCGTCGCTGCAGACCGCGCACGCGCAGATCGGACACCTGGTCGGCGGCGGCGCCGCACTGGCCTTCGCCGTGGCCCTGCTGGCCTCGGGTGCCTCGTCGTCGAGCGTCGGGACCTACGCCGGGCAGGTGGTGATGGCGGGCTTCATCGGCGTGCGCATCCGCATGTGGATCCGCCGCCTGGTGACGATGCTCCCGGCGCTGGTGGTCCTGGCCACCGGGGTCAATGCCACCGACGCGCTCGTCTTCAGCCAGGTGGTGCTGTCGTTCGGAATCCCGTTCGCGCTGATCCCGCTGGTGGTCCTCACCAGCCGCCGGGACGTGATGGGCGCTCAGGTCAACCGGCGGCCGATGATCGTCGCCGCGTTCGCGGTGGCCGGCGTCATCTCCGCGCTCAACCTGTTCGCGCTGTCCCAGCAGATCATCGGCTGACCGCACGCCCCGGCGGTCCTCACCGGTGCCACCGCTAGTACGCTTGGCGCCACAGATGTCCCTCGCCGAGACGTTCAACGAGATCATCGCGCCCCTGCCCGATGACTGGACCGATCTGGAGTTCGACCTGCGGATCTTCGACGAGACCCGCTACGTCGACGCCGCGATCGTGATGGTCACCTGCAACGCGCAGCCCTATTCCAAGCACGACTGGCACTGGCGGCTGGTGGTGGCCCACCGCTTCGGCCATGCCGCCTCGGTTCCCGCGGTGCACCTGGCGCTCAAGCTCCTGGACGAGGGCGGGATCGACGGCGAGATCGCCCTGCGCGAGGTGCGCACCGGGCGCGCCGAGACCGTGCAGATGTGGGGCCGCACCGAATCGGTGCGCCAGGAGTTCAAGAAGATCCGCGCGCAGTAGGCGCGAAGCGGGTGTCGAAGGTCGCCGCCAGGTCAGGCGCAGCCTTGACGATCCCGAAGCGCGCCTCCCACGCCGACCAGCGTCGCAGCAGACCCTGGTCCAGCACCCCGAAATGCCCCTCGGGCCCGCGGAACGCCACGCCCAGCCCGGCCAGCTCGGCTCTGTCGAGGGCGTGATCGAGCCCCGGCACCTGGGACTCCAGCGCACGCTGTCCCACAGCCGGCTGCGCGAGCGCCAGGTCATAGCCCCGGACCAAGGCGCGCACGACCCCGCGCGCCAGGCCAGGATGGGCCTTCAGGCTCTTGGCGGTGGCGCACACGACGAGCTCGGGATAGGACGGCGCGCCGTAGTTCTCGACGCGGAAGACGTGGAACCCGGGTCGCCGGCGGTTGAGCGTGACGCCCTCGTCGTTCCAGAAGGCGGTAGCGCCGGCCACCTTGCCGGCGAGCAGGTCGCTCACGGCGTTGAATCCGATCGTGATCGTCTTGAGCTGCTTGGGCTGCCCGCCCGCGCCGGCGACGATCGAGTCCAGTACCGCGGTGTCCGACGGGGCTCCGCTGATGCCGACCGTCTTGCCGATCAGCTGGCGCGGGCTGGTGACGGCGGGCTCGGCGATGACCGAGGCCAGCGGGCGCTCGACGATCGGCAGGATCCCGACGACATCCTCGCCCCGCTCGCGGGCGATGGCCAGGTCGTGGATGTCGAGGATGGCGAAGTCGGCGCGCCCGGTCTCGAGCAGCCGGATCGAGTCAGTCGACGCCGACGGCGCGATCACGTGCAGCTTCACGGCGGCGGCGGTGTCGAAGTGGTGGGCCAGCGCGGTGTAGATCCCGACGTGAACGGGGTTGGGGGTGAAGTCGAGCACCAGCGTGGCGCTGCGGGGCGAATCGCCCGATCCGCCCGACGATCCACCGCAGCCGGCGACCATCGCGGCGGCGGCCAGAAACGTGGCGAGTGTGACCAGCAGACGCCGCACAGTCGGCGCAGCATAGGCGCCGCCTAGAATTGGCGCCGGACATGCGTCGCCGCCGCGTCACGTTCAGCCGGAACCTCACGCTGTCGCTCAGCCGGACGTGCCGGTGCTACTGCAAGTACTGCGCGTTCGCGACCCATCAGCCGCATCTGCACGAGCCCGACGAGGTGCTCGCAATCCTCGACCGGGCCGTGTCGCGGCACCGGGCGAAGGAGCTGCTCGTGCTCACCGGCGAGCGGCCCGAGCACAACGCCGGCGTCGCCGCCAAGCTCGCCGAGCTCGGGTTCGCGGATTTCACCGCCTACGTGGTGTGGGTGTGTGAGCAGGGCCTGGAGCGCGGGCTTTTGCCGCACACCAACCTCGGCGTGCTGGACCGCGCCGACCTGGAGCGGCTGCGCGCGGTCACGGCGTCGCAGGGACTGATGCTGGAGTCCGTGGCCGAGCGGCTGATGGACACGGTGCACGCGGGCTCGCCGACCAAGCACCCGGCGATGCGCCTTCAGACGATTGACGCCGCGGGCGAGCTGAAGATCCCCTTCACCAGCGGGATCCTGGTCGGGATCGGGGAGACCGAGGAGGAGCGGATGGCGTCGCTGGCCGCCCTGGCGGGAGCGCACGAGCGCCACGGCCACCTCCAGGAGGTCATCCTCCAGAACTTCGTCCCGCACCAGAGCTACTACGGCGAGGAGCCCGCCGACATCGCGGAGGGCGCCGCCGCCGAGTACTGGCGCACCGGAGTGGCCAACGGGCCGCAGCTGGCCGCGCCCAACTGGGCCTCACCGGTGTCCCTGGATGACATGAAGCGACTGATCGCCGAGACGCGGCGGCTGATGCCGGAGATCGGCATCCAGGTCCCACCCAACCTCTCTGACTGGTGGCCGGAGCTGGTCGACGCCGGAGCCACCGACCTCGGCGGGCTGAGCGCCAACGGCGATCACATCTCGCCCGAGCACCCGTTCCCGTCCCCGGCGCAGGTGCGCAAGCGCCTTGCCGAGGATGGCTACGCGCTGTCTGAGCGACTGTGCGTCTACCCGGAGTACATCGACCCCGAATGGGTGGCGCGGCCGGTCCTGGACGTGATCAAGACGCGCTACTGGTCGTTCATCCCGCGCCGCGGGAGCGGCCGGCGGACCGAGCTCAGCATCGCCGACGACGTCGCCCCGCGTGCGGTGGAGAAGGCACGTGACGGCACTCGGCTGAGCGCCGAGGAGCTGACCGCCCTGTTCGCCGAGCGGCGCCCGGGGATCATCGAGGACATGCGCGCCGGCGCCGACGAGTTGCGTCGCCGCCTGGCCGGCGACACCGTCACCTTTGTCGTCAACCGCAACATCAACGTCTCCAACGTGTGCGTGGTGGGGTGTGCGTTCTGCGGCTTTGGCCAGTCCAAGCGCTCCCCGGATGCCTACGAGCACTCCCGCGACGAGTTCGCCCAGCGCGTGCAGGAGGCCCTTGACGCCGGTGCCACCGAGCTGTGCATCCAGTCCGGGGATCCATCCCGACTGGTCATTTGAGGATTACCTGGGCTGGCTGCGCTTTGCCAAGGAGCTCGCTCCCGACATCCACCTGCATGCCTACTCGCCGATGGAGGTCGCCCACATGTGCGACGTGAGCGGGCTGGCGCCGCGCGAGGTGTTTCACCGCCTGCGCGAGGCGGGGCTGGGGTCCACCCCCGGCACCGCCGCCGAGGTCCTGCACGACGGGGTGCGCGAGCGCATCTCGCCCAACAAGCTGCCGGTGGCGCGATGGGTGGAGATCATCGAGGCCTCCCACGCCGAGGGCATCCGCTCCACCGTGACGGTGATGTTCGGCCACATCGAGGAGCCCCACGAGCTCGCCGAGCACATGCGGGTGGTGCGCGAGCTCCAGGAGCGCACGGGCGGATTCACGGAGTTCGTCCCGCTGTCCTTCATCCCGTTCCAGACGCTGCTGGGGCGGGCGCACGGGGTGCAGGAGATCACGCGCGAGGAGAACCTCAAGCACACTGCCGCCTTCCGTCTGGCCCTGGGTCACACCATCACCAACCTCCAGGCGTCCTGGGTGAAGATGGGACTCGAAGCGGCCACCGAGGCCCTGCGCTGGGGTGTCAACGACCTCGGCGGCACGCTGATGGAGGAGTCGATCAGCCGGATGGCCGGCAGCTATCACGGCGTGCGCCTGGAACCCTCAGAGCTGGTCGCCGCCGCCCATCGCGCGGGGCGCCCGGCCGCAGAGCGCACCACGCTGTACGAGATCCGGCGCCGCTTCGAGCCGGAACCGCTGGCCGCGTAGGGCGTGAGCGGGCGATGAGCGCGCGATGAGCGTCGAACGCCCGCCGTCGCTGTTTGCCGGCGTCGAGCCGCTGGAGGTGTTCGTCGAGCTGCTGGCCGACCTCGACACCGATACCACCTCCACCGAGTTCTACGACCGCATCTGCGAGGCCATCTGCCGGCTGACGACAATGCGCCGAGCGGCGATCTTCATGGCCGACGCAGGGCGCCGCCGCGTGCGCGTGGTGGGCGCCTACGGCACCTCGTTCACCGCAGCTCTCGACGCTCGAGCCGACCCCGACGCTCATCTCCGCGCCGTCGCCCGGCGCGCGCTGATCGAGGACGAGGTGGTGGTGGTCTCGGAGGGCATCGAGGACCAGCTGCCCTCCGAGTACGCGGAGCTGTTCGGAATCACCACGCTGGTGTGCACGCCCTTAAGCGCCGCCGGGCGCGCCTACGGCGTGATCTGCGCCGACCGCGGCGGCGGTCGCTTCGAGCTGACCGACGGGGAACGCCACCTGCTGTGGACGCTGGGCAAGACCGCCGCGCTCGTGGCCACCGCGCGCAACGCCACCCGCCAGCAGGAGCGCACGCGCGCGCTGGGCGAGCGCCTCGAGCTCGCCCGCGAGATCCACGAGCGGGTCATGCAGCGGCTGTTCGGGGTCTCGCTGGCGCTCAGCGCCGAGAAGCCGCTTGACCGCGATGAGCGCGACCGCTGCCTGTCGGAGATGCAGGAGGCGCTGTCGGACCTGCGCAGCGCGCTGGAGCGCCCGCTGGCCCCGGTGTCCACCGACACGGGCACCACGCTGTCGGCCGAGGTGGCTCGCCTGGTGCAGGCGCCCGGCCCGCCGGTGCACGTCACCTGGCCCGACGATGTCGGGGTCCCCGGCGGGGTCGAGCCGCTGGCCCAGTCCGTGCTCGCCGAGGCGCTGCGCAACATCGCCAAGCACGCCAGCCCCTCGACGGTGGAGGTGGTGGTGACCGGCGACGAGGACACGTTCAGCCTGGAGGTCCGCAACGACGGCGTGGCCCCCGGTGCCCGCGGCGCGGGGATGGGCCTTCGCCTGGCGGCGTTCGAGGCGCTTCAGCACGGGGGCGTGGTGGACTTCGGCGCGCCCGACGAGGGCCTGTGGCGTGTCCGGCTCGTCGTTCCGCTGGCGGAGGCGCGGCTATGAGCGTTCAGCCGCAACCCCCCGGCCGCCTCAACACCGACCGCAAGCTGCGGGTCCTGGTGGTCGACGACCACGACGTCGTGCACTGGGGCTTCCGCGTCTTGCTCGGCGAGCAGCCATGGGTGGAGCGCTGCCTGGCGGCGCGCACCGGCGACGAGGCGCTGCGCCTGTTGCCCAGCCTGCGTCCCGACGTCGCGCTGGTGGACCTGTTCCTGGCCGGGGAGTCGGGCGCCGACGTGTGCGACTCGATCCGCAAGGCCTCGCCGCCGACGCGGGTGCTGCTCATCTCCGGGGCGGGGCGGATGTCTCCCGCCGCCGCGCGGGCGGCCGGGGCGTCGGGGTTCGTGTCCAAGGACTGGGACGCGCGCGAGGTGGCCCGCGCGGTGCGGATGGTCGGGTGCGGGATGACCGTGTTCGAGCCGACGGCGGAGCAGCCGGCGCCGATGCTCTCAGAGCGCGAGCGCGAGGTCCTGGACCTCATCGCCGCCGGCTCGACCAACCGTGAGATCGCCGAGCAGCTGTTCCTGTCCCCGCACACGGTCAAGGAGCACACCAGCGCCGTGTACCGCAAGCTGCAGGCGCGCAACCGCGCGGAGGCGGTGCAGCGCGCTCAGCGGATCGGCTTGCTCAGTTAGCCCACCTGGATGGTAAATCTGACCTGTGGGGCCAGATCAACCATCCACGTCGCGGATCTCAGCCGACCGCCTCGCCGTTGGCCACGAGGTCGACGTCAACGTTGCCGCGGGTGGCGTTGGAGTACGGGCACACCTGGTGCGCGGCGGCGACGATCTCCTTGGCCTGCGCGCCGTCGGAGACGCCCGGCAGGGTCACGTCGAGCTTGACAGCGACGGTGTAGCCGCGGTCCTCGGTGGTGATGAGGCTGACGCTGGAGTCGATCGCCACCTCGCCGAGGTCGACCTTCTCCCGGCGCCCCACCACGCCCAGCGCGCCCTCAAAGCAGGCGGCGAAGCCGACGGCGAAGAGCTGCTCGGGGTTGGTGCCCTGCTCGGCATCGTCGGTGGGCGGGCGCAGCTGGACGTCGAGCCTGCCGTCGTTGGTGACGCCGTGACCGTGCTCGCGGCCTCCGGTGACGTGGGCCTCAGCCGTGTAGATGGTCTTCGCCATGGGGTTCTCTCCCGGGGGTGGGGATGGAGGGGAGTGGTTGCTCGCTCAAGCTTATGCGAGCGGGGCCGCGCTCAGCGCCGTCGCATGGCCCACTCGATCGCGGGCAGCTTGACGGCGTGGGGCAGGTACTGGCTGGCGAGCATCGCCGCTCGGATCGGGAGGCCCGGGACGACGACCCGGCGGCCGGCCTCGAGGCCCTTGACGCCCGCCGAGGCCGCCTCCTGGGCGGTCACCCACGCGGGCCGCGGCACCGCGCGCTCGAACGACTGGCCCCCGGCCACCTCCCATCCGGAGATCTCCCAGAAGTCGGTGGTCACCGGACCCGGCGCGAGCACGGTCACGGTCACGCCGGAGCCGTGCAGCTCCTGGTGCAACGCCTCTGAGAACGTGAGCACGTAGGCCTTGGCGGCGGAGTAGCCCGCCGAGTACGGGAGCGGCTGCATGCCCGCGGTGGAGGCGACGTTGAGGATCGCGCCCTTGCCGCGACGGACCATGTCGGGCAGGAAGGCGGAGGTCAGTGCCATCGGCGCCTCGACGAGCACCCGCACCTGCTCGAGCTCGCGCGCCGCATCAGCCTCGTGAAACGGGCCGTTGGTGGCAAAGCCGGCGTTGTTGACCAGCACGTTGACCTCGAGGCCCAGCGACCCGATCCGAGCGGGCAGGCGCTGCCGGGAGGCAGCCTTGCCGAGGTCGCAGCCGACCGCCTCCGCGCGCACCCCGTACTCGCCGTTGAGCTCCTGGGCCAGCGCATCGAGCCGGTCCTTGCGCCGCGCCACCAGGACGAGCCCGTGGCCGCGCTCGGCCAGCTCGCGCGCGATGGCCGCGCCGATGCCGGAAGAGGCTCCCGTGACCAGGGCGGCGGTGTCGGGAGTGGGGGTGGGGAGGCTCACCGGACGATCTGAGGTCCAGCGTACTTGCTCCGCGGGGTTCTCAGCTCGATCCCCCGGAAAACTGGCTTGCCGTCAAAGCGACGCGTGCGCCAGAGGAAACCCCCCAAATGGGCTCCCCCCAAAAGGGGGGAACTACATAACAAGGCTGTATCCCAGCGCCATGGGCGGCGTAGGTTCAGGTCGATGAGTGCCGCAAGCGCGATTCTGTTCCCCGGTCAGGGGAGCCAGACGCCGGACATGCGCGACCTCGTGCAGCGCGTCCGGCCCGACCTGCTGGAGATGGCCGTCCAGGCCGTCGGGGAGGACCCCTTCCCGCGCGCCGACGAGGGCACCAATTACGCCCAGCCCGCGATCTTCTGCGCCAGCCTGGCCGGCTGGGAGGCGCTCGGCCGCCCGGTCGAGGCGTTCATGGCGGGCCATTCGCTGGGCGAGCTCGGCGCGCTGGTCGCCGCCGGGGTGCTGGATGAGCGCGAGGGCCTGGAACTGGTCGCCCTGCGCGGCCGGCTCATGCACCGCTCCGGCCTTGACGCGGCCGACGGCGAGGGCGGCATGATCGCCGTGCTCGGCGCCGGCGCATCCGAGCACGCGCCGGACATCGCCGACGCCCACCAGCTGACGGTCGCCAACGACAACTCACCGATGCAGGTGGTCATCTCCGGGGCGAAGTCCCGTCTGCCCGGGGCGCTGGCCCACGCCAAGGAGCTCGGCCTGCGCGCGATGGAGCTCGACGTCACCGGCGCCTTTCACTCGCCGATGATGGCCGGCGCCGTGCCCGAGTTCGAGGCGGCGCTCGCGGACGTGTCCTTCGGCGAGCCCGCCGAGGGAACCACCGTCATCTCCGCGGTCACCGCCCAGCCGTTCGCCGACCCGCGCCGTGAGCTCGCCGACGCGCTCACCATGCCGGTGCGCTGGCGCGAGGTGATGATGACGCTGCATGAGCTGGGCGCCGAGCGCTTCGTCGATGTCGGGCCCGGCCGGATCCTCACCGGCCTGGCCAAGCGCACGCTGTCGGATGTGGAGCTCGTCAATGCCTGACTCGGCCGTCCTCATCCGCGAGCAGGCCTTCCGCGCCGCCGGGCTCGCGCTCACCCCGGCCGCCATCCTCAGCGTCGCGACCGACCTCCCGCCTGACCGCCTGACCAGCGCCGAGTTGGCCGAACGCCTGGGCGTCACCGAGGAGTGGATCGTGAGCCGCACCGGGATCCGCGAGCGCCGCCGCGCCCGTCCCGACGAGCGGCTGTCTGACTACGCCACTCGCGCCGGGGCACGCGCCCTGGAGGCCGCGGGGGTGCAGGCGGCGAATCTTGACCTCGTGATCGTGGCCACACTCAGCCAGGACGAGGTGACGCCCAACACCGCGCCGATCGTCGCGCACAACCTCGGCGCCACGCGCGCGGGGGCGTTTGACGTGGGCGCCGCCTGCACCGCGTTCCTCACCGCGCTGGCCCAAGGGGCCGCCAACATCGAGAGCGGGCGGGCCCGGCATGTGCTCGTGGTCGGGGCCGACTTCGTCACGCGCCTGGTCGACTACACCGACAAGCGCTCGGCTCCGCTGTTCGCCGACGCCGCCGGTGCCGTGGTCCTCGGACCCGCCGACAGCGGCGAGGGTGATGACCGCGGCGCGATTGGTCCGATCGTGCTCGGCGCCGACGGCTCGCACGCCGGCACCCTGTTCGCCACGATCGCCGAGCGCAAGGTCCGCATGGACGGGCCCGAGGTCTTCCGCCACGCGGTGGCGCGGATGAGCGAGGTCACGCTCGACGCCATCGCGCGCTCGGGCCTGACGCTCTCCGACATCGACCTGTTCGTCTTTCACCAGGCCAACGCCCGGATCACCCGCGCGCTGGCGGAGCGGCTGAACCTCGATCCCGACCGTGTCGTCGAGTGCATCGAGACGATCGGCAATGCCTCGGCGGCGACGCTGCCCGTGGGGCTGGCGACCGCCCAGGACGACGGCCGCCTGCAGCCAGGCGCCAACGTCCTGCTGGCGGCATTCGGCGCGGGGTTCACCTGGGGCGGCGGCATCGTCAGATGGGGAGGAGGCTCGGATGCCTGACCCGCGCGAGGACGGCTGCGCGCTCGTGACCGGCGCCTCCAAGGGCATCGGCGCGGCCATCGCCAAGGCGCTGGCGGCCGACGGCTGGGGAGTTGGCGTCAACTACAACTCAGACCAGGCCGGAGCCGAGACGGTGGTCTCCGCGATCGAGGCCGACGGCGGCCGCGCGGTCGCGGTCGGCGGCGACGTCGCGGACCCGGCGGTTCCCGATCAGCTCTTCGGAGCGTGCGAGGAGCACTTCGGCTGCCCGGTCCTCGTGCTCATCAACAACGCCGGCATCACGCGCGACGACCTCACCCCGTCCCTGGACGACGAGGCGTGGGACGCGGTCATCCAGACCGATCTGAGCGCCGCGTTCCGCCTCACCCGGCGGGCGCTGCGGCCGATGATGCGCGCGCGCCAGGGCCGGATCGTCAATATCTCCTCGGTGGTCGGGCTGCGCGCCAACCCGGGCCAGGCCAACTACTCGGCGGCCAAGGCCGGGCTCATCGCGCTGACCAAGACCTCTGCGGTGGAGGTGGCCCGGCGCGGCATCACCATCAACGCCGTGGCCCCCGGACTGATCGAGACCGACATGATGGCCGGCGCCTCCGCCGACCTCGTGGGCCACATTCCCGCGCGCCGTGTCGGCACGCCGGAGGAGGTCGCCGCGTGCGTGCGCTTCCTCACGTCCGACGCGGCGAGTTATGTCACCGGTGCGGTGCTATCGGTTGACGGCGGCCTGGCCGCGTGAACGTGAACACCTGAACTTGAACAACGAAGAGGAGCAACACACATGTCAGTGACAACGGAGCAGGTGGAGAGCCGGGTCGTCGAGACGCTGGCCAGCTTCGGCCCCGACGAGAGCCAGATCACCCGGACGGCGACCTTCGAAGAGCTCGACATCGACTCGCTTGACCTCGTCGAGCTGGCCCAGGTGGTCGAGGACGAGTACGGCGTCGTGCTCAAGGGCGAGGACATGAAGGATCTCAAGACCGTCGGCGACGCCGTCGATCTCATTGTGGAGCGGGCGGGCTGAGTGGGTTCCATGCCGGACAGACGTAAGGCTGTTGTCACCGGGCTCGGCGCGGTCACGCCGCTGGGGCTGGGCGCGTCTGCGCTCCACGAGCGCTGGGCTGCCGGCGAGGTCGGGATCGCCGACGGCGCCGGGGTCTGTCGCGACTTCGAGGTCAAGGACCACCTGTCGGTCAAGGAGGCTCGCCGCCTGGACCGCTTCGCCCAGCTCGCCGTCGTCGCCGCCGGCGAGGCGCTGGCCGAGGCCGGCTGGGGCGACGACGGTGGGGAGGGACCCTATGACCCGATGCGCGTCGGCTGCGTGGTCGCCACCGGCATCGGGGGCCAGGCGACGCTCGAGGCCCAGCTCGAGGTGATGCGCGAGCGGGGCGCCAGGATGGTGTCGCCGCTGGGCATCCCGATGTACATGCCCAACGCCGCGGCCGCCGCGGTGACGATGAAGTACAAGCTACGCGGCCAGAGCTACGCCGTCGTGTCGGCGTGCGCCAGCGGCGCCCACGCCGTCGGCTCCGCCCTGCGGATGATCCAGTACGGCGAGGCCGACGCGGTCGTCTGCGGCGGTGCCGAGTCCGCGCTCACGGACTTCTCCTTCGCGTGCTTCAACTCGATGGAGGCCCTGTCTCCGCAGGGAATCTCGCGGCCCTTCGACGCCCGCCGTGACGGCTTTGTCATGGGCGAGGGCGCGGGCATGCTCGTCCTGGAGAACGAGGAGTCCGCGCGGGAGCGCGGCGCGACCATCCTCGGCGAGGTGGCCGGGTACGCCTCCACCACCGACGCCCACCACATCACGGCTCCGGAACCGAGCGGCGGACCGCAATCGCGCGCGATCGAACTGGCGCTGCGCGACGCCGGCGCCGACCCGTCGCAGATCGACTACATCAACGCCCACGGCACCTCGACCCAGCTCAACGACGCCGCTGAGACCAGGGCGCTGAAGACCGCGCTGGGGGCCGAGGCCAAGCGAATCCCGATCTCCTCGACCAAGTCGTCGATCGGCCACACGCTGGGTGCCGCCGGCGCGGTGGAGGCGGTGGCCACGTTCCGCACCCTCATCACCGGCGTCATCGCCCCGACCCTGGGTTATGAGGTCCCGGACCCCGAGCTCGATCTCGACTATGTCCCCGGCGAGGCGCGCCCACTGGTGACCGGCAACGGCCACCCGCCGCTGGCGCTGTCCAACTCCTTCGCCTTCGGCGGCCACAACGTCGCCCTCGCGCTGCGCGGAGCCGCGAAATGAGCGCCACCGTTGTCAGCCAGGCGGGGACGGGCTCCGGGGAGCGCCTGTCGCCGCTCGAGCGCCTGGAGGCGCTGTGTGATCCGGGCTCGCTGCGTGTCCTGCGCTCGCGCGCCCGGTCGGCGCGGCTGGGCGACCGCGCGGTGGACGGCGACGGCGTCGTGGGTGCCACCGGGGCGGTCAACGGACGCCCGATCGCCTGCTACGCGCAGGACGGGCGGTTCCTGGGCGGCTCGCTGGGCGAGCGCCACGCCGACACGATCGTTCGCGTGCTCAGCACCGCTCAGCGGGCGCGCATCCCCGTCGTCGGGTTCGTCGAGTCCGGCGGGGCGCGCATGCAGGAGGGCACCGCGGCGCTGGCCGGCTACGGCCGGATCTTCCGCGAGACCGTCGCCCTCACCGGCGTCGTGCCCCAGATCTCGATCGTCTCCGGCGCCTCGGCCGGCGGCGGCGCGTACTCGCCGGCGCTCACCGACCTCATCGTCATGACCCAGGACGCGGCGATGTTCCTCACCGGGCCGGGCGTCGTGCGCGAGGCGCTGGGCGAGGAGATCGACGCCACAGGCCTCGGCGGCCCGCAGGTCCATGAGCGCAACGGCGTCTGCCACCTCGTCGAGCGCGACGAGGCCTCCGCGGCCCTGCGGGTGCGCGAGCTGCTCTCCTACCTGCCGTCGGCGGCAGGCCAGACGCCGCCGCGGGGCATCCCCACCGCGCCCGCGGATCCCGACCCCGGTGCCTTCGTCCCCGCCGAGCCCCGCCTCACGTACGACGTGCGCGACGCGCTGGGCGCGATCGTGGACCGCGAGTCGCTGCTGGAGCTGCGCCCCCGGTGGGCGCGCAACACGGTCACCGCGCTGGCGCGCCTGGACGGGCGGCCGGTCGGCATCGTCGCCAACCAGCCGCGCTACCTGGGCGGGGTGCTCGACGCGGAGGGCTCGGAGAAGGCGGCGCAGTTCGTCAACTTCTGCAACTCGTTCGGCGTGCCCCTGATCGCCGTCGTCGACACCCCCGGGTTCATGCCGGGCTCAAAGCAGGAGAAGGCCGGAGTCATCCGCCACGGCGCGTCGCTGGTGCGGGCCTTCGCCGCAGCGCGGGTCCCCAAGCTCACCGTGGTCCTGCGCAAGTGCTACGGCGGCGCCTATATCACGATGAACTCCCGGGACCTCGGCGCCGACCTCGTGCTCGCCTGGCCCGACGCCGAGCTCGGCATCATGGGCGCGCGGGCGGCGGTGGGCGTGGTCAACCGGCGCGAGCTGCACGCGGCCGATGACCCCGAGGCCGAGCGCGACCGCCTCGCCGACGCCTACGCCGAGGAGCACCTGCGCGCGGAGGCGGCGGCCACCGAGGGCTTCGTCGACGAGATCATCGAGCCCGCCGAGACCCGCGACCGGCTGGCCTGGGCCCTGCACTCGTTCGCCGCCGGTCAGGTCGGTGACGGCGCGTGATCCTGGAGGGCAAGCGGCTCCTCATCACCGGCGTCATCACCAGGGATTCCATCGCCTACCACGCGGCCGAGCAGGCCCAGAAGGAGGGCGCCGAGGTGGTGCTGTCGAGCTTCGGGCGGGTGCGGCGCATGACCGAGCGCGCCGCCCAGAGGCTTCCGCAGCCGGCCGACGTGCTCGAGCTCGAC
This sequence comes from uncultured Actinomycetota bacterium, assembly GCA_963830945.1. Lineage (GTDB taxonomy): Bacteria > Actinomycetota > Thermoleophilia > Solirubrobacterales > Solirubrobacteraceae > Palsa-465. The sequence continues at coordinate 22,536 of CAWHOH010000022.1, read as the reverse complement.
GTCAACAAGCCCGAGGACCTTAAGGCGCTCACGGAGTCGGTGCGCGAGCGCTGGGGCGGGATCGACGGCGCGCTGCACGCGATCGCGTTCGCGCCGCAGGACGCCCTCGGCGGCAAGTTCATGACCGCGCCGGCCGAGTCGGCGGGGCAGGCGTTCCAGACCAGCGCCTACTCGTTCAAGGCGCTCGCGGCGGCGCTGCAGCCACTGATGTCGTCGGGGTCGTCGCTGGTGGGCATGGACTTCGACGCTGCGGTCGCCTGGCCCATCTATGACTGGATGGGCGTCGCCAAGGCGGCGCTCGAGTCGGTGTCGCGCTACCTGGCCCGCGACCTCGGGCCCGAGGGCATCCGCGTCAACCTCGTGTCCGCCGGTCCGCTGGGCACGGTCGCCGCGCAGGGCATCCCCGGCTTCGAGCAGCTCGCCGAGCTGTGGCGCCGCCAGGCACCGCTGGGGTGGGACGTGGCCGACGCGTTGCCGGTGGCGCGCGCCATCTGCTGGCTGCTGTCTGACTACTCGCAGGGCATCACCGGCGAGATCGTCCACGTCGACGGCGGGTTTCACGCCGTCGGCGCGCCGGGCCAGCCCGCCTGACCGGTCGCCAAGTAAACTTATTAGTTTAGTTGGGTGAGCGGTCCTGGAGCTCGGGCGGAAGGGCCTTGGGCCCGTCGGGGTACATCCACTGCAGGAGCTCCGGGGTCATCTCCAGCGTGTTGGCCGCCTCGGGCGGCGCGCCGGCGACCAGCCACAAGGCGTCGGCATCGGTGTCGTTGAACACCTGGCGCAGGCTCTCGGGCTCCACGAGCAGGGCGGACAGGGGCGAAAGGGTCAGCAGGTCCTCATCGACCCGGATCCGCCCGGTTCCCGCCAGCACCACGTAGAGCTCGTACTCGCCGCGGTGACGGTGACGGGTGCTGGCCTGGCCCGGTGTCAGGCGCCACAGCCGCGCCCCCAGCGTGGGCGCCTTCAGCTGCTTGGCCAGATCCGTGTTCATCACGCCCATCTGGTTGGACGGGCGCCAGAAGGCGTCGTCGGCGGGGAGGAGGCGGTAGCCCACGGCCCCCAACGTACCAGTCGGCTCAGCGCAGCCGGAAGCTGTGATGGGCGAGCGTGTGGCCCCCGCGGGCGACGACCACCGCGTAGCGGCCCGGCTTGGGCAGCTGGCCCTTGACCCGCAGCACGACGCGCCACTTGTGGATGCTGACGCGCGCCACGCGCACGGTGTCCACCGCCTTGGCGCCGCGGCGCAGCCGGACCGTGAGCTTGGTCAGGCTCCCCGTGGTGGTCCACCGCTGGATCGCCACGCCGTGCAGACCGCGCTTGGCGCCCAGGTAGTGCAGCTTGAGCTGGGGGACCGGTTTGGGGACGACCACCGGGGCCAGCGGGTTTCCGGCTCCGATCGAGCTGCACCCGTTGGTCGCCGGCACGCCGCTCAGCCTCGCCGTGAGGAAGCTCAGGGCTCCGAGCTCGAACGGGATCGCCGCGTTGTCGTGGTCCTGCCCGCTGTAGGTGTTGAACTGCACCGAGACGCCACGCTGGCAGTACAGGACCAGCGTGGCGCTGACCAGGAGCAGCCCGAGCAGTGACGGGCGCCCCGGCGTTGACGGCACCTGCCTGCGACGGCTCACGATTCGGCTCCCTCCTCAGCGACAGCCCTGCCCCGATGGATGGCGACCCTATACCCGCTCGCGGTCGCGCCCATGCGCGGGCGGGCGGGGCTCGACGGGCGGGGCGGGCGGGACGGGTGGGGCGGGCGCGACGGGTGGGGCGGGCCCGACGGGTGGGGCGAGCTCGATCTACCGGAACAGGTCCGTCGCGGCGTCGCGCAGGAGGGGCAGGACGCCGGGACCGTCATCGGCGGTGACGTGCCGTCCGGCGCCGCTGACGAGCACCGCGGGCTGCATCGCGTCCTTGGCCCGGGCGAGGTCGGCGGCGGCAGCCAGCTCGTCGGCGACCGCGATCCACGTTGCCCTGAGCTCGCGTCCGCGCGCGTCGGTGCGTCCGCGCCAGTCCTCGAGCGGCGCCAGTCCCGCGCACCCGATGGCCACGTCGACCTGGCCGTTACGCCACGCGCGCCCGAAGGAATCGGTGATCAGGACCGCGGGCGACACGCCGAGGCGCTCTCGCAGGCCGGCGCGCAGCCGGCGCGCTGACTCGTCGGGATCTGCCGGGAGAAGGATGACCGTGTCATCGTCGGGCGCGTTGGAGGCGTCGACGCCCGCGTTGGCGCAGACGAAGCCGTGGTGGGTGACGCTGATCAGAACTCCGCGGCTGGCGCGTCGGACCTCGCGGGTCTCGTCCAGGACCACCTGCACCTGCCGGGGGTCCTTGCCCAGCTCGGCCGCCAGCGATCGTGCGCGTTCGGTCACGTCGACCTGGGACAGGGCCCGGGTGCGGCCCTCCGCCTTGGAGATGAACTTGTGGGCCACGACCAGCACGTCTGAGTCGGCCGCCGCGTCCGGTGCCACAGCGGCGGCGATGAGCTCGGCGGGATCCTCGCCGGCGCGGATCTCGGGCAGGCCGTCCAGTGCCACGGCGGTGATGGCGGCCCCCATCGGACCGCGGTCAGGCTCGGCTGCGCGCGAGCTGTCTCAGCATCCCGCGGGTGTGCGCCGCGCCGCCTCGGGTGTCGTCAAGCGTCGTCTCCACCGTCTGAAGATCTTCCGGGGTGTCGAGGTCCAGCGCCAGGGAGACGACCTCGACGGTCTGCGCCGTGATCCCGGCTGCCGCCGCGTGGCGGTGGTGGCGATCGTGGCTGCCGGGGCCGAACGACGGCTTCATCGCCTCCGGCGGATGGAGCAGGAGCGCGTTGGTGCCGGTGCCGTGGCGGTCGGGGACGATGAGCACGAACGGCGGCTGCACCTGGCGGCCGATCAGATCGTCGACCTCAGTTGGGTCCAGCAACGGGGTGTCGCCCGGGACGAGCAGGACGCGCTCGTACCCCAGCTCGACGGCCGTGGCGATGCCGCGCTGGGCGGCGTCGTTGTGGCCGGTGTCCTCGTCGTCGGCGACCATCGCCCCGTACCCGCCGGCGATCCGCTGGGCGTTGTGGTCCCGCGAGACGACCAGCACCTGGTCCACCAGCTTGGCCCGGCGCAGCGCGACGAGCACGTCGGAGAACATCGCCTCCACCAGGGCCCGCCGGGGGCGAGGGTCAAGCTCCTCGGCGAGTCGCGTCTTGGCGTCGTCGAGCGTCTTGATCGGAAGGATCGCGAGGGTCGTCACGGCAGCTACACGCTAGCTGGCGGTCGGGCGGAGGCCGTACCCACACGGATTGTGCGCTGTCATTTCCGCAGTCCCAGCGCGAATTGGAGCGTCTGCTCGGCCACGCGGCGCCGTGCGTCGTCGTCGTCCATGAGCACGCTGGTCTCCAGGACGGGCAGGGCACGGGTGCGCTCGTCGGCCACGAGGCCGTCGACGACGGCGCTGTAGGTCTCGGCGATCCCGGCGCTGGAGACGCTGCGCCGCGCCCACCGCAGGAAGGCCTCGGTGGGGCCCTTGAGGACCCGGCCCTTGACCAGCGGGCTGACGGCGACGACCGCCGCGCGGCTCGCGCTGAGGGCATCGGCGAGGCCGGGGAGAGCGAGGATGGGGCCGATGGAGATGATCGGGTTGGACGGACCGATGACGATCGCCCGCGCGGCTGCGACGGCCTCAAGTATCTCGGGTGTGGGCGCAGCCGCGCGCGCGTGACGGAAGTCGACGTCCTGGATGGGGCCCTCACCGCGGCGGCGGATGAGGAACTCCTGAAGGGAGAACCAGCTCCCGTCGACCATGACCCGGGTGCGGACCGGCTGGTCGGACATCGGCAGTACCCGGGCGCCGACACCCAGCGACGCGCAGATGCGCGCGTGGGCCTCGGTGAGGCGCGCGCCCTCGTCCAGGGCGCGGGCGCGCTCGATGGCGATGGCCAGGTCGCGGTCGCCGAGGTTGAACCACACGTCGACGCCCAGCTCGCGCAGCCCCTCCATGACGGCGAAGGTGTCGTCCTTGAGTCCCCAGCCTCGTTCATCGATGCGGTCGGCGAGCCAGAAGGTCACCAGATCCGGGTCAGGGGAGACGTAGGCCCCGTAGATCTCGATGTCGTCACCGGTGTTGGCGATCACGACCAGGTCATCGGCGCCGACGACGTCGAGCATCCCGCGCGCCAGCTTCGCGCCGCCGGTCCCGCCGGCGAGCACCACGACCGGTCCCGTCAGGCTCATGCCGCCCTCAGCGCAGGCCCGTGATCTTGATGCCCGCCCGCACCTTGTTGCGGACGTTGATCGAGATCAGCAGCGGGGTGAACTGCTCGACGATGCGCGCCATCTCCAGCGGGCCGCAGTCCACGGCGCGAAGCCCGTCGATCTTGTCGACCAGCTCGATGACCGTGGACTTGTCGGCCTTGCGATCCCCGCAGACGAGGACGTCCTCGTCGAGTTGGTGATCGAGGTCGGTGAGCAGTGCGGCGCTCACGGTGTGAAAGGCCGAGACGACCCGGACGCCGTCGGGGACCATCTCCTGCGCCTGCTGGGCCGCCGACCCCTGCCAGACCCCGAGCGTGCGCGTCGCCTTGCCGCTCACGGCGGCCGCCAGCGGCACCGTGGCGTCGATCACCAGCTGTTCGGGTGTCAGCACGTTCTTGAGGTTGGTGAGCGTCTCTGAGTGGGAGCGGAAGGGCACGCTGAGGATGACGATCTCGGCGCCTTGCACGGCGTCGGCGTTCTCGGCGCCCGTGACCGTCGCGCCCGGGACCCGGGCCTGGGCCTTGTCCGCCGCCTCGTGGGCGCGGCCGGCGTCGCGCGAGCCGATGACGATCGGGATGCCGGCGCGCCCCAGTCGTACGGTCAGGCCGAAGCCGAGCGCTCCCGTCCCGCCCACTATGCACACGGGGGTTGACACGAAGTCCGGCAGTCTATGGATTGTCAGCGCGCGGCCTGGGCTGCCCGCGGTGCGCCGGCGGCCGGTGCCTGGGTGCGGGCCAGATCGGCATCGATCGCGTCGACCACGGTGAGCGCGAACTGGAGCAGCGCGTCGGGCGCCGCCGGGTCCAGCGCTCCGGGGGTGTCGCCGGCCTGGTGGGAGCGGGGCGCGAGCCCGCCTGCGTCCAGGCATCCGATGGTGAGCGCCGGAAGCCTGCGTGCCCGCGCGGGCAGGGCGGGAGAGGTGCCGCGGCCGCGGTGGGGCCGCGCCGTGGTGGAGGCCTCCGAGGCGAGCGCACGCAGTCTGCCCAGATAGCGCAGGGGCACGAGCGGCCCGTCTGACAGCCACCAGCGCGGGCGGCCGGCGCCGGCGGCGGCGATGCCGAGGACGATGGTGTCGGCGGCGCGCAGCTCCGCACGGCGGGAGCGCAGGTGGCGGCGCAGCCCCACCATGCCGGCCTCGCCGGCGCCCTGGAGGACGAGCTCGACGTCCAGCCGCCGGAGCGGCGCGGCGTCGAGTGCGCGCACGAGCGCGATCGCGACCCCGGCTCCCGCGCCGTTGTCACCCGCGGCCGGCCCGAACGGCGCCGCGGCCAGCTCGAGCAGGAGCGCGAGCGCGAGGACGAGCGCGGCCGTGGGGATGAGCTGCAGGACCCCGAGCGCGGTGCCCTCAGAGCCACGATGGCGCGCGAGCGCGACCAGGACGAGCCAGAGCATGGCGATGACCAGCCACCCGGTCCACCCGAGGCTCAGCGGGCCGGCGGCGCGCCTGAGGCGGGCCGCGGGCGTGCGCAGCCACCTGCGGTGGACGAGGCCGGTGCGGCCGGCGTCGTAGTTGGCGGTGACGATGAGGCGGATGCGGGGCTGTGTGGTGTGAGCGGCGCCGGCGGTGCCCGCGCTGCCGGCGGTGCCCGCGCTGCCGGCGGTGCCCGCGCTGTCGGCGGTGTCCGCGCTGCCCGCGGTGTCCGCGCTGCCGGCGGTGTCCGCGCCGCCCGGCGGGGCCCCGGCGCGGCTGACCACGTTCTGGCTGGCGTGCTCCCGGGTCAGCCGACGGCCGGGCGAGTAGCCGGTGAGCGCGTCGGCGATCACGCACACCAGGGCGCCCAGGATGATCGCTGCGCCCAGGGCGCCGTGATGAACCGCCAGCAGACTGCCGACGATCGCGGCCAGGACATGCCAGGCCTGCGCCAGCGCCCAGTTGGGGCGACACCAGAACGTCTGCAGCGCCGCCCGGCGGCGGCCGCCGCGGAGCTGGTCGGCGAGCCACACGGCTGCCCGGCGCTCGGCGTCGGTGCCGGCGCCCCGTCGCTGAAACCGGGTGAGCTCGGTGGCGGTGTCCAGGGCCTGCATGGGGGCGGATGATCGCCGATCTAGTACAACGGATTGAGATGAGCGTCTCCGAAGAGGAACTGCTGGCCGTGGCCCACGAGGCGGCGGGGGCCGCGGCGCACGAGCTGATGTCCCGCTTCGGTGGGCACGTGGGGGGCATCCGCACCAAGAGCACCGCCACCGATCCGGTGTCGGAGGCCGACCTGGCCGCCGAGGCCGAGATCCGCCGCATCCTCGGCGAGCGGCGCCCCGCCGACGCCATCCTCGGTGAGGAGGGCGGGGCGACCGGCGACGGCGATCTGCGCTGGATCGTCGACCCCCTCGACGGCACCGTCAACTTCCTCTTCGGGATCCCTCAGTTCTCGGTCAGCGTCGCGTGCCAGGACAGCGAGGGCATGGTCGTCGGCGTCGTCCTTGACCCGGTGCGCGGGGAGACCTTCGCCGCCGCCCGCTCGGGGCCGCCGACGCTCAACGGCCACACGATCTCCGGCTCCGCGCGTGACGAGCTGGCCACGGCCCTCGTCTCCACCGGCTTTGCCTACGACGCCGCCGTGCGGGCCAAGCAGGCGGTGGTGATGGGCCGGGTGCTGCCCCGCGTGCGCGACATCCGACGGGCCGGCTCGGCGGCGCTGGACCTCGCCTGGCTGGCCTGCGGGCGCTACGACGCCTACTACGAGCGCGGCGTCAACCTCTGGGACTACGCCGCGGGCGGGCTGATCGCCTCGCGCGCCGGCCTGGTCGTGCGCGAGCTGGCCCCCGCCGACGACGGCCCAGCCGGGCTGGCGGCGGCGGCGCCGGCGCTCATGGACGAGCTCATGGGCCTGATCCTCGACGGTGCCCAGCCCTAGACTTCGCCTGCACCGCGGCGGTGGTGGAACGGTAGACACGGAGGCCTCAAAAGCCTCTGTCCTTCGGGACGTGTGGGTTCGAATCCCACCCGCCGTATCGCGATTCTTGGCTCATGCGTAACTTTCGGACCGTTTCGTCGTTCTAACTGGACTTGGGGCGCGGTTCCCACGGTGGAGCAGCCCGGGGCGCTTGATCAGCGTCCTGGGAGCGACCCACCGCCCTTCCCACCGGCGTCCTGCATCAGAGCGTCAACGACCCTGGGCGCGGAGTGGTGGTGACGAGACCGCCTGCCGGACGTAGTGATCGCGTATGCGCTACCAGGTGACAGGCTTGCGACCGTGAACCTGCGAGTGGCGGTGGCGGCCGCGGGGCTGGGGCTGGCCGGCTGCGGGGGAGGCGTTGCAGCCATCACGCACCGACAGAAGCCCGCCACGAAGAGCCCCGCTCTGACCTCCGCCACGTGCGCGGATCGAACCGGGTTCGCGCTGTCCCTCGTCAGTGACCGAGGCGGTCAGGCCACGCCCACCGCGGCCGCCTCGTGGTTCGCCAAGCACGGCGGCGTGTCCGGCATCCCCCGGACGGGATGGCGGCTGACCGGCAAGAACCGAACCGGTGCGACAGTCGCGTCGGGCCGCACATCTGTGCATGCCGTCCGGGGCAGCGACGGCACGTGGCAGGTGGACAGCGGCACCACCTGCCGCTGAGACGGGCGCTACGGCGACCAGGTGGTAGGCCGACTGTGCCGGGGAGTTCGTATCCGTCGTCGGCGAGGACCATGATGCCCAGCCCCCGCATGCCGATCGTCTGACCGTTCTGGGACCGCGAGGGCCCATCAGCACTCCGCAGCACAGCGAGATCAGCGCCACCCAGACGGCGAGGCCGAAGGGCGTTCAGCCCGTACTCATGGCCCTTGACGACGTTGGTGTTGCCGTCCACCTCGGTGTACGAGGCATGGAGGAGGAAATGGCCGTGGGTGAGCGGCACCGCGTTGAGCAGCACGAACTTCGGTCAGTCGACCGGGACCGCGAAGGCGACGGTGTCGACGTCGGTCATGGTCGAGCACTGCAGGTACCAGCGGTACTCGACGCCCAGCCCGGCCACGAAGTCGGGGATCACCACGAGATCGTCGGGCTTGTGGTAGCAGGCGACGGCCAGGCGGGGGCGCTGGCCGCGGATCGTCTCCGCGGCGCCCTGCAGCACGCCCAGGTCCGCGCCCTCGACGTCGACCTTGAGAAAGTCGACGCGTGGGATCGCGCCGTCGCGCACGAGCTCGTCGACGGTCTGGGTGCGCATCGGGATCAGCTCGAACTCGCCGGCGGTGGCCTCGGCCTGGAGGGTGGCGCCGGCGGCGATGACGTCGGGCATGAAGACCTCGACGCCCGGTTGTGGGCCGAGCGGGTCTGACCACACCTTGATCCGCTGTGACAGCTCAGGATTGAGGCTGAGGTTCTGGTCCAGCAGCCGGCGGTTGCCCGGGGTGGGCTCAAACGTGTGCACCATTCCCTCCGGGCCCGCCGCATGCGCGAACCACAGTGCGGTGTCGCCCCAGCATCCGCCGACATCGAGAACGACGTCGCCGTGACGGGGCCTGGCCGGCACGGACTCGTCGCGGTACGCGTACTGCGAGAACGCCATCGTCGAGGCGAGCGGCAGCGGGGACCCGATGACCTCGAACGGGAGCCCGAACGGGCGCAGGTCGTAGCGATGGATCTGCCATTCGACCGGCATGCCGGGGAGGTGGGTGATAAAGCCCTGGCGGAGCGCCTGCGCGCCGAGGGCGATCACAGTGCGCCGGTACGGGCCCGGCTCGAGCTGGAGGCGCACGTGGGCGGGGCCCAGCGCCCGGTAGGCGAACATGCGCAGCAGCAGCTCACGGCTGGTCTCGTCACCGAGCGCGTTCCAGAGCGTCGTGGCCCGTTCGAGGATGGACAGCTGCTCGTCCAGACGCTCCCCGACGAGCGCTGGATCAGGGAGTTCGACGCCGTGCGGCTGGAACAGGTAGTCGATGTTGTCGGGCAGGTGCGTCGACTGTGCGACGGCGACGGTCTGCAGGAAGCGCGCGCGACGGGCGTGGTCAGGGGCGGCCGGCGTCTCGCCGTTGTAGTGGGCCACGGCGCGAAGGCTACGCCGCCACGCGGAGCGACCGGCTACGCCGTCGCGGCGGACGGGCCGCGCGCGATCGGCTTGGAGCCACGGCGCTCGGCCTCCTCCTCGGGCACCTCGAGCTCCACGTTCCAGCCCTGAGAGAAGCCGATCATCGCGAACACGATGAGCGCGGCCTCCACCGGGATGACCAGGAGCGTGATCGTGCCGAGAACGTCGGTGCTCAGGCCCGAGCCGCCGAAGAGTGACTGGGCGGCGGCGAAGCCGTGGTGGTTGCGGTCAAACCAGCTCGTGCCGTCGAGCCCGAGCCCGGCGATTGCGGCGATGATCAGCAGCAGGATGGCCAGTGCGGCGGCGATCGGCAGGATGCCGCGGGCCCAGCGCAGGATGTAGAAGGCCAGGACGATGTAGACGGCCGACCAGATGAAGTTGACCGGCTTCATCCCCTGGAGCTTGGTCCACCCGCCGATGGTGAGGATCATCATCAGCGCCACCGAGGCGATGAGCAGGCCAACGACGATCAGCTTGGTGAGCTTGCAGATCGCCTTGTCCCGGTTGGGATGGATGACGGCGTAGCCGGGCCGGACGTTGCGTACCTGAGCCACGGAGGCGGACCTTACCTGCTGAAAGCGCTGGACATGCGCACAGCATTCCCGGTCAGCGTGCCTCACAATCCTCGCGACGCCTCGCGGGCGTGGTGAAACGGTAGACACGCCGGCTTTAGGTGCCGGTGGGCGCAAGCCCGTGGGGGTTCGACTCCCTCCGCCCGCACTCCTCCTTCGTCGGCTCAGAGCCGCGCGGCCACCGATCGCTCCTTGGACCACTGCCACAGCGCCTTGTCCAGCGTGCGGATCGAGACGCCGCACTGGGCCGCCAGCGCGCGGCACGTCTCCAGGTAGCCCAGCCAGAAGCTGATCGGGTACTGGGACCGCGGTTTGACCCCCAGTGACTCCAGGGCGCGGACATCCAGGATCGGATACAGCGCCGGGAAGGCGAAGTAGAGGAGCGTCGAGGCGGTGGGGATCCCCACCCCGCTGAGCGTCAGGAGCGCCTGCATCCGGGCGGCCTCGTCGGAATCGGCCAGCGCCCGGCGCGTGGCGGCGCGCACGGCCGGCTCGGTGTTGAGCGCGACCTTGGGTGCGCTACGCGGAGTCTTCCAGGCGCAGACGACCAGGAACTCGCGTCGCCGGTAGTAGCCGCGGGCCCGCGCCGCGGCGCCGATGGTGTCTCGTGCGCTCTCGTCGACCGTGGGGAAGCGGGCCGCGAGGTCGGGCACCTGCTCGGGCGGGAACTGGACCTCGAATGCGGGCACAGGCCGGTACCATCGCAGGACCTCACAGGGGAGTGAGTTAATGGCTATGCGCGCGGTCTCCAAAACCGTGAATCCGGGTTCGAATCCCGGCTCCCCTGCTTCCCTGCCGCCCCTGTGATGCGCTCGCACACCGTCTACCGCACGTTCAACACCTCCCGGCGGCGCGAGTTCATCCGCATCACCGAGGACGTCGCCGACGCGGTCGGAGACGCGGGCATCGCCGAGGGCATGGCCCTGGTCTGCGCCCTGCACATCACCGCCGGCGTCTGGATCAATGACGACGAGCCCGGCCTCCAGGCCGACACGCTGGAATGGCTGGACAAGGTCGCGCCGCCGAGCTGGTCCGAGCCGGCCAACGACGTGGCCCGCGAGCTGCTGCCCGACCCCGGCGACTACCGCCACCACCGCGGTGGCGAGGACAACGGCGACGCGCACCTCAAGAACCTGCTCGTCCACCACCAGGTGATCGTCCCGGTCACCGAGGGCCGGCTTGACCTCGGGCCCTGGCAGCAGGTCTTCTACTGCGAGTTCGACGGCGGACGCCCCAAGCGGCTCGTGATCAAGGTGCTGGGGGAGTAGGCGCTGGAGGGGTCGCAGATCTTCGCCCCGGCCCTCCTGGCCGGGCGGGTGGCGCTGGTGACCGGGGGCGGGACCAACCTCGGCAAGGCCGCCGCGGCCGAACTGGTGCGCTGCGGCGCGGCCGTCGTCATCGCCGGGCGCCGAGAGGAGGTCCTGGCCGAGACGGCAGGGGAGCTGGGGGTGAGGTGCTCGTGGGTGTCGGGGGACATCCGAGAGCGGAGCGGCGCCGAGGCGATCGTCTCCGGGGTGCTCGAGCGCCACGGACGGCTGGACTTTCTGCTCAACAACGCCGGCGGCCAGTACTTCGTCCCCGCGGAGGCCATCACCGCCAAGGGGTGGAGCGCGGTCCAGCGACTCAACGTCTCCGGGACGCTCACGATGTCCGAGGCCGCCTACGACCTGGCCATGCGCGCGGCCGGCGGGACCATCGTCAACGTCACGGTCTCCCCGCACCAGGGCTTTCCAGCCATGGCCCACACCGGAGCCGCGCGGGCGGCGGTCGAGGCGCTCACCAAGGAGCTGGCGGCACAGTGGGCGCCTGACGGGGTCGCGGTCAGCGCGATCGCGCTCGGCCGCCTGGCCACCGAGTCGCTGAAGAAGTACCCCGCAGAGCTGTGGCGGCGCGCGGCCGAGTCGGTCCCGCTGCAGCGCCTGGGCGAGGTGGAGGAGTACGGCTGGCTGGTCGCCCTGCTGGCCACGCCCATGGGGCAGGCGCTCTCGGGCTCGGTCGTCACGCTCGATGGAGCGTTGGACAACTGGACCGGACCGTGGCCTCCGCAAGATCTCGTGCGCGATGGCGACGTGCCCACGGAAGCGCGACGCGCGGCGGTATCGCCACCCCTGTGGGCGACTGACGGTCGACGAGCGTGTGAACGATTCGTGGTCCAGGGGCCGATCGCGAAATCTTTGCTTCATCAAAGCTCACCATCGCTCCTGACCCGTGATTGCGCCGCTTGATGAGCGGATACTCAGGTGCTTACACTCCGAAAACTGATGTATTGATGGAGTCCAGGGCGTAGCGCATGGATGGGACCGCAAGAGTCACACGGCGGGAGTGACACTTCGCGACGTGCGACGTCCCGCGCCTGCGGACGTCATGGCGGCGGCTCTGGGCATCCGGTCGGCCACGACGAACGAGAGGCGGTGTGTGAATGTCTGTGAACGGGCGGGGTACCACTGCTCCTGACCTCACCGATGCTGACCAGAACTCCCTGCGCCAGTTCTGGGATGTCTACGAGTCGCGGTTCGCGGAGATCGGCGCCTAGCTTGCCGAGGACACCTCCGCTCACCCTGAGCTGGCGAACTTCGTCGGTGCCGGGACGCCGAGAGCGTGGCCGAGAACCGCGAGCGGATCGGCCAGGCGATCAACGAGGGCGACTGGGACTCCTAACTGTCCGACATGGTCGATACCGGTGCGCGATACGCCGAGGCGGGGCTGAGCTTCTCCGCCTGGTTCGCCACCGGCCGAGCGCTTCGTTCCAAGCTGGTCCCAGTGCTCATCGATGAGCTCGGCGACGAGCCCGAGCGGCTCGCGCACGCGCTCCGCGGCGTATCGATCTTCATCGATCGCGTGATCCTCGCGGTCGGCGACAGCTTCATCGACTCCAAGCAGCGCATCATCCTCGAGCAGCAGGATGTGTTCCGTAGCCTGTCCACGCCTGTGCTGGAGCTGCGTAACGGCCTGCCCCTGGTCCCGCTGATCGGCTTCATCGATTCAGAGCGGGCGCTGGTGGGCAACGCCCGCAAGTACTCGCCCGACGGCGGGCAGGTCCGCGTCACCGCGTCGGCGGGTCCGCAGGAGGCGGTCACGGTCACGGTGGCCGACGACGGCCTGGGCATCGAGGCCGAGGCGATCCCGCGCCTGTTCGGGGAGTTCTACCGCGTGCAGACCCCCGACCGGCGGGGCATTTCGGGCACCGGTCTGGGGCCGTCGATCTGCCGCAAGATCATCCGCGCGCATCAGGGTGAGATCTGGGCGGAGTCCGACGGGCCAGGCCGGGGAACGGAGTTTCACTTCACGCTGCCGATCGCCGACCCGGCGGCGCGCCGATGAGACCGCCGCGCCGGCACCTGCACCAAGTGCCCGAGCCCGCCTGCGGCGACGCCCGCCTCAGGCTGCTCGTCGCCGACGACGACCGGAGCGTGCGGATGCTCGTCCGCTCCCAGCTGGCCGGGACGGAGATCGACGTGCTGGAGGCGGCCGACGGCCACCATGCGCTCATGCGCGTGGAGCAGGAGTCGCCCGACGCGGCGCTTCTGGACTGGCGGATGCCCGGCGGGGGCCTCCCCCTGGCCCGAGCGCTCATCGACGACCACGGGCTGGCGGGCCGGGTGATCATGCTCTCGAGCGTCGCCGATCCGCGCGATCGCCTGGAGGCGCGGCGCGCCGGCATCGTCCGCTACCTGGTCAAGCCCCCCGAGCGCGACGTGCTGCTGGCCGCCGTCCGCGCCGCCGCGGCCCACTCCCACGTCGCCTGAACGGCGTCGCTGCGGCGGAGCCGCGCCTCCCCCGAGCCCACCGGCCGCGTTACCATCGGTCGTCCCGCGGGCGAAGTGTTGTGGTTGCACAAAAGCCTTCCAAGCTTTTAGGGCGGGTTCGATTCCCGTCGCCCGCTCTCCAGCCGGTTATCATCGGCGCACGTCACGGGGAGTGGCGCAGTCTGGTAGCGCACCCGGCTGGGGGCCGGGCGGTCGCAGGTTCAAATCCTGTCTCCCCGATGGAGGAACTAGCTGCAAATGAGCAAGATGCGAGTTTGCAGTGTTATTAGGGCAAACATGCCCGGAGGGCATCAAAAGGGCATCAAACGCGTGCCGTGTGCTCTGCAGGCGGGGCGAAAGTCGCCGCCCGTCTCCGTGTGCGCGGCCGAGAACACGTCCACACCGGTTGGGCCTGGGGGAGTGCCGGTCTTGCGTGAAACCGCCAGCGCGCGGGCGTGACCCGTGTCGGCATCGACCAGCGATCAGCGCGGCCGATCCGCTCAGTCCGGAGCGGCGCTTTTGCCCAGGTCAGGCGGCCCTATGCGCGCGGCGCAGCAGAGTCGTCGTGTATCGATGTCCCGATCCTAGCTTTGGCAGCGCGCCATGGTGCCGTCACCCTGAAGCGGGGCGGCGGGGTTCGCCTCCGCGGTGTTGGTTTGGCTTGGGACCGCGGGTCAAATCGGCTGGTCTGCGTGGAGATTCCAGGCGGGGTCTGCGCGCCAGAGCCACACCGGCGGCTCGGGTGGGTCGCCATGCGTGTCAAATCCGCCGAGTCGGCGAACGGTAGCGAGCATCGTTTGGCGATCGGTGGCGTCTTCGGCGAGTGCGCGAGTTATGAGTTCGGCGGCGTGGCGTGCCTGCAGGACGCCGGCGGGTAGCTCGTCGGTCGGCACGTCGTCGACGGGTGCGTAGGGCAGTGCGAGGCGGACGTCGCGGTCGCCGAGCGTGGCGCCTTGCACGCCGTCGAACGCGATCACGGGCAGCGGCGCGGTTTCGGCGGCGGCGGCGATCTCGGGCTGGCCGATGAGGCCGGCGAGGACGATGAGATCCGCGTCGTCCGCGTCTTCCGCGCGCGGGAGGCTGGCGAGGCGCAGCTGGCCGTCGAGCTGGCGGCCGTAGTCGTGCTCGCCAGCGATGACGAGTGCGTGCTGGCCGGTGGCCCGCAGGTGGTTGGCGAGTCGCCTGGCGACCTCGGTGTCGCGCGCGACGAGGCGCAGGACGGTGCCGCGATGCTTGGCGGGGATATCGCAGCCGGGCTCGTCGTCGCGGGTCACCCCCGGCCCAGGTGGCCACTGGCGCGAGCAGGGCAAGGCCGGCCGGCGCAGAGGCCAGCACCGCCTCGGCCACCGCACCCGAGCGATAGGGGCCGAGCAGCGCGATCGCCTGCGGATCAGCGGCGGCCGCGGCGGCGGCGCTGACGGGATCAGCGGTGCCATGCGCGACGTGCTGGACACCCACCGCCTGTAGCGCGGCGTCGGCGGCTTGGGCCAGCGCATCGGGAAGGATCGAGTGCACGCTCACCGCGCGCGGCATCTCGGCGGCGTGGACGTCGAGCGCGTCGTCGTTGCGAGGCGGGGCAGGCCTGGCAAGGATGTCGACGAGTCCTTCGTGGCCGCCGACGCGTGCCCAGCCGAGCGCGGTGCCGCCGTGGAGATTGTCGGTGATGGTCGGTTCGGCGCCGAGGTCGAGCAGGGCCACGACGGCTTCGCGTTGTCCCGACTGGGCGGCGAGGTGGATCGCGGTCACGCCCTCGCCGTGGCTTGGGCCGCCGAACGTGCCGCGCTGATTCGGGTCGGCGCCGAGTTCGACGAGCGTGCGGATCGAGTCGACGCGGCCGTTGGCCGCCGCCCAGGTGAGCGGCGTGCCGCGGTAGGGGTCGGCGTCGACCCGCGCGCCGAGCTCGACGAGCAGGCGGATCGCTTCGACGCGGTCGGCTTTCGCCGCCCAGACGAGCGCTTCGTCGAGCACCTCCTGCGGATCGTCGGAGGGCTGCCAGGCGGGGAAGCCGCCGTGCGGGCGATAGAAGCCGCGGTGCGCGCCGGCCTCGGGCGTGCCGGCCAGCTCGCGGATCAGGTCGAGGTCGCCCAGCCCGGCGGCGACGCGCAGGTTGCCCGGCTCGCGGCCGAGCAGCTCCGCGACTTCGCGGTGGCCCCAGAACAGCGCGACGACGAGCGGCGTCCCGCCGTCGCCGCGCGCGGACAGGTCGGTGCGCGCGCCGGCGTCGAGCATCACCTTCGCGAGCTCGCGGTCGTTGCCATAGCCGGCCTGGTGCAGCTTCGTCCAGCCGTAGTCGTTGCCACGGTTCGGGTCGGCGCCCCGCTCGAGCAGCAGCGAGACGATCGCCAGATCGCCGGCCATCCCGAGCAGGTCGTTGCCGTTCGTCCCGCGCTGAACGACGAGATCGGGGAACCGGTCGAGCAGCTCGACCAGGCGCTCGCGGTCGTTGTCCTCGACCGCCTGGTAGGCGAGCACGAACGGCGTCGGCGGCTCCTCCCCGCTGTGCATCGCCTCGACGTGGCGGCGCAGCTCGCGCCAGCTCGAGAAGCCGTGGCGCGCGGCGAGATCGCGTCGCGCCTCGGCGACGCTGACGCCCTTGACCGACGCGATCCCGTCCGCGCGGCCCTCGTAGTAGTCGAGGTCGGTGCGGAACGGCTGCTCGAGCGCCAGACGCTCGACGTACGCCTTGAGCTTCGGCCAGCTCGGGAACCCGAGCTCGCGCGCGAGCTCGAACTGCACGTCCGCCAGCTTCACGTCCTGCCCGGCCGCGCGCCGCTCGCGCACGCGCTCCTTCGCCTGCTTGCGCAGCTGCTCGAGATTGAGCTGAAACGTCACCGCGGCTCCCTTCCGTCGCGCCGGGCGTCCGCCTGGTCCGGCTGGAGAGGAAGCTGTCTGCGGCCTCAAGACGAGAGGGTGGGCTCGGCCCTTTCCGCGGACTGGACGCGGCCCTCGCCGCGAAGCCCAGTGTAATCCAGCCGCTCCCCCGACCAAGAGGTCACAGCCTCCGTCGAGGAACAAGCCGGTTCGCGGTACGGCACGACCTCCGGTGTGGCCTGCCGAGCCCGGAATTCAGACGACACGCTGCTGCGGTCGATCGAGGTCCACGAGCCAGCCACTCCTGCTGTCAGACCGAACAGCAGTCGCGGTCCGCAGGCTGGTCCCGAGGCGCGCGATCCTGTCCGTGGCCAAGCGATGGCGCGGCGTCGAGGCGGCGGACGATCGCATGGGCTCGCCGATGGCATTGCAGTGTCGGTCTCGCCCCACAATGCGATCGTCAGCGCTGCAACCACCAAGGCCGCTGCAATCCGGGCTGCGGCTCGTAGGAGGCCGACGCAGGCACCGACCCCGACCGCCGGCCATCCCGAACGACAGCCACGAAGAGCGACGCGGTCACCACCGCCTCGGCGGTCCGCGCGACAGTGACCGCCGGCTGCGCCGGCTCTCGCTGGCGACCTCGCTCGCGCTCGGTCAGGTTCACGCGGCCGCCACCTGACGTGCGGGGCCGCCCTGCAAGTCGCCGAGAGCAGGGCCCCGAGGGCGGGGTCTACATCAGTCCTCGTGCCTAGGTGAGACCAGGGCACCGAAGTCGCGGATTTGGCGAAAACCGGGGAAGCTCCGGCCGTCCGATGACGTCGGCGCCTTCCCTCGTATGAGTGCGAAAGCAGGGCGCGCAGCGAGGCCGATCTGAGGATTGCCCGCCCCGGATTCCTCTCGTTGGGAACACACCCACCGACTCGCCTCGGTCCGCCACCGCGCCACCGCCGCCGTTACTCGGTTTGCAGGGTCGAGGCCGTCCGCGATTTCGCTGCCCACCCGGCTGGCAGCAGTGCGCCGACGAGGGCGATGGCTAGTCCGGCCAGCGCGAGCGCGACGAGTTCCCCCGCGCCGTAGACGTTTTGGAGGCTGGCGGGGACGCCGAGGCCGACGGCGCCGACCATCGCGGAGATCACGTATCGGTGCACGGCGATCCCGGCGGGGACCGCGAGCATGCCCGCCAGTAGGCCCGTGCCAGCTACCGAGCAGAGCACCATCGCGACGGTCTGGCGGGGGGTCATCCCGACCGCCTTGAATACGCCGAGGTCGTGGACGCGCTCGCGGGTGTGGAGCACGACGGTGTTGAGCACTCCGAGCCCAGCGGCGATCGACAGGAGCAACGTGAGCGTTCCGGCCAGCGCGATCGCGATCGCGGCGCCACCGCCACCGTGCTGGTTGGTCGCGACGGCGTAGTTTGACCCGAGCTTCGCGCCGAGCGTCCGATCGTAGGCGGTGGGATCGGTGCCCGGCCGCAGACCGACGTCGTATTGGGCGTTCATTGGGTCGGGGGTCAGGCCCGGGTCGGCGTACGTGAGCGTTCGCCAGTCGGTCAGCATGGTGAGGCCGTCGTGTTGCTTGTAGAACACCTCGCCGACGATCCGGATCGGGATCGCGCGGCCGCCCGCGCCGGTGATGGTGACGGTGTCGCCGACGGTGGCGTGGAGGGCGGTGAGGAGGCGTTTAGGCACGACTGCCTGATCGGGCCCGGTGTACCAGTGACCGCTGGACATCGTGTACCCGAGCCAGCTGGCGTGGCCGAGGAACGCGGTGACCGGGATCGGCTGCACCAGCCCGGATACGCTGACGTATTGGTTATCCTCCTCGAGCACGTAGTGGGCGGTGCCGGGGAGCGAGCTAAGCGCCGCGGGGATCACGCGCTCAGCCTGGGCGGGACCCGGCTGGGCCCGCGCTGGTGGTTTGGGGCCGAAGGGGTCGGGCCCGTTGTAGGAGACCTGCACCTGCTCGGTCTTGGTCAGGTCCAGCTCGGCCATGGCGCGTGTGATCGAGGTGACGAGCCCGACGGCGAACGTCACGGCGGTCACGCCGAGTAGGACCGCCGCGAGCGTCCCGGCCATTCGCGCCGGCCGGGCGAACGGTGACGCTAGTCCAATCGTCACCGGGCGGGGCAGCGCCAGCCGGGCGAGCAGGCGGTGCGCCAGATACCCGTGGCCGGTGCGCGGGGCGCGACCCGCGGCCAGCGCTTGTGTGGCGCTCAGCCGCCCAGCGCGCAGCGCGGGCAGGACTGCGGCCAGCGCGACGACGCCGCACATGGCGAGCGGCACGGCCACGTTGACCCATACCGGCACGCCGAGCCGCCCGACCCCGTAGACGTCCGCGGTCTTGTTGAGCAGCGGTACCGAGAGCAGGTTGCCGAGTGCCACGCCGGCCAGGCAGCCGACCACCGCCGGCACGATGACCTGGCCGGTGTATGCGGCGATGACCTGGCCCGGGGTGAAGCCGATGCTCTTGAGGATCCCGATCCGGTAGTAGCCGGCGATCACCGCGCCGCTGACCACGTTGGCCACCATCAGCACGGACATGACCAGGCCGATGAACGCGAACGCGACCACGAACGGTGCGTATATCCCGAGGTCGTTTTTTTGCGCGGCCCGGACGTTGAGATAGGACTGTGTGTCGGTCACCGCCCCGGCCGGCAGCGCCCTCCTCACGGCCGCGGTATCCGCGCTCACCTCAGCTGCGGTGCCCGCGCTGCGGAAGCGGTAGAGCACCTCCGCGGTGGCCGGCGCGCCCGGCGAGCGCAACGCGGAGATCTCGGCCGGGACGACCCAGCCGTCGGCCGATTGCGAGGCCGATGCGGCGAGGCCGACGACCGTCAGCCGCGGCTTCCCCGGCGCGCCGGTCACGGTCACGGTGTCACCGATCCCGACCCCGAATCCATCGGTATTGGTCTTCATCACGATCTGACCGGTCCGCTGCGGCCAGTGGCCGGCCTGGAGCGTGATGTCATCGACGGGGCCCCCCGGCGTGGTGCGCCCCGCCAGCGTCAGCGGCGGGAGGACCGCCACCGGCATCCCCGGTGAGGAACCGGTCGCGGCCACATTCGCCTCGGCGAACGGCCCCGCTGCCGCGCTCACCTCCGGAAGGCGTGCGGTGGCGGCCAGTTGCCCCGGCGTCGCGCGTGAGGCCTCGACCGTCGCCACCACCTCGGCGCCGCGCTGCGCGGAGAAAGCGCGATCGAACGGCGCGTGGGAGTCCACCACGAGGGCGAGACCGAGAACCGACGATGCCGTGGAGACGACCAGCACCAGCGCGATGACGATCGTCTGAACCACCCGCCGGCGCCCGATCCCGCCGCGCACCGCGCGAACCACCGCGCCCGTGCTCATCGCAGCCCCTCGCGCGCCAGGGCGATCGGGACGGGTTCAACGGCCCGTCGAGCGATCCGACCGTCGAGCAGGTGGACCACGCGGTGGGTGTAGCGCGCCGCCAGCTCTCGGTTGTGGGTGACCATCACCAGCGTCTGCCCGGAGCGGTTGAGCTCGAGCAGCAACTGGCCGATCTCCTCCCCCGTGGCGGTGTCAAGCGCCCCGGTCGGCTCGTCGGCCAGCAGCAGCACCGGCCGGTTGACGAGCGCACGCGCGATCGCCACCCGCTGGCGCTCCCCACCGGACAGCCGCCCCGGGTACGCATCCCGATGGCGCTCGATATGCAGCGTGGCCAGCAATTCGCGGACGCGGGCCCGTGCCTGCGACCGGCGCATCCCGGCCAGCTGCGCCGGCAACAAGACGTTGTCGGCGACGGTCAGGTCGTCGAGCAGGTTGAAGAACTGGAAGATCATCCCGATCTGACCCCGCCGGCAGCGGGCCATCCCGGTCTCAGACAGCCGGTCGATCCGCTGGCCGGCCACCGTGATCGTCCCGCTCGTCGGCCGATCCAGCCCGGCGATCAGGTTCAACAGCGTCGACTTCCCGCTGCCGGACGGTCCCATCACCGCCACCGCCTCACCCGCCGCGACCTCGAGAGTTATCCCGTCCACCGCCGGCTGTCTCGAGCCGTTGTAGCGCTTGGTTACGTCGTTGATATCCACTAGAGCGTCCATGGCGAGAACGTACGCAGCGCCGCGTGATTTGTCGTCGGCCCACAGAGCCAAATCGCGCCTCACCCTCAAGAGCTACGGCGGCGGTGATCCGGGCCTGGGTCATACCTCGGTATGACCCACCGGAGAGGGACGACGACGCGCCTCGCTGGTGCCAAGCTATGCCGGTGAATGGCTCGATACACGGCGGTCGGTCGACCGGCGGACACTGGCCACAGCTGGCTTGACCGGGCTCGCGCAGACGCTGTTCGCTCCGCCCGCGACCCTGCCGTGGCGCTCGGCCTGGCTGCGCCGGCTCGCGACTTTGGCGGCGATCGCGGGTGGACTCGTGGCGGTCGTCGCGACCCTGCGGCTCGCGTCGTCGGGCGCAAACAGTGGCGCAGGCGGCGATCCGATCTTCCTCAGGCTCGCCCACGAGCGAACCGTGCTGTTCGGATTCCTGGGCCTGCTGCTAGTTGCGCCGCGGCTCCCCGTGATCGCTTGGCGACTCGGCCTGCTCGCGGCGGTACTGATCCCGGTGACGGTCAAGCCCGCCGGTATCGACGGTGGGCAGTTCGCCGTGCTGGTCGTCATATTCTGCGCGGCCGCCGCTACCGCCGAGCGGATCGTTCTGTGGTGGATGTGCGTCCTGATGGTTGCACTGAGCTGGCTGTGGGTGCCATTCGGAGGGTCGTTGCAGCGAACGGGAACGGCTACCGCGATAACCGTCGCCCTGGCGGTCGCCGTCGACGCGGTCCACGGCCGACGCCGAGCGCGACAGGAGCTCGCGGTGGAGGCCGAGCACGTCGAGCGCGAACAGGCCCATCGCGCCGTGCTCGAAGAGCGCGCTCGAATCGCGCGCGAGCTGCACGACGTGGTCGCACATCACATGTCGTTGATCGCGGTGCAAGCCGAAACCGCCCCCTACCGCATCAACGACGTGCCCGACGCGGTCAGCGCAGAGTTTGGCGCCATCAGTAACGCCGCGCGGCACGCGCTGTCCGACATGAGACGGCTGCTCGGCGTCTTGCGTAACGAGGAGGGGACCGCACGCGCGCCGCAGCCCCAGATCGAGCAGATTCCCGAACTCATCGACACCGCCCACAACGCCGGAGTTCCGGTGGACTATTCACTCGACGGCGCCGTAGACGACATCCCGCCCGCGGTCGGCGTCTGCGCTTACCGGATCGTTCAGGAAGCCCTGTCAAACGCGACCCGCCACGCCCCCGGGGCAAGCGTCAGCGTGCTAATCCATCGCGACCGCGACGCGGTTCGGCTGACGATCACCAACAGTCCAGGACGCTCGGTCGCCACGGTGCGCGAAGACCAGGGACCGGGCCACGGCTTAGCCGGGATGCGCGAGCGCGCCATCCTGCTCGGCGGCGTGCTCACCGCCGGACACGTGCGCGCCGGAGGCTTCTCGGTCTCAGCCGTGCTCCCACTCACCGAGACGTCATGACTCCCAAGCCCATGACGCGATGCCTGATCGCAGACGACCAGGCGATGGTCCGGGAAGGCTTCCAAGCGCTCCTCGCCGCTCAACCAGGCCTGACCGTCGTCGGCTTGGCCGCCAACGGCGCCGACGCGGTCAGGCTCGCACCCAAGCTGAGGCCGGACGTCGTACTGATGGACGTGCGGATGCCGGTCATGGACGGGCTCGAGGCAACGCGACAGATCCTTGCCTCCCACCCCGTGGACGAGCGCCCACGGGTGTTGATCCTCACGACCTTTGATCTCGACGAATACGTCTACGAGGCGCTGCGCGCCGGCGCCAGCGGGTTCCTGCTCAAGGACGCCCCCGGGCAGGAACTGGTCCACGCCGTCCGCGTCGTCGCGCGCGGCGACGCGCTGCTCGCGCCGTCGATCACCAAACGGCTGATCGAAGAATTCGCCGCCCGACGCGAACGGCCGCCGGGCAGACCCCAGAGCCTTGACGAGCTCACCGCCCGCGAACTCGAGGTTCTGCGACTGATCGCAGCCGGTATGTCCAACGCCGAGATCAGCAAGACACTGTTCATCGCCGAGCAGACGACGAAAACACACGTCGGGCGGATTCTGATGAAGCTCCATCTGCGCGACCGCGCCCAGGCAGTCGTGCTCGCCTACGAGTCCGGCCTAATCGCGCCCGGCCAATAACAACC
>CAWHOH010000021.1:0-214997 GCA_963830945.1 uncultured Actinomycetota bacterium | reverse complement strand
CAGACGCGGGAAGGACAGGGCGTCACCGTCGGGCAACGCCGCCAGCGTGGCGACGATCTGCAACCGCGCCGGCACGTGGATCAGCGGGTCAAGCGCGTCGGCAGTCACCGGCGTCGCAGCCACGCCTCAGCGGCGCTGTGTCCGAGGACGACAAAGAAGAGCCCCACTCCATCGACCAGCCACACGGCTCGCGGTCCCGCAAACGCGCCCCCCGCGGCGACGCACATGACCGCGATGGCGATGCCGAAGTTGGGCCAGTCCTCGCGAGCGGCCTGGAGGCCGCCCGCCACTGCGCCCATGGCGATCAGCTGTGCCGTCAGCGGATAGATCCCGTAGACGATCCCGTTGCTCACCCCGTCGTGGTGCAGGACGCCCTGGAACACCGACACCGCAACCAGGGCCGTGACGATCGCCGCTCCGAACGCGCGCTGCTGGCGCACCGAGCGGCCGCTGACCCCGGACAGAGCGCGTCGCTGGAAGGTGACGACGGTGACGATCCAGCAGGCCAGGATGCCGTACATGACGAGCAGGCCCGCAGCGGTCGGCCCCTTGTACGGATGCTGTCCGCGGACCGACAGCCACACCGCGCCGAGGGCGACCAGCGCCGCCGTCGCTCCGACCAACGCGAGCAGCGGCGAGGTGAGGTTCAGCCGTCGCTGCGCCTGCCTGGTGGTCTGGTCGAGCAACTTCGCCGCTTCGCGCGGGTCAAACGCACCGCCCGGGTCCGATGCGGCTGTGTCATCGATGTCACGCGTGCCGTTCATTGCACTGCCCTCCTCATTAAGTTTGCGGTGCAAACGTTATCAAGGTTTGTCACACAAAGTCAAGGGCCGAGTGCCGCCGACCGGACGGCCCACGCCCACCGCCGCCGGCGGACGCTCGCCGCGGATCACCGCCAGTTTGAGCCCGCGGTCACGTTGTAGACGGCATGCGACCTCTCACCTCCGTCTGTGCCCTGCTGTGCGCCCTGGCCCTGGCTCCCGCCGCGTCCGCCGCCGATACCTGGCCCCCTGCGAACGCGACGTGGACACAGAGCTTCATCACCGAGCCCGACGGCACCACGCTGCACGCGGATGTTCTGCGGCCGACGGCCGCGGCGAGCGCCAGGACGCCGGTGATCCTCTCGATCGGCCCGTACTTCAACCACTCCGGGCAGACCGGGCCGGCCGGGCCCGGTCGAGGGGACCAGCTATGACCCGATCGGCGCGAACGGGCCCGCAGCCGTCGGACCGGTTCAAGGACTTCGTCGACGGCGCCGACGTGATCGGGCGCGGCTACACCTACGTGATGGTCGACCTGCGCGGCTTCGGCGGCTCCAGCGGCTGCCTGGACTGGGCCGGGCCCGGGCGAGCAGGCCGACGTCAAGGCCGCCGTCCAGTGGGCCGCGTCGCAGCCGTGGTCGACCGGAGCCGTCGGGATGTACGGCAAGTCCTACGACGCCGTGACCGGGCTGATCGGCGAGGCCCTGCAGCCGGCCGGCCTGAAGGCGATCGTCAGCCAGGAGCCGGTGTACGACCTCTACCGCTACCTGTACACGAACGGCGTCCGGTACGAGAACTCGCTGGCCACCCCGGCGCTGTATGACGCGATCGCGGCGACGCCGGGCCCGGCCACCGACAGCCCGCAGTACAACGCCGACGCGATCAACGACACCCAGCGCCCGGGCTGCCCGGTGCAGAACTACCTCGACCAGGCGGCCAACAGCGATCACAGCTCGTCCTACTGGCAGGCGCGGAACCTGATCGCGGCCAGCCGCGGGCACAAGGTCCCGCTGTTCCTCACCCAGGGGTTCCTCGAGAACAACACCAAGCCCGACGGCGCGTGGGACTTCTTCAACGGGCTGGCCGGGCCCAAGCAGGCGTGGTTCGGGATGTGGGACCACATCCGCGGCAACGACGTCTCCGAAGGCGACAACGCCGCGCCGCACCCGTGGTTCGACCAGGTCATGCACTTCTACGACCACTACCTGAAGGGCTCGACGGTGCCCGGCCGCGCCGCCGGTCTCGGTCGAGACGAGCGACCCACCGGCACGCAGTCCTACTGGCGCTCCGAGCAGCCGTGGCCGCCCGCCGACGCGATCGGCTACACGTCATCGCTGCGGCCCGGGTCATACGCGGACACCGCGCTCAACGCCGGCTCGAACGAGGGCAACAGCCCGCCGACTGACACCGACGGGCCAGGGCGTGTGGACGATCTCGCCGCCGCTGCGCAGCGACGCCCACCTCGCCGGGGTCCCGAAGGTCGACGCTGAACGTCAACTCGACGCTGCCCAACGCGAACCTGTCGGTCGACGTCTACGACATCGACGCCAACAGCTCGGCGCTGCTGCTCAGCCGCACCGCCTACCTGCTTCCCGCCGGCACGAGCCACGATCTCGCCCGAGATGTACGGCAACGACTGGCTGATCCCCGCCGGCCACCGCCTCGGCGTGCTGGTGACCACCGCCAACGCGGAGTGGTGGACGCCGACCCCGAGCATGTCGACGGTGACGCTGGTCAGGGGCACGATCACGCTGCCGTTCCTGCAGCATCTGCGGACCGCCGACCTCACCGGCTACAAGCGCCCCGCACGCCTCGACCAGTGGCTGCAGGACGCGCCGTTCACGATCGACCAGTCGACCATCGACTCCTCGACGAGCCCCGCCTTCGAGCTGCCCCCGCCGCAGACCTCCTAGCGCAGGGTCGGCCTCCTCCGGCCGGCCGGGTGAGGTGAGCCGACGTCCTGCGTGGCGCAATAGAGTTGGCCGCCGCAACCCAAGGAGGAGACCATGGCCGGTGACGGGCGACTTGCCGGACAGCTCGACGAGGTGCTGTCAGATGCCGTGACGCGAAGGGTCGCCGCGGGGCTTGCCGCGGTGGTGACAGACCGTGACCGCGAGCTCTATCTCGGGACAGCCGGAAGCGTGACCGGCGGCGAGGACCGCCCGCTGACCGCCGACACCATGTTCCGGATCGCGTCGATGACCAAGCCGCTGGTCACCGTCGCCGCGCTGCAGCTCGTCGAGTCCGGGCGGCTGCGCGTGGACGACCCGGTGGCGTCGATCGAGCCCGCCTTTGCCGAGCTGCAGGTGCTCGACGGCTTTGACGGCGACGCACCGGTGCTGCGCCCCGCCGGGTCGGCGGCCACGATCCGGAACCTCCTCACCCACACGTCCGGCTGCGGCTACTGGTTCGGCAACGCAGACCTCGCCCGCTACCGGGAGCTGACCGGCCTCCCCGACATCATCGAGAGCCGGCTGGGCGCGCTGGCGGCCCCACTCATGTCCGACCCGGGCACGAGGTGGGAGTACGGGATCAGCATCGACTGGCTGGGGCGGGTGATCGAGACCGTCAGCGGGCAGGACCTCGGCGCCTACCTCGGCGAGCACGTGCTCGGCCCGCTGAGCATGACCGACACGACCTTCGCCCCCACGCCGGAGGCGCGCGAGCGCCTCATGACCCTGCACGAACGCCCCGAGGGCGGCGGCCTGGTGGTGAGCGAACGCGACTGGGTCGAGGCCCCCGAGTTCTGCGCCGGCGGCCACGGCCTGTACTCGACCGCCCGCGACTACGGCCGGTTCCTGCGCGCCATGCTCCGCGGTGGCGAGCTGGACGGCGCGCGCGTGCTGAGCCAGGACAGCGTCGACATGGCCTTCTCCGATCAGCTCGACGGGCTGCCGCTCCCCGACCTCATCCCCACCCAGGCGCCCTGGCTGGTGCACGACGTGGTGGCGCTGCCGTTCCGCCAGACCTGGGGCTTCGGATTCCAGCTCATGCTGGAGGACATCCCGGGCATGCGGCGCGCAGGCTCCGGGTTCTGGTCAGGCGTGCTCAACACCCACTTCTGGATCGATCGCGCCAGCGGCGTCGCCGGCGCGGTGCTCACGCAGCTGATCCCCATGTTCGACGAGGCGCTGCTGGAGGCCGTCGCCGGGTTCGAGATGGCGGTTTACCGCGACGCCTGACCGCGCGCCGGCCTACTCGCGCACCCCGATCATCTCCACCGGCCGCGCGCGCAGGGCCCGGCGGGTCGGCAGCGCCAGCGCGACGAGCGCCAGCAGCGCCGAGACGCCGAGGATCAAGGCCAGCGGGCGCCCCGGGACGTAGGGCCGCAGCCCGCCGGTGAGCGCATGGGTGAGCGGGAGCAGCGCGGTGGCGGCGATGGCAAGACCGCCGCCCAGGCCCACGACGATGATGAGCGCCGCCTCCCAGCGCGCCATCGAGCGCACCTGGCGCCGAGTGGCGCCGACGAGGCGCAGGAGCGCCAGCTCACGGCCACGCCGCAGGGCGATCATCGTCAGCGTGTTGATGACGGCGACCGAGGTGAAGGCGAAGATCATGGCCACGAAGAGCGGACCCAGCCAGCGGTTCATCTCGCGGTCAGCATCGCTGGCGGTGGCCAGGGACCCCCGGCCGCTCACCCGCAGTCCGGGGTAACGCCCGCCGAGGGCGTGCAGTCGCCGCGCCACCGCTGCCGGGCGGCCGGTCTGGACGAGGATCTCTGACAGCAGCGGGCTGGTCTGATGGCCCGCCGCGAGCTCCGGGGCGAGCAGCGCATCTCCGAAGGCCAGCTCGCGCGAGTAGACGGCCACGACCGTCGCCTGCGCACGCGTTCCGTCGCCGAGCATGATCGGCACGCGGTCACCGACGCCCGCATGGGCGGTCTGCGCGCGATGGCGCCCGAGCGCGATGGCGTCGCCGTGCAGCCCGGCCAGAGAACCGGCGGTCACGCCGACGTCGAGTCCGCCGCCCTGGCCTCCGCTGAGGATCTGGGCGGACAGGACGTCATCGGACACGCCGAGGCTCGGACCCAGTGTCGTCGACGTCAACGCGACCGCCGAGTCGACGCCCGGCGTGGCCCGGACGGCGCTCAGCGCCGCCGCCGGCAACCCAGGACCGCCGCTGCTGGTGACGGCCAGCGCGCCGGTGAGGGCCGCGTGCCGCTGCTGGGCGGTGACGTGGTCGATCGTCATCGTGCTGAACAGCAGGGTGCAGCTCATCGCGACGGTGAGCACCAGTGGGGTGATCGCCGAGGAGAAGCGGCGCGTGGCCGTCCCCAGGTTGGCCGAGGCGAGGAACCCGCCGACGGGTGCGAGGGCCGCGAGCGGCGGCGCCAGCACCCGGGCGGCGGCCCGAGCCACGATCGGTCCCAGGAAGCCGACGGCCACCACGAGGCAGATCGCCGTCAACTCGGAGGTCGCCGCGGCGGTCTCCGGAGTGCTGGTGGTGGTGGACACGGTGAAGAGCGGGACCGCGCCGGCCAGGGCCAGCAGCCCCCCGATCACGCGCCCCGGGCCGAGCAGGCGCGGCTCGACGGCGGCGTCGGTCAGCGCGATCGTCGGCGCGACGCGGGCGGCGCGGCGCCCGGCGGCCAGGACCGCGAGCAGGGCCGTGGCGAGCCCGCCGCCGACGGCGGCCGCGGCCGGCATCCAGTCCGCATGCACGGAGACGTTGTCGGGCGCGATGCCGTGACGCACCAGGGCGTGCCCGAGCGTCCGGCCGAGCACGGCGCCGGGCCAGACGCCGGCGGCCGAGCCGACGAGGGCGACGATCGTCGCCTCCCACGCGATCATGCGACGGATCTGACCGGGGGTCGCGGCCACCGCGCGCAGGAGCGCGATCTCGCGCTCGCGCTGCTGGATCGAGAGTCCCAGGGTGCCGGCGACGACGAACATGGCGATGAAGATCGCCAGCCCGCCGAAGGCCGCGGTGACGGGGATGAGCGTCGTGCGGGCCTGCCGGAGCTCGGGGTACTCGGCCTGGCCGCGCGCGGCGCCGGTCAGCACCTCCGCCCCACCCGCGGCGGCGTCACCCACGGAAGCGCCACCGACGGCGGCGCGCACGCGCGAGACCTCAAACCCGGGCCCGCCGACGACGCCGATCGCATCGACGCGACCGGGGTGACCGGCCAGCCGTGTCGCCTCGACGTCGGTGAGGAAGATGGCCGCCTGGCGCGCGACGGGGTGCCGGGGCCGGGCGACGCCGACGACCGTGACCGTATGGGCGGATCCGTCCGCGGCCAGCGGCAGCCGGGCGCCGAGCGCGGCCGGGTAGCCGGCGACGACCTCGCCGGGCCGGGCCGGCGGACGCCCGGCACTCAGCACGTAGGGCGTCAGCGCGGCGCTGCTCCATCCGTGGGCGACGGCCGGACGGCGCCCGAGCAGGGCGGGCACCGACACGTCACCGATCGCGGCGCGCACGCCGGGAATCGCCGCCAGCCGCGACACGAGCCCCGTGCTCACCCGGGCGCGCTCTGTGAGCAGCACATCGCGGTCGGCGCCGGTCGTCTGGTCACCGGTGACCACGGCGGCCGCCCCGGCATAGCGCTCGACGGGCGGCGCGGCCCGGAGCACCGCCTCGAACTGCATGCCCCAGGCCATGGCCAGGACGGACGCAGCGAACAGTGCGATCAGGGCCCCGGCAAACGTGCCGACGCGGCCGCGGGCGCTGAGGATGGCGATGCGCAGCATGGCTCAGCCCCCCAGATGCGCGAGCCGCTCGGCGACGTCGTCGGCGGTAGGGGCATTCAGCGTCCCCACCACCCGCCCGTCGGCGAGCATGATGACCTGATCGGCGTATGCCGCGGCCACAGGGTCGTGGGTGACCATCACCACGGTGTGGCCGTCCTGGTCGACGACCTCCCGCAGGAGGCCGAGAACGTCGCGGCCGGTGTGCGTGTCCAGCGCCCCCGTCGGCTCATCGGCGAACACGACCTCGGGCCTGGTGACGAGCGCGCGGGCGATCGCCACCCGCTGCTGCTGGCCACCCGACAGCTGGGAGGGACGGTCGCGCAGGCGGCGCTCCAAACCGACCCGCGCGGCGACGTCGCGCACGGTCGATCGCCGAGGGCGCCGGCCGCCCAGGCGCAGCGGCAGGGCGATGTTCTGAGCGACGGTGAGCGAGGGCAGCAGGTTGAACGCCTGAAAGACGAAGCCGATGCGCTCGCGGCGCAGCACGGTCAACCGCCGCTCGCTCAGCCCGGCGAGATCGGTGTCACCGAGGGCGACGGTCCCCGAGGTGGGCCGGTCAAGCCCGGCGGCGACGTTGAGGAAGGTGCTCTTGCCCGAGCCCGACGGGCCCATCAGCGCCATGAAGGAGCCGGGCGCGATCCGGGCGCTGACGCCGTCGAGGGCGACCACCGCCCCGTCACCTCGGCCATGAACCTTGCGGACGTCGCGCAGCGCGACCGCGGCGGCGGACGCGGCCCCGGCCGCGACCTGTGCGGCGGGGGTGCGGCGGTGAACAGTGGCGTGGAGCATCACAGCCCTCGATTCGTGTTGAACGATCCCATGCCCCGAACCTACGGTCCGGCCCGCGATCCGGCATCGTCCGCAGGCCCCGTCATGGCTCCTACCCAGCGACGATCCGGGCTCCTACTCAGGTAGGAGGCGGACCGCCAGGGGGTGGAGTACGTTGACCTGAGTGACCGGGATCGAGCAGTTCACGCGCAGGTACTGGCTGGAGGTGCCGGTCGTCCTCCTCGTGCTCGAGGGCATGGTGGAGGTGGTCGTCCGCCGCGACGCGCCGGACGCGCCCCAGTCGAGCCTCTGGTTCGCGCTGCCGGCGCTGGGCGCGCTGGTCGTGCCCCTGCTGGCCCGCCGCCGCTTTCCCTTTGCCGGCGCGGCGGGCTACTGGCTCCTGGCCACGGCCTTCACCTTCGTGGACGGGCAGCTGCTCACGTTCACGACCAGCGTCTTCGTGCTCGGGATGGTGGTGGCGTTCCTGCTGGGCAACGTGCCCGAGATCCGGCAGGCGCGGGTGGGACTGGTCATCGTCCTGGTGGGTGCGGCGTGCGTCGTCGACAACGTGCCCGGCCATCCGGCGAGCCAGCTCGTCTTCATCCCCGTCCTCTTCGGGATCTGCTGGCTGGCGGGCTTCGTGGTCCGTGGCCAGGCCGAGCAGACCCAGGCGGCGGAGGTCCGTGCCGGCGAGGCCGAGCGGGAGCGGGACACGGTGACGCGCATCGCCGTCGCCGAGGAGCGCGCACGGATCGCGCGCGAGCTCCATGACATCGTCGCCCATGCTGTCAGCGTGATGGTGCTCCAGGTCGGCGCCATCCGGCACAAGCTCCCCGACGCGCGCGCCGAGGACCGTGACGCGCTGCGAGGCGTCGAGCAGGCGGGTCGTGCCGCGCTCACCGACATGCGCCGCCTCCTGGCCGTCATGCGCCGGGAGGGGACGGCCTCGAGCTCGCGCCCCAGCCCGGGCTCGACAACCTGGCGTCGCTGGTCAACGAGGTGGGACGGGCCGGGCTGCCGGTGGCGCTCCACGTCGAGGGCACGCCGTTCCCGCTCCCCCAGGGGATCGACCTGTCCGCATACCGGATCGTCCAGGAAGGCCTCACCAATGCGCTCAAGCACGCCCGCGCCAGCCATGCCGAGGTCACGGTCCGGTACGCGCCCGAGGAGGTGCACATCGAGGTGCGCGACGACGGCACGGGGGTCGTTGCGCCCGACGCGCTCGGCCATGGGCTGATCGGGATCCATGAGCGCGTCAAGCTCTACGGCGGCGAGATGGCCACCGGCACCGCGCGCAGCGGAGGCTTCACCCTCAGCACCCGGCTCCCGGTGACGCGGGTATGACCATTCGCGTCCTCATCGCCGACGACCAGTCGATGGTCCGCGCCGGCTTCCGGATGCTGCTCTCAGACGAGGACGACATCGAGGTCGTGGCCGAGGCGAGCGACGGACGCGAGGCGGTGGCCAAGGCGGCGCGCTTTGCCCCGACGGTCATTCTCATGGACATCCGCATGCCCGAGCTCGATGGCCTGCAGGCCACCCGCCGGATCCTCGAGGCCGATGGCACCGCTCGGATCCTCATCCTCACCACCTTCGGCCTCGACGAATACGTCTATGAGGCCCTGCGGGCGGGAGCCAGCGGGTTCGTGCTCAAGGACGATCCGCCCGAGCAGCTCATCGCGGCCATCCGGATCGTCGCCGCCGGAGACGCCCTGCTCTCGCCCGCCATCACCAAACGCGTGATCAAGCAGTTCGCGCGGATTCCGCGCCCGACGCCCGCGAAGGAGCTCGACGACCTCACCGCCCGCGAGCAGGACATCCTGCGCCTCATCGCCGGTGGGCTCTCCAACCAGGAGATCGGGAGCGAGCTCTTCATCTCAGAGACCACCGTCAAGACCCACGTCACCCACATCCTCGCCAAGCTCGGCCTGCGCGACCGCGTCCAGGCGGTGGTGCTGGCCTACCAGTCGGGCGTCATCGACGCCGACACCCCCGGCTGAGCGCTCTGTCGCTGCGGCGCTGCGGCGCTGCGGCGCTGCCGTGCCGCGGCGCTGCGGCGCTACGGCGCTACGGCGCTACGACCTCGAGGGCGGCGATCGCCGACTCCAGCGCGGGCACGAGGTCGTCGGCGCTCGGACGGTCATAGAGCGGACCGGCCCCGTCGCTGAGCAGGAGGCGGATCTGGGCGAGGCCGCGGGCGTCGAGGGGGCCATCGCTGAGCAGGCGGTCGGCCAGACCCTCCAGGGTGTCGCGCGATCGCCGGATCTTGGAGCGGCAGATGGGAACGTGGAGGCTCCTCGGGCCCAGGGGGTGGCCGGCGTCGTCGACCAGCCTCCGGATCGCCCGCGCCAGCGCCGCGCGCTTCGGACAGCCGATGAGCTCGTGGGCCCGGACTGAGAGGCATGCGTTGGAGTCGGGCGAGATCCCGGAGGCCAGGGCTCGGTCGCTCTGGCGCGCGTGGACGCGGGCGCGTACCCGTACCAGGGCCGGAGTGCGTTCCACCTTCACGCATCCGGGATACCGCTCGTCAGCCAATACCAACATGTTCATGACGCTCACCGCCACTCGTGTTCCTGTGCCGGTCCCGCTATTTCACCACTTACAAGACAAGGTACCCAGCCGGCATCTCCTGCTCACGCCCGCGCCGGCCCAAGCTTGTGCGGGACCGGGCCCGCGCGGGTAGCATCGACATGTGACCGAGCTGGAGAAGCCCGGTACCGGGGCGACAACGACGCGATCGCGTACGCGCAATCGCCGCTGGCCCGCGCTGATCGGGGGGCTCGTGCTCGCGGCGCTGAAGTCGGAGGCGCTCGCCAAGCTCGTCTTCCATCGCGGCTCGCTGATCGGAGTGACCGCCGTGATCCTGGCCATCAGCCTGTTGCGGGCACGTCCCATCGGGCTCGCCGGCGCCACTGCTCTGCTGCTGGCGCTCGTGGTCGGCGCCCACTCGCTCGGGCTCGGGCTCGGCCTTGGGTTCGGAGGGTTCGCCGTGCTGATGGCGCTGTTCTTCGCGATCTCAGCCGTGCTGCACGCGCGTCAGGACCGCTCCTCTACCCGCGCGTGAGGGTGAACCTCCCGGTGGCGGCGAGGCTCCCACATGTCCTCGGGGGTGAGAAACATCCGCCAGGGCAACGTGGTTCTGCTCGCCCGGGGCCGCGGTGACGACGAGGGCGCCGCCGGGGCGCGGGTGATCGTCGCCGCGCCCGCGGACGACGCGGCGGCGAGCGCCGTGCCGGTCACCGTGCAGGCGGCGAGTACGGCGATGCGTGTGTACGCGTTCATTGGCTCTCCTGGGAATGGGGTTGCTGAGACGGCGGCACTCTCGCCCGCCGCCCTTGCCGTGCCCTTGACCCCGTCTTGCCGTCACCTTGCCGGCGTGAGCGCGCCGTCGGCGCACGCGTCCACTAGCCTCCGGCCCGCCATGGCCTACGACCGGCTGCTGCGCCGCTCCGTCCTCGGGGCGGGCCCGTACGTCCCGGGCGCCAGCGCCCAGGAGACCAAGGCGCGGCTCGGCCGCGAGGACCTCATCCGCCTCAACTGGAACGAGAACCTGTTCGGCCCACTGCCGGGCGTCGTCGAGGAGACGGCGGCGGCCCTGGACGCCGCCTGGGCCTACCCCGAGGAGGCCTACGATCAACTGCGCCACGACGTCGCCGCATGGGCGGGCGCCCGTCCCGACGAGGTGATCCCCGGCCACGGCATCCAGGCGCTGACCCTCGCGCTGGCCGCCGCGTTCATCGAGGCGGGCGACCGCGTCATCGTCCCCCGCCCCACCTACGGCCTCTACGCCCAGGTGTGCGCCACCGCCGGCGCCGACGTGCGGCGGGTGCCCACCGACCCCGCTCTGAGGCTCGACCTGGAGGCGATCGCCGGCGCCGCCACCGACGCGCGCGCCAAGCTGGTCTGGGTCTGCGACCCCAACAACCCCACGGGGCGGCGCCTTGACCCCTCGGACTGGGCGGCGTTCCTGGAGGCGCTGCCCGGCGACTGCGCGGTCGTGGCCGACGAGGCCTACATCGACTACATCGCGCCGGAGCGGCGCATCGACCGCCTCGCCGACATCCGTGCCGGCCGGCCCGTGATCGTCATGCGGACGTTCTCCAAGATCTTCGGACTGGCCGGGCTGCGACTCGGCTACCTGCTCATCGACCCCGCCCTGGCCACGCACGTCAACGCCGTGCAGGAGCCGTTCAACGTCAACGTCGCCGCGCTGGCGGCGGGCGTCGCCAGCCTGCGGCGCACCGATCGGCTGCCGGCCCGCCGGGAGCAGGTGACCCGCGCCCGCCGGGCGCTGTGCGATCCGCTGCGGACCACGGCGATCCGCGCCATCCCGTCAGACGCCAACTTCGTCCTGCTGGACCTGGGCGGCGCCGATGACGTCGAGGTGTGCGAGGCACTCGCACACCAGGGCATCCTCGTCCGAGCCGGCAGCGAGTTCGGGCTGCCCGGGCATGCCCGGGTGACCACGGGCGAGGAGGCGCTGATGGACGACGTGGCCCGGCGCCTGGTCGGCCTCGTCGGCGGCGCCGGCGGCGCCGGCGGCGCTTAGCCGATCGGGATGGGCGGGCCCGCGGTCGCGTTGGCGGGCTTGCGCTTGGGCAGCATCGCCGAGAACGCCAGCGCGGCCACGAGCAGGGCCAGCGCCCACCAGAAGGTGTGCCCGAAGGACGCGGCCTGCAGCGACGCCACGTGGTGGCGCAACGCGGGCGCCACCGTGCCGCTGCCGGCGATGTTGGTGCCGTGCCCCAGGCGATCGGTGAGCGCGGCGGCCAGGATCACCGTCAGCACCGCGGTGCCGATCGAGGCGCCGGTCTGCTGGAGGATGTTGAGCGCGGTGCTGGCGCGGGCCACCGCCTCCTTGCGGATGGACTGCATCGCGCCGGTGAACGTCGGCATCATGGTGAACCCCATCCCGAAGCCGAACACGAACAGGTCCACGCTGGTGCCGACGTAGGAGGTGTCGGGACCGATCTGGGTCAGCCACAGCACCGCGCCGATGATGGCCAGCAGGCCGAAGGGGACGATCTTGCCCGGCCCGGTGCGGTCGGAAAGGATGCCGGCGAGCGGCATCGCGATCATCGCGCCCAGGCCCTGCGGGGCAAGCAGAAGCCCGCTCTGCAGGGCCGACTCGCCACGGACCGTCTGGAAGTAGAGCGGGAGCAGGAGGAAGGACCCGAACACCGAGATGACCACGAGCACGAGCATCGTCGAGGACATCGCGAACGTCCGGTCCTTGAACAGCCGCAGGTCGACGAGGGGGGCGCTGGCGCGCAGCGCGTGCCACACGAACACGGCCAGCAGCACGATGCCCGCCACCAGTGGCAGGAGCACCTTGGCCGATCCGAAGCCGCCGGCGGAGTTGGTCTCGGCCAGGCCGTAGATGGCCAGCGCCAGCCCCGGAGAGAGCAGCAGGAAGTCGACGAAGTCGAGCTTCTGGTCATGCGCGGCGACGTCACGCGGCAGGATGCGCGAGGCGAGCGCCAGGGCGACGAACCCGATCGGCACGTTGATGAAGAAGATCCAGCGCCACGAGACGTCGGCGACCAGCCAGCCGCCGAGGATCGGGCCCAGGATCGGCCCCAGCAGCATCGGCACCCCGATGATGCTCATGACCCGGCCGATCCGCTGAGGCCCGGCGGCGCGAGTGAGGATCGTCATGCCGGCCGGCATGATCATGCCGCCGCCGAGGCCCTGGAGCACGCGGAAGACGATGATCGAGCCCGCGGACCAGGCCAGGCCCGAGAGCGCTGAGCCGCACAGGAACAGGGCGATCGAGATCATGTAGAGGCGCTTGGTCCCGAAGCGGTCGGCGATCCAGCCGCTGAGCGGGATGACGGCGGCCAGCGCCAGCGTGTACCCGGTCGCCACCCACTGGATCGTGGGCAGGGTCGTGTTGAAGCGGACGGCCAGCGTCCTGATGGCGACGTTGACGACCGTCGTGTCCAGGATCGACATGATCGTCCCCAGCACGACGACCGACGCGACCGCGAGGAGCGCGCGGTCGATGTGGGTCTCCTCGCCGGGGCCGGCGGACTCGGGTCCTGCGTGGATCTGCTCAGCGGTGCTCGTGGTGATGCGATCGAGGGTACCGATGGCCGCCCTACGGCCTTGCGCCCATCGCCGGCGCAGTTCAAGATGGCGCGATGCGCGTCGCTGCCCTGACCGGATGCACGCTCGCTGCCGTCGCCGGACTATGGCTGGGAACGGCAGGCGCGTTGCCGGCGGCCGCGCCGGCGCGTCCGGACTCCGGGATCCACGGGCTCGTGCTCTACGGCCCAACGTGCCCCGTGCAGCGACCCGGGCGCACCTGTGTCCGCCCCTTCCGAGCACGGATCACGATCACGCGTGAGCCCGCAGGGACCGTCGCCGCCCGCGTGCGATCAGCGGCGAACGGTCGCTTCACCGTGCGGCTCCTCGCCGGTCGCTACCTGCTCACGCCCCAGAACGGAAGGCCATTCCCGCGGGCGCGTTCACGCACGGTCAGCGTCACCCCCCACCATTTCAGCGCGCTGACAATCCGCTTTGACAGCGGGATCCGGTAGGCCCGCCGAGCGCGCGTCAGCAGATCGCTGACACGCGCAGATCGGTGGGGTTGCGTATCAGTGGATCGCGAGATCCAGGACGCGGGTGCCCCAGTTCCTGAGACCGTCCGGGGTCTGGCTGGCCTTGGGCGGTATGTACTCCGTCGCCATCCACACCGAGTTGCCGGATGGGTCGAGCACCGCCCACGAATAGTCGCCCCAGCGCGTGGCGGCCGGGTCGTAGTTGTTCTTACCGGCCGCCGCAACGGTCACGGGCCCAAACGACGTTCCGCCCGATGGCAGCACGGAGTACGCCGCGCTGGGGAAGTGGGTGGCGCCCGACAGCGTCATCACCATCACCGCGTTGCCTGCAGGCGTCGCCTGGAGCGCGGGGTACAGCAGATAGTTGCCCGAGAGCGCAACGTAGCCCTGACGGCGCATCGTCGCCGAGCTGAGCACGCCGCCTCTGAGGGTGGGACGGACATCGAACCACGCCGCGCCGGCGCGCGCGGCGGGATCGTTGGCGATCGTGACCGAGGTGTCGAGCTCGCCCCAGACATCGCCATTGATGAACTGGGTCTGCTGCATCCGGTCATCGCCTGCGTCGATGAGGCTGCTCGCGCCCTTCTGCTGCGCTCCCGGAGGGATGCCGTACGCCTCGGACCCGAGCACCAGGCTGGAGAGCGTGGGCGTACCGCCGGTGGCCACAACACCGCGGTTGGTCATGGCCCAGACGCCGATGCGCTGGTCAAAGGTCCCGTTGGGATCGAGCGAGTTCAGGAAGTACTCGGCCGTGGGGTTCCCGCTGGTGAGCGCCGGCTGGATCGAGTTCGCCACGGCGCCACCGATGCTCAGCTTGTCGAAGTGCACGAAGTGCGCCGGCACGGCCGTCGGGCCGGCCGCCACAAGATCCTTCTTGGCGATGGCGTAGATCTGGGCGCCGTTGAACTGCGGACCCAGGATCGAGAACTCGTTGGTCGTAACGTACACATTGAACGCGTCGATGCCCAGCGTCGGCTGATCACCGAAACACGGACATCCCGGATCCTTGGGACCGGTCTTCCCGCCCATGCCGGTGGTCTCGATCTGGTAATCGGTCCACGGGGTGGTGGGATCGCCGGAGGTGTTGACCGCCACATCGAGACGGGACTGTGTGCTGGCGCTGTTGATGAAGAGGATCGTCGCGAACCACGTGTGGCTGGCCGCGTCGTACTGGCAGCGGGGGTCGCTGGTGAACTCGGTCAGCCCTTCGTCGAAGGGTCCGTTGACGTTGAACGGCCCCGTGACGACGCTCCCGTCGGGCCGGTAGACCGTATAGGCGGAGTTGACCATCTCCACGACGAAGCCATTGCCGGCGCACAGGCCCTGGTCAGGCGGCTCGAACTCCTGGCCGAAGTTGGTCACGGCGCTGTCGCGGCTGCTCACGCCATTGAAGTTGGCCAGCAGCGATGACGGTGCGGCGGCCAGGGCAGACCCGTTCGCGCGCGGCGACGCGGCCACCAGCGGGGCCGCGATCGACGACCCGTGCGGGATCCGGCGGACGCCGCGAACGGGCGCCGTCGCCGGCGCCGCCAGGGCGGCGCTCGGCGTGGCGGTCGTTCCAACGGGGGAGGCGGTCCCCGCGACCGCGCTCGCATACGACGCCACCGGGCCGTTGGCCAAGGCACCCGGGGCAAACACAAGCCCGACAGACAACACCCAACCCAGCGCCAGACAGAAACGGGCTCGACTCCGCACGGTGCACCTCCCAACGGCAGATCCAGTGCGGCGATCCTAAGCCCGGCGCGACCCCGTTTGCAAGTGAGAACCGGGCGACGGCGCCTGCCAGCAGCTACCGCTGTCCCCGAGTGGGTGGGGAGGCCTGATGAACGACCTCGTGCTCCCACGCGCCGGGCGGTTGGGTGTGCAGCCGCCAGTAGTGCTCGGCGATGTCGTCGGGGTCAAAAGCACCGCCGCGCGCGACCTCGCCCAGCACGGTCACGCTCGCCGCGTGGACACCGGCGGCGCCATAGGTTCCGTGCAGCAGCGTCACCAGCGTCCGGACCCCGGCCTTGCCCAGCGAGAGGCTGGTGTAGGCGGGCACCGGTTCGGGCATCCCGCCGGTGATCACGATCGTCCCGCGGCCGCGCTCGGCCATGCCCGGCGCGACGTGCGCCGCAGCGGTGATCGCGCCGACGACGTTGACCGCCCACGCGTTGAGGTGCTGGGCCGCGCTGAGCTCCCCGATCGCGTCTGAGCGCATGAGGGCGGCGTTGTAGACCAGCAGCTCGGGCGGCCCGAGGCGCTCGACGATCTCGTCCAGGGCACGGCACAGCGCCGCCTCGTCGGTCGCGTCCGCTGCGACCCCGTGCACCTTGTGACCCGACAGGGCGGCGCGCGCCGAGTCGACGGTCGGCCCGGCGCGCGCGATCACCCCGACGGGCATGCCCTCGCGGGCGATCCGCTGGGCCACGGACAGGCCTATGCCCGGGCCGGCGCCGATGACGATCGCGGTCCTCACCCACCCAAAGGGTAGGAGAAACCTGAACTTTTGAGAGTGCCACAGCCCCTTTGCTTCCGGGAGGCTTCAGGTGGTGGACACACGACTGGTCACCTGCCCGCTCGAGCCCGCGCGCTTTGAGGTCCTCCCCTTCGCGCGGAGCCTGGAGGAGGCCGCCCGGCTGCCCGAGAAGGTGCGCCTCACCATCACGTGCTCGCCCAAGCACGGCCCCGACCGCTCGATCGAGTTCGCGGGGAAGCTGCGTGAGCTGGGCCATCAGGTGACCGTGCACGTCGCCGCGCGCATGATCAGTGACCGTGACCATCTGGACCGGATCCTGGCCGCGATGGCTCAGGCCCGCGCCGACGACCTCTTCCTCATCGGCGGCGACGCCGACCGGCCGCTCGGCGCCTACGCCTCCGCCGTCGAGCTCATCGACGTCGTCGCCGCCCACCCGCAGCGGCCCCGGACGATCGGCATCGCCGGCTACCCCGAGGGCCATCCCGCCATCCCCGACGAGGCGCTGGAGCACGCGCTCGCGCACAAGAGCGGGCATGCCGACTACGTGGCGACGCAGATGTGCTTTGACCCCGACACCCTGCTGTCGTGGGTCGCGCGCCAGCGCGCCGGTGGCATGGCGCTGCCCGTCTGATCGGCGTTCCCGGCAAGGTGTCGCGCACCAAGCTCCTGGAGCTGTCGGCGCGGATCGGCGTCGGTCCGTCACTGTCATTTCTGCGCAAGCAGCGTGGGATCCGTGCGCTGCTGTCCAAAGGATCGACAGCGGACAAGCTCTATGCGAAGCTCGCTCCAGCGGTCGACGACCCAGAGCTCAA
Organism: uncultured Actinomycetota bacterium; assembly: GCA_963830945.1. GTDB lineage: Bacteria > Actinomycetota > Thermoleophilia > Solirubrobacterales > Solirubrobacteraceae > Palsa-465. The sequence continues at coordinate 197,948 of CAWHOH010000021.1, read as the reverse complement.
TATCGCGGGCTTTCACATCTTCACCTTCAACCAACTGCTCGAGACCTGGCAGTGGCAGCGCGCGCACGACGATGCGCGCTCCAGTACCGGCCCCGCCCGGCCAACGGCACCGGCCGCCCCTCGGGCCTTCGCCGAGCCCGAGCAGCGGCCGGCTTAGGCCGGCGCAGCGCACGGCCAGAAAAAGGAGAGAGACCCATGACCCCCAGTAACCTGCAGGAGCTGCTCGACGCCTCCGGTAACACCGTCGAGCTGCTGCGTAACTCGCAGATCGGCGCCTACATCTACCCGGTGGTGCCCTACGAGTTCACCAACTGGCGCCGTGAGCAGCGCGCGTGGCGGGAGACCGCGGTTCTCTTCGACCAGACCCACCACATGGCCAACCTGTTCATGCGCGGGCCCGGCGCGATCAAGCTCATCTCCGATACGGGCATCAACAGCGTCGCCAACTTCCCCGTCAACATGGCCAAGCAGTTCGTGCCGTGCACGCCGGCGGGGAACGTGATCGGCGACGGCATCCTCTTTCATCTCGACGAGGAGGAGTACGTGTGGGTCGGGCGCGCGCCCGTGTCCAACTGGCTGGCCTATCAGGCCGAGAAGGGCGGCTACGACGTCGAGATCGAGAAGGACGACCGCTCGCCCTCACGTCCCTACGGCAAGGCCGTGACCCGCGCGTACTGGCGCTTTCAGATCCAGGGACCGAACGCCTGGCAGGTCATCGAGAAGGTCAACGGCGGCCCGCTGGAGCAGCTCAAGTTCTTCCGCATGGCGGAGATGAACGTCGGCGGCCAGCGCGTGCGCACCCTGCGCCACGGAATGGCCGGCGCCCCCGGCCTGGAGCTGTGGGGCCCGTATGAGAGCTACGACGAGATCCGCGGCACGATCCTTCAGGCCGGGCAAGAGTTCGGCATGGAGCCGTGCGGCGCGCGGGCCTACGCCTCCAACACGCTGGAGTCGGGCTGGATCCCATCCCCGCTGCCCGCCATCTACACCGGCGAAGAGCTGCGCGGCTACCGCGAGTGGCTCGGCGCCGACAGCTACGAGGCCACCAACACGCTGGCCGGGAGCTTCGTCTCCGACGACATCGAGGACTACTACCTCAACCCGTGGGAGCTCGGGTACGGCCAATTCGTCAAGCCCGACCACGATTTCATCGGACGCGACGCCCTCGCTGAGATCGACGCCGACTCCCAGCACCACAAGGTCACGCTCGCCTGGGACGGCGAGGACGTGGCCAAGATCTTCGCCTCGCTGTTCGACGTCGAGGGCGACTCCTACCAGTTCTTCGACCTCCCGATCGCCAACTACGGGTCGTCCAACTTCGACTCCGTGCTCGACCCCGACGGCAACGTCATCGGCTACTCGATGTTCAGCGGCTACAGCGCCAACGAGAAGCGCGCGCTGTCGCTGGCCACGATCGACCCGAAGGTCGAGATCGGCAGCGAGGTGACCGTCGTGTGGGGCGAGCCCGGTGGTGGCTCGCGCAAGACGACGGTGGAACCCCACCAGCAGCTCCACGTGCGCGCCGTGGTCAGCCCCGTGCCGTACTCGGTGACCGCGCGCACGGAGTACGCGGAGGGCTGGCGCACCGCCGCCGCCCATTGATCCATGCGCCTGCCCTCGTCGGCCCAGACGTTCCAGGACATCGCCTGGAGCCGCTTCGCCCAGGCGGAGCGACTCGAGCGCGAGCTGGCGGCAGTGGACGAGGCGTGGAGCCCGGCGAGCCACCCGTTCATGCGCCGGTGGGCCGGCGGCGAGCTGACGGCGGACGACCTGCGCCTGTTCGCCGCCGAGCACTACCACGCGGTCTGCGCGCTCGCCGACGCCGGGGCCGCGGCCGCCCGCCTGGCCGACGGTCTCCTGGCCGAGCAGCTGGCCCGCTACGCCGCCGGCCAGGAGCGGGCGCTGTCACTGTGGCTGCGCTTCGCGTCGGCGACCGGCTGGTCGGGCTCGGCCTGGTACTTCGGCGAGGACCCGCTCCCCGAGACCCTCGCGTGCGTCGGCGCGTGGCGCCCGGAGACCGCCTCGCTGGCCGAGCACCTGGTCACGATCTGGGCCGTCGAGTCCGCCCTGGCGCCGCTGGCCGCGGTCCAATGCGCGGCGCTGCGCCGGCGCTACGGCTTTGAGCACGCGGTGACGCGGTACTTCGCGCGGCGGGCGCGGTGCGGCGAGCACGATGCCGCGGTGGCGCAGGCGGGCCTGACCAGCCTCCTGCCGGTCACGTCGCCGCTGGCGCTGGTGTGCCGCGCGGAGCTGGTGTGCCGCAGCTACCTGGAGCTGGTGGACGGCGTCGCCCGCCAGCTGTCGGGGGCGTAGGCGCGCCGGACGCTCTCCACGTAGGGCACGGGGGCCACGACCGCCCGCAGCTCGGTCTGCACGTGGCGCTCGACGGTGGGCTTGCCCGAGCCGCCGTCCTCCTCGCCCCACACGAGCGTCACCTCGGTGCCGGGGTCGGCGTGCTGGGCGTCGAGCACCGCGAGCGTGAGCATCTTGCCCTCGTTGGCGCTGTAGCCGATCCACGTCGAGACCCCGACGGTGCCGCCGTTGACGGTGACCTTGTCGAAGGGGTGCATGGCGTAGACAGCCGACGGCCAGTCCATGAACTTGGCCCGCTCGCCAGGACCGAACATCATGGCGATGGTGCGCGCGACGTCGTCGTCGTCGAGCGCGAGCGTGACCTTGACGCGATGCTCGTCGTCGCGCGCCATCTGCTCGAGCGCCGCGCGGCCGATGAAGTCATGGTCGAACTTGACCAGATGGCCGTAGCCGAGGTCCCAGGGCGTGAAGTAGTAGTCCTCGATGTCGTCGGAGTAGAAGCTCCCGCCGATCGACGCCGCACCCTCGTAGCCCGCGGCCGGCAGCCAGCGGCGGTAGTCCTCCAACGCCTCGCCGGTGTAGATGGCGGGCAGCGGCGACGGGATCCAGCCCGACTCCAGCGCGTTTGACGAGTACGCGCGCCCGCCGACCTGGCGCAGCCCGAACTCCTCCCCGGTGGCGACGAGCGCCTCGCGGACGGCCTCGCCGTCGTCCCAGGGCCCGAACAGCTCCCAGCCGGCCTGACCGGCCATCCCGTGGCGCAGCGCGCGGACCTCGTGGCCCGCGATCTGGACGGTGGTCAGGTTGAAGAACTTCAGGTCCGGAGCGGCGCGGCCGAGCACGGCGTCGATGACTTCCATCGCCCGCGGCCCCTGGATCTGGAAGCGGTAGGAGCGCCGCCGGCCGTCTGAGCGCATCGCACTGCGTTCATCGCGTCCAGCTCGACGTCGTAGCCGCCGGTCTGGGCGTGGAAGGTGACCCAATTGAGCACCGGTGCCCGGCCCACCATGTTGAACTCGTCGTCGGCGAGATGGAACAGGATGACGTCGCCGATGACATAGCCGTCCGGGGTGCACGGGACGAACTGCTTGGCCTTGTCCACCGCTGAAGTTGGCAAACGTATTCACACCGAGGTGAGAGAGGAGGGCGAGCGCGTCGGGGCCGCGCACCGCGAGCTCCGCCATGTGGTAGGACTGGTTGAACAGCACGCACGTGCGCTGCCACGCCAGCTGCTCGTCGCGCCAGTTGGTGAACTCGGCGGGGACGCCGGGATAGACGTTGGGACCCGCCTGTGAGTTGCGCAACAGGACCGCGGGACTGACACTCTCCCCCAGCAGGTCGTCGAGACTTCGCTCACTCATGGCCTCGTTCTCCCTCTGTCATGTTGATGGTCCCCGTGCCGCCGCGTCACCCCTCAGGTCGCCGGGTCCACGGCGGCGGCTGCCGCCTCGGCCGCGCTTCCCAGGTAGGCGGCCATGACGGCCGGGTCCCGGCGCACCACCTCGGGCGCCCCGTTGGCGATCACGCGCCCGAACTCCAGCACCACCACCCGGTCACAGATGCCCAGCACCAGCCCCATGTCATGGTCGATGAGCAGCGTCGACTGGCCCGTGATCGGCCAGCTCGCGCAGCCGCCGCCCCAGAGCCTGGCTCTCCCGGGTGTCCATGCCGGCGGCGGGCTCGTCGAGACACAGCAGCCCCGGGCGTCCCGACCACCGCGCGGGCCAGCCCGACGAGCTTGCGCTGACCCTCGGAGAGCTCGGCGGGCATCGCCTCGGCCACCGGGGCCAGGCCCATCCGCTCCAGGACCGCCTCGATGTCCTCGGGGGCGGCGGTCGCGCCCGCGGCGACGGTGAGGTTCTCGCGGACGTCGAGGTCGTCGAACAGGTCGGTGCCCTGCCAGGTGCGCGCGCAGCCCAGGGCGGCGATGGCGTGGGGCGCCTGGCCGGCGACGGCCTGGCCGCGCAGCTCGACGCTGCCCGAGTGGCGCACGAACCCGGTGACGGCGTCGATGAACGTCGTCTTGCCCGCGCCGTTGGGCCCGATGAGCCCGACCAGCTCGCCCTCCCCGACCTGGAGGTCGACGTCGGTGAGGGCGTGGACGCCGCCGAAGGCGACCGAGAGCCCGCGGACGCGCAGCACCGGCTGAGCATCGGAGCCCGCCCGCCGCCGTCCCTGTCCCGCCGCGGCCGCGCGGCCGCGCTCGCGCGCGTCGGCGGCGTCGGCGGCGTCGGCGGCGTCGGCCTCGGCCTCGGGCGGGCGCAGCGCCACCTCGGGCAGGTCGGGGCTGAAGGTGGGCCGGCGGTGGGTCTGGCGGTAGAAGGCGCCGGCGACGCCCTCGGGGTTCTGGATCAGGGTGACCACGAGGATGACCCCGCCGAAGAGCAGGAACCAGTTGCCGTTGAGCCCGAACCACTTGTCCAGGGCGTAGGGGAACAGCGCCTGGGTGGAGATGAGGCCGGCGAAGGCCGCGCCCGAGATGAGCGTGATCCCGCCCGCGTAGGCGAAGGCGATCAGGCTGAGGGCCACGACGGCGGCGAAGCGGTCGCCGCTCACCGAGCCGAAGTTGTAGGCGTACAGCGACCCGGCGACGCCGGCGATGACCGCGCTGATGGCGAACGCGGCGAGCTTGACGTTGCGCGGGTTGATCGCCGCCGCGGCGGCGGCGCGCTCGTTGGAGCGCACCGCGAGCATGCGCTGCCCCAGCTTGCCGCGTCGCACGTACCCCACCGCCAGGCACAGCGCGATGGTGAGGATGAGCACCACCCAGCCGAAGATCGGGCTGGGCTGGTTGCCGTCCAGGCCGCGGAAGTGGGCCGCGGGCCCGAGGTCGAGCCCGAGGAGGTGGGGCTCGGGCACGGGCGAGCCGGTCTGGCCGCCGCCCCAGGTGGGGTTGGTGAAGCCGAAGTTCTGGATCGCCACCGCGGCGGCGAGCGTCACCACCGCCAGGCTGACGCCCCGGACCCGCAGGGCCGAGACGGCGGTGATCATGCCCAGCACGAGCGCGCCCGCGGTCCCGATGATGAGGGCAAAGGGGAAGCCGATGCCCGCGTTGACGGCCAGGTGCGAGATGGTGAAGCCCGACACACCGGCGAGCGAGAGCTGCACGACGGAGATCTGGCCGACGAAGCCGGTGAGCACCACCAGCGAGAGCGCCATCACCGTGCCGATCAGAGTGTTGATGAGCGCCTCGCGGAAGTCGTAGGGGAGCACGACGAGCGCCACCGCGCAGACGACGCCGGCGATCAGCGCGGTCCGCACGAGGTTGTTGGGGCGCGGCACCTGCGGCAGGCTGCGCTCGACCAGGTCGCCGCGCCGGGGCAGGCTGGCGCCGCGCAGGAACATGACCGCCACGGTGATGAGGAAGACGACCAGCTCCGCGACGCCCGGGATGGCCGAGCCGCCGGCCTGCGGGAACCATGTCTGCGAGCTGGCGTACTGGATGAGCGACTCGATGATCCCCAGCGCGATCCCGGCGGCGCAGGCGAGGCTGAACGAGGTGAAGCGCGCGATCAGCGCCGCTGTCAGCGCCGGGACGATCTGGAGCGGCAGAGTCTCTGAGTCAAGCTCGGTGATCGCCGCGGCCAGGATCCCGACGGCGCCGGCGATGAACGAGGCCACCAGCGTGTTCCCGAGCGAGAGCAGCCGGGGCGAGAGCCCCCCGAGCATCGCCGCCACCTCGTTCTCCGACGCTGCGCGTGTCGCCAACCCAAACCGCGACCATCGGTAGGCGGCCGCCAGTGCCGCCGCCAGCGCGATGACGATCCCGGTGAGGATGAACCGATCCACCGGGATGACCGCGCCGAGAACGTGGACGGTGCTCTGGGGCAGGATCGTCGGCTCGGGCTGCGGCGTATTGCCGAAGGCCAGCAGCACCATCGCCTGGGCGATGAGCAGCACGCCGAGCGAGGACACCAGCTTGGCCAGCGGCGAGGCATTGCGCAGCGGCCGGAAGGCGATCAGCTCCACCAGCACGCCGAAGATGAGGACGATGACCAGGCTGCACACCAGCGCCGGCGCCGTGCCCATCTGGACGCCGGCGACCTGCCCGGTCTTCAGCGCCCAGTAGGCATAGCCGCCGACCATGGCGACGCCGCCGGTGGCCAGGTTGATCACCCCGGACCCCCGGTAGGTGAGCACCACCCCCAGCGAGATCGCGGCGATGAGCGCCCCGGGCCCCAGCCCGAGCAGGATGAACAGGAGGATCTGTGTCATGCCCGCTCAGGCGGAGGGACTAGCGGCCCGCCCGCCCCGCCCACCGCGCCCACGCCGCGATCCGGCCTCGCACCGGCTCCGATCACGAGGGCGGCTGCAGCCAGGACGCCACCTTCACGAAGGCGTGCTTGCCGTGGTACTCGAAGAACTGCGCGCGGTCGTTGCACACCGCCGGGGCCGACGGGTACTTGCCGCAGGCCAGCTGCGGCGCGCCCAGCGCCACCGGCCCGGTGAACGCCTTGGCCTTGGCCAGGATCTTGGCCGGGGTGACCTTGCCGTAGCCGAGCTCGTTGAGGAAGCGCGCCGTGGTCAGCACCTGCGCGAACGAGACGATGTTCCACGGATCCGGCAGGTCGCCGGCGGGCTCGAGTCTTGGTCGCTGCCTTCATGTACGCCGGCATCCCCGGGTCGGTGGGGTCGCCGAACAGCGAGCTGGCGATCGCGTAGGTCCAGATCGGGAAGTCGCCCCCGAGGCCGGCCGCGACCTGGCCGTTGAGGCACAGCGGCGCCGAGACGATCTTCTTGGCGTCGGTGATGCCCAGCTGCTTGAGGCCCTTGGCCAGGTTCACGCAGCCCGACGAGTCGCTGTAGGGGATGACCATGTCCGCCGAGGTGGCCCCGGCGCTGGTCAGCGGGCCGATGAGGTCCGTCGAGGACTCGTCGTAGGCGACCTTCTTGACCGACACGCCGGCCTGCTTGAGCGACGCGTCGATGGCGGCCGCGCCGTCGGTGATCCCGGCGATGTTGGGGTAGATGAGCGCGGCGGTCTTGGCGTGCAGCACCTGCGTGGCGTAGGTGCCGAACGGCCCCAGCACGTGGGTGACGTCGCCGAACATGATCACCGAGTTCTTCTGGACGGAGTCCACCGGCGTGACCGCCACGCCGACGATGACCGGCTTGGCGGCCGCGATCGTCGAGTAGAACGACTGGATGCCGATGGCCACAGCGCCCTCGTCGATGACGTCCACGGACTTGTCGGCCAGGAGCTGCTGGGCGCAGGTCTTGCCCTCCTCCTCGGCGCTGGTGATGAAGCAGGTCTTGAGCTGCGACGGGTGGCCGTCCACGCCGCCGAGCTCTGAGTTGATGTATTTGACGGCGGTCTGCGCGCCGATGGTCGCCAGCGGGCCGATCGCCTGCTGGCCGCCCTGCTGGTTGATCCAGCCGATGGTGACCGGCGGCAGCGACGCGTCGGCCTTGCCGGCCTTGCCGCCGACGTAGGTCTGGTAGTCGGTGACCGCCTGGGCGCCCGCGCCGCCCGAGCCCGAGCCGGTGCCCGCCGACGTCGAGGTGGTGCCCGCCGCGCTGCTCGTGGCGGCCGCCGAGGTGGTGGCGCCGGCGGCGGCGCTGCTGCTCTGGCTACTGCTGCTGCTACTGCTGGACCCGCAGCCGGCGACGGCCACGGCGGCGACCGCGACGGTGGCCGCCCTGACCAACCAGCGATGAGCTTCCGTGATCACTTTCTCTCCTCTGCGATGAACTGGTGTCGTGAGCGATGAGCCGACCTGGGCTCTGGCCTCACACGGCCGCGGCGGCTCCCCAGAGCTCGCGAGAGGCGATCCGGGCCCCCTCGGCGAGCGCGGCGAGCTTCGGCCCACTGGATCTCGGGATGCACGCGATGGATGAACGCGCCCTGGGCAAAGCCGCAGTCGGTTCCGGCCAGCACGTTCTCCCGTCCGACGACGTTGGCCAGGCGGACGAGCCGCTGGGCAACGAGCTCCGGGTGCTCGACGACGTTGGTGTGATGCGTGACCACCCCCGGGATGAGCTTCTTGCCCTCCGGGAGCGCCACGTCCTCCCACACCCGCCACTCGTGCTCGTGGCGGGAGTTGGCCTGCTCCATGGCGTAGTAGCCGGCGGTGACCTGCAGGATGAGGCCGACGGTGTCCTGCAGGGGCGGGTCGTACGCGTGCGGGCCATGCCAGCTGCCCCAGCACACGTGGTAGCGGACCCGATCCTCGGGCAGCCCGCGCAGCGCGTGGTTGAGCGCATCGACGCGGAGCTGAGCCCACTTGCGGTAGTCGTCGTCGCTCTGCCCGCGCGACAGCATCGTGTCCCACTCGTGCATGAGGACGGCGTCGTCGACCTGGAGCAGGAAGCCGGCGTCGACGATCGCCTTGTACTCCTCGTGCAGCGCGTCGGCGAGGGCGTAGATGAACTCCTCCTCGGAGCCGTAGTGCTCGTTGGTGAGCCAGTAGGCGCTCGCCGGCGCCACCACGGGCAGGAAGGCCTCGGTGCTCCGGATGGTCCTCCAGGGCGGCGCGCAGGTTGGCGATGTCGCGGTCAAGGGCCGCGCGGTCATAGGTGATCGGGCCGGTGCAGACCCACTGGACCACCTGGCCGGTGTCCGGCCTCGCCGTCTCGCGTCGTCGCGCGCTCCGGGGGCGATGTTGCTCGAGCGGGTGGCGGCCTCGTCGAGCGCGTCGAGCTCGGCGTAGGCGCCGGGGAACTGCTGCCGGTCGCGGCTGGGCGGGAGCATGCTCGCCCCCTCCAGCGTCACCAGCCGCGCCTCCAGTCCCGCGACGCGCTCGTACAGGTAGGTGATCCAGCTCGTCTTGCCCATCTCGCCGTCGTCGACGACGTCGATGCCGGCGTCGACCTGCTTGTGCAACGATGTCCGTGACGGCGGTGCGCAGGGCCTCCGCGTACTCCGCCTCGTCGTAGCTCTCGCCGGCGTCGCGCGCGGCGAGGAACTGCAGCAATTCCGGTGGCCTGATGAGGCTCCCGGTGTGCGTGGCAAGGATCCTGTCCATCGTTGCTCTTCCCCTCTCCCCGAGTGGCTGGCGGCCGTGATCGCCGGCCGATCCTTGCAGCGGCTGCGCCGCGCGCTGAGGGGCTGTGAGCGACCGTGCACTCACCGGCAATGCCGCTCGCGCAAGGTGTGCGCTGAGAGTTAACTCGCGCGCTTCCAGGGGTTTTGCCGGTGGTAGGATCCGTCGCTCAGCGGTCCGCTTTGGAGAGAGGGGGACACAGCGGCGATCTGAGTGGATCGCGTTGCGAAGCCATGAGTTTGCTGATCGACACCGCTGCCGTGCCGCCGCGGGATCGGGTGGAGTTCTGGGCCAACTCCTCGTATGAGGTCTACCACCCGCTGAAGATCCGGACCGACGCCGCCGAGCGCTTCCAGGCGCGGATGTGGGGCGAGTGGCTGGCCTCGGTGGGGCTGTTCCGCGTGGCGGCGCTGCCCAACACGATGAGCCGGACGCGCGGCGAGATCGCCGCCGGAGACCCGGAGTGCCTGCACCTCTCGATCCTGCTGCGCGGTCACCTGCACGGCGCCCAGCATCACCGGGAGTGCGTGCTCTCCCCGGGTGACATGACCACCTACGACACCTCCGAGCCGGCCATCTTCCGCGCCGGAGAGCCGTTTGACCTGCTCGTGCTCAAGCTGCCCAAGTCCACGCTGGGCAAGCACGCCGCCAACGTCTCGCGCCAGCACCGCGGTCCGCATCCCCGGGCAGACCGGACTCCCCCGCCTCGCCGTGCGCTTCTTCTGCGGCGCCGCCGCCGGCCTGGCCGACGGCAGCATCGCGCGCAACGACACCGGCCTGGCCGAGCACGTCATCGACCTGGTGCGCCGCCTGTACCTGGACGTCGACGCCACCCAGTCCAGCCGCCCGCATTCCCAGGCCGAGCTGCTCCTGCACGCCCAGGCCTACATCGACGCCAACCTGGGCAACCCCAACCTCAATCCCGAGCAGGTGGCCCGCGCCTGCTTCATCTCGACGCGCTACCTGCACCGGGTGTTCGCCGGACAGGGGCTGAGCGTCTGCGACTGGATCCGCTCCGAGCGCCTGGAGCGCTGCCGCAACGACCTGCAGGCCCCGGCCTACGCCGACCTGTCGATCTCGGCGATCGCCAGCCGCTGGGGCCTGCCCAGCGCTCCGCACTTCAGCCGGCTGTTCCGCGACGCCTACGGCTGCTCGCCGCGTGAGTTCCGCCGCGCGGCGCCCGACGCCGAGGCGCTCGACTCCGCCCCGCTGGCCATGTCCCGCCGGGGTCACTCCCGGTGACCGCGGCGACCGCGGTCGCCACCGCGACGCTCGAGATCACCGGCCTGACCGCGGGCTACGGCGGCGCGCCGGTGCTGCGCGACCTGAGCCTCACGGTGTCCGGCGGCGAGGTGGTGGCGCTGATGGGCGCCAACGGCGCGGGCAAGACGACGACGCTGCGCGCGATCTCCGGTCTGGTCAAGCCCGACACGGGGACGATCGCGCTGGAGGGACGGGACCTGGCGGCGCTGTCGCCGACCGCCCGGGTCCGCGCGGGCGTGGTGCACGTCCCCCAGGACCGCGGCATCTTCTACGGGCTGACGGTGGGCGAGCACTTCCGCCTGGACGGCCACGGCGAGGACCGCCACGAGGCGGCGTTCGAGCACTTCCCCGCGCTGCGCGACCTGCGCCAGCGCCGCGCCGGCCTGCTCTCCGGCGGCGAGCAGCAGATGCTGGCCATCGCGCGCGCGCTCATGCGCCGCCCCAAGCTGCTGCTGCTCGACGAGCTCAGCCTGGGGCTCGCGCCGATCATCGTCGAGCGCCTCCTCCCCGTGGTGCGGGCCGCGGCGGACGACCGAGCAGACCGCGGTGCTGCTGGTGGAGCAGCACGTGCACCTGGCCCTGGAGATCGCCGACCGCGGCTACGTGCTCTCACACGGCGAGCTGGTCGCTGCACGACAGCGCCGAGCGCCTGCGCAGCGACAGCTCCCTGCTGGCCGCCAGCTATCTCGGCGAGCATCGCGCCTGAGTCCGCCGGACGTCAGGCGACCGGCGAGCGGGTCGGCCAGCGCCGCGCCCGGGTCCTGGACCCCCCGGCGCCGGCGTGACGCCCGGCCGCGCGGCGGCACGGCGTGCACGACGAGGACCGGGGCGGGGCTGCGACGGACGAGGTAGTGGCTGACGCTGGCGAACGCGGGCCGCAGCGATGCCGCGCGGACGGGCGCCCATGACGACGAGATCGTGGCCGCCGCGCCTGATCTGGGTCATCAGCGCCTGGCGGATCGGCGGGGTGGCGATCACCGTCGTCACCGGCACGTCGGCGGGCACGCGCGCCAGGGCCTCGCACATGACCTCGCGCGCCTCGGCCTCGGCGGCCGGGATGACGAGGGGCAGCGCCGCGGCCACTCCGAGATAGGCGCAGGCCGGCAGGCGCCGCTCGACCGTGATCAGCGTCAGGCGGCTGCGCTCACGTCTGCGCGAGGTCGATCGCCTGGCTCAGGGCCTCCCTGGCGTCATGCGTGGCATCGACCACGACAAGGACGTCACGAAACATGGCTCTCTCCTCTTTCACCGCGCCGGCGGCGCCGATCCGCGAAGCCTATAGCGGCGGGCAGCGTCAGGGGGTGGTTCCTTGCTGGGCGGTGGCCGCTGGGGCACTGGTCGCGTCGTAGGGGTCCCGTGTTGGCCGGGGTGCCGGCGCGGCTGAACGCGGGCTTTTGAGGGAGGGGGGTGAATTCCCTCTGCTGCAGGCTCTTAATAGGTAGTGGGAGATAGCCATGCTCACAGAGCGAGCGAATCTCCCAAGACCCCGTGATGCGGCGATTCGGGAGCTGGCTGCGACGCCAGACGGGCAACGTCACGCGGCCGCAGTTGCTGGCGCTGGGCCTGAGCCGAGGGCGGTATCGACCGGCGGCTGCGGAACCGGCACGTTGGTCACCCGCTACCACGGCGTCTACTGCCTGGCCCCGGCACGCCAGGACCCACAGGCCCTCATCCACGCCGCCGTCCTGGCCGGCGGCCCGACCGCAGTGGCCAGCCACGCCTCCGCCGCCTGGCTGTGGGGATTCCTGGCCCACTACGCAGCCACCCCCGGAGATCAGCCTGCCCACCGGGGATCGCCGTCCACGCCACATCCTCACCCATCGATGCCCGTCGTTAGCGGCCCCGTGACGTCACCCGCCAACACGGCGTCCCCACCACCACCCGCGCCCGGACCCTGCTGGACATCGCCCCCCGCCTCACGCACAAGCAACTCACCCGGCTGGTCAACGACCAGCGCCGCGACGGCCGCCTGCGCCTGGCCGCGCTCCACGACATCATCACCCGCAACCCGCTCCACCCCGCCACCAAGCTGCTCAGACCGTTCGTGGAGCACCCCCGCAACCCCACCGCTCCCCGTTCGAGGACGACTTCCTCACCTTCATCAAGCCAAGTACGACCTGCCCGTGCCCCAGATCAACGTCGGCTGCACGGACGCAAGGTCGACGTGTTCTTCCCGAGGCCACCTCATCGTCGAACTGGACGGCCGGGACTTCCACCGACCAGGACGCATTCAGAGACGACCGCGACCGCGACACCGAGAACCTCAAGCACGGGCTGACCACCATGCGGATGACCAAGGACCGCCTGGAACCACCCCCGGCTACGAGGCCGAACGACTCATGGAGATCCTCAGCCGCCGCGAGCGGCGTCGATGAGCTCGGCCGCAACGTCGTAGGGTCCCCGACCGTGAGCGCCTCCGTCACCGCAACGCTGCTGAAGAGCTTTGACCCGACGACCGTGCTGGTGCTCAACCTGTGCGGGACGTTTGTCTTCGGGATCAGTGGCGGCCTGGCCGGGGTGCGGGCGCGCCTTGACCCGTTCGGGGTGCTCGTGCTGGCGGCGGTCGTCGGCCTCGCCGGCGGGATCACGCGCGACGTGCTCATCGGCCGGCCGCCGGCGACGTTCCGGGATTGGCGCTACCTCGCCGTGGTCGGCGGCGCGGGCGTCGTCACCTGGATCGCGGCACCGGCGCTTGACCGCATGCAGCGCACGATCGACGTGCTCGACGCCGCCGGTCTGGGCCTGTTCAGCGTCACCGGCGCGAGCATCGCGCTCAACTACCGGCTGGGCGCGCCCGAGGCCGTGGTGCTGGGGGCGATCAGCGGGATCGGCGGCGGGATCCTGCGCGACCTGATCGTGCGCGAGATCCCGCATGTGCTGCGCAGCGGGCTCTATGCCATCCCGGCGATCATCGGCGCAACCATCGTCGTCGCCGCGCAGCGCGCGGGCGAGCACGGCGTGACGTTCCCGCTGCTGGGTGCGGTGGCGTGCTTCGCCGTCCGCCTGGCCGGGATCCGCTACGACCTCAGCCTGCCGCCGGCACGACCCGAGTAGCCGGGACCCAACCGCCCAACCCCGGGTCACTGTCAGGGTGAGTGTCAGGGGGTCTGCCCGACGCGCTCCGGGCAGCCCGGCGGAGCATGCTCCGCATGCATCCCGGGCGCGGCGCACCGCTTGATCCCAACCGCCTCGCCGCTCACGCTCGACGTGCTCTTCCGCGCCGCGTGGGCGCTGTGCGGCTCGCGCCACGACGCCGAGGATCTCGTCCAGGAGACCTTCGCCAACGTGCTGGCGCGCCCACGGCGCATCCGCGAGAGCGAGCTGGGCTACCTGATGCGCGCGCTGCGCAACACCCACGCCGACCGCCACCGGACCGCGTCGCGACGGCCGCTCACCGTCGAGCTCCTGGACACCGACGCGCCGCACCATGAGAGCCGGTTGACCCGCGCCCGATCATGGAGGCGATCGCCAGCGCGCCGCCGCCGTTCCGCGATGCCGTCGTCGCCATCGACGTGCTGGGACTCTCCTACGCCGAGGCGGCCCGGCATCTCGAAAGTGCCCGAGGCGACGGTGACAACCCGCCTCTATCGCGGCCGCCGGCACGTCGCGCAGCGCTCGTCGACGACCCTGAAACCCCCCTGGCCGATCGAGATCGTCTGGTAGGCTTGCCCTAACGAGGGGACGACCGACCGGGGTGTCGTCTCCGTGGCCGTGTGGTGACACAGGCACGTGCGAATCGTCGACCTGACCCATCCGTTCGCGGATGGGATGCCGGTCTTTCCAGGCCTTCCAGAGCCGTCGTTTCGACCGATCGCATCGGTGCCCGATGACGGCTACGCGATGACCGAGCTGCACCTGCTCAACCACATCGGCACGCACGTCGACGCGCCCGCGCATCAGATCGCCGACGGCGACACGCTGGATGACATCCCGCTCGAGCGGCTGGTCACCCACGCGCTCACCATCGACGTGTCCGAGCGCCCGCCGGGCCCGATCCCGCTCGCCGAGCTCGAGTCCCAGCTGCACCACCTGCACCCCGGCGACATCCTCTTCCTCTGCTCTGACAACGCCCGCAACTGGGGCACCGCGGCCTACTGGACGGGCTGGAGCTACCCGGATGTCGAGTGCGCCCAGGCGCTGGTGCGAGTGCGGCATCTCCGCGATCGGCTTCGATGGCCCGTCGGCCGATCCGGTGGACTCCACCACGTTTGACCTGCACCGGCTGTGGCTCTCCTCCGGGCGGATGATCATCGAGAACCTGGCCAACCTGACCCAGCTTCCGACCCGCGCCCAGGTCGTCGTGGCCCCGATCAAGCTGGCCCGCGGCAACGGCGGGCCGGCGCGCATCTTCGCGCTGCTCCCCGACGAGTACTCGAGCTGATCGCGCGCGGCCGACCCGGGCCGCGAACAATCGCGCTGGACATCCGTACCCCCGGTGACAAGGCCGACCAGGGACCTGGCGAGTAGCGGACCGACGCACGCGGTGACACGCGCGGCGCCATCAGCGCGCGCCGCGCTCGTGCAGCGCCCCTCGCGGCCCAACGGCCACCACCACAACGAGGGAAGGGAAGGACATGAGACGGCTTCGTTTCAGCCCGTATCGCGCTGCTGGCGGTCATCGCCGGCCTCGTGTGCGCCGCCGGCGCATACGCGACGGTCATCGGTCTCCCGATCAATGGCTTGCAGGTCAACAACGACCCGGCCAACGGGATCGACCCCAATCAGAACGCGGGCGTCTCGGACGTCGTCGGCGGCTCGCTCGCCGCCAACGGCCCACGGGTCCCGTGGTCGACGTTCGAGCAGCAGTCCGGCAGCTCGCAGCAGATCTTCGTGCGGGCGTTCAAGAACGGCCAATGGGTGACCCAGGGCAAGTCCCTGAACATCGACCCCAACGCCGAGGCCGAGGCCCCGTCGATCGACTTCGCCGGCGCCGGGCGCGACGTGCCGTGGGACTCGTGGTACGAGCCCAATCAGGCGCTCGGCGGCGAGAAGCAGATCTTCGCCAGCCGCTTCTGATGCCGCCGCGAGCCCGCGCCGGCCACACGTGGGTGCCCGAGGGCCAGGACCGCGGGTCCGGCGTCCCCTCGCTGAACATCCACACCGACAAGGAAGCCGAGAACCCGTCGGTGGCGGGCGGCGCCACCGTTCCGGGCAACGCGCCGGTGCCGTGGGTGGCGTGGCAGGAGCAGGACGGCAACGTCTCCAGCTCCGGCAACCACGACCAGATCTTCGTCTCCAAGGCCGTCAAGCAGGCCGCTCCCAAAGCCCGTGCACCGGCTTCAAGCCGTCAGACGCGGCCAGCGTGAGCGCGTTCTGCTGGCAGCAGGTGGGCCTGGACCGGCTCGCGGAGAACGGCGGCTCGTCGGCCACCGGCGACCCGACGCTGAATGTCGACCCGAGCCGTGACGGCGTCGAGCCCGACATCGCGTTCACCGGCCCCAACGACAAGGTCGCCTGGGTGGTCTGGTACGAGAAGAATCAGAGCTCGCTGGGCCTCAACAACAACGAGCAGGTCTTCGCCGCCAAGATCGTCGCCGACGCGAATGCCGACGGCGGCTTCCATTGGCAGGCGCTGGGCAACGGGACCACCAACCAGACGAACATCCTGGACACGTCCGGCAACGGCTTCGGCGCCTGCGCGGCGTCGACGAGCGCCGAGAACGCGTGCTCGCTGAACGCCGTGCCCACCAACGACGCCGAGGATCCGAGGGTGGCGTCGGGGACGCTGGTCGCCGGCAATCCGACGGTGCCGTGGGTCGCATGGTCAGAGGACACCGGATCGGGCAAGCACTCGATCTTCGTGTCGCGCCTGGTCGGTGCACCACTTCGAGCTGTTCAACGGCGGCGCGCCGGTCTCCCCGGCCCACCGCGACGCGGCGAGCCCCGACATCACGTTCTTCGGCAACGTCCCGTACGTGTCGTGGATCGAGCCCCATGGCGATGAGAACCGCGGGTTCATCGGGCACTTCCTGCAGCAGCGGCCAGTTCGTACTGGACACGCCGTTCGGGATCCTGCTGGCTCCGCACGTCAAGCGCGCGCCGCTCATCGACGCGCGCGTGGCGCTGTCGTCCAGCTGCACCTCCGATCCGTTCACCAATGACGGCGCGGCCTGCCCCGTCGCGGCGGTCAACGCTCCGTTCGCGACGTTCACCACCGCGGGCCAGCCCCAGCGGCTGTTCAGCCAGGCGGTGATCGGCGGGCCCAACGGCGCGCTGTTCCCCGGCTGCAAGCTGGCCGTGGTCCCCACGGACGACGGAGCGGACATCGAGAGCACCCTGAACTCCGGCCAGACGGTCGGGATCCTGGTGCAGCGCATCGTGGGCAGCAAGCACGTCCACGGCGCGAAGATCCCGGTGCTGCGTCCCGTCGGCCGCGTGCCGCTGGGACATCACCACTCCGGCCACCTGAAGATCCATTGGAATCTGAAGGTGAACGGCCACCGGCTGGGCAAGGGCAGGT
This sequence comes from uncultured Actinomycetota bacterium, assembly GCA_963830945.1. Lineage (GTDB taxonomy): Bacteria > Actinomycetota > Thermoleophilia > Solirubrobacterales > Solirubrobacteraceae > Palsa-465. The sequence goes on along the minus strand of CAWHOH010000021.1, from coordinate 180,929 downwards.
ACCAGATCCTCCTGCGATCGCTTGACCGCCACCGCAACGTGCTGGGCACCACCAACCCGGTGACCCTGACGATCCGACACTAGTCAGCGGGCGGGCTCGGCGCCGATTGGTGCCGAGCCCGCTCATAAACGCGATCTTGGTGCCGAGCCCGCTCGAAAACGCAGATCCCGGGTATCTCCGTACTGCGGAAAGGACCGACTCTGATGCGATACGAAGACGCCTCCCCTCCCGACTGCGACACCACCCTGCAGGCCCTCGCGACCGTGATCGACGGGTCCCTGTCGGGTCTGGCGCACTACCACCTGCTCCGTCAGGAGCTGGACAACATCCGGGCTCTGCCCGAGCGCCGCGACCGCGAGCGCGTGCCGGCACTGCCGTCCGATCCGCGCTGACGCGCGCCGGGACGGCGGCTACGCGGCGCCGACCAGCTCGGCGCGCTCCACCAGGGTGAGCTCCGCCAGCTCGCGCCGCAGGCTCTCGACCAGCGGCGAGTCGGCCAGCCGCTCCTCCAGCAGCTCCGCGCAGTGGCGGTAGTGGGTGAGCTTGCGGCGGGAGCCTTGGAGCCACGGCGCAGCCGAGCGGCCGGAGCCTCTCCCGGCCCTGCGGCGCGCGAGCGAAGGCTCATGCGCAGCTCGCGGGCCTTGGAGACCTTGTCGGCGGCGAACACCATCAGCGCCTCGTCGCCCGCCGCCTCCACCTGATCGCGCAGGGCGGCCTTGCGGGCGCTGTAGCCGGAGATCGCCGGGTCCTCGCTGAGGGCGATCGACCAGCGCGGCGACGCCGGCGCCGAACCGCTGGACGGAGATCCTCGGCCTCGGTGCTCGTCTTCTCGATGGTGTCGTGGAGCACGCCGGCGGCGACGACATGGTCGGGCGCGCCCACGTCGGCCAGCAGCGTCGCCACCTCGATGGGATGCAGCACGAACGGCGCGCCGTCGGCGGTCCGCCGCTGGCCGGCATGCTGCTCGACGGCGTAGGCCAGCGCGGCCAACGTCTGGTGAAGACCCGATCCGGCGAAGGGGACGTGGCGGCGTACGGCCCACGGCGGGGGCATCTTAGAACAGGTCGCAAATTGCGAGTAAAAAGGTTGTGTTAGGCTCTTGCCCGCCGCTCGCGTTGTCCGCTAATGGCGCATCGGCGCTGCGCCGGCGCACTCCATGGTGAAACGTTCCACGGATGTCGGGGAAGGTTCGGCGCGGCCAACGTACGTCTCCCTCACCATGGACCGGGGACATCAGACGTCTGACGTCATGGACACGCCTGCGCGCGTCGCGGTGCGCAGGCCCGCGGCGCATGACTGGGGCCGTTCTCGCCGTCCTCGCGGGCGTGCTTGACCGTGGGCTCTGATTGCGCGTGTGCCGGCGCGCGGGTGCGGCGCGCCGGCATCGCAGATTTGCCCGCCATCCGGCGCCGACCTTCGTGTTCGCCGACCTCGTCGGCTACGGCGCGCTCACCGAGCACCACGGCGACGAGGCCGCCATGCGGGTCGCCCGCGAGTTCCGGCAGGTGATGCGCGCGCTGAGCCACGAGCACGGCGCATGGCACGTGAAGTCCATGGGCGACGGCGCGATGATCTGCGTGCCCGACGCCAGCCGCGCCGTCGCGCTGGCCGAGCGCACCCTCACCGAGGTCAGCGCCGCACCCGGACCTGCTGCCGGTGCGGATCGGCGCCCACACCGGGCCCGCCGTGCTGCACGACGGCGACTGGTACGGCAGCGCGGTCAACGTCGCCGCGCGCCTGGTCGGGGCCGCCCGGCCCAACGAGGCGCTCGTCAGCAGACACCACGCGCGACGCCGCCGGGGTCGGGGTCCGGCGCTCCCTGTCGCGGCGCGATGTGGTGGGGCTGCGCGGCGTGGGCGCACCGGTGGGCGTGTGGCCGCTGTCGCCCGACCGGCGGCGAGTGCACGGTCCGCACATCACGAATACATCTCGAGGTGGCTCCTCGCGTGGACCGCGTTAGCCGCAGCCTGCTCAGCCGAGCTGACCGGCGGCCCGGCTGGCAGCCGGGCACCCGCCTGGCCGCCGAGAGCGAGCTGGCCGGCCGGCTGGGCGTGCGGCTGCAGCACCGTCCGGGCCGCGATCGACGCGCTCGTCGCTGCCGGCCACCTCGTGCGCGGGCGCGATGACGCGACCTACGTCGCGCGCCGGGCATGGCCCGATCTCGCTGCCTGACCCCGGTGTCTCCGGTCGCTGCGTGACACCGCGCAGCCACCTGGGGCGATCACCCCGTGTCGCTGCGCGGCGGCGCGCAGCCACATGGGGCGATCACCCCATTGCACGCCGGCCGGCCCCGGCCAGGATTGGCGCCATGGACCCGTTCGAGACGCCCGTGACCGGCGAAGGCCGCTCCGCGGCCCTGCCCCAGCTCCACGACCGGCTGTTCCTCACCGACAGCGGCCTGGAGACCACGCTCATCTACCGCCACCATCTCGACCTGCCGGAGTTCGCGGCGTTCGTGCTGCTGGAGACCAACGCCGGCCGCCAGCGCCTGCGGGCCTACTTCGAGGGCCACGCCGCCATCGCCCGCGCGCACGGGGCCGGGTTCATCGCCGAGTCACCGACCTGGCGCGCCAACCCCGACTGGGGCCGGACGCTGGGCTATGACGCCGACCGGCTGGCGGCGATCAACCGCGCCGCGATCATGCAGCTCGCCGAGCTGCGCGCCCGGCCGGGCAGAACTCGGACACCTACGTCATCAGCGGGTGCATCGGACCGCGCCACGACGGCTACGACGCGGCCGTGCGGATGGGGGCGCCCGAGGCCGAGCGCTACCACGACGCGCAGATCCAGACGTTCGCCGACACCCCGGTCGACCTCGTCTCGGCGCTCACCATCAACTACGTCGACGAGGCGGTGGGCATCACCCGCGCCGCTGTCCGCGCGGCGGCCTGCCGGTGGTCATCTCCTTCACCGTGGAGACCGACGGCCGCCTGCCCTCGGGAACGACGCATCGAGGACGCGATCCTCCAGGTCGACGCCGCCACCGGCCGCGGGCCCGCCTACTACATGATCAACTGCGCGCACCCCACCCACTTCAGCGCCGCCCTGCACGCGGGCCGGCGCTGGCCGTTGCGCCTGCGCGGCATCCGCGCCAACGCGTCGCGGCGCAGCCACGCCGAGCTCGACGCCGCCACCACGCTCGACGACGGAGATCCCGTGGAGCTCGCCGTCGAGTACCGGCGGCTGGTCATGGCGCTGCCCCAGCTCACCATCCTCGGCGGCTGCTGCGGGACCGATCACCGCCACGTCGTCGGCCATCGCCGAGGTGTGCGCCGGACCTGTTCGAGCCGGTCCGCGTGGCGCGCAGCGCCTGACCGCGCGGCCACTGGGCGCGGGCCGACACGGCCGACGCGCGGACGGTCAGTGGCCGGTGGCCGAGAAGTGCTCGGGGTCGGCCGCGCCCAGGACGCCGCCGACGAGCTTGTAGGGGCCGGTGTAGCCCTTGAGCACCTGGATGAGCTGGGCCGGGTCGGTGACGTCGACCGCGCCGCCGGGGTACTGCGTCGTCTCGTGATTGGACTTGCCGGCCGGGGCGCTGTAGGCGCCCGACGCGTTGATCGAGGCCTGCTGGGAGTAGTCGCGGTAGCCGCTGGTGACGCTGCCGCTCCAGCCGTGCTGGGAGGCCCAGTCCAGGATCGGCGCGATCCAGCCGGCGATCGGCTTCTGCTCGGGGTTCCACGATGCCTGGGGCACGACGGCGCCCGGGGCCACGCCCGCGGTCGGGTCGAGCCGGCCGCGGTGAGGCCGGTCGGCCGCGGGCTGCCCGGCGATGCCGGTGGCCGTCGAGGTCCCGGAGAGCGAGGTGCCCTGGGCCTGCGCGAGCGCGCTGGCGAAGCTGGTGGACGTCGAGTGCGCCGGTGGCCGTGGTCCCGCTCAGCGTCGCTCCGATCGCGTTGGCGTCGAGCGCCGGAGGACCCGTGGGCGAGGCGAGTTGCTGCTGCGCCTGCGCGATGTCGTCGATCCGTGAGAGCACGGCCTGAATACTCATTCTCTTCACACATCGGCGCCTGAGCCGGGAACTTAGTCCGCAGCCGGGGCCGGGGGTGGCGCCGTCGCCGAGGCGCTACTGGCGCGGCGGTGGCGGCGCGGGCGCGGCGGCGGTTGAGCCGTGGCGCCGGAGCTCGGTGACGATCGGGGTGACCATTGTCGTGAGGTACGGAGGAGGTGGACGATCGGTTCGAGACCGGGCCCACCCGGGGCGATGACCCGCGAGCTTGCCGCGCCCCCGCCTCTTGCGCCGCTACCCCCAGGCGCGGCGCGCCACCTCGGCGACGAGCTGGAGCTTGCGCTCCTGGGCGTCCTCGGAGATCGCGTTGCCGGGACCGGCCGACGAGAACCCGCACTGGGTGGAGAGGGCGAGCTGATCGCGCGGGTAGAAGTTGCTGGCCTCGTCGATGCGGGCCAGCAGCTGCTCGGCCGTCTCGAGCTCGTCGAACTTCGACGAGACCAGGCCCAGCACGATGATCTTGTCGTCGGGCAGCCCCTTGAGCGGCTCGAACGAGCCCGAGCGGGCGTTCTCGTACTCCAGCAGGAACCGCTCGTAGTTGGTGAGACGCGGGAACATCTGCTCCGCCAGCGCCTCGTAGCCGCCGGCGCTGATCCACTGGCTGTCGTAGTTGCCCTTGCACAGGTGCACGCGCGAACGTCACGCCGGGCACCGTGGCCAGCTCGTTGAGCATGTCCACGCCCTCGGTGAGCACCCGCTCGAGCGGGATGCCGGCCTGGGCCCACACCTCCTGCTGGGAGGCGTCGACGAGCTGCCCGAAGTCCGGCGCGTCGACCTGGATGTAGGTGCAGCCCATCCGGGCCAGCTCCTCGGCCTCCTCGCGCATCAGCGCCAGCCCGTCGGCGAACAGCTCGAAGGGGTCGGAGTAGGCCTCGCGCGTGCGCTCCGGGGACCAGACGAGGAAGAGCATGAGCGGACTGGGCAGCGTCACCTTGAGCGGGCGCCGCGCCACCGCCCGGGCGTAGGCGAACTCCTCGGTGGTCATCATCCGGCGCCGGGTGAGCTTCTCGGTCACCGACAGCGGGATCTTGAACACGCTCTGCTCGCCGCCGCTCTCGTCGTGGAACGGCACCGGGATGTGGTCAGACGCCGGGTCGGGCGTCAGCCCGACGACGGCCTCGACGAGCTGGTCGATGAACGTGTGGCGGCGCAGCTCCCCGTCGGAGACGACGTCCATGCCCGCGCCCTCCTGCATCGCGATCGCCTGGTCCACCGCGCGGTCCTCGATGCGCTTGTAGTCCGCGGGCGCGAGCTCCCCCGCCTCGGACTGCGCGCGGGCGCGCAGCAGGTAGTCGGGGCGCAGCAGCGAGCCGACGGTGTCGGCGCGGAGGTGGTTCGACATCGGATCGGGTCCTTTCCGGTCAGGGACTGGGGGTGGTCGAGACGGCCGCCTCGCCGGGCGCGTCCGGTTGACGGAGCAGCAGCGCTTCGAGCACGTCGCGCACGGCGGCGTCCGACGCGCCCGTGGCGTCGTGGGCGCGCCAGGCGACGAACCCGTCGGGCCGCACGAGCACCGCGCCGGCCGCGGAGATCCCGTACGCCGCGGCGAAAGCTGCCGCCCGGATCGCGCAGCTCGCCGCCGCCCACGACGTAGGCGTCCAGCGGCACGTCGAGCGCTCGGCGGCGCGCGGCGCGGCATCGTGCCAGGCCCCGCCCTCGGGTCCGGCCAGGAGCACGAACGCGGTTCCGAACAGGTCCAGCGTGGAGACCGACGCTCCCGGCGCGCTCGACGGGGACGTGCGGCGCCCGCGAGCCGGGCCGCCCCTGGACTCGCGCGGGTGCTCGTGCAGGCCGGCGCGGGCGGTGCATCCGGCTCCAGCGCGACGCCGGCGGAGTTGTAGCGGTAGCCGATCTCCATCGACATGTCGTCGACGATCTCCTGCATCCCCTCGGTGCCCAGGTACGGCGCCACCCGGGTGACGTATCGCGTGTAGGCCTGCTCGACGGTCAGCTCGCCGATCGCCCGCCGCTCGGCGTCGTAGGTGTCGAGGAGGTCGGGCCCGGCGATGCCCTTGAGCACGAAGGCCAGCTTCCAGGCCAGGTTGTGGGCATCCTGCACGCCGGTGTTGCCGCCGAAGCCGCCGTTGGGCGGCATGGTGTGGGCGGCGTCGCCGGCCAGGAACACCCGCCCCTGGCCGTAGCGCTCGGCGCTGTCGGCGACGGCGCGCCACGTGGCGATGTCCTCGATCGTGACCGGGATCTCCGGGACGCCGATGGCGGCGCGCAGGAGCTCGAGCGCGCGCGCCTCGTCGATCGTCTCGGCGACGTTGGCCCACGGCGCCGAGGGGTAGGCGGCGATGATCTCCGGCCGCGCCGTGTCGCCGACGAGATTGACGACGAGAAAGCCGCGGTTGCCGGTCCGGTCCAGCCGGAAGAAGCCCCGCAGCACCGGGTTGGTGACGTAGTTGACGCCCTGGTCGCGCCCCGCGAGCAGCGGGCTGAGGTCGACGTCGGCGCGGAAGTAGATCGTGACGCTGTTGGAGAGCAGGCCGTGGCCGCGCATGGCGATGCCCAGCTGGTCGCGGGTGGGGCTGCGGTTGCCGTCGGCGGCGACGACGTACTGTGCGCGGATCGTCAAGCTCGGTGTCGTCCTCGAGGTCCCGCAGCGTGGCGGTGACGCCCTCGTCGTCCTGCGACGAGCGCGGTGCACTGGGTCCGGTAGCGCAGCTCGCGCGCCGAGCTCCTGCGGCGCGCTCGCGCAGGATCGGCTCGAGCGCGTCCTGGTCGATGAACAGCCGGATCGTGGGGCTGAACTCCTCCACCCCGGCGTTCAGGTTGGCGAAGTAGCTGGCGATCTCGCGGCCGGCGAGCGACTCGACGTTGTTGATCCCGCCGTTGGGGAGGTACTGCTCCTCCGAGCGCTGCGCCGCACCCGCTCCTCCAGCCCGGCGGAGCGCAGGATCTCCGACCGTCCGCAGCTGGAAATGGCCGGCCCGCGGGTGGATCGCCGTGCTGGCGTGGCGCTCCACCGCCAGCGCCCGGATCCCGTGGATCGCCGAGGAACATTGCGGTGGAGAGCCCGACCAGGCTTCCGCCGATGACGAGGACATCGACCTCTTCATCAGGGGCGGGAGGGCTGGGCGGCATTGGAGAGATCGGCTAGAAGCGCGACGGGAACTGCTGGATGATCCCGGTGCTGAGCATGTCGGCCATATCGATGATGTGGCCGATGTAGACGCCGTATAGCCGTATCGCAGCCGCGTAGTGGCCGTCAAGCTGGTCCACGGCAAGCGCGATCACCTGATTGAGGTGGATCCGCATCATCGTCCGCATGTCCGACAGCGCCCAGTGGCGCGGGTTGGCGGCCTGCAGGAAGGCGGCGACCTGGTTGCCGTTGGCGAAGAACGCGGCCTTGGCCTTGGCCACCGATTGGTCGTTGCCGGACTTCGCGGCGGCAAGCACCCCCACAGCGGCGTTGATGTGCGCCGTGAGCAGCGCCGTGAGCTTGGTGCCGCCGGCGGCTCCGTAGTAGGGCTTGACCGCGTTGCCGATGTCGACCTGGTTGCGCAGCAACCGCGCGACGACGAGGTTGGTGTCGGGCAGGCCGCCGACGAAGTCGACGATTGCGCGTTCGGTCCAGGTCCCGTGGGCCTCCCACAGGGCGCGCATGTCGTCGTGGAAGGCCGCAGCCCTGGCCGAGGTCGACGATGTGGAGGCGGGCATCGCCGGGGCCGAGCCCGAGCCGAAGGTCGCGGCGGCAACGACTGCCGCGAGGACCGCCGCGGTCAGCGCGCGGCGAGGAAAGACGTATGTGCTCATCTGGGCACTCCTGGTGAGAGCGGTAGCTGCTGCTGACCGCTTAGCTGCGGTCGCGCCCGGTTTCTTACGTCTGGTTCGTCAGGCGCCGGTCAGCGGTCGGACTCGGCGGGCCGGGCGAGCGCAAGCGGACGGATCTCGGGCACGCTGACGGCGGCGCGGCCGCGGAGCACGCGGCGGCCCGACGTGGGCAGCCAGGCGACCAGCCCGCCGACCCCCGGGACCCAGATGGAGATGGCGTGATAGACGAGCACCGCGCCAACGGAGACCGCAGGCGGTAGGCCGTAGAGGACCAGCGCCGCGGCCAGGCCCGTATCGAGCACGCCGAGGCCGGCCGGCATCGGGATCGCGGTCGCCAGATAGCCGATGCAGTAGGCGATCACCGTCGCCGGGAAGCCCAGGGGATGGCCCATGGCGGCGCAGGCGGCCCACAGGGCGGCCATGTCCAGGCAGAGGAACCCCGCTCCGCCGGCCAGTCGCCAGTGCGGCGCCCGGACGACGCTCCATGCGCCGTGCAGGCCGGCGGTGATGGCCCGGACCGGCCGCGGCGCGGTGGCGCCGAGGCGCCGCCCGATACGCGCGATCAGCGTGGCGGCGCCCAGCACGCCGACCGAGACGAGGACGGGGATCCCGGTGTGGCTCAGGTCGTGGGGGCCGCCCGGCAACCCGAGCAGCAGCCACACGCCCGCGATGCCGTTGACGACAAAGCCAAAGCCCGTGAGCAACGAGAGCAGCGCGGCGCACCGGGTCAGCAGCCGGCGCGTGCCGATGCCGTGGCGGCGCAGGAGCACGCCGGTGGCGGCCGCCGAGGAGATGTTGCCGCCCGGCAGCACCGCGCCCGCGCCCATCGCGATCCAGGCCACCGTCCGGCTGGCCGAGCGCGGCGGCTCGGGGAAGAAGCGCCGGAAGATGACGACGTAGCTCAGGCACGAGCCCAGCTCCAGTGCGACGGCGGCCAGCACCCACGCCGGGTTCATGTCGCCGATCTGGCGGACGACGTCGTCCGGCGGCGCGACCCACAGGAGCAGGCCCACCGACACCGCGCCGACGACCCCGGTGACGAGCGCGCGACGGCCGAGCCGCCGGCGGATCCCTCTCTGGACCGTGGCCTGAGTGCCACGCTGATCGCCGGCCATGGACGCCACATCCTCGCGCATCTGGCCCAGAAGACGGTCAACCTGTGTGAAGGTCACGCTAAGAGGGCTGCCGCGGGACTGATGGGGCGCGCGTGCGGCCGTCAGGCGACGCGGCTGCCGCCGCCCAGGAACGACTCGACGAACTCGGGGCTGGAGGCCAGCTCGGCCGGCGTCCCCTCCATCCGCAGCTGGCCGCCCCCCATCACGTAGGTGCGATCGGAGATCTCCAGCACCGCGCGGGCCCGCTGCTCGACGACCAGCACCGACGCGCCGGTTCCGGCGAGCCGCCGCACGTGCTCCTGGAGGACGGTGGCGGCAATCTGGGGCGCCAGGTTGGCGGTGGGCTCGTCGAGCACGACCAGCTTGGGCGACAGCATGAGCACGCGCCCCATGGCGAGCATCTTGCGCTCGCCCCCGCTGAGCTTGCCCGCGCGCCGGGTGACCATCCCGGCGAGGCGCGGGAACACCGTGAGCACGTGCTCGATCCGCCTGGCGACGTCGCGCGCCTTGAGCAGGTAGCCACCCATCTCCAGGTTCTCGCGCACGGTGAGCGGGCCGAACACGTCATCGACCTGGGGCACGTAGCCGACCCCGATGCGGGCGATGTCCTCCGACCGCCAGCCGGTGACGTCGGTCTCGCCGATGAGCACGCGGCCCGACAGCGTCTCGACCACTCCGACGATGCTCTTGAGCAGTGTGCTCTTGCCCGATCCGTTGGGACCGACCACGGAGACCACCTCACCCGGAGCGACCGACAGGGAGATACCGTGGATGACCGGGCTCCCCCCGTAGCCGGCGGTGAGGTCGACCGTCTGGAGCGCGACCCCGGTGACCGAGTCCTCAGGTGTACCGGCGTCGCTGACCGGATCAGCCGACAAGGTAGGCCTCGACCACTTCCTCGCGGGAGCGCAGCGCCGCCATCGTCCCCTCGGCCAGGACCTGCCCGTCGGCGAGGACGTAGACCGGATCGCAGAACTCATCCATGATCGACAGCTCGTGCTCGACCATGACGATCGTCGTCCCCTCCTCGCAGAGGCCGACGAGCCGCATGCCCAGATCATGGGCCAGCCGGGGGTGCACGCCGGCCATCGGCTCGTCGAGCAGGAGCACATCGGGCGCGGCCATCAGCGCGCGCATGATCTCCACCAGCCGGCGCTGACCACCGGAGAGGTCGCCGGCGTAGCGGTCGGCCAGCCCCAGCAGGCCGAAGCGGTCGAGCATGTCCTGGGCCCGGTCGATCGCCTCGCGTTCCTCCGCGCCCCAGTAGCGGCGGCCGAGCACCGCGGCGCGGAACGTGTCGCCGCGCTGGTCGGGGATGGCGGCGAGCAGGTTCTCGAGCACGGTGAGCCGCTTGAACTCGCTCGCGAGCTGGAACGTGCGCACGACGCCCAGGCGCGCGCGCCGGTACGCGGGCAGGGCGGTGATGTCCTCGCCGCGGAAGGAGATGTGGCCGGCGGTCGGCGGGAGCGTCCCGGCCAGCATCGCCAGCACCGTTGACTTGCCCGCGCCGTTGGGCCCGATGATCCCGGTGAGCCGCCCGCGCTGGAACGCCATGGAGACGCCGTCGACGACGCGGACACCATCGAAGCTGCGTACGAGGTCGCGGCACTCCAGGATCACCTCGCTGACCCGCCGCTCTCCGGCGCCGTCCCCGGCCGCGGGCGATGCGAGCACGGCCAGGTCGGTCGTGAGCCCGGTCGGCAGGTCGGTCGCGGCGCCGGTCGCGCCGTCCGGCTCCTCGCTGGGCGTGCGCGTGGCCAGTTTGCGCCGGCGCTCGGGCAGGATCCCCTGAGGCCGGAACCACAGGAACACGAGGATGAGGCAGCCGATGACGACCCACTGCAGCGCCGGGATGAGGTTCGGGTTGCCCGGCACCGGCGGGATGTAGCGCGTCGCCTCCTCAAACGCGACCGGGACGAGGATCGCGCCCAGCATCGCCCCCCGATGGTTGCCCAGGCCGCCGATGATGACCGCGGCGAACAGCACGACGGTCTCGGCGTAGCCCCAGGCCTGCGGATCCCACAGGTTGATGAAGCCGACCAGGACCCCGCCCGAGAGGCCGGCGATGGCGCCGCCGATGACCAGGCTCGACGTGCGCAGCGACCGCAGGTTCTTGCCCAGCGAGTCGGCGACGATGTCGTTGTCACGCGCGGCCCGCAGCGTGCGGCCGTACGGCGAGTTGGTGATCCGGGTGACAAACCAGTACACCGCGAAGGCGAGGAGGATCGCGGCGGCGCCGTAGATCCATTGGTAGCCGGCCGACTGCGGATTGAAGGAGCCCTGAAGCGGCGAGGGCACCAGGGACAGACCGGCCGCCCCGTTGAAGAGCGGCACGAAGTTGGTGACCAGCAGATTGAACATGACCGCGGTGACGAGCAGGCCGACGGCGGCGAAGTCCCCGCGCAGGCGGCGTCCCACGATCGCGGCGAAGGGGACGGCGAGCAGGCCCCCGACGATCGCCGCGCCGATCCAGGGGAACGGGAACGGGAGGTTGAGGCCCAGCACGTAGGTCTGGAACGCCCCGTTGGCGCTGTCGGACGGGAGCGAGAGGACGCCCGCGGTGTAGGCGCCCGCGGCCTGGAAGATGATGAAGCCGAAGTTGGTGACCCCGCCCACTCCGAACTGCTGGCTGAGGCCCAGGCAGGCCAACGCGTCAACGCCCGCGTAGACCAGCAGGTTGGTGATGTAGTAGATCATCGTGCCCTCACCCGTCGATGGTGCACAGCCACGCTGAGGTCCTCACCTAGGCACGCGCCCCGAGGAGCCCGTTGGGGCGCACGGTGAGCATCGCCAGCAGGATCACGAACGCGATCACGTCCTTGTAGGACGAGACGATCACCGAGGCGCTCATCTCGGTGGCCAGGCCGATGACCAGCGCGCCGAGCATCGCCCCGTAGGCCTCGCCGGGCCCGCCCAGGAACACCGCCGCGAGGATCAGCACCAGGAACACGTCGGTGCTCGTCGCTCCGAACGTGCCCGAGTCGATGCCGAAGCTCACGCCGGCCAGACCGCACAACGCACCACTGATGAGCCACGTCGACATCACGACGCGGTCGGTCCGGATTCCGCAGTTCCGTGCCAGCGCGCGGTTGGCCGCGGTCGCGCGCATGGCCTTGCCCAGGCGTGAGTAGCGAATCAGCGCGTGCACCAGCAGCATCACGACGATGCTCAGCGCGATGAGCACGAGCTGGGCGACGGTGAGCTCGATCGAGCCCACCTTGACCGTGGCGCCCTGACTCATCGAGTACGAGACGTTGGTGGGCCCGGCGAGGGCCTGGGTGCCGAAGGTCAGGATCAGCGTCATGCCCAGGGCGACGATCACCATCGCGATCGGCGACGCCCCGCGGCGCTGGAACGGGGTGTAGATGACGGAGTTGAGCAGCACCGACGCCACCGCGCCCACGGCGATCCCGGCGATCGCCGCGAGCCAGACATTGACGCCGGCATGGTTGAGCGAGTAGGCCGCGTATGCCGCCACGATCATCACCCCGCCGTAGGCGAGGTTGAGCACGTTCGTGACGGCAAACTGCAGCGTGAAGCCCACCGACGCCAGGGCGAGCACCGCCGCGGTGACGAGGCCGAAGCCGATCGAGGCGACGAAGACGCTCATCCCGCGGCTGGCTCAGAGACCGAGGGAGCGCAGCTCGGTCGTCGACAGGTTGCCGACCACCTTCACCGTCCCGTCGGCCGTGTACGTGTCGACCTGGAACAACCCGGCCGAGTCGTGATACGCGTCGAAGCTGGTGGGACCTCCCGGGCCCTCGTAGCGGATCTGCTTGCCCGCCTTGAGCGCCGCGGCGCCGTCGGCGAACGAGTTGACGACCGTCGCCCCGGGGGCGCCGTCGCCGATCTTGAGGATGAACGGCATGTACTTGGTCGGCGACGTGCTGTGGGCGGCGATCATGGCCAGGGCGGCCAGGTTGATCCCGTCGTACAGATGCACTGCTCCAGGCGCCGTGAGATAGGTCGAGAAGTCGCCCGTGGTGCCGACCTTGCCCTTCTCGGCGTTGATCGCCTTGGAGAACGCGGAGAACGCCGGCCCGCTGCTCTCGGTGATGAGGTTATCGGCCTGGAAGTCGCCGGCGAGCGTGCTGCCGCCGATCGCGTTGGAGACCGATTTGAACCAATCCGGGGAGATGGTCGCCGACGTCCCGATGACCGGGATCATCTTGCCGCCGTTGAGCTGCTTGACCTCGGTGAGGAAGGAGGCCTCGGTCGGACCCAGCGCTTCGGTGAGGATGACGTCGGGCTTGGAGTCGACGATCTTCGCCGCCTCGGTCCGGAACGTGGTCGCGCTCAGGTCGAGGGTCTGGTTGGACACCATCTGCAGCCCAGCCTTCTTGATGGCCGCGATCGCCGGGGCGATGAACGTCTGGGAGCCGATGTCGTTGCCGAAGGCCAGAGCCACCTTCTTGAAGCCGCGGTTCTTGGCGATCGCCACCATCGCGTAGGACTCCGAGAGGTCGGGCGGCACCAGGCGGTAGAAGTAGGGGAACTTGACGTGGTCGAACTCCGACTGCCCGGTCATGCAGAACGAGACCGTCTTGTTGGAGGCGAAGACCGGCACGACCGAGGCGGCCTCGTCCGAAGTGCAGCCGATCACGAACGCCAGTGAGGACGTCGACGCGTACATCTGATGGACCGCCGGCACTGCGTCGGCCGGGTCGCCGCGCGTGTCCACCGACTTGCAGTTGAACTTGTGCCCGAGAACCCCTCCGGCGGTGTTGATCGCGTTGGTGGCGGCGTCGCACGAGACCAGATATGTCGGGCCCAGGGCGGCATCGGTGCCGGTGAACGGCGCCACGTCGGCGACGGTGAGGGCCGAGCCGGCCGACACCTTGGAGCCCGACCCGCCGGACCCGGCGCCGCCGCCGCCTCCGGAACCGGAGCTCGAGCCACAGCCGGCCGCCAGGATCGCCCCCACGACCACCGTGCCCGCCAATAGCCGGGCGCGTCGCGTTGATCTGCGTCCCAACATCTCTCCTCCTCGTGTCTGCAACGTGTGGATGGGTGGGAGCGGTTACAGCACTGCTTTGTCGGGGATGGGCGGAATCCAGGGCCACCCGTCGCGTGCGTGCTCCTCCGCCGCCACGCGGTTGGCGATCCTGCCCACCCCCTCGATCGTGACCTCGACGAGGTCGCCGGGCTGCAGCCAGACCGGCGGCGTGCGCGCGAATCCCACACCGCCAGGAGTGCCCGTGGCGATCACGTCGCCCGGGCGCAGGGTGGTGAACGACGAGAGGTACTCGATCGTCCGCGGGATGTTAAAGATCATCTGCGCCGTACTGGCCGACTGCATGACCTCGCCGTTGAGCGTCGTGGTCAGCTGGATCGCCGACGCGTCCAGCTCGTCGGTGGTGACCACCTCGGGGCCGATCGGCATCGTGCCGTCGAAGTTCTTGCCGGGTGTCCACTGGGAGGCCGCGCGCTGCCATTCCCGCGCCGAGCCGTCATTGACGATCACGTATCCGGCGATCGCCTCCAGAGCCTCTCCCGCCGGGATGTACCGCCCGCCCGCGCCGATCACCAGCGCGAGCTCGCCCTCGTAGTCGAAGCGCTCGCTCAGCGCCGGCTTGACCAGCTCGCCAAAGGGCGGAGCGACCGAGTCGGCGCCGCGGACGAACGTCTCCGGCCACTTCGTGGGAGGACGGCCGCCCTCGAGCGCGTGCTCCAGGTAGTTGACGCCCAAGCAGAGGATCCGCCGGGGCGCGGGGACTGCCGGGCCGTACTCGGCCTCGCCGAGCTCGCGCCCCTCCTGGTCACAGACGCTCCGCACGATCTCCATCGCCTCGGGGCCGCCGGCCAGCACGGCGTCGAGTTCCGACAGCCGGCGGTCGCCGGTGGCGTGGCCAACGTCGACATAGCCATTGCGCCCACGGACGTGGAGGCGCAGGCCCTCCTCCGTGATGACGGTCGCGAGTCTCACAGCTTCTCTCTCTCCTCTCGGGTGAGGACCGGCAGCCGAACCTTTTGGTCCGATTGATCGGATTGGTTCAACCTACTCCTGGTTCCCTGGCTCGTCAACCGGTTGCCGTTGAGAATTCCCTTAGAAATGTGGTGAAGGGTAGGATTGGTTGGACACGCCCACCGGGTCAGGTTGACGAGGCGCCGGTGCCGGCGTCAGCATTGCCCGAAAGACATGGCCAACCCCTCGGCACCCACCCGCCCACCGGCTTACAGCAACGAGCTGGCCCAGCTGATCCTGAGTCGCGGCGGCGAGCCGGACTACGCCCCCGGAGGCAGGCTGCCGACGGAGCGAACGCTGGCCAGTCAGTTCGGAGTGACGCGGACGATGGTCCGCCACGCCCTGGCCCTGCTGGAGGCCGAGGGACGGATTTCGCGCGAGGTGGGCCGCGGCACGTTCCTGCTGCCCCATGATGGCCGCGGAGGATCGGCCGGAGACCGTGACCGCCCGGATGCGGGCGAGGTGGGGCCCGCCGACGTCATGGCCGCGCGCCAGCTCATCGAGCCCCAGGTGCTGCCGCTGGTGGTGGCGTATGCCACCCAGCGCGACCTCGACGAGCTGTGGCGGTGCGTCGAGGGCGGTGGCGCGGCCAACAGCGCAGAGGAGTTCGAGGCCTGGGACTTCGCGCTGCACCACGCGATCGTGGCCGCCAGCCGCAACCAGCTCCTGCTCTCGATGTACCGCGTGGTGGAGAACGCCCGGGAGGGCGAGATCTGGGGCAACCTCAAGCGCCGCAACGACTCGCGAGAGCGCCGCGCCGCCTATCAGACCGACCATGTCGAGCTGGTGGAGGCGCTGTCCAAGCGCGAGCTGGACCATGCCGTTCGTGTCATGCGCGCCCACCTGGCCCGCGTCCAGGCCAATCTGCTCGAGAGCGCTACGCCGGTCGGCGGCTGACCGCGCGCGTCCGCTGGGTCCGCGCGACGCGCCCCCCGCCCGCGGACAGGAGCGTCCCCGCCAGCGCGGTGACCACGACGAGGAAGGGCGGGAAGCTGCCGAGCGAGACCTTGGCGTGGTTGTGGATGAGCTCGTGCACCAGCAGCAGGGTGGTGCCGTAGATGACGCCGCCGAAGAAGCCGCGGTCGGCGGCATCCCAGCCGTCGGAGTGCTCGAAACCGCCGAGGAAGGCCCCGACGCCGGCGAGCACCGCCACCACCCAGTAGCCGGCCGCCGACGCCCCCACCAGGAAGCCGGCCAGCGCGCCGACGAGCGCCGGGATGACGGCGCCGATGACGACCTTCTGGCCCTCGGAGCGATCCGCGAACGGGACGGGGGTGAACCTCGCCATACGCCGCGGCACCTTGTCACGCACGCACCCGGCGCGCAAGCCCACCTCATCCACGCCGGCGACGCGCCGGCCAACGTCACACACGGCGGCGGCGCGCCAGCCTAAGATCAAGGGCATGGACCGTGATGAGCTGGTGGCCGTCCAGGGCCCGCTGAAGGAGCGCTACCGCGACGAGCCCGATGCCGCGCTGGTGACGCTGCACGCGGAGGGCGCGCTCGGCGACGGCGTGTCGTGCTCGGTGCAGACCGGCCGGGCGCTGGCCGAGGCCGGGCTGCATCCCGCGACAGGCGGCGATGGGACCCTGCTGTGCTCGGGCGACATGCTGCTCGAGGCGCTGGTGGCCTGTGCCGGGGTGACGCTGCGCGCGGTGGCGACCTCGCTCGAGCTGCCGGTGACGACGGGGCGCGTTCGAGCCGAGGGCGACCTGGACTTCCGCGGCACACTGGGCGTCGACCGCGATGCCCCAGTCGGCTTCAGCGCGATCCGGCTGTCGTTCGAGCTCGACGGCGACCTGGATCCCGAGCAGCTCGCGCTGCTGCAGAAGCTCACCGAGCGCTACTGCGTCGTCTACCAGACGCTGGCCACCGGGCCGGGCCTGTCGGTCAGCTTCGCCGCCGCCTGAGCGGCGGCGGCGCGCTCAGGCGCCGCCCATCACCGACTCCTGAGCCCAACCGGTGGCGCGCGGCCCGGTCGTCGCCGCCGCCGTGATCACCGTGGTGCCCGACGGGGTGGGCAAGGTCGCGCTGAAGGCGCCCTGGGCGTCGGCGACGGTGGCCACGACCGTGGTGGTGTTGGCGGTCGCGCCCGGCTGCCCGGCCGACACGTCGACGGTGGCGCCCGGGGTCGTCGTCCCCGTGACGGTCGTCGTGGCGCCCGCGGTCATCGCGCCCGCGGAGGGCGAGGTGATCGTCACGCCGACATCGGTCGGCGCGCCGGAGGTGATGTAGCGGGTCCGCGTGATCGACGGCTGGTCAGACACCGTGCCGTCATGCAGATCGAGGACCAGGCGCAGGTACTGGGCCTGGCCCCAGATGAGGGGCGCGGCCGACCCGGCCGCCTTGCCGTTGGTGAAGCCGATCGAGGCGCTCGTCGGATCGGCGCCGAACGGCGAGGCGGGCGTGTTCGGGTCCTCCCACACCTGCTCGGGGACGTACCCCAGGCCCCAGGTCATGCGCTGGAACGTCGCCGCCAGCCGCGACGCCGCGGCGCCGGCGCCCGACTGGAGGTCCTGCTCGGCGCGCTCGCCGTCCAACAGCGGCCACAGGTGGCCGGAGCCCACGGCGTGGGTGAACCACCCCTCGCCGGTCGGCGAGCAGCTGGTCGGATCGGGCACGTAGCAGTCGCCGTAGCCGTCGGTGCTCCCGCTGGCCTTGATCCCGTAGCGATGCCACCCGGGCCCGGAGCCCGTCTGGCTCTCCAGCACCGAGTCCACGACCTTCAGCGACGCCCGGACGTCCGGATCGGTCGCGGCCATCTCCCCCATGCGCGTCAGCTCCAGGAAGCCGGCGTCGATGATCTTGCGCTGGTCGATGTTGTTGAGGCTGCCGTTGCCGAGGTTGTAGGTCTGGTCGGTGTTGGGGTTGCCCGATACCGACTCGCGGATGAAGTACCGCGGTCCGTCGGGGCCCGACGTGGTGACCGTCCAGGCCTTCACGTTGCGCTGGTAGTCATCGGCGGTGGCGAGGTACAGGTGCGCGCGGGCGGTGTCCCCGGCGGCCTGGGCAAGCTGCCCCGCCGCCACGAGGCCGGCGATCTCCGCTGCGATGGTGGCCGGCGAGTAGCCGGGGTGCTCCTCCCAGCGCTCCGCGCCGGTGCTGGGCCCGTGGTCGACGATGTAGTCGGCCGCGGGGCGGATGTGGTCCTGGTAGAAGGAGGCGTTCCCGGACAGGCCTGCCTCCCAGGCCATCAGCAACGGATAGGCGACCTCGTCGATCTCCGAGAGGCCGAAGGTGTCCGGCGCGACGGACCCGTCAAGCTCGGAATCGCGCGGGAAGCTGCCGTCGGGCTGCTGGGTCTTGTTGAACATGAACAGGACCATGTCGCGGGCGGAGGCACGATCGTCGTCGGCGAGCAGGCCGGTGAACGTCTCATAGCTGTCGCGGGCGAAGACCTCGCGATAGGTCCACCCGGCGTGGGTGGAGGATGCCGGCACCGACTGTCCCCACGGATCGGTCGGCGAGGCCACGAACGCCCCGGTGTTGGTCTTGTCCTCGGCGGCCTTGATGACGTTGGCCGACAGCCAGTACGTGCTCTGCACGGCGGCGTTCTGCGCGCCGGAGAAGCCGGGAACCGTGGCGGGCGGGTGACGCAGCGAGGCGTCGTAGCCGTGCCAGCCGGACTCGTACTGGGCGAGGGTGCGCGCGAACGACTGCGTGGCACTGCCCTGAGCCGCGGCGATGGCTCCGGCCGCGGCCGGGGCGAACCCGAGGGCGAGCGTGAAGGGCCGGCCGGGCGTGGTGTCGACCAGTGCCGTCTGCACGACGTTTCCGTCGGTGGCCGACCGGTAGTCGTTGACCAGCGCGTGATGGCTGTCGAGCTGGTTCAGGCCGTCGCTGGGCGTGCCCACGAAGCCGCTTGACTCGCCACGGAACGGGTGGTCGGCGACGAGCGCGCCGACCACCTGGGCCGCGAACGGACCCGTCGGGGTGGTGGTGTCCGAGGACACCAGGGCCGTGCTGGACGGGTCCACCGTGGCGTCGTTGGCACCGCCGTTGGTGGTCCCGCCGCCACCGCTGTTGTCGATCGTCGCGTCGTAGCGCACGTAGACCTTGAGCTTGGAGACGGCGTTCGCGTTGGCACCGATCGGCTCCAGCGTCGTGTGCACGACGACGCTGGCGCGGGCCGGGTCGGTGATGTAGTCGCTGACCAGGCGGAAACCGTGGGCGCGGTCGGTGCTCGTGACCCGGCAGACCATGCCGCTGCGGTCGGGCGAGGCCAGCGAATAGGTCATGTCACGCTGCTGAAGGTCGGTGAAGGTGCGCCCGTCGGTGACGATGTACTGGACCGTGTTGACGTTGGTGGCCTCGATGTTGGGGCTGAAGACATCCGAGAGCACGCCGCCGGCCACCGTGAACCACACCTTGGAGGTCGTACTGCGCGCCGTCCCGAAGCAGTCCTTGCGGGCCACGTCGAGGTAGGACTGGGCGCCCGGGGCGCCCGGGGCCGAACCCGACGGCGCAGCGGCCGGAGGCGTCGTCGCCCCTGCCGCGGCCGGAGAGGCCACGGTCAGCGCGGCCGCGCCCAGCGTGACTGCGACCAGCGCGCAGCCGAGGGTCCCCAGCCCGCGCCGCATCGCCCCCGGCGCGATCGTCTTGCCGGACATCGTTCCTCCCTCCATTCGGTGGCATCCAATGCATACCCACGGCCGCGCGCGCGGCAAACCCAGAAGCTGAGGGCTTTGGTTTTCGGTGCGTCTGAGATGATGCGCGCGTGGCGGCGAGCCTGGTCAGCCCCGTCCTCGTGGGGCGGCGAACGGAATCTGACGCGCTGTCGGATGCGCTGGCGCGCGTGCTGGCCGGCGAGCGGGTCAACATCGTCGTCGGCGGCGAGGCCGGCGTGGGCAAGTCGCGGCTCGTCGGCGAGCTGATGGAGAATGCGCGCCGCTCGGATGCACGGGTGCTGAGCGGCGGGTGCGTCCAGCTGGAGGGCGGCGGGATCCCGCTGGCCCCGGTGATCGACATGTTCCGGGCGCTGGCGGCCGATGTGAGCCAGGATGAGCTGGACGAGCTGCTCGGGGCGGCACGCGGCGAGCTGGGGCGGCTGGTGCCCGAGCTCGACGACGGCCGCTCCCATGCACTCCCGGGCGAGCGCGATCCGTCGCGCCTGCTCGAGCTCATCGTCGCTGTGATCGGGCGCCTGGCCGCGGCGCGGCCGCTCGTGTTGGTGTTCGAGGACGTCCAGTGGGCCGATCAGGCGACGCTCGACCTGCTCGCCCTGCTCGTCGGCGGCTCGGTCACCCGGCCACTGCTGCTGGTGCTCACGGCGCGCTCCGACGAGCTGCACCGCGCCCATCCGTTTCGCCGCATGGCCGCGCGCTGGGAGCAGCAGCGCGCCCTCGAACGCCTGGAGCTCGACCGCCTGGGCGCGGTCGACGTGGCCGCCCAGATGGAGGCGATCCTGGGTGAGCGACCCGACCCCGAGCTCATGGATCTCGTGTTCGAGCGCTCCGAGGGCATCCCGCTCTTCGTCGAAGAGCTGCTGGGCGCGGTCCGCGATGGGAGCATCGACCAGGACTACCTGCCCCCGTCCCTGCGCGACGTGGTGCTCGCCCGCGCCGACCTGCTCTCCGACGGCGCGCAGCATCTGCTGCGCGTGGTGTCGGCCGCCGCGCGCTGGGTCCCAGACTGGCTGCTGATCACGGTCGCGCAGCTCCCCGAGGCCGAGCTGCACGCCGGCTTGCGTGAGGCGGTGGACCAGCAACTGCTGGTGGTGGACCGAGCCGGGCCCGGGTACGCGCTGCGCCACGCGCTGGCACGCACCGCCATCCACGAAGACCTGCTCCCGCACGAGCGGGCCGGGCTGCACCGCGCCTACGCCGAGGCCATCGAGCGCCGCGCGCAGGACCACGACGACGACGATCTCGACACCGCCACGATGCTCGCCCACCACTGGCTTGCCGCCCATGACGTGCCGCGCGCTCTGCCCGCCTCGGTCCGCGCGGGAACGGCGGCCGCCGCCGCATCGGCTCCGGTGACCGCGCGCCGCCATTTCGAGCTGGCGCTGGAGCTCTGGAGTCAGGTGCCCGAGGCCGCGGAACGCGCCGGGATCGACCACGTGGAACTGCTGGCGCGGGCCGGCAGCGCCGCCCATCGGGCCGGAGACCCCAACCGCGCTCTCGCCCTCCTGGACCAGGCGCTCGCCGAGGCCGGCGACGCGGCCGCTCCCGAGCGCCGCGCACAGCTGCTCGCCAACCGGGCCGAGCTGCTGGGCGACCTCGGGCGCGAGGAGGAGGGGTTGGCCGGCTTTGACCAGGCGGTCGGGCTGCTCCCACTCGACCCACCCACACCGATGAGCGCTCACGTCCTCAGCCGCCAGTCGCGGGCGCTGGCGCGCGTCTCGGAGGCGGACCGTGCGCGGGCGGTCGCGGAGCGCGCACTTGCCGCCGCGGAGGCGGTCGGGGCCACCGGGGACCGGCTCGAGGCCCAGGAGGTGCTGGCCAGGACGATGATGGTCTCCGGTCAGTTCGAGGATGCGCTCGAACTGGAGCGGCGTACCGCCGACGAGGCGCTGGAGCTCGGAATGTCATGGCTCGGCTTACGGGCGCTGGTGAACGTGTCGGACATGTACCTGACGATGTGTCGGTACGACGACGCCGTCGCCACCTGCGACCGAGCGCTGCCGCCGGCCGAGCAGCTCGGACTCGGACGGACCATGGGCGCCTTCCTGCGCGCCAATCGAGCCGAGGCACTGGCACGCTCGGGGCGGCTGGAGCAGGCGCTGGAGGAGTCGAGGCCCGGCCTGGAGGCGCCAGGGGTGTTTGCGGCGAGCGTGTGGCTGCTGCGCGCCGAGTTCAATCTCACCCTCGGTCGGGTGTCCGAGACCGAACACGACCTGCGCGAGGCCCGGCAGCATCTCCGCGCCTCGTCCGCGGCCCAGTTCATCTACCCATTGGCGGTGATCGAGGCGGAGCTGGCGCGCTCACGGGGCGAACTGGAGGCCGCGCACCAGGTGCTGATGGGCACTCTGGAGCGCGACGACCTCGGGGACGAGCCCCGCTACCGATTGATGGTCCTGTCGCTCACGGCCCGGGTCCAGGCCGAACGCGCGCTGGCCGCCCGCGACGAGGGCCGCGCGGTGCCCGATGACGTGTTCGCCCAGGGTGACACCGTCCGCTCCGAGGCCGGCTCCCTGAGAATCGTCAGTCCGACCGATCGCGGCTACCGCGCGCTCGTGCTGGCAGAGCACGCGCGGCTGCGACGTGAGGGCGAGACCGCCGCGTGGCGGGAGGCAGAGGAGCAGTGGCGGGCGACGCACGACCCCGTCCCGCTCGCCTACGCGCTGTTCCGGTATGCCGAGGCGCTCAGCGGCGCCGGTGATCGCGCCGCGGCGGGCGTCGCGGCCGGCGAGGCGCTCGCTCTCGCGCGGGCCGTCGGCGCCGCACCGCTCGAGGCTGACGTCGATGCGCTCATCCGCGGCGCGCGCCTGCGCGCCGCCGCGCCGACCAACGGCGCCGTGCCGGAGGCGTCGGCCGCCGCCGAGCCCGAGCCCGATGAGCTCGAGCGTCTGGGCCTGACCGCCCGCGAGGGGGAGGTCCTGCGTCTGGTCGCGGACGGACGCTCCAACAGCCAGATCGCCGAGACCCTGTTCATCTCACGCAAGACCGCGAGCGTCCATGTCTCCAACATCCTCTCCAAGCTCGGCGTCTCGACCCGCGTAGAGGCGGCGGCACTGGCACATCGGCGCGGGATCGCCGATGCTCGGGCCAACGGCGAGGCGTGAGCACCGTACCCGTGAGACACACCACATATTGAGAGGAGCTCACTCGATGACCCTGACGCGTCAGACGATGACCGACGAGCAGCGCAAGTCCGTCGCCCTGGAGTACCTCAAGGCCTTCGACAACGGCGGCGTCACCTCGACCGGCGAGAGCATCCTCGAGCTCTTTGCCGTGGACGCCCAGGTGATGTTCCCCAAGTGGGGGATCGCCAATGGCCGCGAGGAGATCGGCAAGATGTTCGGCGACGTCGGCGCCACGCTCACGGCGATTCGCCACGACTACGCCAACTTCAACTGGGTCTTCTCGGGCTCGGACACGGTCGTGTGCGAGGGCACGAGCTACGGCGAGCACCGGGACGGCCCCTGGCGCACCGGCATCCCGGAGTGGGGCGCGGGCCGCTGGTGTGATGTGTTCGAGATCCGCGACTGGCAGATCCACCGCTGCTTCATCTACCTGGACCCCGACTACGCGGGCAAGGACACGGGCCGCTATCCGTGGCTGACCGCCCCATGAGGTCGCAGCACGATATCGTCGCACGACATGCCGGTCCATCCGACGAGAAAGCTGACCGACGCCGACTACGAGCGCCTGGCGGAGCTGCGCTACGGCCTGCGCCGGTTCCTGAACTGGAGCACGCAGCAGGCCAGGCGCGCCGGCATCACGCCCACACAGCACCAGTTGCTGCTGGCCGTCCGCTCGTCCCAGGACCCGCGCGGACCGACGGTCGGCGACGTCGCCGACGTGCTGATCATCCGCCACCACAGCGCGGTGGGGTTGATCGACCGCGCCCAGGAGGCGGGACTGATCACGCGCGAGCGGGATCCCGACACGCAATCGGTCGTCCACCTCAAGCTGACCGACTTCGGTGCGCTGACCCTCAGCGCGCTGTCCGAGATGCATCTGCGCGAGCTCGCGCAGCTCGCGCCCACCATGCAGGCTCTGTTCGGGGAGCTGAGCGAGAGTGAAGCCGCAGACCTGACGCTGATGCGACTGACGCGTTGACTCGGCCGGTCCGAGAGCGCGTCGATCATCTGGGCGACTTCTCGCTCAGCCGCCGCGTGCTCACGATCACCGCGTGCGCGGTGCCGATCGGTGCCGCCGGAGCGCTCGCCGCCCTGGCGCTGCTGCGGCTGATCGGCCTCATCACCAACCTCGTCTTCTACCAGCGCTTCAACACCCGCCTGGTAGCGCCCGACGCCGGTCACCATCAGCCGCTGCTCATCCTGCTGGCGCCGGTCGTGGGCGGGCTGATCATCGGGCTGATGGCCCGGTTCGGGTCAGAGAAGATCCGCGGCCACGGCATGCCCGAGGCGATCGAGGCGATCCTCACCAGGGGCAGCCGGGTCGATCCCCGCGTCGCCGTGCTGAAGCCCATCTCGGCCGCGATCAGCATCGGCAGCGGCGGGCCGTTCGGCGCCGAGGGTCCGATCATCATGACCGGCGGCGCGGTGGGCTCCGTGGTGGCCCAGACACTGCACATGTCCGCCGACGAGCGCAAGACCCTGCTCGCGGCCGGCGCCGCCGCCGGCATGGCGGCCACCTTCAACGCGCCGCTGGCCTCGGTGCTGCTCGCCGTGGAGCTGCTGCTGTTCGAGTGGCGGCCCCGCAGCCTCGTTCCGGTCGTGGCCGCCGTCGTCACCAGCACGCTGCTGCGCGGGCCGCTCATCGGCCACGGCGCCCTGTTCGCGATGACGCTGGCGCATCTGCACCTCACCGCGGGCGACGAACTGCTCTGCGTCCCGGCCGGCGCGGTCGGCGGCCTGCTGGCGATCGCGGCCACCGGCCTGGTCTACGCGTCCGAGGACGCGTTCTCTCGCCTGCGGTTGCACTGGATGTGGTGGCCGGCGATCGGCGGGCTCATCATCGGGATCGGCGGCCTCATCCAGCCGCGGGCGCTGGGCGTCGGCTACGACGTGATCGATCAGCTCCTCACCGGCCGCGCCGGCATGTCGCTGATCATCGGCATCCTCGTGGTCAAGACGCTCATCTGGGGGCTGTCGCTGGGCTCGGGCACCTCCGGGGGTGTGCTCGCCCCCGTGTTCATGATCGGTGGCGCGCTGGGCGCGCTGGAGGCGCACGTGCTGCCGTCGGTGACGCCGGGGTTCTGGGCGCTCATCGGGTTGTCGGCGGTCGTGGGCGGGGTGATGCGCTCGCCGCTGACCGGCGTCGTGTTCCCGCTGGAGCTCACCCACGCCTGGCCCCTGCTGGTGGCCCTGCTGATCGCCGCCACCGCCGCCTACACCGTCTCGGCGCTGCTGCTCAAGCGCTCGGTGCTCACCGAGAAGGTGGCGCGCCGCGGACTGCACCTCTCCCGCGAGTACGCCGTCGATCCGCTCGAGGTGCTGCTCGTGGACGAGGTCATGCACACCACGCCGATCATCGCCCACGGCCAGGAGTCGCTGGCCGAGCTGAGCGCCCGGGCCGACCTGCGCCGCCAGTGGCTGTATCCCGTGATGGAGGAGCCCGCGGGGCTGCTGGGCGTGATCCCGCGGCGCCAGCTCATCGAGCTCGATGGTCGCGGTGGGATGCCGGCCGGCGAGGCCGCGCTGCCCCCCGCGCTCACCGCATTCCCGGACGAGACGCTGCGCCAGCTGGCGCGGCGCTTTGCCTCAGAGCACGTGACGACCGCGGTCGTCCTGTCACGCGCGGACCCGAGCCAGATCGTGGGCTTGATCACCGTCGAGGACCTCCTGCAGGGCCACCTCCGCGACCTGATCTACGAGCGCGAGCGAGAACGGGTGCTCCAGCCCCGCCGGATCGCGATTCCGCGGCCTCCGAGGCGTTCGCAGGTCTGAGATATCGTGCTACGATATCGTGGCACGATTTGAAGGGAGGCATGAACCATGCCCAGTGCCGAAGATGCTCGCTACCACGACGTCCGCAGGGAGGGAGTGGGTGGCTTCGCCGGCCCGGTTGCGCCGGCCGACCCGTTCGGCAAGTACGCGGGGCCTCCGCGCCGCCGCTGGCAGGCCGCCGGCGGCTTTGCGGGCGCCCCCGACAGACAGCGCCAGGGTTCGTTCGGCGACATCGAGTTTCACCGTCACCGGAGGCGCTCGCACTAGGCTGTCGGGGGCCGATGGCCGAGACCCCGCTCACCCTGGCCGACCTCGAGCGCTGGGAGCTCTTCGGCGCCACCTGGCGCGTCGTGGAGCTCTCAGCTGATCGGGCGGTGCTGGACATGTGCGCCTGCACCGGTCAGCTCGTCGAACGGCGCGCGTCCGAGGACCGCGCGCTGATCGAGTACGTGCGCGCCGCAGCGACGGCGGACCGGGCCTAGAACGCGCAGGCTGCGCGTCCCGGCTAGATGGTTGATCCCGGGCGGCTCACTTCGCGGGCGCGCGCGTCGTCAGTGCACGTCAACTGCGGCTGGGGAAGGGGGCGGCTTCGGCGTGACTGGCGGGCCTGTGAGTGGACCGCCCTACCACAGACACCGCCAATCGCCCGACGGAGCCTCTCACTGGGCAGGTCGTGGGAGATCTTCCCTCCCCAGCAAGCAAGATCTCCCACGACCCCTCTCGGCCACCCGGAGTCTGAGAGGCATCGCCTCTCACCGCCTCCAGAATCTCCCGCGCCGCGCCGCGCCGATCCACCCGTAACCCTCTCCAGCGATGCCGTCGCGGCTCGCCGGTGTGACCGCCGCACGGGACAGCTCCCACCAGCCCAAGCGCCAGGCGGCCCGTCGCCGGTGGCGACCGCCTGAGGTGGCGACCGCCGCTCCCAGGGCCGTGACTCAGAAATTCATGAGCGGTCTCGCGAGTGGCCGGGCGTGGCTGACACCGAAGGTGGGACTCAGGGCACTAGATGGTTGATTCCGCGACCATCTAGGCCGGGAGCGCGCGGTCGATCCGGCTCGCCACCAGCTCGGCGGCGTCCTCCTCCTGCTCGAGGATCTGCTGCGCGATGACCTCGGTCTCGTGGTCGTGAAGGCGGCGCGCGAGGCCCCGGAGCGCGTGGTAGACCCCGATCTCGAGGTTCTCCAGGGTGTAGGCGCTGATCGCCAGCTCCGCCGGGGTGCAGGAGGCGCCGGGGCTGAATGCGATCTGCAGCGCGGCGATCCGCACCGCGGCCTCGCTCGGCGCCCGCGGGGAGGCGTGATGGGCGCTCAGCCGCTCGTCGATGAGGCGCAGGTGACCGCGCGTCTGCTGATGGTGAGCGCGGTAGATGTCGGCCGTCACCTCGTCGGGCGCGAGGCGGCAACCCTCCTCGAGCACGCGCAGGCCCATCTGCTCCAGCGCGTGGGCGTCGCTGAGGTACTCGATCAGGGCGCCGCCGAGGTCCTGGGAGGACAACATCGCGACCACGACGGTACCCCGCGGCGGCCGCCCGGGCTCACGAATCGGGACCCGGCTGTTCGTCGCCGTACAACTACCCCGTCGTCGACGACCAGCGCCATGCTCTCGGGATGCTCCAGCGTCTCGATGGCGCTGTTGGTCAGCAGCCAGCGGTCCGAGCGCTCGCGGATGAGGAAGCCGGCGCGGGTGAGGCGCTGCAGGGCGATCGTCACCGTCGGCCGGTGCGCGCCGATGAGCATCGCCAGCACCTCGTGGGTGAGCGGCAGGGTGATGTACACCCCTTCGGTCCCGACCCTCCCCCAGCGCTCGGCCAGCAGCCAGAAGAGGATGAGCAGCCGGACGTAGGCGCGGGGCAGATGCGTGACGGCCTGCGTGAGCGTGAGGTAGCGCGCGCGCTGGGCCACGCGGCTGACGAGTCGGCTGGTGATCGTCGGCCAGCGGGCGATCCTCAGCGCGAAGACGGTATCCAGCACCGCCAGGCGCGTGCGTTTGAGCACCAGCCAGTTGACGGAGATCGGCAACGGG
Source organism: uncultured Actinomycetota bacterium (assembly GCA_963830945.1). Taxonomy (GTDB): domain Bacteria; phylum Actinomycetota; class Thermoleophilia; order Solirubrobacterales; family Solirubrobacteraceae; genus Palsa-465. The sequence goes on along the minus strand of CAWHOH010000021.1, from coordinate 153,525 downwards.
TCGTACTCACCGTCGGCGTCCCACGGCCGGATGAGATCCGTCGGGCCGAACAGCTCGCAGGCCGAGCGCTTGCCCACCACGACGCGCCGGATGAGCAACCCGTCGAGCACGTACAGGCCCAGCCAGCCCGGCTCAGCGCGGGTCATGATGGTCGCGGTATCCCAGGCGGGGGGCTCGAGCTCCATCACCGCCGCGACGGAGCGGCTGCGCGCCGCCTGCGCCTCCTCGGGCGGAACGCCGACGGCAAGATCGGGGTCCTCGTCGAGCAGGGCGACCATGTGGCGGGGATCGAGCTGTGTGAGCACCACTCAAACCTACCCCTGGCACCCGCTGCGTGTCCGCTGGCGAACACGGCGGGTTCGCCGGATGACGGGCGAGGCCGGGGCGCGGCCGGGGATCAGCTATGCCTTGTCAAGAGCTTCACAAGGAGTATGCAAGTCGTGCCGTATCTGAACTGCCGCGAGTGCGGGCTGTCCATTCGCAGCCGCAACCCCCTCACCGATCGCGCGTACTGCCCGCGGTGCCGCGCGCGGGGCCACGCCGAGCCGCTGTTTCGCACCCCGCTCCCACCACGCCTGCTGCCGCAGCCCTCACACCTCCACAACGCTGACGCCCCGGTGACACAATGAACGAACCCGTCCCCCACCGCGGGATCCAGAGCCCGCGCGACCGGCGGCGCCACGACGCCGCCGTCGCGGCCGAGATCCGCAAGCTGGAGCGCAACCTCCGCGAGCTGGGGCCCATGCCGAGCAGCCGGCTCGCCGAGTTGGCCCGCGCCGACCGGTGGCGTGAGGGCACGTTCGAGGAGGCGGTGGCCGTCGGCGTCCGCGAGGGCCGTCTGGCCTGGCTCCCGTTTCACTGGCTGAAGGCCGTCCGCGGCGCCCGCCTGTAGACGGCTCAGCTCGTCTGTCGGCGGCAGGGCTCGTCTGTCGGCGGCAGGGCGCGCCTGTCGGCGGCAGGGCGCGCCTGTCGGCGGCTCAGCTCGCGAGCTGGGCGGCCAGCGACTCCAGCGGGGTGTCGGTGTCACGCAGCGCGCCGGCGTCGACCTGCTGACGCGAGCGGATGAGCGCCTGGACGTGCTCGTTGACGTCCCACACGTTCACGTTCATCCCGCCCACCACGCGACCGTCGGCCAGCCAGAAGGCGACGAACTCGCCGCCCTCCCGGTCACCGCGGAACACGACCTCGTCCCAGTCGGTGGCGTAGCCGGAGTACTCCATGCCGACGTCGTACTGGTCAGAGAAGAAGTACGGGATCCGGTCGTAGCTCACCGCGTCACCCAGCATCGACCGCGCCGCCGCGGGGCCCTGGTTGAGCGCGTTGGCCCAGTGCTCCACCCGGATGTGTCGGTCATAGAAGGGATGCCACGCGTTGGCGACGTCGCCGGCGGCGAAGACGTTGGGCGCGGAGGTCTTGCACGCGGCGTCGACCTGGATGCCGTTCTCCACGGTGAGCCCCGCCGCCTCGGCGAGGGTGACGCGCGGGACGACGCCCACGCCGATGACCGCGAAGTCGCACTCGATGCGCCGGCCGTTGGCGGTGCGCACGGCACTGACCGTGCCCTCACCCTCCAGCGCCTCGACACCGTCCTCCAGCACCATCTCGACGCCGTGGCGAACGTGGACGTCGCGATAGAAGGCGCCGATCTCGGCGCCGAAGATCCGCTCATTGGGCAGCGCCAGCGGGTCGATCACCGTGACGTCGAGGCCGGCGCCACGCGCGGACGCGGCGAACTCCGAGCCGATCCAGCCCGCCCCGACGACCGCCACGCGGCCGCCACCGGAGCCCAGGCGCTCGCGCAGCGCGTCGCAATCGGCGAAGGTCCGCAGGTAGTGGACGCCGTCGAGGTCGGCGCCCGGGACCGAGATCTTGCGTGGCTGCGCGCCCGTGGTGAGCAGCAGGCGGTCGTAGGCGAGCGTCCTCGCCGCCGGCCAGGGTCACCGTCGAGGCCGGCGGGTCGATGGACTCCGCCACCTCGCCCGTGCGCAGCTCGATCTCCTGCTGGCCGTAGAAGTCCTCATCGTGAACGTAGGCCTTGTGGCGCTCTGACTTGCCCTGGAGGTAGTCCTTGGTGAGCGGCGGCCGTTCGTAGGGGCGCTCGGACTCGGCGCCGACGAGGACGACGCGGCCGTCGAAGCCGCGCTCGCGCAACTCCGCGGCCGCCTTGGCGCCGGCCAGGCTGGCGCCGACGATCACGAATGTCTTCTTGCTCATCTCCTACCTCCCGTCAAGCTGAGGAATTCCTCGCGGGTGCGAGGGTCATCGCGTACGAGCCCGTGCAGCGCCGAGGTCACGGTCTTGGCGCCGGCCTTCTGCACGCCGCGCAGGGACATGCACATGTGCTCGGCCTCCAGGACCACCCCCACGCCCTTGGGCGACAGCTCGTCCTGGATGCAGGCGGCCACCTGCATCGTCAGGCGCTCCTGCACCTGCAGATCACGCGCGTAGTGCTCCACGACGCGCGCCAGCTTGGAGAGCCCGACGATCCGCTCGGCCGGCAGGTAGGCCACGTGGGCCACGCCGTGAAACGGCAGCAGGTGGTGCATGCACAGCGATTGGAAAGGGATATCACGCACCAGGACGAGCTCGTCGTAGCCCTCGTCGTTGGGGAAGGTGGTCAGGTTGAACGGCTCGGGGGTGAGCAGCTCGGCGTAGGCCGCCGCGACGCGCCGGGGCGTCTCGCGCAGGCCGGGGTCGTCCAGGTCGGCACCGAGCGCCACCAGCAGGTCGCGCGCGGCGTGCTCGGCCGCGGCCAGATCCACGCCGCGGGCGTCGCCCGCCACCGCTTGTAGGCGTCGTGTGCTCACCGCAGGGTCGTCAGCAGGTCTCGCAGGCTGTCGTGCTCCTCGGCGCACGCCGGGCACCCGGAGAGGTGCTCGCGCATCCCGGGGACGCGCTCGTCGGCGTGCTCACCGGCAAGCTCACTGTCGACATAGACGTCGAGCAGGTCGAAACATTCCTCGCAAGTGAGCTCGGGGCCCGAGGGGCCGAGCAGCCCCGCGACGAGGTGCGCATGCCTACGGCGTGGCTCGGTCATGAATCGGCTCCGATCACGGTGCGCAGCTTGCGCCGCGCGTCGTGCAGGGTCTTGTACAGCGCCCCACGGGTGGTGCCCAGCCGCTCGGCGAGCACATCGATCGGGACCTCGGCGAGCACGAGCGCGCCGAGCACCTCCCGTTGGTGGGGCGAAAGCTCGGTGCGGACGGCCTCGATGATGGCGCGGAGGCGGTCGCGGCGCTCGAGCTCCTCGGCGGGGTCGAGCGTCCGGGAGGGCAGACTGGTCCAGGCGTCGGGGTCGATCGGCAGCTCACGCTCCTGCCAGGCGCGCCGCCGCGTGCGGACCGCCGCCTCGAGGATCGCGAACTTGTACGCCCACGTGGTGAAGCGGCTCTCGAACCGGTAGTCGTCGAGCTTGGACAGGATCGCCGTCAGCGCGTCGTCGGCGCTCTGCATGGCCAGGTCGTCGACCGTCTCGCGGCTGGAGCCCGCCAGCATGCCGCGACGGCGTCCCAGCTCAAAGCGCGCCGCCCGGAGCAGCAGCTCATGGAGCCGGCGGATGGCCTCGTCGCGCTCGGCGCCGGTGGCGCGCAATGCCGTCAGCCAGGCACGGGCTTCGGCCTCCCGGTCAAGCGGTACCGGAGCGGAGACGCGCTGCACCGCGGGCACGCTACCAGGCACCCGAGCCCTCCCTCCCCGACTGGGCGAGCGGAGCATCCAGCGGCGCCAGGATCCGCGCGGCCAGGTGCGGGGGACATCCCCGGTCGACGAGCTTGAGCAGTTCGTGCAGGTCGACCTGCTCCTGGTGGGCGAGCACGTCGGCGAGATCGGGGCCGAACCCGGCACTCAGAAGCCGGCCCTCGCGCCAACGCACCCAGCGTTCGCGGTCGCCCGTGGAGTCCCCCGCGGAGTCGCCGGCGGAGTTCGAAGAGGATGTGTTTCCGGCACGCACACCCTCTTAGCTGCGGCTCGCGCCGCTTTCTTACCCGCGCCGGCCTGTGATGTGCCCGCTTGCCTACGTGCGGCGGTTGCGGAAGTAGGCGGCGTTGATGGCGATGAAGCGCTGCCACTCCTGAGGGACCTGGTCCTCGGAGGTGATGGCGTCGACCGGGCAGGCCTCGACGCAGGCGTCGCAGTCGATGCACTCCTCGGGATCGATGTAGAGCTGCTCGTGGTCGGCCCAGTCGGGCTCGTCGGGCGTGGGATGGATGCAGTCGACCGGGCACACCTCGACGCACGAGTTGTCCTTGACGCCGATGCAGGGCTCGTCGATCACGTAGGTCATGCCGGGCATTTTACCCAGTCTAACTGTGCAAATCTCTCCGACGCGGCAGCCGCGTGCGAGTGCCTCCCGGCACAGATGGGGGATCGGCCCCATTGTGAGAACGGGCGCCGGCCAGCAATCTGCGAGCCATCACCCCACAGGAAGGACCCACGATGACAACCTCCGTGCAGCAGCCGGTCTCCAGACGCAACGGCACCGGAAGCCACGAGACCGAGCAGACTCCGATCCGCTGCCTGGTCGTCGACGACCACCCGGCGATCCTCGCCGGGCTGCGGGGTCTGCTCGCCTCCGAACCCGACTTCGACGTCGTCGACGCCGTCGACAGCGCCGAGGCGGCCGCCGCGGTGGCCGAGCAGGTGCAGCTCGACGTCGCGATCGTCGACTATCAGCTCCCGGGTCACTCGGGGCTATGGCTGAGCCGCAAGCTCAAGCGGCTCCCGGAGCCGCCGGCGGTCCTCATCTACTCGGCCTTCTCGGACTACATGCTCGCCGCGGCGTGCGTCGTCGCCGAGGCCGACGCGCTGCTGAGCAAGTCCGCGCTGGGCTCAGACCTCTACACCGCGATCCGGCGGGCCTCGATGGGCCTGGGCCGGCTCCCGCCGGTGCCGTCCACGCTGGCCGACGGCCTGCGCCGGCGCTTTGACTCCCTGGAGCAGGCGATCTTCGGCCTGCTGCTGGCCGGCATCGACCGCGATGAGATCGGACGCACCCTGCACATCGACATCGGCGAGGTGGAGACCCGCCAGTGGACCATGCTTCGTAAGCTCGAGAGACTGGACTGACCGCGCACTGAAAGCGTCGTGAGCAAGCCACACCACCGGAGAAAGTACGTGCCCCTGGTCTATCGGGTTGCCGGCGTGAACGCGCTGGTGCTCGTGGCCGCGGTGGCGGTGACGCTGGTCGTCCTCGCGCCGCGCAAGTTCTCGTCGTTCGCCGCCGACGAGGCCCTCGTCCTCACGGCGGCGCTGGTACTGGTGGCGCTCGTCAACCTCGTCGTGCTGCGGCGGATCGTCCGCCCCCTGGAGACGCTGACCTCGCTGGCGCGGCGGGTCGACCTCACGCGGCCCGGTGCCCGCATGCCGGGGGCGACGGCCAGCTCCGAGGCCGGCGAGCTGGCGCTCACCTTCAACGAGATGCTGGCCCGCCTGGAGACCGAGCGCCGCGAGGCGACCGGCCGGGTCCTCGAGGCGCAGGAGTCCGAGCGGTTGCGGATCGCGCTGGAGCTGCACGACCAGGTCGGGCCAGGAGCTCACCGCGGTGCTGCTCGGCCTCGCCCGGGTGCGCAGCCTCACCGCCGATCCGCTGCGCGCCGACGTCGAGGACATCCAGGAGGCCGTGCGCGCCAGCCTGGAGGACGTGCGGCGGATCGCCCTGGAGCTGCGGCCCGAGGCATTGGACGACCTGGGGCTGGTCAGCGCCCTGGCGGTGCTGTGCGAGCGGTTTGCGCAGCGAACCGGGATCGGCGTCGGCCAGCAGCTCGACGACGACCTGCCCGAGCTCGGCCGCGAGGAGGAGCTCGTCGTCTACCGGGTGGCCCAGGAGGCGCTCACCAACGTCGCGCGCCATTCCGGCGCCGACCACGCCGAGCTGCGACTGAGCGTGCGCAACGGCGGCCTGGTGGTCACCGTCTCCGATCGCGGCCGCGGCCTGGAGGCCGGCGGCGAGCCGGGGACCGGCATCCGCGGCATGCGCGAGCGCGCCGCGCTCATCGGGGCCACGCTGGACGTCGGCCCCAACCAGGACGGCGTCGGATGCGCGGTAACTTTGCTCGTCGAAGGCGTGGCAGCCGAGGCGCATGCATGACCCCCTTGAAGACGAGGATCCTCCTGGCCGACGATCACGCGCTCGTCCGGCGCGGACTCAAGCTCGTCCTTGACGCCGAGCCCGATCTGGAGGTCGTCGCGGAGGCCGGCGACGGTGCCGAGGCCATCCAGCTGGCCCTGGCCGACCACATCGACCTGGCCATCATCGACATCTCGATGCCGCGCATGACCGGGCTGCAGGCGGTGGCCGAGCTGCACCAGCGCCGTCCCGAGCTGCGCTCGCTGATCCTGTCGATGTATGAAAACGAGCGCTATCTCTACGAGGCGCTGAAGGCCGGGGCGTCCGGATACGTGCTCAAGACCGCTGCCGACCGCGATCTCGTGGAGGCCTGCCGGGCCGCCATGCGCGGCGAGTCGTTCCTGTATCCGGGGGCGATGACCTCGCTCATCCGCGACTTCATGCGCCAGGCGCGCGACAACGAGCCCGTCCGCGCCGACCCACTGACCCCGCGCGAGCAGGAGGTGGTCAAGCTCATCGCCGAGAGCTACAGCACCCGCCAGATCGCCGACACGCTCGTCATCAGCGAGAAGACGGTCGACCGCCACCGCGCCAACATCCTGGAGAAGCTGGGGATGCACGATCGCGTCCAGCTCACCCGGTACGCGATCCGCCAGGGCCTCGTCGAGCCGTAGGTCGTCAGCGGCCGCGCACGCCGACCGAACGCCGCCGGCTGGGCAGGCCCCAGCGCCCGGGGCACGGCCGCCGATGCGATGGACGCTAACGGGGGCCGCGCGCGGGGTGACGCGCGCGGCCCCCACCCCCGGTCCCCGCACCGCGCCCCGAGCGATGTGGTCTGCCCGGGGGAAGCTATCCGGGGAGTCCGCGCCGTCCAATGGGGTCTAGACCCCATACCTCGCACATCGCGCCAACGGGGCTGAGATGATCTGAGCCGTGGATACGCAGCTGTTGCGCTACGAGGTCCGGCGCGATGTCTGGGATGCCGGCCGCACCGAGGTGTCGCTGGTTCGCGAGGCACCGGCGCCGCGTCGACTCTCCCTGCACCGCGGCCCTCGCCGCGACTCCGTGGTGCTGTTTCACCGGAGGTTCCGGCCGTTGCTGGAGCTCGAGGAGCGCGAGCTCACCTACGCCTCCGAGCGCGAGGAGGCCGCCGCCCGCGAGCGCGACGCCCGTGACGCCGCAGCGGCGGCCGACGAGCTGGCCGTGATCCTGCACAGCCACACCGGCGTCGAGGGCTGAGCGTCAGGCGGCCAGGTCGGACTGGTCAACGACCCGCAGCGCCTGCGCGGCGATCGTCAGCGCCGGGTTCATGGCCCCCGAGGAGGGGAAGAAGCCGCCGTCGATCACCCACAGGTTCTCCAGCTCGTGCGCCTTGCACCACGGGTCCAGCACGCTGGTGGCCGGATCAGATCCCGCGCGCACGGTCCCGCATTGGTGGCTGTTCATGGAGATGTCGAACCACTGGGTGAGGACGGCGTCGTAGCCGGCGCGCGCGCAGGAGCTGCTTGGCGCGCCTGTGCAGGGCGCGGTGGGTGCCGGCCCCGCGCGCGCTGCGGACCGTCGTGATCCGCCCGGCGCTGTCGACGATCACGCGATTGGCCGGATGCGGGAGGTCCTCGGCCATGACCAGCCACGCGACGCTGCGCGCGGCGACCTGATCGAGCAGGGCACGGGGGATTCGCGGCGCCTGGAGCGCCATCATCGCCCCCTGCACCTTGCCGATGAGCTGCATCGCCCCCAGCGGGTAGCCGTCGCCGCCGTCGAGGTACCAGTCGTTGATCGACAGCGTCTTCTGGAAGGTGACGTCGTTGCGACGGTCGACGTCGACGGCGACGATGTGGGCGTTGTTGTGCATCATGAAGTTGCGGCCCACCTGGTCTGAGCCGTTGGCCAGCCCGCGGGGATGCTTGTCGTCGGCGGAGGCCAGCAGCAGCGCCGCCGAGTTCACCGCGCCCGCGCCCAGCACGAACCGCCCGCCGGTGATCTGGACCGGTCCGTCGGGCCCGTCGGCCAGGAGATGGGTGACGCAGCGCCCGATCGCATCGGTGGCGATCCGGCGCACCCGGATGTCCGTCTCCAGGCGGGCGTTGCCGGTGCGCAGCGCGGGCTCGACGGCGCACGTCTCGGCGTCGCTCTTGGCCCCGAGCGGGCAGGGGAAGCCGTCGCAGGTGGCGCAGCGCACGCAGTTGCCGCCCGGGCGCAGGTCCACGCCCATCGCGTTGGCGCAGGGCGTGACCCCCTGAGCGGCGAGGCGGCGCGCGAGGTCGGCGATGTAGGGCTCGTGGGCGAGCGCCGGATACGGGAACGGCGTCGAACGCCAGGGCCCGGTGGGGTCCGCGCCGGGGGTGCCATGCACGCGGTACATGGCCTCGGCCTGGCCGTAGTAGGGCTCGAGCGCGGCGTAGTCAAACGGCCACGCCGGCGAGGTACCCTCGCGGTGCTCGAGCGCGGCGAAGTCCTGCTCGCGCAGCCGCGGCAGGCTGGCGCCGTAGACCTTGGTGTTGCCTCCGACCACGTAGTGCACGCCCGGGGAGAACGGCGTGCCCGCCCCGTCGAGCCAGCGCTCGGCCGGCCGGTAGCGCTGCTCGGTGAACACCGCCCGCGCAGACCAGTTGGCCGGCTCGCGCGGGAGGCGCTCACCGCGCTCCAGGATGAGTACGTCGGCGCCGCGCCGGGCCAGGGCCAGCGGCGGTGGTCGCGCCGCCCATGCCCGACCCGATGACGACGATGTCGGCGCTCAGGGTGCGCACGCGGTCACTGCGGCGCGATCAAATATCGTGGCACGATATCGTGCCACGACCACGGTGCGATATCGTGGCGCGGATGGCGCCGGACTTCCTGAGCGTCCTGACCGGGGCATTCGCCACCCCGGCCGCCGAGAACCCGACGGTGGCGATGGTGGAGGCCGCCTACCGCCACCACGGGCTCGACGCGCGCTACATCAACTGCGACGTCGCGCCCGCGCGGTTGGCCGACGCCGTGCGCGGAGCCATGGCGATGGGGTGGGCGGGCTTCAACTGCTCGCTGCCCCACAAGGTGACCGTCATCCCCCACCTCGACGGGCTGCACGAGTCCGCGCAGCTCATCGGCGCCGTCAACTGCGTGATGCGGCGAGACGAACGCTGGGTGGGCGCCAACACCGACGGGCAGGGTTTCGTTGGCTCGCTGCGCACGGTCGTGGATCCGGCCGGGGCGTCGATGGTGCTGTTCGGCGCCGGGGGCGCCGCCCGGGCGATCGCCGTGGAGTCGGCGCTGGCGGGCACGGCTCACATCACCGTGGTCAACCGCGACGCGGGACGCGGCGCGGAGCTCGTCTCGCTGATCGCCGAGCGCACCCCGGCCCGCGCTGAGCTGGTGGTGTCCGATCACCGCTTCGCGCTCCCGGACACCGCGCAGATCGTCGTCAACGCCACCTCGATCGGCCTCTTCCCCGACGTCGATGCGCGGCTCGACATCGAGGTGGACAGCATCGGGCCGGGCATGGTCGTCGCCGACGTGATCCCCAATCCGCCGCAGACCGGGTTGCTGCGCGACGCCGAGCAGCGCGGCGCCACCGTGCTCGACGGACTGGGCATGCTCGTCAACCAGGGCGTCATCGGCATCCGGCACTGGACCGGGATCGAGGCCGACGCCGGGGTCATGCGCCAGACGCTGGAGCAGTTGTTCGCGGCCTGACTGCTGGGCGGTCCCGGTCGCGGTCGCGGTCGCGGCGAAACCCCGCAGGGAGGTTGGCCCCGGAGACCGTGCAGGCCGCCGCGGCCACCCGCACCGCCTCGCCGGCCACCTCGGCCAGGGCGTCGGGGTCACCAAGGTCCTCCCGGCGCAGCCCGGCCTCGCCCCATCCCACCAGGCAGGCGGCCACGAACGCGTCGCCTGCGCCGACCGTGTCGAGGATCTGCACCGGCGGCACGGGCACCGAGCGCTCGCCGCGGGCGGTGACGATCTGCACCGGCGACGGACCGTCGGTGACGAGCACCGCCCTGGGGCCGAGCCTGAGCAGTCCGCGCGCCGCCGCCCTGAGATCCTCCCCCGGGCGCAGCATGGCCAGATCCTCGCTGGACACCTTGACGACGTCCACGGCCTTGGCAAAGCCGTCGATGCGCATGCGGTAGGCGATTGGATCGCGGACGGCGCGCGGGCGGCAGTTGGGATCGAGCAGCGTCAGCAGCGACGGCGGCTTGGCGGCGACGAGCGCTCTCAGCGTCGTGGCAATCGGCTCGACCACGAGGCCGAGCCCGCCGACGGCGAGCGCGCTGGACCCCTTCAGGAGATCCGCCGGAACATCGGCGGCCTCCAGGTGCGCGGCCGCGGTGCCCTCGATGTAGAACCGGTAGTCGGCGACCCCCAGCTCGTCGACCTGGGCGATGGCGATGGCGGTGGGCGCGGCCGTGGGCTCCTCCACGACCACCCCCACACCGTCGCGCCCCAGCGCCGCCCGCAGCCGCTGCCCGAACGGGTCCTCGGAGAGAGTGCCGAGGAACCGGCACTCTCCCCCCAGCCGCGCGATCGTCCGGGCCACGTTGAACGGGCCGCCACCGGGCACCGCCCGCATCGACCCGGAGGCGCCGACGACGATGTCGATCAGCGCCTCCCCCGCGACGGTGATCATGCCTCAGGCGAGTCGTCGAGGCGCTTGGCACCCGTCATGATCGCCACGGCCTCCTCCGCTGTCGTGGTCGCCGGGGTCACGACACCGGCCCGCCGGCCCAGGCGCTGGATGTGGACGCGATCGGCGATGGCGAACACGTGCGGCATGTTGTGGCTGATGAGGATCACCGGGATGCCCTGACGGCGCACCTCGCGGATCATGTCCAGCACCTGGTTTGACTCGCGTACGCCGAGGGCCGCGGTGGGCTCGTCGAGGACGATGACCTTCGAGCCGAACGCCGCCGCGCGGGCGACGGCCACCGCCTGGCGCTGACCGCCCGAGAGCGTCTCGACCCGCTGGCGCATGTCCTGCAGCGTCGAGATGCCCAGCTTGGTCATCTCTTCCTTGGCCGCCTTGACCATCCCGCGCTTGTCCAGCCGGCGCAGGACGGCTCCGAGCGGGCCGGGCGCCCGCCGCTCGCGACCCAGGAACATGTTCGAGGCGATGTCGAGCGCCGGCGCGACCGCCAGCGTCTGGTACACGGTCTCGATGCCCGCCTGCCGGCTCTCCAGCGGGCTCTTGAACTCGACCTTCTTGCCCTCGAGCAGGAGCTCGCCGCGGTCAGGCTGCAGCGCCCCGGTGAGGCACTTGATCAGCGTCGACTTGCCGGCGCCGTTGTCGCCGATGATGCCCAGCACCTCCCCCGCGTCCAGGCGCAGGTCGACCTCGGCCAGGCCGATGACGTGTCCCCATGTCTTGACCAGACCGCGCGCCTCCAGCACCGGAGTGCCCTTGGACGACGGTTGGGGGGTCGGTCGCTCGATGGTCTCGGTGAGCCCGTCGTCCGCGTCGCGCTCGGTCGCTGAGGCTGCACGTGCTGTGTCGGTCATACCTTCACCCTCCGGATCCACTGGTCGACGGCGACGGCGGCGATCACGAGGAGGCCCTCGGCGATCGGTTGGTAGAGGTCGTTGACATTGGCCAGCGTGAGGCCCGAGGTGAACACGACCACGATCAGCGCCCCGAACAGGGTGCCGATGACCCCGCCGCGTCCACCGAACAGGCTGGTGCCTCCGATCACCACGGCGGTGATGCTCTCCAGGTTGGCGTTGACGGCGTTGTTGGGACTGGCCGCTCCGGTATAGCCGAGCGAGATCCAGGCGGCGACCGCGACGATGATCCCGGCCACCGCGTAGACGCTGAACAGCACGCGGTCGGTCCGGATCCCGGCCAGGCGCGCGGCGTCGGCGTCATCGCCCACGGCGAACACGTGGCGCCCCCAGGTGGTCTGGCCCAGCATGTAGTTGACGACGATGTACAGGGCGATCATGAGCAGCACCCCGTTGATCAGGTTGAACGGCCCGATCTTCACCGCGTTGCCCGTCCAGTTGAGGATGGCGGGCATCTGGGAGGCCTGCGTGGTCTGGCCCTTGGAGTACAGCAGTCCGATCGACGTGAAGATGCTGAGGGTTCCCAGCGTCGCGATGAACGGCGGGAGGCGGAATCGGGTGACGAGGGTGCCGTTGAGCACGCCGGTCCCCAGCCCGATGACGAGCCCGATGACGAGCGCCAGCACGCCGAAGACGTGGTTGTTGGCGGCCACCTGGGCCATGAACAGCTGCGCCAGGATCATCGCCGCTCCGACGGAGAGGTCGATTCCGGCGGTGAGGATGATCAGGGTCTGCGCGACGCCGAGGGCGGCGATGACCGCCACCTGCTGGAGCATCAGCGAGATGTTCGCCGAGGCGTAGAAGCGCGTGTTGATGAATGAGAAGACGATCGCCGACGCGATCAGCACGATCAGCGGCCCGAGGGCCGGATGAGCGTGGAGTTGTCGTTGGACACGGATGAGCGGTGTCAGCTTCGGCGCGAGACTTTCGAAATCAGGCTCGGCCGAGACTGCAGCGGTGTCAGCCACGGTGGATCCTTGTCGTCGAGGTTCGGTGACGTTTGGGAGGCATCGCCGCCGCCGTCACGCTCACAGGCGTGACGGCGGCCGTCGCGATGTCAACGAGTCGGTGACTCGCAGGCGGGCCTTAGCCCCAGCAGATGGACTTGGCCTGGGTCGACGTTATGCTCGCGACGCCCTTCATCGGGTCGTTGGTGTAGAGCTTGGTGCCGGTGTTGAAGAAGCCCAGTCCGGGCGACGCCGCGGGCTTCTGGTGCTTGGTGGCCAGCTTGTAGATGGCATCGACGCCATCGGACGCCATCTTGCCGGGGAACTGGCCGGCCGTCGCGGCGATCGAGCCGTTTGACAGGAACGGGAGGTTCGAACAGCCGCCGTCGATGGCGACGACGATCGCCTTGCTTCCGAGGCCCTTGATGGCCTCGGCCGCACCCTGGGCCGCGGGCTCGTTGATGGCGTAGACCAGGTTGATGTTGGGGTCCTTCTGCAGGCAGGTCTGCATCGCCGACTTGCCCGTCGGGATGGCGCCCTGGGTTGGCAGCTGGCAGGCGATCTTGTAGGAGCCACCCTGGCCGCCGGTGTAGTGCCCGCTCTTGGCCTCCTTGCCGTTGATGTTGGGATCGCCGACCGGGATGCCCATCCCCTCCAGGAAGCCGTGGTCACGGTCGACGTCGACGGACACGACCTCGTTGTTGAAGAGGTCGAGCAGCGCGATGTCAGCCGGCTTGCCCGCCAGCTTGGCCGCCGCCCATTGACCGTCGAGCTTGCCCGCAGCGGTGTTGTCGGTGGCGTAGGTCAGGTTGACGGCGCTCGGCGGCGTGGGCGCGGTGTCGAGGGCGATGGTGTAGAGCCCGGCGGTGCGGGCCTTGCCCAGCGCCGAGTTCACCGCATTGCCGTTGGGGGTGATGATGATGCCCTTGTCGCCGGCGGCGATGGCGTTGTCGATGGCGGTGATCTGCGTGCTCGTGTCACCGTCGGTGGTCCCGGCGGACACGGTGAGGTTGACGCCCTTCTTGGCGGCGTCGCTCTTGGCGTTCTTCTCCATCGAGACGAAGTAGGGGTTGGAGAACGTCTTGAGGATGAGCGCGACCTTGACCGCGCCCGCCTTGGTCGAGCCTCCGGAGCTGCCGCCGGAGCCGCCCGATCCCGAGCTGCTGGACCCGCATGCGGCCACAGCGACGGCGACGGCGACGGTGCACGCGGCCGCGCCGATGCGCCGCCGACGGGCCGTGATGGTGCGTTGGCTCGCTTCTGAGCGCTGACGCTGAGACATCGAGTAACTCCTCCTCTGGGTACTGCGGTCGAAGTGCTCTTCCCGTCGCGACCGTGCTCCGAGAGACAACGTTATCCCGTGCACCGTAGCTCGTTGAGACAACGTTGTCAAGGCTTGCTGATGTGGGGTATGCTCCCCGCCGACATGCCGCCGTCGGACCGGAGAGGAAAACGTTGTCGGACCTTTCTGACACTGCCCTGCCGCCTCCCGAGCCGCCCGCCCCGCGCGCTCGTCCGACCATGCGCGAGGTCGCCGCGCTGGCCGGCGTGAGCCTCAAGACGGTGTCGCGGGTGATCAACGCGGAGCCCTCTGTCGCCGCCGAACTGGTGGCCCGCGTCAACCGCGCGGCGACGGCGCTCGACTACCGGCCCAACCTGACGGCGCGCAGCCTGCGCTCCAGCGACGGCCGCACGCTGACGATCGGCGTGGTCCTGGAGGACGTCGCCAACCCCTTCTCCTCGGCGCTGCACCGCGCCGTCGAGGACGTCGCCCGGGCCCGGGGCATCGCGGTGTTCGCCGGCAGCGTCGACGAGGACCCCGGCCGCGAGCGGGCGCTGACCTCGGCCCTCATCTCGCGTCGCGTCGACGGCCTGATCATCATGCCCACCGGCGACGACCAGAGCTACCTGGTCAACGAGCAGCGAGCGGGCCTCAACCTCGTCTTCGTCGACCGCCCGCCGCGGCTGCTGCGCGCCGACACCGTCCTGTCCGACAACGTGCAGCGGCGCCCGCGACGCGGTCGCGCACCTGCTGGCCCACGGGCACACGCGGATCGCGTTCCTGGGAGACCTCGAGGAGATCCCGACGGCGACCGACCGTTTTGCCGGCTACCGCCACGCACTCACCGACGCCGGCATCGCCCTGGAGCGCGAGCTGGTGGTGTTCGGGCTCCGCGGGCCCGACGCCGCCGAGGCCGTGGTCGGCGACCTGCTCGACGGCCCGCGGCCCACCGCGCTGTTCACCGCCCAGAACCTCATCACGATCGGCGCTGTCCGGGGCCTGCGCAACCTCGGCCTGCGCCACACGATCGCCATGGTGGGCTTTGACGACTTCGCGCTGTCGGACCTGCTCGAGCCTCCGGTGACGATCGTCGCCCAGGACCCGTCGGCCATCGGCGCCGCGGCGTGCCAGCGGTTGTTCGAGCGGATGGACGGGGACGGCGGGCCGCCGCAGCCGGTGATCATCCCCACGCGGCTGGTCGCCCGAGGGTCGGGGGAGATCCGCCCGGCCTGAGAGGCGCGCTCGCCGGTGCCGGGGCAGTCGCCCCGGTCGGCGAGGTGCCCGCCACCGTGCCGGAGCAGTGCCCCCGCACGGCGACGCGCCCGCCGATCGCCGCCAATCCGCGCAGCCGATCCGTGCTTTTCGCGCCGGGCGAACCGCGTGGATCCTTGAGCAGCTAAACGTTTGAGCGGTAAATTGGTTGCAGCGACCTGGCTCGAGGGCCGCATCCACACCGGGGTGGCGGTCGAGGCCAAGAAGGAGGTTGTGGGATGCCGGTTGTGCCGATTCGCCAGATCCTCGATCCCGCCTTTGCCGAGCGGTACGGCGTGGCGGCGATCAACGTGGTCGACGACCTCACGCTCGAGGCCGTGCTGGCCGCGGCGACCGAGCTGGAGTCGCCCCTGATCGTGCAGACGTCGCTGAAGACGGTGAAGTCGATCGGCGCCAAGGCGCTGTACAGCATGTGGCGCGTCCGGGCCGACGAGGTGCCGGTGCCGGTGTCACTGCACCTGGACCACTGCCCCGACCGCGAGTGGATCACCATCTGCCTGGAGGCGGGCTGGAACTCGGTGCTCTTCGACGGCTCCGAGCTCGACGTGGCCGAGAACACGCGCCAGACGCTCGAGGTGGTCGCCGAGGCCGAGCGCCATGGCGCCCAGGTGGAGGGCGAGATCGAGAGCGTGCTCGGCGTCGAGGACGGCGTCGGCTCCGACGAGGCCGGGGTCGTGCACCCGGTCGACGTCTCGGCGCAGTTCATCGAGGCGACCGGCGTCTACTCCTTCGCCCCGGCGATCGGCACGGCCCACGGTCTGTACAAGAGCTCCCCGGAGCTGCATCCCGAGCGCGTCACCGAGATCGTCGAGCGGCATCCGATCCCGATGGTGCTGCACGGCGGCACCGGTCTGGCCGCGGACCAGTTCTCCGATCTCATCTCCCGCGGCTGCGCCAAGGTCAACATCTCCACGGCGCTGAAGATCGCCTTCGTCGACGCCCACCGCGAGTACCTCGACGCCAACCCCGGCAAGCACGATCCGCCGTCGATGCTCAAGCACGTCAGGACCGCGGTGCTGGAGATGGCCAAGCACCACATCGGCATGTTCGGCTCCGCCGGCCGCGCCGGCGCCCTCTCGGCGTCGGCCCGGTAGCGCCCGTGCCGGCGCTCATCTTCGACTGCGACGGGGTCCTCGCCGACACCGAGCGCGACGGCCACCGCCCCGCCTTCAACGAGACCTTCGCCGAGGTCGGCCTGCCCGTGACCTGGTCGGAGCAGGAGTACGCCGAGAAGCTCCGGATCGGTGGCGGCAAGGAGCGCATGGCCGCGCTGCTCACCCCTGAGTTCGTGCGCGCGCACGGCCTGCCCGCCGACCCCGAGGGCCAGAAGGAGCTGCTGGCCGACTGGCACAAGCGCAAGACCGCGCGCTACAAGGAGATGGTCCGCGCCGGCCGCCTGCCCGGCCGTCCCGGCATCGCCCGCATCGTCGGCGAGGCGATCGGCGCGGGGTGGACGCTGGCCGTCGCCTCGACCTCGGCCGAGGAATCGGTTCGCGCCGTCCTGGAGCACGCCGTCGGCGCCGAGCACGCGGCGCAGTTCAGCGTGTTCGCCGGCGACATCGTGCCGGCCAAGAAGCCCGACCCGGCGATCTACGACCTGGCCATCGACGAGCTGGGCATCGAGCGCGGCGACGCGATCGTCATCGAGGACTCGCGCAACGGCCTGCTGGCCGCGGTCGGCGCCGGGCTGCGGTGCGTGGTCACCGTCTCCAGCTACACGGCGCAGGAGGACATGCGCGAGGCGGTGATGGTGGTCACCAGCCTCGGCGACCCCGGAGAGCCGGCGGTCGTCCTGGCCAACCGCGGCGGCGCACAGCCCGGCGAGCTCGTCACGCTCGCCGACCTCGATGCGTGCCGGACCCAACCCATACTGGACAAGGAGGCTGTATGAGCGACACGGCACTGAGCCGCGGCGAGCTGGTGGTGCGGACGATCGCCCAGACCGCCGTCGACAACGAGACCTACTTCTGCGAGCTCGACGCGGTGGTCGGCGACGGGGACTTCGGCTACTCCCTGGCCCGCGGCTTTGAGATCGTCGTCTCCGACTGGGAGGCGATGGAGTACGCGGACATCGCCGGCCTGCTCAAGAAGACCGCGATCACGCTGACCAAGCGCATCGGCGGCACCTCCGGCCCGATCTGGGGCACCGCGTTCCTGCGTGCCGGCGGGGCGCTCACCGACAAGCCCCAGCCGACGGGCGAGGAGGTCATCGCCGCCTTCCAGGCCGCGATCGACGGGATCAAGCAACGCGGCAACACCGACCTGGGCGACAAGACCCTGCTCGACGCGCTGGTGCCGGCGGTCGACGTGCTGGAGGCCGCGCTGCCCAACGGAGCCGGCGCAGGCGATCGAGAAGGCGGCCGTGCAGGCGCGCGAGAGCGCCGAGGCGACCAAGGGCATGCTCGCCCAGCGCGGGCGGGCGTCCTATACGGGCGAGCGCAGCCGCGACTCGGTGGACGCCGGCGCGATCGGCGTCGCGGTGATGTTCGAGGCCGTGAGCAAGGCGTGGCTCCAGGCCGAGCTGGAGCTGGCCTGACCTTTGGGTCACGCAGCGAGGGGAAGGGCGCGCGTGAGCAGTCCACGCGTGAAAAACCGGGCAGGTCATCCGAGAGAGAGGAGCGGCCGTGAAGAAGTTCGTCAACGACCCGCAGCAGTTCGTTCCCGAGATGCTCAAGGGGATCCAGCTCGCCAACCCCGGCAAGCTCAAGTACGTGCCGGAGTACAACCTCATCATGCGGGCCGACGCCCCCAACGAGAACAAGGTGTCGATCGTCCAGGGCTCCGGGCTCGGGCCATGAGCCGGCGCACGTGATGGTGGTGGGCAAGGGCATGCTGGACGCCGCCTGCCCGGGCGACGTGTTCGCCGCGCCGCCGTCGGACTACGTCTATGAGACGACCAAGCTGCTGGCCAGCCCCAAGGGCGTCCTGCACATCATCAACAACTACACCGGCGACCGCATGTCCTTCGACATGGGCCGCGAGCTGGCCGAGGCCGAGGACATCAAGATCGCGACGATCATCGTCGACGACGACGTGGCGGTGAAGGACTCGACCTACACCGTCGGCCGCCGCGGCGTGGCCGGCAACTTCTTCGTGATCAAGGCCGTCGGCGCGGCCGCGGAGAAGGGCGCGGAGCTCGACGAGCTGGTCAAGCTCGGCGAGCGCGTCAACTCCGTCACCCGCACGATGGGCATGGCGCTCACGTCGTGCACGCCGCCGGCCAAGGGCTCGCCGCTGTTCGATCTCGGCGATGACGAGATGGAGATGGGCGTCGGCATCCACGGCGAGCCGGGCCGCCGGCGCGAGAAGCTGACCAACGCCGATGCCATCGTCGACGAGCTGCTGGAGGCGGTGGCCTCCGACCTGCCCTACAGCTCGGGCGACGACGTCGCGCTGATGATCAACGGGCTCGGCGGCACGCCGATCTCCGAGCTCTACATCCTCTACGGCCGCGCGCACGACCAGCTGGCCCAGCGGGGCATCAACGTGACCCGCAGCTACGTCGGCGAGTACTGCACGTCGCTGGACATGGCCGGCGCGTCGCTCACGCTGGTCAAGCTCGACGACGAGCTCAACGAGCCTGTTCGACGCCCCCGCCGAGGTGGCGGTCCGCGTCTTCTAAGCCCCGGCGACCCAGTGTCGACAATCGTCAGGCGCAGACGGCTGACGTCACGCACGACGTCAGCCGTCACGCGGGGCGGTCGCCCGGACCCAGTCCAGGGCGACCGCCTCGCCGTGGCCAGCGCCCGCTCGGGCGGCACCGGCTGCCCGGCCGCGATGAGCGCCGCGCGGATCGTGCCCGCGTGGGCGACCACCAGCGCGGGCTGGGGCCCCGCGGCGACGACGGCCAGCGCATGCCGGGTGCGCAGCACCTGAGAGCGGATCGACTCCCCTCCCGGGAACACGAAGTCCGGGTCGCCGGCCTCGAAGGCGGCGAACAGCTCCGGGCGTGTCGCTGCGCCAGCACCGTCTGCGACACGCCCTCCCAGTCGCCGCGCGTCGGACTCGATCAGATCGTCGAGGACCGCCGGCTCGAGCGCGATCGCCGCGACCGACGACCGACGCCGTCTGGCGGGCGCGCAGCAGCGGCGAGCACCAGATGGCGACCACTCCCCGCGCGCGGGCCTGGACGCCGAGCCTCGCCGCCTGCTGCTCGCCGAGCTCGCGACAGCGCGGGTCGCGGCGGCCGAGGATCAAACCGCTGGCGTTGTCGGCGGTCTGCCCGTGTCTGGCGAGGAGCAGAGGCACGCCGGTCACATGAGAATTGTCGCGCAGGTGCTTGAACGCGGTGGCGCACGGGAAACACTGGAGCGTGTCCCCGACCCCCCACGCCGATGATCGATCGAGACATCCGCGCCATGCTGCGCGGCGCCACCGCCGCCAACTTCCTGCACGGCTGGCAGGGCCCGCATCTGTCCGAGCGCACCTACTGCCTCACCCCGAAGCAGGCCGAGCCGATGGAACGGCCGCTTGACTACGTGATCGGCTACTGCGAGATGCTCGCGGTGGCCGGCGTCGAGCCGCTGTACCGGGACTCCGACCCGGTGTGCTCGCTGGACGCCGAGCGCCCTCGCGTGCGCCCGGCTGCGCCGGAGCCGCCCGGCTCGCGACGAACCGGCGCGCGACACCGCCGATGTATTAAGAACTCGCGGCGTGTCGTGTATCACTATTGGCATCGTCGTCGCGCTGCGGTAGCTTGGCCCCGTGCCGACGGAGGAGGAGACCAGCGGCAAGCTCTCGGTGAGCGAGATCTCGGTGTCGTTCGGCGGGATCACCGCGCTGGACGGCGTGTCTCGCTGGAGATCTCCCGAGGGAGAGGTGCTCGGCGTCATCGGCCCCAACGGCGCGGGCAAGACGACGCTGTTCAACGTCATCTGCGGCTTCGTCACGCCCGCCGTCGGGCACGATGCGCTGGCGCGGTCAGTCGCTCGACGGGATCCGGCCCCACCGGCTGGCCTCGCTGGGGATCGCCCGCACGCTGCAGGGCGTCGGCCTGTTCGCCGACCTCACCGTGCGCGAGAACGTGATGGTGGGGGCGCAGCGCTTCCGGCGGGCCGGCGTCGTCGGCGCGATGCTGGGGCGCCCGCGCGCCGACCAGGACGAGCGCGCGCTGAGCCGAGCGCGCGCTGGCGGCGCTGGAGCGGGTGGGCTGCAGCGACGTGCTCGAGTCCCGGCCCGCGCAGCTGCCCTACGCGATGCAGAAGCGGGTGGCGCTCGCCCGGGCGCTGGCGTGCGAGCCCGACCTGCTGCTTCTCGACGAGCCCGCCGGCGGTCTGGACACCGAGGAGATGTCGGCGCTGGCCGAGACGATCCGCTCGCTGGGCAGCTCGATCGCGGTGATGCTGGTCGACCACCACATGGACCTCGTGACCTCCGTGTGCGACCGGATGGTGGTGCTCGACTTCGGCCGCGTGATCGCCGCCGGCGACCCGGCGACGGTGCGCCAGGACCCGCGCGTGCTCGAGGCCTACCTGGGCCGCGAGGCGCGAGGCGGCCGACACGACGGCGGCGAGCGGGAGGCCGATGCTCAGCGTTGAGGACGCTGACCACGGACTACGGCGCGGTGCGCGCCGTGGACGGCGTCTCGCTGGAGGCGCCGGAGGGCACGGTCACCGCGGTGCTCGGCGCCAACGGCGCGGGCAAGACCTCGCTGCTGCGCACGATCACGGGCTGGTGGCACCGCAGTCGGGGCGGGTGACGCTCGACGGCGCCGACATCACGCGGCATGGCGGTGGAGGAGATCGTGCGCCGTGGCGTCGCCCACGTCCCCGAGGGGCGCGGCGTCATCTCCGAGCTCACGGTGGCAGAGAACCTGCGGCTGGGCGGCCTGTGGCGGCGCAGCGCGGCGGCGCCGATCACCGAGATCTACGAGCTGTTCCCGCGCCTGGGCGAGCGCGAGCACCAGCCGGCGTCGCGCCTGTCGGGCGGCGAGCGCCAGATGCTGTCGATCGGCCGGGCGCTGATGGCCCGGCCGCGGGTGCTGCTGCTCGACGAGCCGTCGCTGGGCCTGGCCCCGGTGATCGTCGCCCAGATCATGGCCATGATCCGCTCGCTGGCCGACAACCTCGGGCTGGCGGTGCTGCTGGTGGAGCAGAACGCGCGCAGCGCCCTGTCGATCGCCAACCGCGGGATCGTGCTCAACCTGGGGCGCGTCGTCGCCGACCGCGAGCCGCACGAGCTCGCCGCCGACGAGCGCTCTGCGCCACGCCTACCTGGGGTTCTAGAGCGGCCGATGACCAAGTTCATCGACCTCACGCTGAGCGGCATCTCGGACGGGGCGGTGTACGCCGCGGTGGCGCTGGCCCTGGTGCTCATCTGGCGCGCCACCCGGATCGTCAACTTCGCCCAGGGCGCGATGCTGATGATCACCACGTTCATCGCCTCGGCGATCATCAACTCCTCGGGCCACTACTGGCTGGGCTTCGTCGTGGCGCTGGCCGCCGGGCTGGTGTTCGGGGCGCTGGTGGAGCGGGTGCTCATCCGCCCGGTGGAGTCCGCGCCGCCGCTCAACGCGGTCATCCTCACCCTCGGGCTCTACACGCTGCTGGTGGCGGTCGCCGGCATGATCTGGGGCAACACGCCGCGCTCGTTCCCGCCCGCGTTCTCGCTGCGCGGCTACGAGGTCGGCGGCACCCGGCTGCTGTTCACCCCCAACGACACGTTCATCGTGCTGGTGGTGATCGCCGTCGCCGTCGGCCTGGCGGCGCTGTTCCGGCTGACCTCGCTGGGCCTGCAGATGCGCGCCGTCGGCCTTCGCGCCCGAGGTGGCGCGGCTGCTCGGCGTGCGGGTGGCGCGGATGTTCACCGTCGGCTGGGCGCTGGCGGCGGTCGCCGGCGCGCTGGCGGGCGTGCTCGTCGCCCCTTCGGTGTTCCTCGGTCCCAACAGCTTTGACCCGATCCTCATCAGCGGGTTCGTGGCCGCCGTGCTCGGGCGGCCTGGACAGCCCGCCCGGGGCCGTGATCGGCGGGCTGTCGCTCGGGCGTGGCGCTGTCGTATGTCTCGGGCTACGCGGGCTCGTCGCTGGTCCCGCTGGCGGCGCTGGTGATCCTGGTGGCGGTGCTGATGCTCCGTCCCGGCGGCCTGTTCGCGGCCAGCTCGGAGCGGCGGGTATGACGGCCGTGCGGTGCGGTGCTGCGGCGCAGCACGCTGGCGCGGTCGCTGGCCTGGGCCGTGCTCGCCGCGGTCGCGCTCGTCATCGTCTCAGACTTCGTCAGCGCCTACAACGACCTGCAGCTGGCCACCGGCGCCTACTACTTCGCCGCGCTCGCCGGGCTCACCGTGCTGGCGGGCCAGAGCGGGCAGATCTCATTGGGCCACGGCGCCCTGATGGCGGTGGGCGCCTACACGGTGGCGCTGCTCATCGGCAACGAGGGGTGGGCGCTGGTGCCGGCGATCGCGGCCGCGGTGGTGGTCAGCGTGCTCGTCGGCATCCCGGTGGGCGCCGCGGCCAGCCGCCTGCGCGGCCCGTACCTGGCGGGCGCGACGCTGGCCTTCGCGGTCGGGCTGCCCGCGCTGGCCGACAAGTTCTCCGGCCCTGTTCGGCGGCGAGAACGGGCTCACCATCAACCCGCCGGTGCCGCCGTCCTGGCTGGGCGCCGACTTCCCGCTCGAGCGCTGGGAGGCGTGGATCGCCGGCGCCGGCGCGCTGGTGGTGCTGTTCGTCCTCTACAACGTCATCGGCAGCGGCGTCGGCCGCTCGCTGCGCGCCGTGCGCGACGACGAGATCGCCGCGTCGCTGTGCGGCCTGTCGGTGGGACGGACGCAGACGACCGCGTTCATCGTCTCCGCCGGGTGCGCGGGCCTGTCGGGCGCGATGCTGGCGGTGGTCCTCCAGCTCGCCCAGCCCGGGGCGTTCCCGCTCCAGCTCTCGCTGTCGCTGCTGACCGGCGTCGTCCTCGGTGGGCTGGGCTCGCTGGTGGGCGCGATGTGGGGCGCGGCGCTGCTCACCATGCTGCCCAACTGGACCAACGACATCGCGCACTCCTTCTCGCTATCGACCAAGGTCTCGGCGAACCTGCCGCTGGCCATCTACGGGATCGTGCTCATCGCGGCCATGATCCTGTGGCCGAGCGGGATCCAGGGCGGGCTGCGCGCGGTCTTCGGCCGGCTGCGCGCTACACGAGGGTCAGCCTGACGGGGACGTGGGCGTGGCTCGGCGGCGGCGCTTCGGGGGCGCAGACGCGGCGTGGGGAACGCCGAGCAGTGCCGCCTGCACCTCGCGGAGCCGCTCGTGATCGCCCCGGATGCCGAACGCGGCGTCGTTGTAGAGGAAGGCCTCGCACAGGCGGACGATCGCGTACGCGAGGGTCTCGGGATCGGCGGGCGGCTCGTATCGTCCGGCGTCGCTCTCGGTCTGGATCATGTCGGTGATGAGCGCGACACTCCGGCACTGCGGCGCGCCGGTGCTCGAGGTCAGCAGGCGCAGGGCCGAAGCGCCCTCCTGCTCGACGAACCGGCGCAGCGGCATGGAGTGCGCGAGGCTGCGATTGATGCGGTCAAAGACCTCGAGCAGCCCCTGCACCCCCCGGCGGCGGACGTCGCGGCGGTGACGGAGGATGAGCACCTCGGACTCGTGGGCGACGACCTCGGAGAGCAGCCGCTCGCGCGACCCGAACCAGCGGTAGATCGTGGCGCGGCCCAGCCCGAGGTCCCGAGCCACGATGGTGAGATCCACGCGCTCGCCGGCCAGGAACTGGGCCCGCGCGGCGGCGAGCACGTCGTCGCGGCTGGCGGTGGCGGGGCGCCCCCGGCGCGGTTGATGGGGTGGGCGGGATCCAGTTGCAGCGCTCATGCCCTCACCTTAGTATTTGAAACGCGCAAGGCAAAACGTATCGAATTGTCCCGTGCCCTCCCGATGGGCTCGGGCAGCCGGCGCAGGCCCGCTCAGGGGCGCCGGCGGAAGGTCACCCACAAGTGGAGGAGGAGTGAGATGGGAGCTGTCAAACGCCGGCGGCTGATCGCCGCCGCCGTGACCGCAGGCGTGGCCATCGCGGCCGTGGGCTGCGGATCGTCGAGCGGCGGTGGAGGTTCGAAGGCTCCAGGGGTCACCAGCACCAGCATCACGTTCGGCACCCACCAGCCGCTGACGGGGCCGGCGGCGCCGGGCTACAGCGAGATCGCTCCCGCCTCCCAGGCGTTCTTCAATTACGTCAACGCCCACGGCGGGGTGTACGGGCGCAAGCTGCACCTGATCATCAAGGACGACGCCTACAACCCCACCAACACCGTCAACGTCGTGCACCAGCTGGTGCTGCAGAACAAGGTGTTCGGCATCTTCGAGGGCCTCGGCACGCCGACGCACACCAAGGTCGTCAGCTACCTCAACACGTCCAAGGTCCCGGACCTGTTCGTGGCCTCGGGCTGCCCGTGCTGGGACAACGGCGCCGCCCAGCCCAATACGTTCGGCTGGCAGCCCAACTACACGATCGAGGGCAAGCTCCTGGGCCAGTACCTCAAGCAGCACTTCGCCAACGCCAAGGTCGGCGTGCTCTACCAGGACGACGACTTCGGCAAGGGCGGCCTCGCCGGGATCCAGGACGAGCTGCCGGCCAGCTCCATCGTGTCCAAGCAGCCCTACCAGTCAGGGACGACGACCCTGGCCGCCCAGGTGACCGCGATCAAGGCCGCCAAGGCGACCGTGATGGTGGACTTCACCGTCCCCATCTACACCGCGATCGCCCAGCTGACCTCGTTCACCTTGGGCTTCAAGCCGCAACTGGCGGTGTCCAACGTCGGCATCGACCCGATCACCGTCGGCGGGCTGCTCAAGGCCGTCTCCAAGGGCAAGGTCTCCGGGACGGCGCTCATCGAGGGCGCCATCACCGACGGGTACCTGCCCTCCAACACCGACACCACCAACCCATGGATCCAGCTGTTCCAGAAGGTCCACGCCCAGTATGACTCCAAGGTGCCGTTTGACGGCAACGTCGAGTACGGGATGGCCAACGCCTACACGCTGGTGCAGGCGCTCAAGGCCGCCGGCAAGAACCTCACCCGGCAGGACCTGGTCAACGCCATCGACAAGCAGGGCGGCAAGTGGACCGGTCCCGGCCTCGTCCCCTACCGCTACGGCGGGTCACAGCACGGCGGGTTCGGCGGCGCCGAGATGGGCAAGATCCAGAACGGCAAGATCGTTCTCTTCGGCGGGCCGCTGACGACCACACCGGCCGCCAGCAGCCCGATCACGCCCTACACGACGGCGCAGCCGGCACCGCCGTCGACGGGGGTGCCCAGCAACTGAGCTGCGCTCCGGGGGGACCCGCCTGTGGCATGGATGCTGCGGCGGGCCCTCTGCCGGGGGTTGCGGAGGTAGCAACGCCTGGGGTATGTGACGTTGGGGAGGGGGTGCGAACTGCGGCTTTCGATGGGTGTACGGACGCGCCTGGCGGCTGGCCTCGAGAGCCGCCGTTGACATTCGTCCGCTGTCCGCGGTGGCGGCTCATCGACTCGGATGGCAAATGTGCCCCCAGAGGTGAGATTTACCATCCGAGTCACCGGCGGGGCTTGGTCCTGGACGCCGCCCGGAGCGTCGAGGCCTGGGTGCGCCAGATGACGGGAAGCGCCACGATGACGGCGACGAACCCGGGAGCGATCAGGGCCCACCCCGTGGCGCCTCCGAGGCCGATGATGATGAGCGCCAGGCCCACGGCGCCCAGCAGAAGCGCCGCGTAGAGCTTTCGCGGATAGTGAGGCGGGCGGCCTTCCACGACAGTTGCGGACCATACCTCTGACGGTGATGACAATCCGGACCATAGTGGGCCGATTTGTCATCAGGGTGGTGCTCATGGGGCGGGCGGACCGGGCGCGATCGCGGACCGGGCGCGATCGCGGACCGGGCGCGATCGCGGACCGGGCCTAGGCCCGGAGCGCCTCGGTGGGGCTCAGGCGGGCCGCCTTGCCCGCGGGGTACAGCCCCGCGAGGGCGCCGATGATCAACCCCGAGGCGGGCGCGGCCACCAGTGCGTACAGCGGTACCACGAACGGCTCCCTCTGCGCGATCGAGTACACCTCGGTGGCGCCCGCTCCCAGCCCGAGGCCAACCACGCTGCCCAGGGCCGCGAGCAGCGCCGATTCGGTGAGGAACTGGAGGCTCACGTGGCGCCGGGTGGCGCCCAGCGCGCGGCGCAGGCCGATCTCGCCGCGGCGCTCGAGTACCGAGATGACCATGATGTTGGCGATCCCGATCGCGCCGACGAGCAGCGCCACCGCGCCCAGGCCCAGCAGGAGCGTGGTGAACTGGCCCTTGGCGGCGGCCCGGGCCTCGAGCGCGTCGGACGGGCGGCTGACGTCGACGCCCGAGGCGTTCTGCGGATCGGCGGTCGGCGCCACCAGGTTGGCCACGGCGGGCACGTGGTCGACGTTGGCGCGCAGGTAGATCTCCGAGGGGTTGGGCGTGACCCGGAACAGACGCTCGGCGACGGGCAGCGAGATGAACGCCGTCGAGTCCAGGGTGGAGTCCAGCAGCACCGGCTTGAGGATCCCGACGACGCTGAACCACGTGTGCCCGAGGTAGACCTCGACGTGGCCGCCGACGGTCTCGATCTGCAGGACACTGGCCGCCTGGGCACCGAGCACCACCTCCGGGTAGTGCTCGCTCACCGCGTCCAGGAAGTGACCGGCGGCCATCGAGACGTTCATCACCTGGGGCAGGTTCTCGCCGACCGCATCGACGCCGATGCCCCCCGTCTCCTGCGCCGGTACGTACGGGGTGCGCAGGACGGTGGCTCCGGAGACCTGGTAGACGGCCACGTCGTTGTTGACGTTCTGCATCCCGGCCACCATCGGCACCGAGCTGGTGGGGAGGATCTCGTTGTTGCCGGAGAAGGTGGTGCCGGGCGTGGCGGTGAGCAGGTTGGTGCCCAGCGCGTCGATCTCGGCCAGGAGCTGGGCCTGGCTGGAGGCCGACACGCCGACGACGGCGACCATCGCCCCGATCCCGATGGCGATCCCCAGCGCCGACAGGGCGGCGCGCAGCCGGCGGGTGCGCAGCCCCTGCAGGGCCGCGCCGAACAGCTCGCGCGGGGGCAGCCGCGCGGCCTTGAGGCCCGCCGGGGCCCGGGGCGGCGGCGCGGGTGAGGGGGCGGCGAGGCTGGTCATCGCCGCTCGTCGGAGACGATCTCGCCGTCGCGCATCTGGATGCGCCGGTCAAAGGTGGCGGCGATGCCGGCGTCGTGCGTGATGAGGACGAGCGTCGCCCCTTCGGCGGCCAGTTCGTGCAGCAGCGCCACGACCTCGGCGCCTGACTTGGAGTCCAGGTTGCCGGTCGGCTCGTCGGCCAGCATGATGACGGGCTTCTTGGCCAGCGCGCGGGCGATCGCCACGCGCTGGCGCTCACCGCCCGAGAGCTGCCCGGGACGGTGATCGAGCCGATGCCCGAGCCCGACGCGCTCCAGCGCGACACGCGCCGCCTCGCGCCGCTCGCGGGCGCGCACGCCGGTGTAGAGCATGCCGTTGGCGACGTTGTCGACCGCCGTCATCCACTCCTGGAGGTGAAAGCTCTGGAACACGAAGCCGATCTCGTGGGCGCGCAGTCCGGCGAGCTGGCGGTCCGAGGCGGTCACGACGTCGACGCCGGCGACCCGGACGTCGCCCTGACTGGGACGCTCCAGGGTCCCGAGGATGGTGAGCAGCGTCGTCTTGCCCGAGCCCGACGGGCCCACGACGGCCACCTGGTCGCGGTCGGCGATGTCGATGCTCACGCCCCGCAGCGCGGAGACCCCGCCGGGGTACTCCTTGACCACCGTCTCGAGCGACAGCGTCGTACTCATCCCTGGGAATCGGTGACCTGCAGGCCGGTATGGATGCCCGGGCCGGAGATCTGCACGTACCCCGCGGCGAACAGGCCGACGCTGACGGGGAGCAGGCTGTGGGGGGCCGCCGCCTCCTGGACCGCATAGTTGCCACCTGACACCGCGACGAGGGCCGTCACCGGGACCGACAGCACGTTCTTGGCGCGCGCCTGCGCGAAGTTCACGCTCACGGCCGCCTCGTCGAGCCCGGCGCCCTTGTGGTGGCCAGAGAGCGTGATCGTGACGGGGATGGTGGAGGACGATCCCGAGCCGCCGCCGCCACCACCGCCGCCGCTCCCGCCGCCGCCACTGCCGCCGCTCCCGCCTCCGTTGCCTGAGCCGTTGCCCCCGGAGCTGGAGCTCTGTGCCACCGAGCTGACCGCGGTCACCTTGCCGTGCACCGTGTTGCCGCCGGGGAGCTGAACCGACACCGGCTCGCCCACCTTTGCCTCGCTCTGCACCGAGGCGTCGAGATCGACGGTGACGACGAGGTGGGTGGAGGTCGTCTCGAGGACCGCCTCGCCGCTGCTGCCGCTGGCCCCGCTGTTGGCTCCAGCGTTGCCGTTCCCGCCGTTGCCGCCGTTGCCGCCGTTGTTGTTGGCGCCGTTGTTGCCGTTGCCCTGATTGCCGCTGTTGTGGTTGCCGCTGTTGTTGTTCGAGCCGTTCCCGTTACCCGACGGCGAGTTGCCCTGGCCGTTCTGGTGCTGCTCGGCCTTGAGCTGCTCGGCCTCGGCCTTCAGCTGCGCGGTCTCGGCCTTGAGCAGGGCCAGCAGCGCGGCCAGCGAGGGGGTCTGACCCGCCCCCTTCTTGCGCTTGTGGTGGTGTGTGGGGGACGGCGTCGTCGTGGTCGGCGTGGTGGTGGGCGCGGTCGTCGACGTGGTCGTCGTCGAGGACGTCGTCGCAGTGGTGGTCGCGACGTCCGAGGTGAGGCTCACGAACTCCGGGGCCGGCGGATCGGGCGTCACCGAGGCGGGGGTCGCGGCGCTACCGCCGTTGGCGGTGTTGCCGACCGTGCCCTCCACTGTCCCGACGAGCTGCGGCCCGGGGAGGAACACGACCTTGCCCAGGGACAGGCTCCCCGTCGCGGTCTCTCCGAGCGACTCCTGAAGCAGCTCGACGCCGAGGCTGGTGGCCGGCTGCCACACATCGTCGACGACGATCCCGTTGGCGTTGAAGCCGAGCGCGACGAGGTCGCGGTTGAGCTCGAGCACGTCGGCGCCGTTGGTGTCGGCCGCCGACAGCGTGCGGTAGGCGGGCGTGTTGCCGTTCATGAGGATCACCGGCGCGCCGTTGACCCGGAACAGCGTCCCCCCGGGCCTGATCACCTGCCCCACGCCCGGCAGCCAGGTGATCGTCCCGCTGAGGCGGTCATAGACGGTCTGGGGCTTGGCATAGCTGAGCGTCCCCGCCTCGGTGTCGGTCTGCACCAGGTTGCGCCGCTTGACAATCGCGGCGCCGGCCGGCGTCTTGGCAGCGCCCGCCGCGGGGGTCGGCGAGGGCGAGCCGGCGACGAGCACGAGCACGACGATCACGCCTGCGGTGATCGCGAGCGTGAGCGCCCCGAGCAGCCCTCGCCGGTGCCTCGCCACACGACGTAGGACGGTCATGGTTTGCCCCCCGGACGGTGCGCCGCGTGCATCTTCATGTGCCGAGGACGTTGTACGGCCCCACCGGTAACGCGGCTGTAACGCTGTTATGCAGCTGTTATGTGCGATGGGGCATCCTCACCGGGCAGACGCCGGCGCGGGGATACCCGCGCCGGCGCACCACAGAAGCGAACAGGTGACGGCGTGAGGAGCAACGGATGAGGGTGCTGGTCGTGGAGGACCACGCGCGCCTCGCCGAGACCGTGGCGACGGTGCTGCGCCGGGAGGGCATGGCCGTCGACGTCGCCTTCGACGGTCGCGAGGCCCTTGACCGGATCGCCCTGACCGCCTATGACGTGGTGGTGCTCGACAGAGATCTCCCCGGCGTCCATGGCGACGAGGTGTGCCGGTCGCTGGTGGCCAACGGCGCCCCTGGGAGCGTGCTGATGCTCACCGCCGCCACCACGATCGCCGACCGCGTCGAGGGCCTCGACCTCGGGGCCGACGATTATCTGTCCAAGCCGTTTCACCTCGCCGAGCTCGTCGCCCGGATCCGCGCGCTGTCGCGCCGGTCGCGGGCGGTGCGGCCACCGACCCTCTTCTACGGGGACCTCGAGCTTGACTCGGCGCGGCGGACGGTGAACCGCGCGGGGCGCCCGTTGGCGCTCAGCCCCAAGGAGTTCTCCGTCCTGGAGCTGCTGATGGGGGCCGAGGGCGATGTCGTCTCCACCGAGCGGATCCTGGAGCACGCGTGGGACGATGCGACCGACCCGTTCACCAACGCTGTGCGGATGACGATCAGCCGGCTCCGAGCCAAGCTGGGAGATCCGCCGGTCATCGCCACCGTGACGCCGGTCGGCTACCGGATCGGCGACGCGGCGTGAGCGCCGGGCGCCGTCTGGCCGGCCTCGCCGGGCGGATACGTCACCCCAAGACCACGGTCCGGTGGCGACTGACCCTCCTCTACGGAGGCCTGTTCCTCATCTCCGGAGCAGCGCTGCTGGCCATCACCTACACGCTTGTCGACAACGCCGCCGTGTTCCCCCAGGGACCGCGCGTCTCCTTCATCGCGACCGACCGGCGGGGAGCATTGCCGAGCAACCGAGCGGGGTTGGCCGGCGCCGAGCTGCAGCAGCTCACCAAGGTTCACGGCCCGGGCTCAATCAAGCTTCCCCCCGACGCCCAGTTCAAGGTGGCCGGAAAGGCGCTTCCGCTCCCGATCCAGCGGCTCCTGCGCACCGCGTCGGGCCAGAGGGCGCTCGGCGAGGTCGTCTACACCCAGCACGTCGCCGATTTGCATCAGCTGATCATCGAGTCCGCGCTCGCGCTGGCCCTGATGGCGATCATCTCCACCGCGCTGGGCTGGGTGGTGGCCGGACGGGTCCTGCGCCCGCTGCGCACGATGACCACGACCACCCAGGAGATCTCCGAGGAGAACCTCAACCGGCGCCTGTCGATGCCAGGCCCGCGCGACGAGCTGCGTCAGCTGGCCGACACGATCGACGGCCTGCTCGGCCGGCTGGAGGGTGCGTTCGACGCCCAGCGGCGCTTCGTGGCCAACGCGTCCCACGAGCTGCGCACCCCGCTCACCGCGGTCCGGGCGCTGCTGGAGATGGTGCTCTCGGATCCGAGGGCGACCGTGTCCACCTTCCGGGCGACCTGCGAGCAGGTGCTCGAGGAGTCAGAGCAGCAGGAGCAGCTCATCGAAGCGCTCCTCACCCTCGCGCAGAGCCAGCGCGGGATCGATCGCGCCGAGGCGGTCGACCTCACCTCGGTCGTCGGAGAGGTGCTGGGCTCACGCGAGGGTGTCGCCGCGGGCCGGGATGTGACGATCGGGCAGGCGCTGGCGCCCGCGACCATCTCAGGGGACGGGCGCCTGATCGAGCGGCTGGTGTCCAACCTGGTCGACAACGCGATCCGCCACAACGTTCCCGGTGGCCGCGTGGACGTGTCGCTGCGTTCCGGGGACGGTGCCAGCCTGATCGTCACCAACACCGGGCCGGTGGTGCCCGAGGAGGAGGTGGAGCGGCTGCTCCAGCCCTTCCAGCGCCTCTCCGCCGACCGGACGTCCTACCGCGACGGCCTGGGGCTCGGGCTCTCGATCGTGGCCGCGATCGCCCGCGCGCACGATGCCGTGCTCGCCGTCCGCGCCCGACCTGACGGGGGACTGGAGATCGACCTGCACTTCCAGGCCGGGGCCGCGCCGGCGCCTGTGGAGTCAGAGCCCGTGCCACTCCCTGTGCAGGGTGGCAGCACCATCGGCATCGGCTGACCGGCGATCCGGGCTCAGGGCGGCGGCGCCCGGATGGTCAAGACTCTGTGTCGAGGGCCGAATGAACGGGAACCACATGATGATGTGGTTCCTTTCAACGGTGATGGCTTCTTGACCATGGACGACGCCCAGACAACGGCGGCGGCTCCCACTGCGGCGGCGACGGCTCCCGCTAGGACGGCGCCCGCTGGGACGGCGCCCGCGGCCGCGCCGGCCGCGCCCGGCGGTCCGGTCCGCGAGGGCCAATGGCGGTGGGAGCCGCGGGTGCTGGTCGTCGACGATGACGCGGTGTGCCAGCTCGCCGCCCGCCGGCTGTTCAAGAACCTCGGCATCCCCGCCGACGCCGTCGCCGACGGGGCCGACGCCGTCAAGGTGTCCTCCGACTGGCCCTACGTCGCGATCTTCATCGACTGCGCGACAGGCGCGGTGGATGGCTACCGCACCGCGCGCCAGATCCGCGCCCGCGACGGCCTGGACCACAGCCCCCCGGTGGTCGCGGTGACCTCCCTCCCGCGCGAGGTGTGCCTCGCCTCGGGGATGGACCACCACATCGCCAAGCCCCTGCGCCTCGAGACGCTGCAGGCCGAGTGCGAGCGGCTCGGCCTCATCCCCCAGCCCGCGACCGCGCCCGAGCCGGCTGCCGCGCGCAGCGCCTCGCCGGTCGCGTTGCTCGAGACGCCGCCCGATCTTGGAGCCGGTGCGACCGCCGAGCTCGCCGCCGCCTTTGCCCGTGATGCGCTCCCCGTCCTGCCGGCGCTGTGGCGCGCCGCCAATGTCGGCGATTTCGACGTGCTCAAGCGCACCGCCTCGGACCTGGCCCAGCGGGCCGCCGACGCCGGCGCGGCACGTGTCGCGGCGCTCTGCCGGGAGTTGAGCGACGCCGCCGCCGCCGGCCACGCCGGCGCCGCCGCCGAACTGGAGCCGGCCGTGCGCCAGGCCCTGCGGCTCACCGCCGGAGCGGCCCGGACGCAGCTGGAATCGGGCTCGGGTCCGACCGCCGCCGAGCCGGCCACTGGTCCGAGCGACTCGGGCGCCGTGGTCCGCGTCGTCATCGCCGACGACGATCCGCTGGCCCGGATGGCGATCGAGGCCATGATCAAGCGCGGTGAGCGCCTGGAGCTGGTGGGGAGCGCCGCCGACGTGCCGCAGATCGTCGAGCTCGCGGCCGCCACCCGGCCCGACGTCGCCGTGGTCGACTTCATCATGCCGGGCGGCGGGGGCCCGGAGGCCGCACGACAGATCCAGGAGCGCTCTCCGGACACGCGCATCGTCGGGCTCACCGCCGCCGACGGCCCCGACGCCTACCTGGCGATGCTCCGGGCCGGCGCCTCGGGCCTGCTGGTCAAGGGCGGCTCGGCCGAGCGCCTGGTGGAGATGATCCACCGCGCGCACCAGCGCTCGGCCTGACGCCGCGAGCAGCTACCAGATCGTTGAGTGCCGCGGCGGCGCTGTCCGCGGGCGCGCGCGACACCGGCGGAACGTCAACTGCGCTGAGGGAAGGGCGACGGTGGTGTGACTGACGAGCGTGTGAGTGGACCGTCCTACCACAGACACCGCCAATCGGCCGACGGAGCCTCTCACCGGGGAGGTCGTGGGAGATCGTCCCTCTCCAGCGACGAAGATCTCCCGCAACCCGTCCCTGCCAGCCCGGCCGTGATAGGCGTTGCCTCTCACCGGCCCTGAAGACTCTCACCCACCACGCTGACTCACACGCCACCCCCTCCCAGCCTGCCGTTGACGCGCGCCGGGGTAGCGGCCGCCTCGGGTAGCGGCCGCCGTGGGTGGCGGCCGCCTGGGGTAGTGGCCGCCGGGGATGGCGGCCGCCTGAGGTGGTGGCCGCCGCTATCAGGGCCGTGACTCTGACATCCGTTGGCGGTCTTGCGAGCCGCTGCGCGGGGCTGACACCGGATGTGGGACTCAGGGCACTGCTACCCCCGGCCGACGAACGGCATGGCCGTGGCCATGATCGTCATGAACAGCACGTTGGCGTCGAGCGGGAGATTGGCCATGTGCACGACGGCGTCGGCGGCGTGGCCGAGGTCCATCATCGGCTCGGCGGCCATGCCCCCGTCGGCCTGGACGGTCCCCTTGCCGATGTGCGCGGCGAGCTCGGTGGCGGCGTTGCCGATGTCGATCTGGCCGCAGGCGATCTGAAAGGGGCGACCCTCCAGCGAGATGGCGCGCGTCAGGCCGGTGATCGCGTGCTTGGTGGCCGTGTAGGCGACGGCGTTGGGACGCGGCACCGCGGCGGAGATCGAGCCGTTGTTGATGATTCGCCCGCCGCTGGGGCTCTGCGCCTTCATCGCGCGAAACGCCTCCTGGGCGCAGTAGAAGCAGCCGCTGAGGTTGGTGTCCACGACCGCGCGCCACTGATCGAGCGCGAACTCGTCCAGCGGCGCGGGCGTGCCGAACATGCCGGCGTTGTTGAAGAGCAGGTCGACGCGCCCCCACTGATCCAGCACGCGGGCGAACAGGGCGTGGACGGAGTCGGAGTCGGTGACGTCGGTGGGTGCCACCAGGGCCTCGCCGGCGGCCTGCGCCCCGGCCGACGCGGTCTCGGTGAGGGCCTGCTCACGCCGGCCGGCCAGCGCCACCCGCCAGCCGGCGCCGATGAGCCGCGCGGCCACGGCGGCCCCGATCCCGGACCCGGCTCCGGTGATGACGGCCACGCGGCCGGCCTCGCTCATGGGGACATGGTGTCACCAGTGCCCGGTCGGCGACGGTGAGCACGGACGACGGTTGACATATTCCTATATCGGAATATGATGTGCGGCCATGGCCCGTGCAGCAACCACGGCCGACGCGTTCAACGCGGTGGCCGAGCCCCAGCGGCGGCGGATCCTCGACCTGCTGGCGCAGGGCGAGCGCTCCGTCAGTGAGCTCGTCGCCGGGCTGGGACTGAGCCAGCCGCAGGTGTCAAAGCACCTGCGGGTCCTGCGCGAGGTCGGTGCGGTGCACGTGCGCGACGACGGGCGGCGGCGGCTCTACCGCCTCAATGGGGCTGCGCTCAAGCCCATCCACGACTGGGTCAAGGCCTACGAGCGGACCTGGGAGGAGCGCTTCACCGCGATGGACGCAGTACTGGTTCAACTCAAACAACAGGAGGAAGACGATGGCGGCAACGGCTAAGCATTCCGCGATGGTGACCCTGCCCACCGACACGCAGATCCTCATCACACGGGAGTTCGACGCTCCGCGGCATCTTGTCTACCAGGCGTGGACGACGCCGGAGCACATCAAGCAGTGGTGGAGCGCGTGCCGTGGCGAGGTGACGGTGGCCGAGATCGACCTGCGGGTCGGGGGGCGGTGGCGCTACGCGATGATCGCCCACGGGGACTTCGAGGTCGCCTTCCACGGCGAGTTCCGCGAGATCGTCGACAACGAGCGGATCGTCCGTACCGAGATCTACGAGGCGTTCCCCGACGCGGGCGCGCTGAGCACCGAGACGTTCACCGAGGCAGACGGGCGCACCACCCTCACCATGCTCGTCGATCACGAGCGCCAGGAGCACCGGGACGCCCACGTGCAGTCCGGGATGGAGGACGGCCTCCAGGATGCGCTGGACCTGCTCGAGGAGATCGTCGCCTCGCTGGACTAGCGGGCCCGCTCCATCGAGGCGGCGCAGATGGCCGCGGACTCAAGCGACGGAGGCGTCCGCGGCCGGCAGCTCCAGCGTGAAGTGTGCGCCGGTGTCGCAATCGTCACAGGTGACGCTGCCGTGATGCTGGCGGGCGATCGCCCGCACGATGGCGAGACCGAGTCCCGTACCGGCGGCGGAGCTGCCGTTGAGGCGGACGAAGCCCTCGAAGATCCGCTCGCGCTCGTCGGCGGGCACGCCGGGACCGTTGTCTGACACCGTGGCGCGGACGTGGGTCGGCGACCGCTGGAGCTTCACCAGGATCCGGCCGTCGTCCCCGCCCGCCTGCACCGCGTTGTCGAGGAGGTTGCGCAGCGCACGGGTGAGCGCTTCGGGATCGCCGGTCACCAGGGCCGGCCCCGGGTGCTGCACCGAGATGTGGGCGGGCGTGCGCCCCCGCGTCTCGCCCACCAGCGACTCGCTGACCTGCGTGAGGTCGACCGCTTGGGTGCGCAGTGGCTCGTTGGCCTGAAGGCGTGCGAGATTGAGCAGGTCGTCGACGAGCCGGCCCAGCCGCTGGGTGCCGCGCGCAAGCTCGGCCTCGAGCTGATCGCGCCGGGGCCGATCGGGCTGCTCGCGCAGCAGCGTCTCGGCGGTGGCCTGGAGCGCCGCGACCGGCGAGCGCAGCTCGTGGGAGGCGTCGGCGAGGAAGCGGCGCATCGCGGCCTCGGAGTGCGTGGCCTGGGCGACCGCCTCCTCCAGGGAGTCGACCATCGCGTCAAACGATGCGGCCATCCGTCCCAGCTCTGTGTCGCGCCGGCGCGGGAGCAGTCGCTGCCGGTGATCGCCCGACGCGATCCGCTGGGCCACGGCGGCGACGTGCCGCAGCGGTCCGAGCGCCGAGCGCAGGGCGAGGAGCGTGAGCACGCTGGCCACCACCAGGACGGCTGCGGCCGCGAGCAGCTCGATGACGATGAGCCGATCGACGGAGCTGTTGACGTACGCCTCGCTCGTGGACAGCGTCGCGGTGCCGGTGGCGTCGCCGATCTGGATCGGCTCGGTGTAGGTGAGCAGGTCCCCCGAGGTCGAGAGCACGCCGGGCTTGAGCGGAGCCTGCAAAGCGGCGCCGGCCTTGTTGGGGACGCCCCCGATGTGCAGGGCGGCATCGATGCCCTCCAGGGCCAGCGACGCGATCTGCGCCTTGATCTGCCCGCCGGGCGGCTTTTGCAGCGCCGCGGCGCCGGCCAGGAGCTGGCTGCGGGCCCGGGCGCGCAGCCCATCGCGGTAGCGCACCGTGATCAGGGTGGCGAACCCGCCGAGCGCCAGCACGAGCACCCCCAGGGTCGCGACGACGGTGCGACGCGTGAGCGAGCCCGTCCTCACACCGCGAACCGGTAGCCGATGCCGCGCACGGTGTGGATCACCCGCGGCCCCGCCCGCTCGAGCTTGCGCCGCAGCGCGCTGACGTGGACCTCGACGAGGTTGGGGTCATAGGCGTCATACCCCCACACCTGGGTGAGGAGCTGATCCTTGGACAGCGCCTGGCCGCGGTGGCGGACCAGGAAGGCGAGCAGCCGCAGCTCGGTGGCCGTCAGGGGGATGTCCTGCCCCCGGCGCGTGGCCCGCCCGCCGGGCTCGTCGACGAGCAGATCCTCCACCTCGAGCACCGCCGAGAGGCGCCCGGACCTCCGCAGCACCGCCCGGATCCGCGCGAGCAGCTCCTCGAGCGCGAACGGCTTGACCACGTAGTCGTCGGCCCCGAGCTCGAGGCCCTCCACGCGGTCCGCGACAGTGTCACGCGCAGTGAGGAAGATGATCGAGACCTCGCTGCGGGCGTGCAGGCGCCGGGCCAGGGCGAACCCGCTGTCGCTGGGCAGCCGCACGTCCAGGACGGCCAGGTCCGGCGCGCAGGCCAGAATCGCGTCGGGGTCCACGGCGTCGGCGAAGCCGCTGGCGGCAAACCCCTCCTGCCGCAGGCCGGCGAGGACCGCCTCACGCACCGCGGCCTCGTCCTCCACCACGACCACACGTCCGAGCGCTTCGTTCACGATGAGCGCATTCTCCCGCCCGCCGGCTGAAGATCGGCTGAAGAAAGGCCTGGCTTCAGCGCGATTTCAGCACCGGCTCCGATGCTGGACGGGCCGGGCGGCGATCGGCGCCGCCCCCGTACATCCCGGAGGGACGCATGTCAGCTTCTCAACCGCAGTCCCCGTCATCTGCGCGCCGGTGGCGCGCGCCGGCGATCGGCGCCGTGACCGGGCTGGCCGTGGCGGCGGCGATCGTCGTGCCGTCCGCGGTCGCCGCCGGAGGGCAGAACGCCGGACCGTGTCTCGCGAGCAAGAGCGCGCGCGCAAACGTCGCGGCGCCCGCCACCGCCGGCACGGCAGCGGGCGCGCATACGGGCACCGTGCCGTCAGAGTTCCCTGCCGCCATCGCGCAGCTGCAACAGGCCGGCACGATCAACGCGACCCAGGCCCGCACGCTGGATGCGGGCATCGAGTCGGGCTCGATCAACCCCAAGCAACTGGTGGACGACGGCGTGTTGACCGCCGCGCAGATGAAGACGGTCAACGACCGGCTGGTCGCGATCAAGATGGGTCTGGCCGCTCAGTCGACGAGCCGGCACTGAGCCGCCCACCGCGGCTCAGTCGACGAGCCGGCGCTGAGCCGCCCACCGCGCCAGCTGGTGGCGATTGGACAGATGCAGCTTGCGCAGGACGGTCGACACGTGGGTCTCGATCGTCCTCGTCGAGATGCCGAGCTTGTGGGCCACCTCCTTGTAGCGATAGCCGCGGGCGATGAGCTCGAGGACCTCGACCTCACGCGGGGTGAGCTGGTCGAGCTCGGGGTCGGGCGTGCGGCCGGCCGGCACCGCGGGCTCGCCGGCGAACACGTCGAGCACGAACCCGGCCAGCCGCGGTGAGAGCACGACCTCCCCGGCGGCGACCCGTCTCACCGCGTCGGCGAGCTCGGCGGGTGAGATCGTCTTGGTCACGTAGCCGCGGGCCCCGGCTCGGATGAGCTCGATGACGTCCTCGGGCGCGTCGGACACCGACAGTCCCAGAAAGCGGGTGTCCGGCGCGTCGTCACCGACGCCCCGGATGACGGCGGCACCACCGCCGTCGGGCATATGGACGTCGAGCAGGACGACGTCGGGGCGCGCATCACGGATCGTCTCGATGGCGGCGGCCACCGTGCCCGCCTCGCCGACGATGTCGACGAGCCCCGCCAGCTCGGTGCGCACCCCCGAGCGAAACAGGGTGTGATCGTCGACGATCACCACGCGCGGGTTCATCGCGACACCGACAGGATCACCTCGCAGCCGCCGCCGGGCTCGGAGCGAACCTCCGCGGTGCCGCCGTGGCGCCTCATGCGGCCCTCGATCGACTCGCGGATCCCGCGGCGCTCGGCGGGCACCGCCCCCGGGTCAAAGCCCGGCCCGCGATCGCGGACGTAGACGCTGATGCGATCGGACGCGGCCCGGGCGTACACCGACACCTCGGCTCCCGCGGCGTGCCGGGCGGCGTTGACGAGCGCCTCGCGCGTCGCCGCCAGCAGCGCCTGTGCCCCGTCGCCGACCCGGGCGTCTCCGACGATCACCAACTCGAGCTCGATCCCATGCGCGTCCTCCACCTCGGCGGCGACCGCGCGCAGCGCGTCGGCGAAGGCGGCGGCATCGAGGCTGGGCCGCCGCCCCAGCAGCCAGTCGCGCAGGTCGCGCTCCTGGCGGTGCGCCAGCGACGCCACCACGGCCGGATCATCGGCGCGGCGCCGGATCAGCGCCAGTGTCTGGAGCACGGAGTCGTGGAGGTGGTCGGCCATCTCGGCGCGCTCCTGCGCCCGCGCGCGGTCGATGCGCTCGGCCGCGAGCAGGCGCCGCGTGCGCAGCCACCACGGCCCGGCCACGAGCGCCAGCACGGCGAGCGACACCGACGTTCCGGCGACGGTAGGTCCGACATGGCGCAGGTGCAGCGTCCGGTTGAGCACGTAGAGCACGCCGCCGAGCGCGAGCACGAGGCCCAGGCCCGTCCGCACGGCGGTGTGATCGGCCAGACCGGCCTCGCCCTCGAGATAACGGACGCCGGCCGCGCCCCAGAACAGGGCCAGTCCCGATGCGATGAGCAGGAGCGTCCAGAGCAGGACCGGGCCGGCGAGCGTCAGCCCCAGGGCGTCGGCAGCGAGGACGGCGGCCAGCCCCAGGAGCCCGGTGCCGGTGGTTCGCCCCCAGTCCAGTGGCGGGTTGGGGACGAGGGGCGAGCTGAGGGTGAGCACGAGCGCGGCCGTGGCGTATGCCACCACCCCGGCGCCGGCCAGCGGAGCGGTCAGCACCACCACGGCGCGCAGCGCCCAGGCCCACCCACGTCCGGGGCTGAGCCGATCGATGACCCCGGCGTACAGGCCATCCCCGGACGTCGGCCCGGCGAGGGCGAGGAGAGTGACCCCGGCCAGGGCGGTCACGGCGGCGACCGCGACTGCCCGCGATGGCGGTCGCCCGCCGAGCGCGGCGGCGAAGGCGCCCGCGCCGAGGAGCGCCACCGCGGTGCCGGCGAGGACATGCGGTCGACGCGGAACTGAGGTCAGCACGAACCACTGGCTCCGGGCTCGAGGACGATCACGCAGCCCTTCCCGACGGCGGCGATGATCCGGTAGCGCACGCGCGACGGCTGGCCGTAGGTCTTCATGATGCCCACGTGACGGATGAACACACCGTCGCCCGCCGAAGAGAGGCCATCGGCCATGCCCTCGCCAATGCGGAGGTCGAGCGTGCCACGCGCCCCGGCGGGCAGCAGGATCCGGATGCGGCCGACGCCGACCGTCGCCGTCACCGTCCGCGTCCGGCCGGCGGTCGAGCGGATGTCCCGGAGATCGAGCGTCAGCTCGCCGGTGGCGCGGCGGTACACCGATGCGAGTGCGTCGGCGGCCCGCGGCGCCACGCGCAGGTCACCGACGCCGCCCTGCAGACGGGCGCCCGACGCGATGAGCAGCACCGCCGTCAGCCCCAGGAGCGTCAACGGCACGATGGCAGCACTCAGGCTGATCCGCGGGCCGAGGACGGCGACGGCCACGCCGGCGGCACCCAGCCCCAATGCGAGCACGAGCTCTGACCGCAGCCCGGGCAGGAACGTGACCCCGCCGGCGACGACCACGGCGACGATGAGCGCGGGGAGCGTGGACAGCGCGGTGCGGCGATCCTCCTCCGCCGAGCGGGTCAGCGGATCCACCCGCGGTTCGCTGAGCAGCATCAGGATGGCCGCGAGCGCGGCTCCGCCGACCGGAACCCACAGCGCGGGACCACCGCCCATCACGCCCTGGGTGTCCCACCCGACCGGGATGAGCCAGAGGGTCCCGGCGAGGATCGCGGCGCGCCTGGCCCCGACGAGGTTGAGCCAGCCGGGCAGCCAACGCCCCTGGTGCGGGACGACAAGCGCCGCCGCGCCGTAGATGCCCAGCGCCGCCCAGAAGTGCTTGGCCGAGACGCAGACGATGAGAAAGCGCAGCAGTCCCGCCGGGATCCGGGTCCTGACCGCGACGGCCGCCGCCACGCCACCGAGGTACCACTCCGGCTCGGTGCGAGCCGACGCCGCCGTCAGCTGCGATGACGCGCTGGTGGCGCTCATCTCACGACCCCCAGGGTGTCAAGTCCACGTGACACGGGCGGCATCGTCCCGCACGGGACGCGTACAGGCAATAGGCAAAGCCCCGGGATGGCCTCCGGATTAACCCGGAGATGGGCGGCGGTCTAGCGCCCGCGGCGAACCACGACGACCCGGACCTTGCCGCTGATCGTCGCTGGGAGCTTCAGCTTCGCCGAGCCGCCGCGGATCGTCACCTGGCGCGTGCAGGCCGCCGGGGCGCTGCCGCGGGC
The DNA here is from genome assembly GCA_963830945.1 of uncultured Actinomycetota bacterium. GTDB lineage: Bacteria > Actinomycetota > Thermoleophilia > Solirubrobacterales > Solirubrobacteraceae > Palsa-465. Next base: position 112,332 of record CAWHOH010000021.1, on the reverse strand, counting down.
GATGGTGGCGGCGCAGACCCAGGCGCGCAGCGGGCCGCGAACCTTCGCGACACGGCGGACGGTGATGACCCGCCTCGCCGCGGAGGACTTCCGGGTGGTGTGGACGACGAGCGCGTCGGCGGACACGTTGGCGCCGGCGCTGAGCTGCGCGGTGGCCAGGGGGTCGCCGTCCTTGTTGCGCAGCACCGCCTGCCCGATCCCCAGGACGGCGGAGGCCGACGCCGAGGAGGCCACCGGTCCGACGTACTGGGCCGACCACAGCAGGACGGTCCCGCCGGCGTTGGACGCGGTCTCGCGTACGCGCAGGATGGCGCCGATGTCGGCGTTGACGATCGTGTAGCTGGCGGCGGAGCTGATCGCGGTGCAGACGTTGGTGCAGCGCATGATCTGGGTGACGTGGGAGGTGACCGCCGGCCCGGTGAAGACCCCGTCGGTGACACTGAGCACCCCGCCGACGTAACCGTTGTTGGCGCTCAGCACCGGGAGGTCGCGCCAGCGCGGCGCGGCGGGCAGTACGACGTCGGAGGCCGTAGAGGCGGAGGCGACGGAGCCGTCGACGTTGGTGGCGGTGACGACGACGACGAGCGCGTGGCCGACGTCCGCCGCCGTCGGCGTGTAGCTGGCCGCGGTGGCGCCGCTGATGGGGGCGCACGCGGCGCCGGAGCTGTTGCAGCGCTGCCACACCGTCGTGTATGTGGAGGGCCCGGTTCCCTGCCAGGTGCCGTTGGTGACCGACACCGGCACGCTCTGCTGCACGCCCAGGGTGCTGAGCGCGGGCCGGCCGGTGGACACCGGCGGCAGCGCGGTGACGACACCTGAGGGGGCGGCCGTCGCCGTGGTGGTCCCCGACGTGTTGGTCGCGCTCACCGCGACGGTGATGGTGGAGCCCTCGTCGATGTTGGTGAGCTGGTAGGTCGGCTGGGTGGCGCCGGGGATCGCCAGGCAGTTGTGACCGGACGCGTTGCAACGCTCCCACTGGTAGGCGAGCGTCCGCGGGCTGTTGGTCCACACGCCGCCGGTGGCGCCCATCACGTCGGTGCGCATGGTGGTGCCGCTCACGGTCGGCAGCACGGTGGCCTGGGGCAGCGGCTGGTCCTGGACGACGAGCGGGGCGCTCTGAGCCATCGCCACGCGGCCAGGCGAGGAGACGTTGGCGATGACGACGATGGTGTGGCCGTCGTCGGGCGCGCTCAGCGTGTAGTGCGCGGTGTCGGCGGCGACCAGCGTGCAGTTGGAGATGCCGTCGGCGTCGCAGCGATCCCAGTCATAGTCCACCCCGGTGAGCGTGACGCTCCAGGACCCGGGGTTGGCGTACATGGTGTTGGGCGGCTGGGGGTTACCCGAGATGCTGGGCGGCGTGACCTGGGTCAGTGGCTGGCCGGCGATGGCGGGCGTCAGGGGGCTGGTGGCGGAGGTGGAGCCGCCGATCGTGGTCGCCGTGACGATGACCGCGAGCTTGGTGCCGATGTCGGGCACCGTGAGGGCATAGGTGGCCCGCGTGGAGACCTGGTCGCAGGCCGCCGTCACGCCGGTCGCGTTGCCGGGGCAGCGCAGCCAGGCGTAGTTGTAGGTGGCGGGGCCGTTCCAGGTGCCGTTGTCAGGGGTGAGGACGTAGCCGTTCAGGTAGGTGCCCGAGGGCGCCGCCGGGGCGGTCGAGTTCACCGGCGGCGGCTGGACGGCCGCGGTGGCGGCGCTGGTGGCACTGAGGGAGCCGTCCACGTTGGTCGCGCTGACGACCACCCTGATGCTCTTGCCGGCATCGGCGGCGACCGTGGTGTAGGTCGCCCCGGTGGCGCCCGTGATGTTGGTGTAGCCGTTGACGGCGTCGCCGCGCTGCCAGACGTAGGTGTAGGTGAGGTTGTCGCCGACGGGGGTCCAGCTGCCGTTGTCGGTGGACAGGGTCGCGCCGAGGCTCGGGGTGCCGAGGACGACCGGGACGGCCACGTTGACCGGCGAGTCGGCCTGGATGACCGGCGAGGGGGCGCTGCCCGCGGCGACGCTGCCGTCGGCGTTGGTGGCGGTCACCAGCGCGCGGATCACGTCGCCTTCGTCGGCGGCGGCCACGGTGTAGGCGGCCCGCGTCGCCGCGGCGATGTCGGTCCACGTGGTGCCGCTGTCGGCCGAGCGCTGCCACTGGTAGCCGACGGTGACGCCAGCGCCGTTCCAGGAGCCCGAGGTGGCGTTGAGGGTCGCCGTCCGCTGCGGAGTGCCGGAGACCACCGGCGGCGCGGTGTTGACCGGCGGGGACGCGAGCACAGTCGCCGACGCCGGGCTGGCGGCGGTGGCGCTCCCGTCGGGATTGGCGGCGGTGACCACCAGGCGCAGCACGTCACCCTCGTCGGGCGCCTGCATCGTGTAGATGGCACCGGTGGCGCCGGTGATGTTCGTCCACGTGGTGCCGCTGTCGGCCGAGCGCTGCCACTGCAGCGTGAAGGTGTTGCCGGTGCCCGCCCACGCCCCGGTGGTGGAGGACAGCGTGTTGCCGCGCTGCGCGATGCCGCGGATCGTCGGGAGGCTGTTGTTGGACGGCGGCGAGGTGCCCACGGACGCGGTGGGGTTGCTGGGGGCGCTGACCGTGGCGTCGGGGTTGGACACGGTGACGAGGATGCGGATGATCGCGCCCTCGTCGCCCACGCCCAGGGCATAGGTGGTGGAGGTGGCGCCCGCGATGCTCGACCACGTGTTGCCATTGTCGGTGGAGCGCTGCCACTGGTAGGCCAGCGTGTTGCCGATCCCGCTCCACGTGCCCGGGGTGGCGGTGAGGATGAAGCCACGGCGGGACGTGCCGGTGACGTTCGGGGCCGTGGTGTTGACCGGCGCGGCGCTGGGGACGGTCGCGGTGGGGGCGCTGGTGACGGTGCTGGTCCCGTCGAGGTTGGTGGCGGTGATGACGACGCGCAGCTGGGTGTTCTCGTCGGTCGTGCCCAGCGGATAGGTCGCGGTGGTGGCGCCGCCGACGTTGGTCCATGTCGTGCCGCCGTCGGCGGAGTGCTGCCACTGGTAGGCGTAGCTGTTGCCGATGCCCAGCCACGTGCCGGCGCTGGAGAGCAGCGTCTGGCCGCGCTGCGCGGACCCGGTGATCACCTGGGGCACCGTGTTGACGGGGGGCGTGGCGGCGACCGTCGCGCTCGGGGGACTCGCCGCCGAGCCGGTCCCGTCGGCGTTGGCGCCGGTGACGAGGATGCGCACCACGTCGCCCTCATCGGCGGGCGCCAGCTGGTAGGAGGCACCGGTGGCGCCGGTGATGTTCGTCCACGTGGTGCCGTCGGCCGAGCGCTGCCACTGGAAGGTGAAGAGGTCGCCGATGCCGTTCCACGTCCCCACGGCCGAGGTGAGGATCAGCCCGCGCTGCGGTGCGCCGGCGATGCCCGGCGGAGCGGTGCTGACCGGCGGCGTCGCGACCACCGTCATGGTCACGTTGCTGGGCGCCGAGACGGTGGCGTCGGGGTTGACCGCGGTGATGAGCAGGCGCACCACGGCGCCCACGTCGCCGGTGGTCAACGTGTAGCTGTCGGCGGTGGCGCCGGTGATGTTGGTCCACGTCGTGCCGCCGTCGGTCGAGCGCTGCCACTGGTCGGAGTAGGCGTTGCCGATCCCGGTCCAGGTGCCCTGGGTCGAGTTGAGCATGTCCCCGCGGAGCGGGGCGCCGGTGATCACGGGACTGTTGACCGCGACCGGCGGCGCTGAGGAGATGGTCTGCGTGGCGGCCGACGCCCTGGACGCGGTGCCGTCGGGATTGACCGCGGTGATCAGCGCACGGATCGCCGACCCCTCGTCGGCGACGGCGATCAAGTAGCTGAACCCGGTGGCGCCGGCGATGTTCGTCCACGTCGTGCCGTTGGCGGAGCGCTGCCACTGGACGGTGTAGGCGTTGCCGATGCCGCTCCACACCCCCACGGTCGCGCTGATGTTCGCGCTGCGCGCCGGCGTGCCGACGATCGTCGGGACCGAGGTGTTGACCGGCGGGGTGGCGAGGACGACGCTCGTGGGCGTGCTGGATGAGGTGGTCGCGCCGTCGGGGTTGGTCGCCGACACCGTGAAGCGCACGAAGCCGGCCTCGTCGGCGGTCTGCGCCGTGTACGTGAGGCCAGTGGCACCCGTGATGTCGGTCCACGTGGTCCCGTCGGCGGAGCGCTGCCACTGGTAGGTGTAGGCATTGCCCATCGCGCTCCAGGTGCCCTGGCTGGCCGTCAACACGTTGCCCCGCTGGGCGGTGCCGGTGAACGAGGGAACCGTCGTGGCCACCGGCGGGGTGACGGGAACGACGATCGTCGCTGCGCTCGGTGACGCGGCGGTCCCGTCGGGGTTCGTGACGGTCACCATCACCCGCAGGCGATCGCCCTCATCGGCCTTGTCCACGACATAGAGGGAGGTGGTCGCCGCGGAGATGTTCGTCCACGAGACGCCGTCGGCCGAGCGCTGCCACTGGTAGGAGTAGCCGTTGCCGATCCCGGCCCACGTCCCCGACCGCCGCGGTCACGGTGAACCCGCGCTGGATGGTGCCGTTGATCTGCGGAACGGCGGTGTTGACCGGGATGGCGTCGGTCACCGATGCGGTGGCGGCGCTCGCCTGGGTGACGGTGCCGTCGGGGTCGGTGGCGGTGACGAGCACGCGGACCGTCGCATTCTCGTCATCGGTGACCAACGTGTAGGCGGCCGCGGTGGCGCCCGAGATGTTGACGTAGCCCTCGCCGGCGTCGCGCTGCCACTGATAGGAGTAGATGTTGTCCGGCGCGGTCCAGGTGCCGAGGCTGGCGTTGAGGGTCACGCCGCGCTCGGCCACGCCCGTGATGACCGGCGGGGCGGTATTGGCCGGCGGGAAGGGCGCGATGATCTGCGTCGACGCGGTGGGCGTGCTCGTCACGCCCGACGGGTTGGTGGCGGTGACCACCGCGCGTACGAAGTCGCCCTCGTCAGCGAACTGCGCGGTGTAGGTGGAGGCGGTGGCGCCACCGATGCCGGTCCAGTTGGTCCCGTCGGGCGAACGCTGCCACTGGTAGGTGATGATGTCGCCCAGCCCCGACCACGTGCCGGCGGTGGTGGAGAGCACGCCGGTGCGCTGCGGGTTCCCGGTGAGTACGGGGACGGCGACGTTGATCGGCGCGTTGTTGAGGATGGGTCCAAGGCCGGCGCTCGACGCGGTGAGCGTCCCGTAGGTGTTGACGGCGGTGACACCGACGCGCACGAGCTGGCCGAGCTCTGCCGCCGTGAGCGTGTAGGTGGAGGAGGTGGCGCCGCTGATGTTGGTCCACGTGCTGCCGTTGTTGCTCGAGCTCTGCCACTGGTAGCTGTAGGAGGCGCCGGCGGGGTTCCAGGTCGAGACGGCGCTGAGGATCTGGCCCTGGTTGGCGTGGCCCGAGACGCTGGGTCCTGTGGTGGCAGCCGGCGCGCCGGACCCGATCGTGACCGGCGTCGTCTGGACGGTGGTGGTCCCATAGGAGTTGTTGGCGCTGACGACCGCCCGGATCTGCGCGCTCAGATCGCCGCCGGTGACGGTGTAGCTCGACGTGGTGGCGCCGCCGATGTTGGTCCAGGTGCCGCCGCCGTCGGTCGAGCGCTGCCACTGGTAGCTGAAGCTGGTCGGCGTGGGACTCCAGGTGCCCGTGGAGACGCTCACGGTCTGGCCCTGCAGCGACTGTCCGGAGACGACGGGCGCGACGTTGTTGACCGGGGCGACGTTGTTGATCGTCGACATGGCCATCGTGTAGTCGTAGCCATAGTCGGTGCCATCGCTGTTGGTCGCGACCAGGCGGTAGTGGTAGGTGACGCCCGGGGGTCAGGCCGGTGAGGCTCGCCTGGGCGGTGACGGGCGCCGTGCCCGAGCCGATGTCCTGCGGAGTGGTCTGCTGGCCGTAGGCGTTCGAGGTGCCGTACTGCCAGTAGTAGGTGGTGTCGAGACCGTTGGGATACACGCCGCCGATGAGCGACGCGGTGGTCGTCCCCACCGTCTGGGCGTAGCTGTTGGTGGTGCCGTCGCCGATCGCCGGGCCGCCGATCCCGGGGGCGCCGGGGACGATGGCTCCCGAGATGGAGCCGATGCCCGTCGGCCCGTCGTAGCCGGTGCCCGCGTTGCAGATGTAGGCGATAGCCGGCGGCGCAGCTGCCCGTTGAGCCGGCCACGGGGTCGTTGAGCTGCGCGCTGTTGGTGTAGGCCCACTGGGCGGTGGCGCCGTTGACCCCGGTCAGCGCCTCGAAGGCTGCGATGAGCGGGGTGGCCAGGCTGGTGCCCCCTTCCACGAACCACCCGCCGTTGCCCGCGTCGAAGACCCGCAGGCCGGTGTCGGGATTGGCATCGGCCGAGACATCGGCGTAGGAACGGCCCGTGCATCCGGTGTCGGCCTGGTAGGTGGGCTTGGGCTCGTGGGTGTCGCAGCCCGAGCCGCCGCCCCAACCCATGCCGGAGCTGTTGAGCGACCACGCCGACTCGGTGTAGCCGCGGGTGCTGGTGCCCCCGGCAGCGCCGGAGAGCGTCGTGCCGCCCGCGGCCGTGACGCCGGGGAAGGCGGCCGGATAGTTGTCGACGCCCGCGCCGGGATAGCCGTGATCGCCGGTGGCGGCGATGATCGCGGCGCCGGAGAAGGCTGCCCACGCCGACCGGCGCGCTGGACGTGCCCGCCCAGCTGTTGGAGACCTGGTTGGCGTGGAGGCCGATGGCGGCCGCGATGCCCGCGTCGAGATCGGAGATGGACGAGCTGTTGGTCTCGACGAGCAGGATGTGGCAGTTGGGGCACAGCGCCGAGATCGCGTCGAGGTCGAGCGAGATCTCCGCCTCCCAGTCCGAGCCCGCGGGGCTGGGCAGCGGCGACGCCCCGCCGGTCTGGTTGACCTTGGTGAAGCACCCGTTGCCGGTGGTGCACGGCGGCAGGCCGTAGGTGCTGCGGTAGGTGGCCAGGTCGCCCTGGGCGCTGAGGTCGTCGCCGACGTCGACGATCGCCACGGTGTCCCCGGCCCCGGCGGTCTGCGAGAGGTAGGTGAGGTCGTAGGCCTGCTGGAGGAAGGCGGGCGTGCCGGCGGCCGGTGCGCTCGCGGGCGTGGAGGACATCGAGCCCTCGGGGAGGGACACCGCCCCCGCCCCGCCCACGCCGGAGCGGCGGCGCGGAAACACCTGGGTGAAGGTCGGGTGCGGCTTGACGTGCGGGTGCACGAGGCGGTGGTTCGCGCGCAGGACGAGCTGCTGGGCGGCGCAGGCGGCATGGCCGGGCTGCGGAGCGGCGCACACGTTGACGGCGGTGACCTGGGAGAGCGGCACGCCGGCGGTCTGTTGCACGGAGGCGGCCAGCGCCTGAGGGCTGGGCGCCTGCGCGCGCACGCCGGCCTGGTGATGGACGGCGCCGAGGCCCAGTGGCTGGCGCAGGTTGAGGCTCGACGGCTGCGCCTGGGCGGCCGCGGCGGTGCCCAGGAGCATGGTCGCCACCAGCACCCAGATGCGCACGGAGTTATGCCGCTTACGCAGCCACATACCGTGGTTATCGGGATCCGCCCCCAGAACCGCTGGACCCGTAGACGGATGTATGAGTCGGCGGGAGGGGTCGCCGAGCGCGCGGGAGCGCGCGCAGTCTGAAGGCTGACCGAGGCTCGGGTGAGCGCTTGCTTATGATTGGTAAGTGGCCAACCTGACCGACGCGATGCCCGACGAGCTGAGCCCGCGCCATCTGCGTCGCGGCCTGCTCCAGCTCACCGTCGTCGGGCTGGTCGTCGATCCTGATCGTCCTCGTCGGCCCCGGCCTGGGCGCCCTGCGCGACCGCCTGGGCGACGCGTCACCCGGGCTGGCTGGTCGCCGCCGGAGTCCTGGAGCTGCTCTCGACGCTGTCCTACGTCGTGATCTTCCGCTCGGTGTTCTGCGCGAAGATGAGCTGGCGGCTCAGCTACCAGATCGGCATGTCCGAGCAGGGCGCCAACTCGATCCTCCCCGCGGGGGGCGCCGGCGGGCTGGCCCTCGGGGCATGGGCGCTCAGGCGCGGCGGCATGAGCGCCGCAGCACATCGGGCGCCGCTCGGTCGCCTTCTTCCTGCTCACCAGCCTGGCCAACGTCGGGACGCTGGTGGTCTTCGCGCTGCTGTTCGCCGCCGGCGTGCTCCATGGCGACACCAACGAGGCGCTGACCTACGGCTTTGGGGCCGCCGGCCTGGTGGCGGCGATGATCGTGCTGCTCCTGCCGGTGATCGGCCACCGCCTGGCGCCCCGGTCCTCGCTGCCGGAAGACGCCGGCCGGGTGCGCGTGGCAGTCCGGCATGTGCGCAACGCCATCGGCGACGGCGTCCGGGACTCGCTGGTCCTGCTGCGCCGGCGCTCGCCGGGTGTGCTCGTCGGGTCCTTCGGCTACATGGGCTTTGACATCGCGGCGCTGGTGCTGTGCTTCCACGCCTTCGGGCACACGCCGGCGCTGCCGGTCCTCGTGCTCGCCTACATCATCGGGCAGCTCGGGGGCCTCGTCCCGCTCCCCGGCGGCATCGGCGGCACCGAGGGCGGCCTCATCGGCCTGTTCGCGCTCTACCACGCGCCGCTGGCCTCCGCCACGATCGCGGTGCTGGCCTACCGCGCGCTGGCGCTGTGGCTGCCCGCGCTGCTGGGCAGCGTGGCCTTCGTGCAGCTGCGCGCGACGCTGCGGCGCGACGACACGGCGCCGCCGCCGGGTGCGGCGAGCTCGCCGCACCCCTGTCCTGCCAGGGCGATCAGCCCTGCGGCGCGAGCACGAGATCGTTCTCCACGGAGACCCATTCGGTCGTGACGCCCTCGGGGGTGTCGGGGTCGTCGGGGCCGTGGGTGACGAACTCGCGCGTCAGCGAGGGCTTGACCGCGAACACCGCATCGGAGTCCAGGTACTCGCTCTCGACGTCGAACACGTGCGTGGTCAGCGTCCGGTAGCCGTCGGCGCGGATGATCATGTGCACGTGGGCGGGCCGCCACGGGTGGCGGCCGGTGAGGTCGAGCATCTTGCCCACCGGCCCGTCGTAGGGGATCGGGTACGGCGTGGGCCGGACCGCCACGAACGAGTAGCTGCCGTCCTCGCGGGTGAGGAAGCGGCCGCGGAGGTGATCCTCCGGCGCCTCGGGGCGCTGCACGGCGTAGAGCTGGTCGTCGCCGTTCTGCCACACGTCGACCTCGGCCCCGGCGATCGGGCCGTCCGTCGAGGTCGAGCACGCGGCCGTGGACGAGCGCGGGGACGCCGGCGTCGGGCTCCTCGGCGATGTTGGCTCCGTACTCGCGCAGCGGCGAGCCCGGGACGTAGAACGGCCCCTGGACGGTCGACTCGGTGGCACCGGCGGGCACAGTGTTCTCCAGCGCGTCGACGAGCATCGACACCCCCAGCGAGTCCGACCACAGGATGAACTCCTGGCGGCGCTCGTCGGTGATGTGGCCGGTCGCGCGTGAGCACCCCGATCGCGGCCTCCCACTCCGGCGGCGTCAGGCCCACCTCCTGCACGAAGCCGTGGAGGTGGCGCACCAGCGCCTGCATGATCTCGCGCAGGCGGGGGTCCTCGGCCCGTCGAAGCTCGCCAGCACATCGGCGGTGATCGTCCTGCGGCGTCTTGGGGGCGGTGTCGTGGGCGGTGTCGGACATGTGTCGGTTCTCCCTCGGGTGTTGCGGCTGCGCTCGTTACCCTATTGGCACGATGGCGCCCTCGCCAGACCCCTACCGGACCCTCGGCGTGGCCGCCTCGGCCACCGACGCCGAGCTGCGCGCCGCCTACCGGCGGCTCGTGCAGCTGCACCACCCTGACCACAACGGCGGCTCGCCGGAGTCGGCGCGGCGCTTCGAGGAGGTACAGGAGGCCTACGCCGAGGCGCGGCGGCGGCGCGGCGCGGGCGGCTCGACGGCGGGCGGCCGGCGACGGGCGCGCGGGCGCGGCGGGGCGCGGCGGCGCCGGCAGGTTCGGGCGCCGGCGCAGATCCCGACCTCGACGCCCGCCTGGCGGAGATGGAGCAGGAGCTCAAGGCGAGCCCGCGAGGCCCGCGAGCGCGCCGCCCGGGAGGCCAGGCGCGCCACCGAGCAGACGATCCGCGACGTGCGCGAGATGGCCGGCGAGCGCGCCTCAGACGAGGATCTCGGCTACTACTCCACCGACGACAGCTTCTCCCAGATCCTCGACGACGCCGCCGCCGAGCTCTCCGAGCGCTTCACCGAGGCGCGCGACTCGCCCGCCGGGCACCGCGTCTCGGATGTCATCGACGAGCTCACGCACAAGCTCACCGGCGAGCACCGGGACAAGGGCAAGTAGGCCCAGAGGGCCCGCGCCGCCCGGCCGCACGAGCAAGTAAACCAATGAGTTTAGTTGGTGCGGGCTAGAGGCCGCCGTCGCGGGCGTTGGCCCGGGCCTGGCGGCGCATCGTGCGGGCCACGTAGTCGTCGACGCTGTAGCGCTCCTCGCGCCACGGGTCGCCGCGGTGGTGGTAGCCGTTGCGCTCCCAGAACCCCAGCTGGTCATGGTCCAGCAGCTCGAGCCGCTGGATCCACTTGGCCGACTTCCACAGATACAGGTGGGGCACGAGCAGGCGCGCCGGGCCCCCGTGATCGGGATCCAGCGGCCCGCCCTCGGCCTGGTACGCGACGAGCGCGGGGTGCTCGGTGATGTCGGTGAGCGGCATGTTGGTGGTGTAGCCGCCGTAGCAGTGGGCGAGCAGATGGCTGGCCTCGGGCTTGGGCCTGGCCCGCTCGACAAGGGCGTGCGCGTCGGCGCCGCGCCAGGTCATGCCGAACTTCGACCACCGCGTGACGCAGTGGACGTCGCCGCTCCAATCGGTCTTGGCCATCTCGGTGAAGGCGTCCCAGTCGAGCACGTAGGGCTCCTCGACGGCGCCGTCGACCGAGAGCAGCCATTGCTCGGTGCTCACCTGTGGCGTCTCGCCCACCGTGAGCACCGGCCATTTGACCGTCGGCGACTGGCCGGGCGGCAGACGGTCCGGGTCGATCCCGAGCGCGGCGGCGCGGTTGCGGCCGCGCTCGCCGAACAGACGTGGGGTGATCGGCATCACCCTGATTCTGACAACTGCGGTCCGGGTGCTGTCAGCCAGTGGCCGACTGCTGTCAGCCGGTGGCCGACTGCGGGGGCGCGTCGTCGGCGTCGCGGTGGCGACGCAGCGCCTCTTCGATGTCGGCGACGTCGATGCGCACGCGGCCGTCGTCCAGGGCGCGAGCGGCCGCGGACAGCACCAGCCGCCACGCCGCCCCGGAGTAGTCGACGGCAATCGGCGTGGGAGAGGGCATCCCGCGTCGCATCATCCTCCGGATCGGCTTGTCCCGGACGACATCGCCGGCCGGTGGCCGCGGCGACTGCAGAGCGTCGAGGACCGCTGTGCGGAGCTGGTCCGGAGCGATCTCGTGCGCCTGAAGGAGGCGCATCGCCACGCTGCCCTCGTCAGCACGAGCGATCGCGAGCAGGATGTGCTCTGGTCCGATGTTGTTGTCGCCGCGACTGAGGGCCTCGCGCAGCGAAGTCTCGAGCGTCCGCTTGGAGCGGGGGGTGAACGGCATCGGCCCCGCGGTCGGGTCCTGTCCCGCCGGCACGAGCTCCTTCAGCCGCTCGCGGACGCCATCGACGGTCAGCCCAAGCCCGGCGAGCACCTGTCCCACCACGGAATCTCGCGGCAGCCGCTGCAGGGCCAGGAGCAGATGCTCGGTGCCCACGTAGTTGTGGCACAGGTCCCGAGCCTCCTCCTGAGCCACGACGACGACGCTGCGGGCCTGTTCGGTGTACCGCTCGAACACTGCCGCCGAGGATCCCACCGCCCTGCGCGATGTGCAAACGCTCAGGTCAGAACACGGGCTGTTCGCGGTAGTCGCCCCAGACCTGCTGGAGCGTCTCCACGATCTCGCCCTCGGAGACGTGCGCCCGCGCCGCGTCCACCAGGAGCGGCATCAGGTTGACCTGGCCGGCGGCAGCCTCCTTGATGGCGGCCAGGCAGGCCGCGACCGTGGCGTCGTCGCGGTCGGCGCGAACCGCCTTCACGCGGTCGATCTGCTTGCGCTCGAGCGCAGGGTCGATGCGCAGGATCTCGGTGGCCTGCTCGTCACCCTCGGTGTAGCGGTTGACCCCGACGACGGTGCGCCGGCCGGCATCGATCTCGGTCTGCAGCTCAAAGGCGGCGTCGGCAATCTCGCGCTGGGGGAAGCCGCGCTTGACCGCCTCGACCATCCCGCCCAGCTCGTCGATCTTGCGGAAGTAGGAGTAGGCCTGCTCCTCCAACAGGTCGGTGAGTGACTCCACGAAGTAAGCGCCGCCGAGCGGGTCGATGGTGTTGGCCACTCCGGTCTCCTCGGCGATGATCTGCTGGGTGCGCAGCGCGATGCGCACCGCCTGCTCGGTGGGCAGCGCCAGCGCCTCGTCGTAGGAGTTGGTGTGCAGCGACTGGGTGCCGCCGAGCACGCCGGCCAGCGCCTCGATGGCGGTGCGCACGATGTTGTTGAGCGGCTGCTGGGCGGTGAGCGACACCCCCGCGGTCTGGGTGTGGAAGCGCATCCGCCATGACTCGGGCTTGCGCGCCCCGAAGGTGTTGCGCAGCTCGCGGGCCCAGATGCGCCGGGCCGCGCGGTACTTGGCGATCTCCTCGAAGAAGTCGATCTGCGCGTTGAAGAAGAAGCTCAGACGCGGCGCGAAGTCATCGACGTCGAGGCCGCGGGCCACGGCCTGCTCCACGTAGGTGAGACCGTCCTTGAGCGTGAACGCCAGCTCCTGGGCCGCGGTCGAGCCCGCCTCGCGGATGTGGTAGCCCGAGATGCTGATCGGGTGCCAGCGCGGCATGGCGGTCGAGCACCACTCGATCATGTCGCCGACCAGGCGCATCGCCGGGTCGACGGGGAAGCACCACTCCTTCTGGGCGATGTACTCCTTGAGGATGTCGGTCTGGATCGTGCCGCCCAGGCGCTCGGGCCCCACGCCCTGGCGCTCGGCGGCCACGACGTAGAAGGCGAGCATGATGGCCGCGGGGGCGTTGATGGTCATCGAGACGGTGACCTTGTCCAGCGGGATCCCGGCGAACAGGGTCTCCATGTCGAGCACGGTGTCGACCGCGACGCCCTCACGTCCCACCTCGCCCAGCGAACGGGGATGATCGGAGTCATGACCCATCAGCGAGGGCATGTCGAACGCCGTCGAGAGGCCGGTCTGGCCGTGCTCGAGCAGGTAGTGGAAGCGCCGATTGGTCTCCTCAGGCGTGCCGAAACCGGCGAACTGGCGCATCGTCCACAGGCGCCCGCGGTACATCGAGGGATACACCCCGCGGGTGAACGGATACTGGCCGGGGAGGCCGATCGTGGGGTGGGCGGGATCGCCTCCCGGGAGGTCGTGCTCGGTGTAGAGCGGCCTGATCTCCTCGCCCGAGAGCGTCGTGAAGGGCGCATCGCGCTCCGGGGTCAGACCGTACGCCGCTCGCCACTCGTCGTAGGAGACCGGAACGTTGTCCAGCACGGTCATGGAAGACATGGTAGCCGCGAAATAGTTTGACGTCCAACTATCTCGAGGGGTGGGTACGTGCGCACACCGCGGCCGGCGAGGTGCTGCGCGTCTGGCGCCGGTATGGCGACCCCCTCGAACGGGGGGTTTGGTTTCCCTCATCCGCGCTCAGGGGGTAGCGTGCCGCGCCATGTCAACGAGCCCCTCAGGACGCGTTGCGCTGGTCACCGGCGGCGCACGCGGGATCGGGGCGGCGATCTCTCGCGGCCTGGCGCAGGACGGCATGCCCGTCGTGATCGCCGACATCCGCACCGAGCAGGCCCAGGCCAACGCACGACGCATCATCGACGCCGGCGGCCGGGCGCTGGCGCTGGACGTCGACGTCCGCAGCCCCGACAGCGTCGCCGCGGGCATCGAGCGCGCGCTCCAGGAGTTCGGTCAGGTCGACGTGCTGGTCAACGTGGCCGGCTGGGACGAGCTCAAGCCCTTCGTGGACTCCGATGAGGAGTTCTGGCAGGAGGTGCTGGAGGTCAACTTCAAGGGCGGCCTGCGCTTCACCCGCGCGCTGCTGCCCGCGATGATCGAGCGCCGCTGGGGGCGGATCGTCAACATCAGCTCCGATGCGGGCCGCGTCGGCTCCTCGTTGGAGTCGGTCTATGCCGGGGCCAAGGGCGCGATCATCTCCTTCACCAAGACGGTCGCCCGCGAGACGGCTCGCCTCGGTGTCACCGCCAACATCGTCTGCCCCGGCCCGACGGACACCGAGATGCTCCGCGACGTCGCCCAGGCCCATCCCGACGCCGACAAGGTGCTCGAGCGCCTGGCCCGCGCCGTTCCCATGAAGCGGCTCGGCCAGCCTGAGGACGTCGCGCATGCCGTGCGTTTCTTCGCCTCCGAGGGCGCCGGCTACATCACGGGCCAGACGCTGTCGGTGAGCGGCGGCCTGACGATGGCGTGAGGGCTCACTAGGCTCCGCGGCGTGTCGGACCGTCCGCTGAAGGCGCTGGTCACCGGCGCCGCGCACCCGGGTGGGATCGGCGCGGCGATCGCGCAACGGCTGACCGCGGACGGCATGGAGGTGGTGACGCTCGACCGCGCGCCCGGGTGCACGTTCCAGGTCGACCTGGTGACCGACCAGCTGCCGCCCCTGGACGACATCGACGTGCTCGTCTCCAATGCCGGCGTGCCGACGATCGTCGGGGGCGCACACTCGATGGATCTCGAGCGCTGGCAGCGCGACCTCTCGGTCAACCTGACCGGCAGCTTCCGGGTCGTGCAGGCGTGCCTGCGCGGGATGCGCGAGCGGCGCTTCGGCCGCATCGTCGTCATCTCGAGCTTCGCCGCCCGGTTCGGGATGCCGGCCCAGGTGGCCTACAGCGCCAGCAAGGCCGGGCTGATCGGCATGGTCAAGACCGTGGCCGCCGAGAATGCCGGGCTTGGCATCACCGCCAACGCGATCCTCCCCGGTCTGGTGGCCAGCGCCGGCGTGAAGGCGATGCCCCAGGAGATCATCGACGCCTGGATGGAGCAGATCCCGACCGGCCGCATGGTGCAGCCCGCCGAGATCGCCGCGGCCACCGCCTATTTCGCGTCACCGGCCGCGGGCAGCGTCACCGGCCAGGAGCTCCTGATCGACGCGGGGATGACGCTCAATCTGCTGTCGGTGACCAGCAGCGTCGCCGGCCGTCGCTCCGACGCGCGGTCGTGACCGAGGAGGCGCTGCGCGAGCTGCCGGCCCGGGTGCGCGGAGCGGTCCGGCGCCGCTGGCCGGCGGCCGACCTGGGAACGCTGGAGCCGCTGCCGGGCGGGATCTCCAGCCTCACCTATGCCGCGACGCTCAGCGGGACCGGCGAGGCGGACCGCCGCGTCGTCGTCAAGGTCGCGCCGCCGGGCCTGGAGCCGGTGCGCAACCGCGACGTCCTGCGCCAGGCGCGGGTGATGGCGGCGGTCCACCGCGCCCCGGGGGTCCTCGTGCCCGAGGTGCTCGTCACCGACGCCGGGTCCCCCCCGTTTTTCGTGATGGCGTTCGTGCCCGGGGAGGCGTATGAGCCCAAGTGGGATGTGAGCAGCGCCCCGCCCGCCCCCGAGGTAGTCGGCGCGCGAGCACGTGCGGCGGCGCGGATGCTGGCGCGGCTGCAGGCGGTCGAGCCGGGCGCGGTGGGAATCGAGGACGCGCCACTGACCCTGGCCGAGGAGATCAAGCGCTGGGCGGCGCTGTTCGCCACCGCCGGCGACGACCTGCGTATCCACGAGCCCGAGCTGCGTGAGGCGCTGGCCGCCGGAATCCCGGCGGAGACGGCGGCGGGCGGGGGTCGGATCCTTCACGGGGACTACCGGCTGGGCAACATGCAGTTCGACGCCGAGCGGCTGGCGGCGATCATCGACTGGGAGATCTGGTCGGTGGGCGATCCCCGCACCGATCTGGCGTGGCTGATGGCCTTCACCGACCCGGTGCAGCAACGCGTCGCAGTGCGCGACGCCGCCAACCAGGCGGCTGCGGACGCGATGCCGCCGGGCGCCGAACTGCTGGCCGAGTACGTGTCCGAGGCCGGTCTGGACGCGGCGCCCGCCGACCTGGAGTGGTTCATGGCCCTCTGCTACTACAAGCTCGGGGCGGCGATGTCGGTGCTGGCCAAGCGCAACCGCCGCCAGCCCGAGCCCGATCCGCGCTTGGAGCTGGCCGCGGAGACCCTGGCGCCGATGCTGGCCCGCGGGCTTGAGCTGCTGGACGGCCGTTAGCCGCGGCCGAACGCGGCGCGCGCCCGGGCGGCGATCGCCGTCGCGGACTCCCGGATCCGCGGGACCGAGCGCGCCGCCTCGGCGAGGGGCCGGCGTCCGGTGGCGAAGGCCCAGGCCTCGAACACCACGGGTCGGCTGGGCCACCAGCGTGTCGAGCCGGGCCAGCTCCTCGGGCTCGGGGATGAGGTGCCTGCGGTAGCGACGATGGCCTCGCGGCGCTGATCCGGCGAGACGGGCGTCACGTACCACGTGACGAGTATGGGCTAGCCCTCGTGCACGGAGACCGGCCTGTCGCCGGCGACGCGCTCGGCGGGGTAGTTCAGCTCGGCGAGCCGGCGCAGGATCTCGGCGTCGCCCTCGACCTGGTCGCGCGGGCGCAGCGCCGGGGAGACGCGGGCCACCCAGCTCTCGCCGTCGGCGCGGTTCACGCGATAGACGCCCAGGTCGAGCTGGTCAAGCGCGGTGACCTCGATCCCGTGAGCCTCGCTCAGATGGGCGGCCAGGGTGGGAACGCCCCGCCGGGCGGCGGTGCGCAGCGCCGGGCTGTCGGGCTCGCCAGGGGTCACCGCGGCGCGGGGCGGCCGCTGGTGAAGCCGAACAGCCGGCCGGCGATCCGGCGCAGCTGGAGCTCGTCGGAGCCCTCGGTGATGCGATAGCGGCGGTGGTGGCGGTAGATGAACTCGAACGGAAGCCCACGGGTGTAGCCGAGGCCGCCGTGGACCTGGATGGCGCGGTCCGCGGCGTCGCAGGCCAGCCGGTTGGCGCGATAGTTGACCATCGAGACCTTGTCCGAGACGCTCGTCTTGGCACTCGTCGATGCACCGTCCCCGGCCTGATCCATCTCCCAGGCCGTCTTGTAGAGCGTGTTGCGCACCAGCTCGGCCTCGGTCTGGAGCTCGACGAGCTGCCACTGGACGCCCTGGTAGTCGGCGAGCGGCTTGCCGAAGATGATCCGCTCGCGTGCGTAGGCGATGCTGCGGTCGATGCAGAACTGGGCGGCGCCGAGCGAGGAGGCCGCCTGGCGGACGCGGTTCTCGTGCACGAACAGCTGCGCGCAGTCAAGCCCCCGGTCAACCTCGCCGATGACCGCGCCGTCGCGGACGTGGACGCCGTCGAGGGTGACCTCACCGTGATCGGTGGGCATGTTGAAGGACCAGTGGTAGTAGGGGACGTCGAAGCCGGGGGTGTCGACGTCCACCAGGAAGGCGGTGATCCCATGGGCCTTGCCGTCCTGGCCCGACGTGCGCGCGAAGACGAGCACGGCGTCGGCGACGTCCACCCCGGTGATGAAGCGCTTGACGCCGTCAAGGACCCAGCCGTGGCCGTCGTCGGCCCGGCGGGCCGTGGTCTGAAGCCAGGTGGCGTCTGAGCCATGATCGGGCTCGGTGAGGGCGAAGGCGATCGCCAGGCGCCCGTCGACGAGCGGCTCAAGGTAGCGGCGCTTCTGCTCGGGGGTGCCGTACTCGTGCAGCACGAGCACAAGCGGCTCGTTGGCCACCACGGAGGCCTCGTGCGTGAGCTCGGCGTGCAGGCCGGGGCCCCGGTGGGCGAGGTGCTCGCGGATGAGCGCCATCGCCAGGTTGGATCCATCGCTGCCGCCCAGCTCGGCCGGGAACGGGTACTGGTAGAAGCCGGCGTCGATGGCCAGCCGCCGGGCCTGGGCCAGCACATCGCGCCACCGCTGCGTCGGGATGCCGCCGCGCTCGACGTCCGTGCGCGTGAACTCCCGGCGATGATCGAACAGGTCCGGATTGGCCTCCTGGATGGGCACCAGCGCGCGGTCGATGAACGTGTCGATCGACTCCAGCAGCTCGGTAACGTCGGCGGGGATGGACAGATCCAAGGGTCGGCACTCCTTTTGGCGATGGCGGCGGGCCGCCGGGGCGGCCGCGACCGTCGATTATCGTGTGCCGATGGGCATTCGCGCGATCGGGATCAACCACGTGGCCTTCGAGGTGCGCGACCTCGACGAGGCGCTGGAGTGGTGGGCGCGATGGTTCGCCTTCGAGCTGCGCGGCCGGCGGCGGACGATGGCCTGGATCGATCTCGGCGACCAGTTCGTGGCCCTCAGCCAGGTCACGGGCGGACTCGGCGCCGGTGACGCGGCGCGCCACGTCGGCCTGGTGGTCGAGGACAAGGAGGCGCTCCGTGCCGCGCTGCGCGACGCGGGCGAGGATGTCAACGCCTCGGGCTCGCTTCGCGTCACGGATCCCAGCGGGAACGTGATCGAGATCGTCGACTACCGCGACGTCCAGTTCTCCAAGTCAGAGGCCGTGCTCCGCGGGATGGGGCTCGACGGGCTCGCGAAATCACCGTCGGCGATCGACGAGCTGCGGGCCAAGGGGCTGCTCGAGGACTGAAGTGTTAGGCCCCGGCCAGGGGGTAAGGGGTTGCCTATGGCGGCCGGTGCGACCAAACCGTGCCGGCCGTCCTTTCTTCAGCGGCGGGAAGCAGGTGGCGTGATGCGCAGAGCATCGATGATCGGCGTGGCGGTGGCCGCGGTGGCCGGCCTGGGCGTGCCGGGGGTCGCCCCGGCCGCGGGGAAGGCTCGCCATAAGCGGAGCTTCACCGCGGTTGCCGTCGGCGCGCAGATCAGCGCCAACGGCAACCGGTTCGAGACCGTCTACCGGGTCATCCGCTCACCCGACGGCGGCGGCGCGGCGATCCAGGACGGCGTGCTGCTGGGCGCCACCTACCCGGTGTCCGGCACCGACACGATGAAGCTGTTCTACGCCGACGGCGTGCAGCGCACATCGAGCTCATTCACGCGCAGCGCACCCCACACCGACGGGGTCGGCGACATCTCCGGCACGGGAACGTGCACCACGGGCAGCGGCCTGCACAAGGGCGAGACGTGCACCTACACGATCGCCGGGACCTATGACCTCAACACCGGCGTGACCAAGCTCCGGCTCACCGGGACATTCACGCGCTGACCGGCGGCGGGTCGTCGCGGCTCAGATCGCGACAGGCAGCGGGAGCTCGCCGCCGCACTCCACCAGGGCCGCGACCGAGACGGCCACGTTGTCGATCTCGGCCGGATCGAGCTGGTGGGGACGGCGCGCGAGCCAATCGGCGAGCCGGGACCCGTGGATGAAGACGCAGTGGCCGTCGACGACGCAGCCGGCCGGGAAGTCTGACCAGATCACCACCACCGCCTGAACCCACAGGCGGCGGCCGGTGAGCTGCTCCACGTCGTGGCGCAGCGCGGAGGCGTCGGTGAGCGCGCGCGGGCGCAGCCGCTCGAGCCGCGGCGGGGCGTCCAGGCTGGGCCGGCGCTCCAGGATCGGCTCCCCGCCGCACATCGTGACCACGCCGTCGGGACGCATGCTCTGCAGCACGATCACGCCGCCACGACCGATGGCGATGTGATCGAAGGTGGTGTCGAACCCGCGGACGTCGTGCAGAAAACGCCAGCCGGCGCTCTGGAGGGGATCGAGCGCCCTGGCGGTGCGGTGCTCGGCGTGCAGCTCGGCCTCCGGACGGCGCCGCGCGGGCCGGCCGCCGCGGCGCAGCGCCACCCAGGCGCCCGAGCCGCCGCCAGCGATGACGCCGGCCAGCCAGGAGACCTCGTGGCCGTCGAGGATGAGGACGAGCACACCAATCGCGACGACGCCGAGCGGGATGGTCAGCTCGGCGAGCAGCGCTCGCGCGCGGGCGCCCGGGCGAGCGGGCGGGCGCCCCTCCAGATCAGCATGCAGATCGGTTGGCTGATTGTCCATTCTCATCCACCGGGTAGATCGACCGTTCGGCGATATGCCTGAGTCGTGGTGCCCCTTGTCGCGTGCGTGTATCAAAGCAACGGCGCACGAGGCCGCCGACTTGCTGGCGTGAGTCGGATTACTCGCGTTCAGGCCGGCGCGGCGGGTGTCATGCCCAGCCTGCGCGACGCCAGCCGCGCGCCCTCCACCAGCGAGCCGACCTTCGTCCAGGCGATCTGGGGGTGCGAGGGTTGGCCCCCTCGATGAGATAGGCGTGTGGGTCTTCGATGCTTTCACACATAGAATCGCGCCACCAGCCAGCCAAAGGAGAGGGAGATGGGCGACGCACAGGTCAAGTTCACGCTTGGCGAGCGGGACATCCCGACGCACTGGATCAACCTCATGGCGGATATCAGTCCCGCCCACCCCGCCCCTCCCCCGCTTCACCCCGGGACCAAGGAACCGGCGGGGCCCGATGATCTCTCGCCGATCTTCCCGATGTCGCTGATCCTCCAGGAGGTCTCGGCCGAGCCGGAGATCGAGATTCCCGAGCCGGTGCGCGAGGCCTACAAGCTCTGGCGGCCGACCCCGCTGTTCCGGGCGCGGCGGCTCGAGGAGGAGCTCGATACCCCCGCGCACATCTACTACAAGTACGAGGGCGGCTCGCCGCCCGGCTCACACAAGGCCAACACCGCCGTGGCGCAGGCCTACGAGAACGCCGCCGCCGGCGTCAAGAAGCTGACCACCGAGACGGGCGCGGGCCAATGGGGATCGGCGCTGTCGTTCGCCTGCCAGATGTTCGGCCTGGAGTGCGAGGTGTGGATGGTCGGCTCCAGCTATGACCAGAAGCCCTACCGCCGCTCCATGATGGAGACGTGGGGCGCCACGGTGCACCGCTCGCCGTCTGACCTCACCGAAGCCGGGCGCGGGCAGAGCCACCACCCCACCGGCTCGCTGGGCATCGCCATCTCCGAGGCGGTCGAGGTCGCCGCGCAGAACCCGGACGCCAACTACTCCCTGGGCTCGGTGCTCAACCATGTGCTCCTGCACCAGACGGTCATCGGGCAGGAGGCGATCGCCCAGATGGAGATGGCCGGCGAGTACCCGGACATCGTGGTCGGGTGCGTCGGCGGCGGCTCGAACTTCGGCGGGCTCACCTTCCCGTTCCTGCGCCGCAACATCCGCGACGGCGCCACCACACGGTTCGTCGCCGCCGAGCCCGCGGCCTGCCCCACCCTCACCCGGGGCGTCTACGCCTATGACTTCGGCGACACCGCGGGGCTCACGCCGCTGATGCCGATGTACACGCTGGGCCATGACTTCGTGCCACCCCCCGTCCACGCCGGCGGGCTGCGCTACCACGGCGACGCGCCGCTGCTGTGCGCGCTGGTCAAGGCCGGGATGGTGGCGCCGCGGGCCTACCGCCAGAACGAGACGTTCGAGGCGGCGGTGCGCTTCGCCCGCACCGAGGGGATCATCCCCGCCCCCGAGCCCGCCCACGCCATCCGCGCGGTCATCGAGGAGGCCGAGGCGGCGCGCGAGGCGGGCGAGGAGCGGGTGATCCTGTTCGGCCTCTGCGGCCACGGCCACTTCGACCTCAGCGCCTACGACGCCTACCTGGCGGGCAAGCTCGAGGACCCGGAGTTCTCCGACTCCGACATGCAGGCCGCGCTGGCCCGGCTGCCCGAGGCGCCCGCGCTCACCTAGGCCGCCCGGCGCCTGCCCCCCTTCGCGTGTCCAAGTAAACCTATAAGTTTAGTTCTTGAGTGGATCGGGGCGACGCGTGGCCGGCAGCGCGCTCATGGAGCTCGACCCGGCGAGGCTGGTCGAGCTGCCGCTGGACGCGCCGCTCCTCTGATCGAGTTCCCGCGCGCCGCGCCGCAGCTCGGACGCAACCGGCATGTCGCGTCCTGGATGCCGCGGCGCAGCAGCATCGGGTTGCTCCTCCTCGAGCGCCTGCGATCGTCCGCGCACGGCGAACTATTGCCCGGGAGCTTAGCGCTATGTGCGGTCCGTCACACTCCCGGCGAGATCTAGACCGGTGAGGAGGGGCGCGCCAGGCCCTCGGCCAGGTCGCCGAAGCCCGGCGCGATGATCGCGCCCGGCTGCGCGATCAGCTCCTCGGCGACGAGCGCCTCGGTCGTCAGCATCAGCGCCGCGACCGAGGCGGCGTGCTCGATCGTCAGTCGCGTCACCCGCAGCGGATCGATGACGCCATCCTCGAACAGGTCGCCGAACTCGCCCGTGAGCGCGTTGAGCCCGTGGCCGGGCGGCATCGTGCGGACCTGGTCGACCACGGCCTGGCCGTCGTAGCCGGCGTTGGTCGAGACCCAGTACAGCGGCTCGGCGAGCACCGCCCGGATGACCTCGGCGCCCCGGAGGTAGTCCCCGGCGAGCCCGGTGTCGTCAAGCGTGGTCTCGGTGCGCAGCAGCGCCGTGCCCCCGCCGGCGACGATCCCCTCGCTGACGGCGGCGCGCGTCGCAGACAGCGCACCCTCGCAGCGGCGCAGCTTCTCCTTGAGCTCGGGACCGGTGGAGGCGCCCACGTGGATGACGGCCAGGCTGCTCGAGAGCCGGGCCAGCCGCTCGCGCAGCACCTCGATGTCCGTGTCCTGGGTGGCCCGCTCGAGCTCGACCCGGATCTGGGCCAGGCGCGCCTCGACCTCATCGGCGGTCCCCGCCCCCTCGACGAGCACGGTGGCATCCTGGGTGATGACAACGCGCCGGGCGGAGCCAAACGTCTCGGGCTTGACGTGCTGGAGGGTGAGGCCCGCCTCCTCGGCGATGACCTGGCCGCCGGTGAAGGCCGCCAGATCGTGCAGGTGGGCGATCCGGCGATGGCCGAACCCCGGGGCGCGCACCACGGCCGCCTTGAGCGTGCCGTGCTGGTTGTTCTGGACCAGCAGCCCCAATGCCGCGCCGTCGACCTTCTCGGCGAAGATGACCAGCGGCCGCGGGTTCTTCATCACCGCGTCGAGCGTGGGCATGAGGTCCTGGATGTGGGCGATGGGCTTGTTGGTGAGCAGGATGTAGGGGTCGTCGAAGACCGTCTCCATCCGCTGGGTGTCCTGGACGAGGTAGGGCGAGAAGTGGCCGTTCTCGATGTGCATGCCCTCGACGAACTCCACCTCGATCCCCGGCAGGTCCGCCTCCTCGATGGTGACCACGCCCTCGGGCCCGACGCGATCCAGCGCCTGGGCCACCGCGCCGCCGATCCGCTCGTCCTCCTTGGCGGCGATGGTGGCGACGTGCATGAGGTCGTCGCGGCCCGCGACGATGCGGGCGCCACGCCGCAGCTCGGCCACCACCAGCTCGGTGGCGTCCTCGATGCCGCGGCGCAGGAGCATCGGGTTGGCTCCCTCCTCCAGCGCCTTCATGCCCTCGCGGATGATCGCCTGGGCCAGGAGCGTCGCGGTGGTGGTGCCGTCACCGGTGAGATCCGAGGTCTTGGTGGCGACCTCCCTCACCAGCTGGGCGCCCATGTTCTTGAGCGGGTTGGACAGCTCGATCTCGCGAGCGATCGAGACGCCGTCGTTGGTGATGATGGGCGCACCGGTGAGCCGCTCCAGGACGACGTTGCGCCCCTTGGGCCCCAGGGTCACGCGGACCGTGTTGGCCAGCTCGTCGACGCCGGCGGCCAGCAGCTGGCGGGCCTCATGGTTGAAGTAGAGGATCTTGCCCATGCGTGGTGGCCCCCTTTTAGGCGCCGGCGGGGATGAGGATGCCGCGGCCCTGCAGACGCCCGCCATCGAGGTCGGCCATGGCGTCGTTGATGGCGTCGAGCGGGTACGTGCTGGTGTGGAGCGTGACCTTGCCCTGGGCGGTCAGGGTCATGAGCTCCTGCAGATCGGCGTAGGTGCCGACGAGGTTGCCGATGAAGGAGATCTCGCGGCTGATGACGTCGATCGTGGGGATGTTGATGTTCTCCCCGTAGCCGATCACGTAGTAGAAGCCGCCGTCGCGGACCATCGCGATCCCGTCCTCGATCGCGCCCTTCTCGCCGACGAAGTCGATGATCGCCTCGGCGCCGAAGCCGTCGGTCATCTCCTTGACGGTGTCGACGTGGGTGCCGTCGACCTTCACGGTCTGGTCGGCCCCCATCTCAGCGGCCAGCGCCAGCGCCTTCTCCGACGGATCGATCACGATCACCTCGGCCGGCGTGTAGGCCTTCAGGCACTGGATGCCGATGTGCCCGAGGCCGCCCGCGCCGATGACCACGACGCGCGTCCCCGCGCCCAGCACGGGGATCGCCTTCTTGACGGCATGGATGGCGGTGAGGCCGGCGTCGGCGAGCGCGGCGATGTCCTTGGGCTCGAGGCTCTTGTCGAGCTTGACCACCGAGCGTGCCGAGGTCTTGAGCAGGTCGGCGAAGCCACCATCGATGCCGATCCCGGGGAAGGCGCCGTTGAGGCAGTGCATGTCATCGCCGATCCGGCAGGGCAGGCACAGCCCGCAGGAGATGAAGGGATGGACGATCACCGTGTCGCCGACCTCGACGTTGGTGACACCGGAGCCGATCTCATGCACCCAGCCCGCGTTCTCGTGGCCGGGGGTGTAGGGCAGCGTCACCCCGGACTTCTCGGCCCACTGGCCCTCCTGGATGTGCAGGTCGGTGCGGCACAGGCCGGCGGCGCCGATGCGCACGATCACGTCGAACGGCCCGTCGATCTTGGGCTCGTCGATGGAGTCGAGCTTGAGCGCGTCGTGGTACGCGTGGAGCCTTGCGGCCTTCATCGGGATACCTCCTCGGGCTCGTCAACCAGGTCGTAGCGGAACTGCAGCAGCGAACGGCACACGCCCCCGTTCGCCTCCAGGCTGGTGCGGATCAGTCGGGCCATACGCAGCCAGCGGGTCACGGAGTCGGTGGTGAGCGGCGTGCCATCGGCGGCGACGAAGGCCGGCGACGCGGGGTCGCCGGTGATTCCCAGCTGCGCGCGCAGCTCCAGGCAGCGCCGTGCCTCGGGCGAGTCCGGGAGGTCACGCAGGCGGCACTCGACCAGCTGCTCGCGGGTGCGGCCGCCGCCCAGCAGCGCCTCGCAGATGGTGGCCTGGCGGGCGACGAGCGCCTTGCGCAGGAACAGCTCACGCAGACCGGCCAGCTCGTCGTCGTTCGTCTCCCCCGGGAACGCTCCGGTGAAGCCGTCGCCGCGCTGAAGCGCTGCGTTGATCTCCTCTCCGGTGTAGTGATCCTCCAGCGTGACGCTGACCCGCCGCACGCCGGGCAGCCGGCGCACGGCAGAACGCGCGTCGGCCGCCATCAGAAACGCGAAGTTCGGCGCGCACTGCGGCGTCGGGAGGCGAAGCCGGACGGACACGTCGCCGTCCGGCGTCACCTCACAGGCGCTGACGAACCGCAGCTGCGTGATGGGCTCGTCGAGCTCCGGATCGATCACCCCGTCGAGAGCGCGGAGAACACTCTCGACCGTGCTCATCCCGCTTCGACCAGCTGGGCGTCGTCCTTGGCCGCGGCGTCGGGCTCGCCCATCCCGTCGGGCACTTCGATGCCGTACAGCTTGGCGGCGTTGAGCCCGAGGATCTTGCGCTTGCCGGCCGCGTTCAGGCGCGGATAGTCCGAGAACTCCTCGTGGTCGGGGTCGGGATAGTCCCAGTCCAGGAACCCGTCGATCTGCCACTTGGGCTCCCAGATCCCGTAGTCGGAGCCGAACAGCATCTTGTCCTCGCCGACCCAGAACAGCAGCTCGCCCATGACCTTGGCGAAGAATCGCGGGCGGGCGTGCATGAGACCGCCGATGACGACGCTCAGGCCGGCGTAGACGTTGGGCTCCTGCGTCGCCATGAAGCAGAAGTCCTCGATCCGGGGCAGCCCGACGTGCTCGATGATGAAGTTGAGCTCAGGGTTGCTCGTGGCCGCGATGTCGACATCCCGGGGATCGAAGGCATCCTTGTCCAGGGGCCAGATCGTCGGGCCCTTGTGGACGTGGATGTTCTTGATCTGAAGCTCCTTGCACTTGTCCAGGAACGGCTGGGTGGCCTCATCATCCAGGCGCCAGCCGCGGGAGCCGTTGTTCCACTCGGCGGTGTAGAGCTTGACGCCCTGGAGGTTCCATCGCTTGGCGTCCTCCTCGAGCTGCTTGAGGCCCGCCTCGCCGTCGCGCGGGTCAAAGCGCCCGTTGACGATGAGCTTGCCCGGGTGCTTCTCGGCCATGGCGCCGTTGGCCTCGGCCGTGTTGAACCCCGTCGTGTACCACTCCTTGAGGTACGTGGACTGGAAGATGCCGACGTCGACGCCGCCGTCCTCGAACACGTCCTTGACGAAGTCCTCCTCGGAGTACTTCATGAACTTCTCGATCGGCCAGTGGGTCTCGGCCGGGCCGAGGCCCATGTAGGCGTGGAAGCACTCGATCCACCCCTTGGCGTACTGCTCCTGCCCCTTGACCCAGTTCGCCGGACTGGCGTCCCACATGTGGATGTGGGAGTCGACGATGAAGTACTTCTCACCGTTCTTCTCGTACATTCTCTTCCTCCCTACTTAGGACAGAGCCTGCAGGTCGAAGCTAATGTACTCCGCTGCATCCTCGGGGTTGGCGAACATGATGATGCGGTCGTCGAGCACGACCATCCGCCCGTAGTGGGTGGACATGATCTCCTCGAAATCGTCGTTGCCGAAGTCGTCCCAGCCGAGCGCCTCGGCGCACTCCTCGTAGACGATCTCGAACTTGTTGTCGCCGTCGACCCGGATCATCGACGGCAGCACCTCGACGGTGACGCCCTTCTTGTGGCGCATCACCTCCGCGACGACGTAGCCGACCTGATTGTTCATCAGCGTCACGCCGGCGCGGTTGGACGCGGTGCGGTTGGACTGGAAACGGTCCGTCGTGGTGCTCATCTCAGTCGATTTCCTTTGCGTCGAGATTCAGGTCGGCAAGGACCTCGTCAAAGCGCCGCCGCGCATGCTCCATGGAGTCCTCGAAGCGGATCACCTTCTCCCCGGGCTGTGACCAGATCGGCTGCATGGCGCGGCCCGCGGCGATGCTCCGCGGCGTCCACTCCCGCAGCCATCCATCCATCGTCTTGCGGTTGTGCTCGCCGTGCTCGGAGTCGTTGGCCAGCATCCCGAACAGACCGCGCGCCACACGCGCATCCCGGGCGGTGTCGGACTCCCCGGCGCCCATCAGCGTCGGCGTGACGAAATCGCCCTGCGGCGCCGCGACCTGCATGATGAACTCCGAGCGGAACAGCTCGCCGACGAGCGGCTCGAAGATCACCGCGGCGGCGAAGAAGGCCTCGGCCCAATCGCGGATGCCCGTGAGGCCCTCGACGTTCTCCCGCACGCCCTGCCAGATCGGGTCCTCGACCCATGCCGCCTTGTGAGCGCTCCCGTCGAAGCCGTCGACGGAGTCAGACAGCTCGAGGTTGTAGAGGATCAGGTCCTGGCCGAAGCGCAGCTTGTGGGCGGACGCCACCGACAGCGCGTTGTTGATCATGTTGGTGGGCGCGTCGCGCTGCGCGGGCAGGTAGACGTGCATCCCGATGCCGTGCTCGACGTGGGCCCAGGCGCCGACGTGGCGCTCCACCGTCTTGATCCACCCGCTGTTCCATCCGTCGAAGGCGCGGGCGGCTTTGGCGTTGGCGATGTTCTGGCCGATCTGCCGCACGACGTTGGCGTTGTTGCGGTAGATCGTCTGCTCCCACTCCTCGTTGGGATCGAGGAACGCATGCCAGTTGGAGGACTTCAGCGCGGTCCACTCCTGCGGGTAGCCGGCGGTCCCGTCGGCGAAGCCGTAGATCCAGCCCTGGAGCAGATGGCGGTCGGGATCGGGCTGGACGTCGACGGTCACGTCCTCGTAGACCGTGGCTCGCCGCTTGGCCGGCGTGTAGTAGTTGTAGCTGCGACTCGTCGAGGAGGGGAATTCCTTGGCCCCGGCCTCGGCGTCGGTGAACACCGGCTTGGGCACGCTGCGCTCTTTGACGGGCGCTTCAGTGTCGGTTGCCATCGATTGCCTCTCTCCTCTCCGCGCTCAGGGCGCGGTGGTCGTGAACTTGTCGTAGAAGACCCGCGACTCGGGGACGCCCCCCTGATCCAGCATCGCGATGGCGGCGTCGACCATCGGCGGCGGCCCGCACAGGTAGGCGTCCACCTCCCCGAGTTCCTGCTCCATGCGCGCGACGACATCCGTGATCAGGCCGCGCTCCCCGTCCCAATCCGCGCCGTCAGCGCAATGCGACAGGGCCGGGACGAAGCGGAAGTTGGGCAGACGGCGCTCGAGCTCGGCCAGTTCCTGAAGGTGAAAGAGATCGTCGGGGCCGCGCGCGCCGTAGTAGTAGACGGCGGGGCGCTCCGTCCCGTTCTCGGCCATGGCGCGCAGCAGGGCGAGGATCGGCGCCATCCCCGCACCGCCGCCGATGAACAGCAGCGGGCGATCGGACTTCTCCCGCAGCGTGAACACGCCGTAAGGCCCCGTGACCGAGACCTCGTCACCGGCCTTGAGCCGCTCGTCGGCGAGCAGGCTCGAGAACTGGCCGTCGGGATAGATCTTGATCATGAACTCCAGATGGGCGTTGCCGGGGAGGTTCGCCATCGAGAAGGAGCGGACGTCCTCGGTCCCGGGGATGGTGATGTCGACGTACTGTCCGGGCTTGAACGTGATCGCGTCGCCGGAGAGCACGAGCCGGCGGATGTCATGGGTGAGCTCCTCGATGGCCTCCACGCGCATCGACCGCGTCTGGAGCGCGATGCCCGAGCGCAGGACCTCCTCGTCGTAGTTGATCAGCTCTATCTCGAGGTCGGACTCGGCGTGGGCGCGGCACAGCAGCGTCCACCCCTCCTCCTTCTCGAAGTCGTTGAGCGCGAACGTCGAGTACTTCTCCAGATCGACCTCGCCGTCGAGCAGGAAGGACTTGCAGGCCGCGCACTGCCCCTCCTTGCAGCCGTGCATGAGCATGAGCCCCTGGCGAAAGGCGCCGCGCAGGACGGTCTCGTCCTCGTCGACCTCGAATTCGATGCCGACCGGCTCTAGACGGACGGTGTATGTCTCTCCCATGAGCGTCGTGCCTGCGGGGTGCCGAAGAGGCGACCGGCCATACGTTTCAGGCCGATCGCCTCACGTTCGGCAGGAGCCCGGGCTAGCGGGCCGCCTCCGCAGGCTTGCGGCCGGCGGGGCCACCGCGCTTGTACTCGGCCACGTGGGCCTCGCGCTCCTCGGGCGACATCTCGTTGAGGAGGATGTTGGGGCTCTGGACGGTGTGCCCCTTCATCTCCTTCAGCGTCCACATCTTCTTGGGATCCAGATCCAGGTGCGGCTGCGGGACGAGGGTCTCCCCGTCGTCACGCACATAACCGAGATCGGAGATGCACTCCGCCAGGTCGTAGCCGTGGTACATCGTCTCCCACTCGCGCTTGCCGGTGAGCTTGCCCATCGACGGGGTGGCGCGGCCCTTGTACTCGGGCCGGAAGGCGACGGCGTCGGTCCAGTGGCAGGTCTCCGAGCAGTACGTGCGGACCTGGCCGTCGACCTCGTCGACCACCATGTCCTCACGGATCAGGCACGGGACCATGCAGCTCCAGCACCGGTGCGGATACACGTAGTCCGTGTCGGCGTCGAACGGGATCGGGGCGTGGCCGTTCTTCTTGGACAGGTCGCCGTAGCGCTCCCACCACTTGCCGTACTTGTCATACCAGCCGGGATACTTGTGCTCGAACCACTCGAAGTCGCGGTCATCCATCCCGTCGATCCGCCAGTAGTTGAACGGCCAGCCGGTGGCGAAGAACTGGGCGACCTCGTGGATGTAGCCCTTGTGCCAGATCCGGTTCCAGGACTCCTCGATGAGGTCGTGGGGGATGACCAGGCCGTACTTCTCCAGCGGGAGCAGGTAGCTGCGGTAGTAGTCGTCATAGATCCAGCGGCGCCACGCCTCGGCGTAGCTCTCACGGTCCTTGCGCCGATCCTTGGTGCCGTACTCGATGAACGTCCCGATGGCGGCGTCGACGACGGCGTGGTTGTTCCACCAGGCGTAACGCAGGTCGCGCTCCAGCAGCTCGCGGTTGCGCTCGTCGGCCAGCGCCATGAGGATGATCGAGTAGCCGTTTGAGATGTGGCGGCTCTCGTCGGACTGGACCGAGTGGAAGACCGTCGGCAGCAGGTAGTCGCCGTTGGCGGCAGCCTCGCCCGGCATGGCCACGAACAGCACGTTGGTGAACGCGGTCTCGGCGACGATCGTGAGGTAGATGTTGGCGGCGGTGATGGCGTCGCCGGTGATGAACCCCTCGCCGAACTGGCGGCCGATGGTGCCGGCGTAGCAGTTCTGGAATGCCTTCTCGGTGATGTCGAAGCCGGCGGGATCGATGTAGTGGTTCATGTACAGCCGCTTGAGGTTCATCTGGATCGTCGAGTGGCGGACCTCGTCGATCATCTGGATGGCCAGACCGTTGTGCACCTCGGGGTTGGGCACGGTGCCGATCGTCAGCGGCATGGCCCGGGCGGCGGAGATCTCCGGGAACGGGATGATGCTCAAGAACAGCTTCTGCCACTCCATCCAGCGCTCCTGGACCTGGCGGAACATGTTGCCGCGGATGGCTCCGTCCATCGCGCCGAAGACGCGGTTGTCCTTCTCCTCCTCCATGGGGAAGTAGGACCGCAGGACCTGCTTGAGCGGGTCCTTCTTGGGGGCCTTCTCGAAGGTGTAGTCGGTGGAGTACTTCTCAACCGGCGTGACGTATGTCGGCTCCCAGGAGAGCTCCTGAATCTTGTTGTGAGCCTTCGTGATGCTCGCTCTACTCACGCTTCTCTCCTTCGCTGGTTTCCCTCGTCACCGCACACGCCGTTACCGCGTCGCGGCCCTGGGTTATGAAGCTATGCCGCGGGGTTGGAACTGACAAGAACTGGCGGTTTTTCGCATGTGCTTGCAAGTTCTCGGTTGTTCACGAGACCGGGGCGAGGCCCCGGTGCGCGCCGGCGGCCGCGGCGGACGGCGCCTGCGCATCGGCGCGACGGGCGGCGTGCCGGGCCACGTCGACGACGATCGGCGCGAGCTCCTTGCGGTCGGAGTCGAAGATGTTGGCGGTCATCGACAGCGCCCAGCGCGGCCACGAACCGGCCGCGGGCGTCGAACACGGGCGCCGCGATGCAGCAGAAGTTCTCGTCGAACTCCTCCCGATCGACGGCGTAGCCGGCCGGGCCCACCTGCGCGAGCTCGGCGGCGAGCTGGTCGGGCGAGATGATCGTGTGGGGCGTGAACGCGGTCAGCCCCCGGGCCACGTAGCGGGCCACCGCGCTGGGCGACAGCAACGAGAGCACGACCTTGCCCATGGCCAGGGCATGGGCGCTGTCACGGATCTCCGAGCCCAGGCCGGGCATGCGCGGCACCCCCTGGCGACCGCAGAAGGCGACGATCTCGATCCGGCCGGCCTTGACCACGCCGAGGTAGGAGCGCTTGCGCGTGCGCAGGAACAGCTCGTCGACGCTGCCGGCCAGGCCGTCGTGCAGCGAGGGGCCCGGATGGGTGTGCTCGCCGACGGCGGCGGTGAGCTCCTCCAGCCCGCGAGCGCGGCGGTAGACGCCCTTGCTCTCGTGCACGGCGAAGCCCTCCTCGCACAGGCTGGTGAGGAGGTAGTAGGCGGTCGACACGCTCTTGCCCAGGTCCTTGGCGACCTCGTCGGCGCGAACGCCCTCGGGGTGTTCCAGCAGGAGCGCGAACACGCGCAGCACCGCTCGGGCGGTGCTGAGGCTGCGGCTGGACGCAGCGACGGGCGCGTCCGTGAGGACGCGTGCGGAATCACCCGGCACGGATCCGGCTCCTCTCTCTCTGATCGGCGGGCGCCCTGACGGCTCCCACTGCGAGTGATTTGACAGTAACCCACCCCCGGCCGGGTGGGCGTTACACAGGCGTTACACGCCCGCGTGTAACGTGTTGCTGGCCGTCGCTCTGGGCGTCGGCGCGCAGCTGGGCGATCCGCGACGCAGCCAGGCTGCGGCGAGGATCGGCGAAGGGGAGATTGACGAGCAGGCGCTGCCAGGCGGCGAGATCGGTGGTGCCCGACGTCGTCTGCAGCCAGGCCCACAACGCGTCCTGATCGCCGGCGCTCATCACCGACTGGCGCATCCAGCGCTCCAGCGCCTCGCGCTCGTGAACCACGCCGGGGGCCCGCGAGCGCGGCAGCAGCGGGCCCGGGTAGCGGCTCGCGGCATCGCGCACCCGGCCGCGGTGCAGCAGGCCGCACACCTGGGCCACGTCGGAGAGCACGCCGGCGCGCAGGCGGTAGTGGTCGGTCTCGATCACGTCACCCAGCAGCTTGCGCAGCCGGCTGATCTCGACCCGGATCCCGCCGGCGCGGGTGCTGTCGCCGTACACGCCCTCGGCGAGCTGCTCGCTCGTCATGCCCTCGGGGTTGGCGCACAGGAGGGTGAGGATCTCGGCATGGCGCGGGCGCAACGGGATCTGGCGGCCCGACAGCTTGGCCTGGCCGTCGCGGCCCAGCAGGGTGAGGCTGAGCACCGGGCGGCGATGCCGCTGGGGACCGGCGCCGGGGTGGCGCGGACCAGGTAGGCCTCCTCGTGGCCGAGCGCCTCAGCGACGGCCATGCCCCCGCTGAGCTTGACCGGCCCGCCGCCGGGGGGAGCTTGAGGCGGCCGACCGGGAGCCAGCCGATGGGCTGGCTGGCGATCACCCGGCCGCTGGGCGCGACGAGGGCGCGCGGCCCCGGCCCCGAGGTGAGCTGGTCCCCGTAGCGGCTGAGCAGCCGCCCGTCGCGGTTGAGCATCTCGCAGCGCAGGTGGGCCTCCACCGCCTGTGCGGTCGCGGTGGCGACGGCCATGCTGTGCGGGTGCACGGTCGCCATCTCGCCGGTGAGATCGATGACGCCGACGATCTGGCCGGTGTCCGGGTCGTGCACCGGCGCCGCCGCGCACGTCCAGGACTGGACGATCTCGTTGAAGTGCTCGGAGGCGAACACCTGGACGGCGTGCTCGGCGGCCAGCGCGGTGCCGATGGCGTTGGTGCCCGCGCCTCCCTCGCTCCACAGCGTGCCCTCGGCGAAGTTCATCGAGTCCGCGGCACGCAGGCGCACGCTCGGGTTGCCCTCCATCCACAGCAGGATCCCGTTGGCGTCAGAGACGACGATGAGATGGCGGGACTCGTCGGCGAGGCGGCGAGGCAGGCGCGGATGAGCGGGGCCGTCTCGGCCAGCGGGTGGATCTCCCACCGGGCCGTCGTCTCATCGGCGTCGGCGACGATGGGGGCGATGCTCACCCCGGACGGGTCGACGCCGGCGGCCGCCGAGCGGCGCCACGAGTCCTCGATGGGCGCGCGCATGCGGACGCCATCGCCGCGCTTTGACCGGTCCCAGCCTCCGCTGACGAATCGCTCCCAGGCTCGCCTGACCTCCCGCGCGCGCTGCGCCGGAGCGGTGGCCACGTCGATGGCCAACCACGGATTCGACATCTGATTTTGAGTCTAGGCTATGGGGTAGGCGCCCGGCGGATGCGCGGTTAGGACCACTCGGCCTTGGGCGGGTCCTGCGGGGTGGGGAAGTCGCCGTCGACCAGCTCGATGCGGTAGCCGTCCGGATCCTGCACGAAGCAGATCGAGCGGTAGGTCGTCGCGCTCGCCGGGGTGGTAGGGCGGCTTCTCGGGCTGGATGTCGTTGTCGTCGAGGCGCTCGAGCAGCGCATACAGATCGTCGACGACGAGAGCCATGTGGTTGTAGCCGTCGCCGAGGTCATAGGCTCCTCACGGCCGACGTTGACGGTGAGCTCCAGCACGTCGCCGCCGCCGGGCAGGCCCAGGTAGACGTTGTAGGCGGAGCCGAAGTTGAGGCGGCCGCGGTGCTCGAAACCAAGGTGCGAGTAGAACCTCAGTGATCTCTCGATGTCCTGGACGCGTATGCAGGTGTGGATGTATCGGGCGGTCATGCGACGCAGAATAACCCCATCCCCGTGACGAACTCCGAACCTGCGCTACCGGTTGCTGGACCGCTCGCTGGAGCGCGCGTTGCTCCCCGATGCGGTGTTGCGCGCGGGGTCCCTGTACGGCGCCTGGGCACGCGAGCGACAGGAGTCGCGCGGAGGCGTCGTGGCTCAGCAGGACCGCCTGCGGGCGCTGGTGGCGCGAATGTCCGAGGGCCCCATCGCCGAGGTCCCCGAGAAGGCCAACGAGCAGCACTACGAGCTGCCGGCCGCGTTCCTGGAGCTGATCCTGGGACCGCGGATGAAGTACTCGGGGTGCCTGTGGACCGCTGGGGTGTCAGACCTGGCCGAGGCCGAGGAGGCGATGCTGGCGCTGACCTGCGCGCGGGCGCAGGTCGCCGATGGGATGCGGATCCTGGATCTCGGTTGCGGATGGGGCTCGCTGTCGCTGTGGCTGGCCGAGCGCTATCCCGCGGCGTCGGTGGTGGGAGTGTCCAACTCGGCGGGGCAGCGGGAGTGGATCGAGGCTCAATGCGCGCGCCGGGGGCTGCGGAATCTGACGCGTGGTCACGGCGGATGTGAACGCGTTTGTGCCCTACGGGTGCGCTTCGATCGCGTGATGTCGATCGAGATGTTCGAGCACATGCGCAACTGGCGGGCGCTGCTGGAGCGCGTGGCGGGCTGGCTGGAGCCCGACGGCGGCAAGGCCTTCGTCCATGTCTTCAGCCACCGCACGCTGCCGTATCTGTTTGAGGGGACGTGGGCGGCAGAGCGGTTCTTCACCGCCGGGCTCATGCCCAGCCACGATCTGATGCTGCGCTTCCAGCGCGACCTGGTGGTGGCCGACCAGTGGATCGTCCCGGGCGGTCACTACGCCCGCACGTTGCAGGCCTGGCTGGCCAACCTGGACGCGCGCGCCGATGACGCGGTTGAGCTGTTGCGCGCGTCGGGGCGGTCAGCGCGAGGCGCGGCGCCTGCTCGGGGCGTGGCGGCTGTTCCTGATCTCCACCGACGTGATCTGGCGCTATCGCGGGGGCGACCGGTGGGGGGTCAGCCACTACCTGCTGGAGCCCCGGCCGGGGTAAGGCGTTGGCTTTGGGCGTCTCGGCTGGGTATCAGCGAACGTCAACGACGGGCAACGGAGGGGCTGGGTGGCATGGGCGCTTATGGCGGGGCCGTCGGCGGACGCTGTGGGAGATATTCATTCAGGAGCAAGCAATACCTACCAAAAATCCCTGCAAAAACTCGCGATTCTCGCTGAGCGGCCGACACCCTGACCACCCTCCCCAGCAGGCCGTTGGCGTTCGTCGATACCAAGCTGAACTCCTCAGTCCTCGCCACGGCCCGCGGGCTTCTTCGGCGGCCACGGGAAGAACCCCGACGTCCGCCGGATGTAGTCCGCGTAGCCGGGCCGCCGCTCCCCGATGTCCTTCTCCAGCAGCCCGGCCCCGCTCACCCGGATGAGCAGCGTGCTCATCACCACCGGCCCGACGAAGGTCCACCACGTGCCCCCGGCGGTGAGCGCGACGAGCCACACGCCCCACCACACGCAGAAGTCGCCGAAGTAGTTGGGGTGACGGGTGTAGCGCCACAGGCCGCGATCCATCACCTGCCCGCGGCTGTCAGACCGCGCCTTGAAGCGGCGCAGCTGCTCGTCGCCGACTGACTCGAACCCCAGGCCGATCGCCCACAGCACCACCCCGGGGATGACGGCCGCACCCAACGAGCCGCCCTGACCGGCCGCCACCTGCACCGGCAGCGAGACGATGAGCACGAGCAGCCCCTGGAGCCCGAAGATCATCACCAGGCTCCAGGGGACGAAGCCGGCGCCGCGGCGCTCGCGCATCGACGCATACCGCCGATCCTCAGAACGGTCGCCGAGCTTTCTGACCAGGAGGTAGGTCCCCAGGCGCAGGCCCCACACCGCGGTCATCGCGCACAGGAGCCAGCGGCGCCCCAGACAGCCGCCGCCCGCCAGTGCGGCCACCACGCCGACGAGCACGAAGGCGGGGCCCCACGCGGGGTCGACGATCGACACGTCGCGCAGCGCGATGCTGACCAGCCACAGCGCGAGCATCAGCACGGTCACGGCGATCGCGGCGTAGGCGGTGACCGATCCGGGCGCGGCGAAGACGGTGGCGAGCGCGGTGGTCATGCCGTCACCTGTTAAGAATGGCGCGCATGGACGACACCCATTGAACATACCCCCGCTCGGTCCGCTGCGGATCCTCGACTTCTCGCGGATCCTGGCCGGGCCGTTCGCGACGATGCTGCTCGCCGACCTCGGCGCCGATGTGATCAAGGTGGAGCGGCCCGGCGCCGGTGACGAGACCCGGGGCTGGGGCCCGCCGTTCGACGCGCAGGGCCGCGCGACCTATTTCCAGTCGGTCAACCGCAACAAGCACAGCGTCGTCCTGGACCTCACCGATGTGCACGACCTCGGCCGCGCCCACGAGCTGGCCGGCACCGCCGACGTCGTCGTCGAGAACTTCCGCCCCGACGTGATGGACAAGCTCGGCCTCGGCTACGAGCAGCTGTCCGCGGAGAACCCCGGCCTCATCTTCTGCTCGATCACCGGCTTCGGCGCCGGCGCGGGCGCCGAGCTGCCCGGCTATGACCTGCTCGTCCAGGCCCTCGGCGGCCTGATGAGCATCACCGGGTCCCCGGAGGGCGAGCCCCAGAAGGTCGGAGTCGCGCTCGTCGACATCCTGGCCGGGCTGTTCGCCTCGGTCGGGATCCTGGCGGCGCTGCGCCACCGCGACCGCACCGGCGAGGGCCAGCGCGTGGAGGTCAACCTGCTCTCCTCGCTGCTGGCGGGATTGGTCAACCAGGCGTCGGCGTACACCATCGCCGGCAGCGTGCCGGGCCGGATGGGCAACGCCCACCCCAGCATCTCGCCCTACGAGCTGTACGCCACCGGCGAGGGCGACCTCGTGCTGGCCGTGGGCAACGAGCGGCAGTTCGCGGCGCTGTGCGAGGTGCTGGGCGCGCCCGAGCTGGCCGCCGACCCGCGGTTTGGCTCCAACAGCGATCGCGTCACCCACCGCGCCGCGCTCAAGCAGGAGCTCGTGACCCGGCTCGCGCACGCGCCGGCCTCTGAGTGGGCGGCACGGCTCACCGCGGCCCGCGTCCCCGCCGGTGTCGTCAACGACCTCGCCGGCGCGTTTCGAGCTGGCGCAGGCGGTGGGCCTGGAGCCGATCGTGCAACTCCCCTCGGCGGACGGCGTGCCGGTGGCGCTCACGCGCAACCCGATCGGGCTGTCGCGCACGCCACCGACGTACCGCAGCGCACCGCCGGAACTGCCGGGGCACTGACGGCGGCCGCCCCGGAGAGCGGCCGCCTTCGCGCTGCGTCAGCTCTCGTCCCAGGCCTGCACGACGGTCTGCGCTGAGATCTGCCCATCGGACAGCCGCAGGACGGTCGCGCACAGCACGTTGGTCCCGTCCGCGTACCGGCAGGCCTCGCTGAACGCCGCGCCGCCGGCGTCACCGACGCTGTGCTGGATGTGATGGCTCATGTCGCGCCCGCAGACGTCCTGAAGCCACCCCGCGATCTCATCGCGGCCGTGCAGGAGCTGAGGCGCGCCCGGCTGGTTGATGCGATCGGCGATCGTGACGACCGCGTCCGGCGCGTACATCGAGAGCTGGGTCTCGACGTCCCGTCCTTCGGCAGCGGCGCAGAAGCGCGCGAGGTCGAAGGTCACGCTGCTCATCTGTGTGCTCATGGTGTTCCCCCGGTTGGTCAGCGGCCCCCAGCCGGGAGCCGACGAATTGAGCGCCGACCAACCTACCTACTAGTAGGTAGAGAGTCAAGACGCGTTCAGGTTACGATTCCCTGTGCAATGACGGCGACAACGCCCACAACCGAGACAGGGACGCGCGTGCGCATCCTCGACGCCGCTGAGCGTCTCGTGCAGACGCGCGGATTCAACGGCTTCAGCTACGCCGACGTGGCCAGCGAGCTCGGCGTCACCAAGGCGAGCCTGCACTACCACTTCCCCGGCAAGGCGGAGCTGGGCGAAACGCTCATCGCCCGCTACACGGAGCGGTTCACCGCAGAGCTCGAGCGACTCGACGCAAACGGACTCGCCCCGTCAGCCAAGCTGGCGGCGTACGCCTCGCTCTACGCCGACGTCCTGCGCGAGGACCGCATGTGCCTGTGCGGGATGCTCGCGGCCGAGTACGAGACGCTGCCGCCCCCGATGCGCGACGCGATCGTGCGCTTCTTCGACCGCAACCAGGGCTGGCTGCGCGCCGTGATGGAGGAGGGGCGCGCCGACCGATCGATGAGTTTTGATGGGACGGCCGAGGACGGGGCGCAGACGATCCTCGGTGGCCTCGAGGGCGCGATGCTGGTGGCACGGCCCTACCACGACGTGGCCCGGTTCGAGACCGCGGCGACGCGGCTGATCGCCGGCGTCACCGGCACGCACTGACCGGCACCCCCGGCGCTGACGCGGTCAGCTCGGCAGGGCGGCCTCGATGGCGGCGATGATCGCCGGATCCTCGGGCTTGACCTTGGTCGGCCAGCGGGCGATGAGCTTCCCGTCGGCGCCGACGAGGTACTTGGTGAAGTTCCACACCGGCGGGGCCGAGTTGGGCTGCCGGCCCAGGTCGGTCCACAGCGGGCTGGGATCGGCGCGCACCGAGCTGCGCTCGGTGAGCGGGAACTGCACGCCGTAGTTGCGCTGGCAGAACTCGCCGATCTCGTCGCTGGAGTCGTACTCCTGGTCGGCGAAGTCGGCCGAGGGGGTGCCCAGCAGCTGGAGGCCCCGCTCGGAGTAGCGCTCGTGCAGCTTCTGCAGCCCCTCGTACTGCGGGGTGAACCCGCACTTGCTGGCGGTGTTGACGATCAGGGTCGGCCGGCCGTGCAGCTCGGCGAGGTCAAGCTCGCCGCCATCGAGCAGGGTGACCCGGTGGGTGTAGAGGTCGGTGGGCTCGCGGAGCTTGGGGGTCCGGCGGACATACATGCGTAGCGTGGAGACGATGCTCATGTCCCCAGGGTAGGGGTCAGCCGGTCCCGAGTCGCGCCAGATACCAATCAACAAACGCCTGGACGTTGTACTCGCGGCGCGAGGAGTACGGCCCCGGGGGTGCAGCATTAGCGGAGCCAACCCCGGCGATTTCGACGTGGCCTCGGCCTGCGTGGGGACGCTCAAGCCGGGCGGCAGGTGCCTGATCGTCGTGGACTTCGTCCCCACGGCAAGCGGCAGCCGAACCGCGACGCTGAAGGCGCTCGACAGCTCCGGCAACGGCCCGGCGGCCGTCACCATGACCGGAACCGGGCGCTAGCACGCGCCCGGCGCACCGCCACGCAGCGCGCGGGAGCGCTGCGGCGGCGGTGACCGTCAGCGGGCGCGGGCGCGGCGCAGCCCGGCCCCGAGGCCCAGGAGCGTCAGCCCGGCGATCAGGCCGGCGACGACGTTGAAGCCAGTATTGGGAAGGGTCGGTCCGGTCGGCGCGGTCGCGGCCGCGGCCGTGGTGCCCGGCGTCGTGGTGGTGGGCGTCGAGGCCGCCCGCGTCGTCGACGTCGTGCTGGCCAGGACGACGATCGTGCCGTGCATGAAGGAGTGGATCTGGCAGACGTAGGCGAACGTCCCCGCCTGGGTGAAGGTGTGCGACGCGCTCTGCCCCTTCTTGAGGATCCCGGTGTTGAAGCTGCCGTTGCCGGCGGTGGCGGTGTGGCTCGACGGTCCGCTGTTGCTCCACGTGATCGTGTCGCCGACGTGGATGGTGGTGGTGGCCGGCGAGAAGTGGAAATCGGCGATGGTGACGCCGGGATCGCCGGCGGCGTGGGCGGTGACCCGGCCGTTGAGGCCGGTGGCATCGGCGTGGCTGGTGACCGCGGCGTGTGGACGTGGTGCGACGGTCACACTGAGCACCCCGAGCTGGATGCGCCCGCCATGCTGGAAGCGCACGGCCACGTTGTGGGCGCCGGGCGTGGCGAACGAGACGGCGGTCTGCGCGGCGGCGGTGTGACGCGAGAACGCTCCATGGCCGGCCAGGTCCCAGGCAAAGGCGGCGACCCCGTGGGGCGCAGCGCTCACCGACAGCCGCACCGGCGTGCCCACCGTCGGACGGGCCGGGACGGCGATCAGGTGCGCCGCCGCCTGGCTCGTCGCGCTCGGCCCCGACGAGACGCCCGTCGAGAGCGCAGCGCCGGTCGAGGTCGCCTGCGCGATCGAGACGGGCACCGCGGCGACTGCGGCGCAGCAGGCCGCAGCCAAGA
Organism: uncultured Actinomycetota bacterium; assembly: GCA_963830945.1. Taxonomy (GTDB): domain Bacteria; phylum Actinomycetota; class Thermoleophilia; order Solirubrobacterales; family Solirubrobacteraceae; genus Palsa-465. The sequence continues at coordinate 72,409 of CAWHOH010000021.1, read as the reverse complement.
TCAGACGGCCTGAGGGGACGCGCATGCTGCCATCTACAGACGTCGGCCGGGGCAAACCTTCCCCGGCGGCGGGTGGCGCGCTACCGCGCCGAGGACACGCTGTCGGGCTGCTCGAAGCGGTCGGGTCGCACCCGGTCCTCGGGCTCCAGATGGACGAGCACGGTGGTCCCGGGGAGCCGCTCGACGATCGCGTCCTGGAGCTGATGGGAGACGTAGTGGGCGCGCTCCAGACTCGTGCCCGACGCGAACTGGAGGTGGAGATCGACCTGGTGGTTGCTGCCCACGTGGCGGGCGCGGAGATCGTGGAAGCCGACGACCTCGTCGCCCACGAAGGAGCCGACCACCTGTTGGAGCGCCGCGAGCTCGTCGGCGGGCAGGGCCTCGTCGGCCAGGCGCCGGCTCGCGTCGATGAGGATCCGGACACCGGTGCGGCGTGATCGCCGCCGCCACGAGCAGGCCGATCACGGAATCGATCCACGCGGCTCCGGTGAGCTTGACCACCACCAGCGAGACGAGCACGGCGATGGAGACGATCGCATCGGTGCGCAGATCCGCCGCGTTGGCGTTCAGCGCAGTGGAGCCGGTGGCGCGTCCGGCGCGCTCCAGATAGGTCGAGATCGACCAGGTTCACCGCCGCCGCCGCGGCCGCGACCGCGATACCCACCCCGATCGAGGCCACGTGCCCGCCGTTGATGAGACGCCGGATCGCCTCCACCGCGATGAACACGGCGCCGATGAGCAGCAGCAGGGCCTGGGCTCCGGCGGCGAGATCCTCGAGCTTCTCGTGCCCGTAGCGATGCGACGCGTCGGCGGGCACATCGGCCTTGCGCACCGACGCCCAGGCGATCAGCGAGGCGATCAGGTCCATGAGGGAATGGACGGCGTCGCTGAGGATGCCCACCGAGCCCGTCACCAGGCCGGCGGTGACCTTGAGCACGATCAGGCACGAGTTGGAGGCGATCGAGACCGCGGCGGCGCGGGCCTTCTTCGGGGGGACCTTCGTCGTCACTCCATTGATGATGCCCCAGGAGAGGCGTCGTACGACCTTAAGACGCCCCGGCGGGCCCCGGCGGGTCAGGCGGCGGTGTGATCGACCTCGCGGGCCGACGTGATGACCTCGGTGACCGGCACGCCGAGGGCACGCACCTTGCGCGGGAGCTCGAGGCGGAACCAGTGCGAGTCGCGCACCGGCAGCATCGAGATGATCACCTCGTCGAAGCCGAGCACATTGAGCGCGTCCTGCACCGCCGCCAGCGGCTCGTGGGTGCCGACGACACCGAGGATCGCCTCGCCGGCCGCCTCGGAGAGCAACGGGATCGCCAGCTCCAGCCGCTCCTCGGCCTCGCTGATGCCGTGATGCTCGGGATCCCATGACGCGGCGCGGGCCGTGAGGCCGGGCGGGCGCCAGCAGCGTGAAGGTGCAGGGGCTGTGGTCGGCGCGACGCGCCACCGCCTCGAGCAGCTCCGGGCTGTCGGCGGTCTGGTGAGCCACGATCAAGACACGGCTGGGACTGATTGCGCGCATGCCTGTCCTCCTGGACTCGCTCGGTTTCATTTCGCATGCAAAGACGCTCCGCGGCGCGATTGCTTCCCGGGCGCCCCGCACGCCGGCAGGAGCAGCGCCGCGCCGTCCGGGTAGGGTCCCCGTGATGACCAGGCCCACCCCGGCGACGCTTGCCCATCACCGGGCGGGCCAGGGATCCCCGCTCGTTCTGCTCCATCCTCTCGGCGCCGACCGCCATGTCTGGGATGCGGTGATGCCGTTCCTGGCCACGCGTCGCGAGCTGATCGCGATCGACCTGCCCGGCTTCGGCGAGTCCCCCGCCCTCGACGGCCCGCTACCGACGCCCCGTGCGCTGGCGGCGGCGTGGCCGAGCACCTGGCGGCGATCGGGGTCGAGCGCCCCCATATCGCCGGCAACTCGCTCGGGGGCTGGGTGGCGCTGGAGCTCGGACTCAGCGGGGTGGCGGGCAGCGTCAGCGGGATCGCGCCAGCCGGCCTGTGGCCCGAGCCATTGGTCCCCAAGGCGGCGATCGCCCACCGCCTGGCCCGCGCGCTCCTGCCCGCCGCCGCGCTGGTGCGTCGCGACGCGGCCGGGCCGCGTCCGTGCTGCTCTCCGGCGCCGTCGCGCACCCGCGGCGCGTCCCCGCCGCCGCCGCGCGCCAGCTCGTGCAGGCCTACGCCCTGGCCCCGGACTTCGTGCGCGTCAACGACGCCATGCGCGCCGGCCGCTTCGAGGGCCTGGAGCGGATCCGCTGCCCCGTCACGCTCGTCTGGCCCGATCACGACCGTCTCATCCGCCGCCCCGTCTGGGTCCCCGACCGGATCCGCAATGTCGTCCTGTCGGACGCCGGACACATGCCGATGTGGGATGTGCCCGAGGCGCTGGCCCAGGTCCTCATCCGCGCCAGCGGCGGCGAGGCCGGAGACCCGAAGCCTGCCGAGCCTGCGAGGAGGAGCTCGCCGGCGAGGCCTCGTGATGGAGATCTCCGCTCGCAGAGCCCTCCCCGTGGCGCCCGAGGAGGCGTTCGCGTTCCTGAGCCAGGCGCACAACCACCGGCGGCTGGCCACGGCCAAGATCGGCCTGCGGGAGCTCGAGGTCACGGGTGACGGACAGCTTCGCGGGGGGCTGCTGGTGCTGCGCGGCCCGCTGTGGCTGCGCCGCCCGGCTCGGACGCGTTTGGTCAGCATCAGCCGGCCGGGACACCTGGCGGGAACGGCGCGGGTCGGCTCCGGCACCGAGGTCGAGGTGCGCTGGGACCTGGACGGCGCGGGCGCCGGGCCGACGGTCGCCGTCCTCAGCGCGACGGTGACGCGGCTCGCGACGCCGGAGCGCCTGCTGCTGGCCATCGGGGGGCGGGCATGGGTGCGGCGGCTGTTCGTGGCGACGCTCGAACAGCTGGCGATGGAGCTCTGCGACGAGCCGGGAAGGATCTGCGCGATGGGGCGTCGTGAGGGTCAGGCTTGGCGCTTGCCAACCCTCATCGGCGCCAATCCTCGCTGGCGCTGATGGCTGGGGTGTCGCTGCTTCCACGGGATGTGGGGGCAGCGGCGCTCCCCTGCCCGTGACGGCGCGGGCCCCCGCGCTATCCGACGGCGCGCAGCAGCGCGGCCGTCGCCGCCGCGCACAGCACCACCACGGCGAGTCGGCCACCGGCGCCAGATCGCGAAGCCCGCCACGATCAGGCCGCCGAACCGGGCATCGATCACCAGCGACCGGCCGGTGCCGCCGACGGTCTCGGTGATCACCAGCGCCGCCAGGAGTGCCGGGGCCAGCAGCGGAATGGCCCGGGCGAGGATCCCCGGCAGGTCGCGGCCGCCGAACACCAGGGGACCGAACCCCTTGATGATCGCGGTGGCCACGCACAGGCCGGCCACGGTGATCCATACCGTGGTCATCGGCTCCACCCCGCCGCCACGAACACCGCCGCCGCGGCCACGATGATCGGCACCCCGGCGGGCGTGAGCGGCGTGAGCACGAGCGCGATCACGGCGCCGAGCGCCGCCACCGGGCGCGCCTGCGGCCGGCGCAGCTCGGCGACGAGCAGGCCCAGGAAGAAGGCCGGGAAGATCGCGTCCAGTCCCAGCGAGCGGGGGTTGCCGATGAGGCCGCCGGCGAGAACCCCCAGCACGGTGCCGCCCACCCAGGCGGGGTATTGGGCCATGGTCGACCCCAGCAGGAACTCGATGTCGAAGCGCCCGCCGCCGCGATTGGCCAGGGCCCACGAGGCGTCGATGAGCGCCTGACCCCGGAGCGCCCGGCCCAGCGGCCCCGCGCGCAGGGACGGCGCGATGGCGATACCCATCGGCACGAAGCGGAGATTGAGCAGCATCCCGGCGACGATCGCCGCGGGCGCTCCTCCGCCCGCCGAGAGCACCGCCAGCGCGGCGAACTGGGCCGAGCCCGCGAACACGATCGCCGACATCACCATGGTCGCGACCGGCCCCATCAGCGGCCGCGCCAGCACGCCGAAGGAGAAGCCGAGCAGCAGCGAGGCGGCTCCGTAGGGCAGTCCCGCGCGAATCCCGGCGACGATGCGCTCGCGTGGCGGCGCCTGCGTCCGGGTGGCTGCCGGACTCGGCCGACTCTGCCGGCGGCACGTGTGTCGATGGCACGCGTGCCGGCGGCATGCGGGGCGTCAGCCGCCCATGGTGGCCCCGGCGAGCTCCAACTGGCGCGCGAGGCCCTCGCCGCGCGCGTCGGTGTAGGCCGGTCCGGTGCCGTCGATCAACACAAGCTCAAGGATGGCGATTCCGCGGGCGTAGAGGAGCCCGCCCCTGCGCAAGGTGGCCGCCAGCCCCAGCAGCGCGAAGCGGTTGGCCTCCATCGCACGGCGTCGCGGCATCGCGCCGAAGCGCGTGGGCGGACGATCGGCCGTGAGCGCCAGCCGCTCGAGCGCCGTCGCCAGGCGGTACCGGTTGGCCCGCCGCACCAGTTGGGCCGCCCGGGCCGCCAGCAGCGGCGAGGACGAGGGTCAGCGCCCTTGGCCAGCGCGTGGTCGAGCTCCAGCCGCCGGCTGCGCGCGCGCAGCCGCGTGATCAGGTGGGCTCGAACAACGCCCCCGTGCGCTCCAGCCACGGGCGCGAGAGCTGCAGTGTGTTGCCGGATCCCATGCCATCGCCTAGCATCTCGTCAAACACCTCCGTAATCGTTTAGCCGGTGTCGTGGTAACCTACTATACGCATACGCTGGTTTCAACCCCCAATGCCGATCTCCCCCACACAACCTGCAGCTGGTCATCGACTTCGTCAACACCCTGGACATCGAGGTGGGCGAGGACCGGGCGGACACCCCCGCCCATCTGGCGCAGTGGCTTGCCGAGCAGGGGCTGCGCGCGGGCGACGAGCCTGAGCTCGGCGCGGGCGAGCTGACGCAGGCGATCGAGCTGCGTGAGTCTCTGCGCGGCGTGCTGGTGAGCCACAACCACCCGGAGAAGACGGCCGGCGACGCCGCGCGCCACCTCGAGGAGGTGGCCGAGCGCGGCCGGCTCTCGGTGCGCTTCGGCGCCGACGGCGCCATCGACATCGCGCCGCGAGCCGACGGCTATCCCGGCGTCCTGGCCCGGCTGCTGGTCCCCGTCACCCACGCCGCGATGGATGGGACGTGGAGGCGCGTGAAGGCGTGCGTCGCCGATGACTGCCTGTGGGCGTTCTATGACTCCAGCCGCAACCGGTCGGGCCGCTGGTGCGACATGGCGGTCTGCGGCAACCGCGAGAAGGTGCGGACCTACCGCTCCAGGCAGCCCCGGTCAGCCGGCGCGCCGTAGGCCGGTTGGCGCCAGCGTCCCGGGGGTTGGCGAGCTCAGGCGCCGGGGCCGACCGCCCGAGAGGTACAGCGAGGCCGGGATCCCGACGACGAGGCAGATGAGCGCCCCCAGCAGGAGCGTGTGGTGCACGGTCGAGGCGGTGAGCGTGCCGGCCAGCGCAATCCCGGCGAGCCCCGCGCCGACCGCCGCGCCCAGCAGGCGACCGACCGACAGCAGCGCCGAGGTGCGGCCGTGCGATGCGCTCGGGCTGGCGTTCAGGGCGGCGCGGCTGGTGGGGACGAAGAGCATCCCCAGCCCGAGCCCGACGGGGATCAACGGGAGGATCGTCACGACCCCGTCGAGGGTGAAGCCCGGGATCCCCAGCAGCGCCAGGCCCAGACCGGCGCCCAGGAAGCCGAGGACGGCGGGCACCTTCTCGCCGTGGCGATCGACCAGCTTGCCGGCGAGCGGAGCCGCGGCGCCCACCAGCAGGGCGACGAGGACGAGCGCGCCCGAGGCGCCGAGCGGGGAGAAGCCCGCGACGCGCTGGAGATATTGCTCGGCGATGTAGAAGGCGCCGATCATCACCGCGAACGTGAGCGCCGCCACCAGCGTCGCCGCCAGCACGATCCGGTTGAGGGCGGGATTGCCACCCTCGTCGCCGGTGTGCACGATCGCCGGCAGCAGGCGGGCGATGGCGATCGCCGCCGCGGCGGTGAGGGGCAGCAACGCCCACCAGTTGGCCCGCCAGCCGAAGGCGACGGTGAGCAGGCCGCCCAGCAGCGGCCCGGCCAGATTGGACATGCCCGCGCTCGCCCCCCAGATTCCCAGGGCGCTCCCGCGCCGCTCGGGCGGGAAGCCCGACACCGCGCCGGCGAGCGCGGCCGGGCTGACCAGCCCTGCGCCCGCTCCTTGGATGACGCGCGCCGCGAGCAGCGCTCCGAAGCTCTGGGCCAGCGCGCCGGCGAGCGCGCCGACCGCGAACACGGCCAGGCCGCACAGGGCCAGGCGCCGGGCGCCGAACCGATCCACGAGCTCGCCACCGGGGATGAGGAGCAGCGCATAGGCGCCGAAGTAGGCGCTGAGGACGGCCGAGGTGGTGCTGCCCTTGACATGGAGGCCGTGCGCCACCGACGGCAGGGCCACCGTGATCAGGGTGCCGTCGAGCTGGAGCAGGGCGGCGGCGGCGGTGCAGGCCGCCAGCCGCGTCCATGCCGAGCGCGGGACCGGGGGCTTGGCCGGTACCGGCTCGTCGGAGGGCGGCGCGACGGTGGTGTGGGACACGCTCTCCAGTATCACGACTCCGTCTCAAGGGACGCGCCGCCGTCTATGAACTCGCTATGAAAACCGCTGGTAATGCGCGGGCATCACCTATCCTGCGAGGCATGTCCTTCACTCGTCCGTACGCGCTTCGCGACCAGGCGCTCACTCGGGACCAGACGCGTGGCGTCTTCGGTCAGGTGATGGGCCTTGTGGCCCTCACCGTCGGTTGCACGGCGCTCGGCGCCTACATCGGCCGCAACCTCTCCGGCGGCACCGGAATCCTGTTGTTCATCGCCGCCATCGGGTGCATCTTCGGACTGCAGGCCGCGTCCGCGCGCGGGCATGAGCAGCTGGCGATCGGCCTCCTGTTCGGACTGGGGCTGTTCATCGGGATGGCGGTGGGCCCCGTGCTGGCGGTGTATGCCAAGGCCGAGCCCGATGTCCTGTATCAGGCGGCGGGTGCGACGGCACTGTTTACGGGCGGTCTCGGGGCCGTCGGCTACGCCACCCGGCGCGACCTGTCCTCATGGGCGCGGACGCTGTTCTGGTCGCTGGTGGCGCTCATCGTGTTCGGCCTGATCGCGACATTCGTCGCCATTCCCGGCGGCAACGTGATCTACGCGGTCGCGGGCCTGGCGGTGTTCGGTGCGTTCACCGTGTTCGACTTCAACCGGCTGCGTCGGAGCACCATGGGCGGTGCGGTGCCGATCGCGGCGTCGATCTTCCTCGACGTCTTCAACGTCTTCATCTTCTTCCTGTCGCTCTTCGGCGGCGGGAACCGCCGCTGAGGCCGCTGCTCCAGTCAGAGCCCCTCGTCGTCGGGAACGTAGTGACGGGTGCCGCCGGCGTCCTCCCAGACGCGCATGACCTGGTTGGTGCGCGGATCGCGGAAGCGCTCGTTGGTCGGGCGCCAACCCGGGTGCGGAGCGTCGGCGTCGCCGTGGCCACGCCCCCAGCGCGGGCGGTCACGGGTGGGACCGGCGCCGTCGCCGGGCAGAGCCGGCAGGTCGGTCACGACGGCGGCCGCCTCCTCCCGGGTAGTGGCACCGGCCACGACGGCCACCCGGCGCTCCAGGTCCTCCAGATCGATATGACCCGCGGCATGGTGGCTGCTGAGCCGCTCGAACAGCCGCTCGCGGTCGTCGTCGCCGAGCTTCACGCGCCGGCGCGGCTAGGCGGACGGACGGACCTTGACCGCGGTCCCGTAGGACACGATCTCGGTGAACTGCTGGCCGATCTCCGAGGAATCGAAGCGGACGGCGATGATCGCGTCGGCGCCCATGAGCCGGGCGTTGTCGACCATGCGATCGATGGCATGGCGGCGCGAGTCCTCCAGCAGCTGGGTGTACTCGCTGATCTCACCCCGCCGCAGCGCCTTGAAGGACGAGACCACGCTGCCGGTGAAGCCCATGCTGCGGACGACCAGGCCGTAGACCACGCCCAGGCTCTCGCTGACGGTCAGGCCCGGGATCTCCAGGCCCGTGGTCATGGGCAGACCTGCGGAGGCGGACTCGTCGGCCATGACCGCACACGCTACCAACGCTTCGCGCAACGTATCCAGCTACCTTTGCGGATCCGATGCGCCCAGTGACCTCCCTCGTGACCGCGGCCGTCTGTGTGCTGGCCCTCGCCGCGTGCGGCTCGTCGAACTCGAGCTCCAGCTCCGGGACCGGCACGTCGAGCAGCACGACATCCAGCGCGGGCGCCACCGGGACCTCCACCGCGGCCGGCACCGGGACGACCGGAGCCACCACGTCGAGCGCGTCGCAACCGGCGGTCGGCTTCGAGGGCGTCCCGCTGCAGACCGGCCCGGCGGTGGCCCCGGCCAGCACCACCGGCACCGGCAAGGTGGACGGCATCACCTGCGGGCCGACCGAGCAGCTCGTCTACCACATCCACGCCCACCTGGCCGTGTTCAAGAATGGCCAGCCCTACACCCTGCCGGCCGGCATCGGGATCCCGGGATCGCACGCGGTGACCACCAACCAGGGACCGATCGCCAGCGGCGGCACGTGCATCTACTGGCTGCACACCCACACCACCGACGGCGTCATCCACATCGAGTCCCCCAGGAAGGCGATCTACACCCTGGGTGACTTCTTCGACGAGTGGCATCAACCGCTGAGCCCCAACCAGGCCGGCACCCTCAGTGGCACGGTCACCGCGTTCGTCAACGGCAAGCCGTGGAAGAAGAGCCCGCGCGACATCCAGCTGCTCCCCCACGACGACATCCAGCTGCAGATCGGCGAGCCGGCGCCCGCCGCTCGTCAAGATCGACTGGTCCCAGACCCAGCTCTAGCTGGCGTCGTCCTCGGCCGGCTCCTCGGCGGGCTCTAGCGCTGCGGGCGGCCGCGCATCCGGTGGCGGCGGGCGAGCTGGAGGCCCACGGCCGCGACGATGACCACGCCCACGATCACCGACGTCCCGGCGCCGTAGTCGTTGACGACGTCGATGACGGCCGGCCCGGCCAGGTAGCTGCCGACGCCGATCCCGCCCGCCCACACCGCGGCCGCAGCGGCGTTGGTCGGTTGATAGACCGATGACCGCACCCGGTGAATCCCGGCGATCCAGGACGGGGTGAGCAGCACCGCGATGATGGCGTAGCGCTCGAACACCTTCTCGCCGCGCTGCACGGCGCGCAGCCGCAGGCCATGCAGCGGGCCGGGCGCCGTGAGCAGGCCCCGGCCGGCCTTCAGGCCGATCGCCCACCCAGGATCCCGCCGGCGGTGGCCCCGGCCCAGGCCACCAGCAGCACGGTGCTGAGGTCGAGCTTGTGCTTGGAAGCCAGGACGCCCGCGCGCGATGAGGACCGGCTCCCCCGGCCCGGGTACCCCAACCCAGCTCGCCGCCGCCGCGGCGGCCAGGCCGTAGTAGTCGACCGCCGGGCCCTCGGCGCGGTGTGGCACCGCGACCGCTCCGAGATGGAGCTGGAGCAGGTCGTGCAGGAGCGCCATCATCGTTGTGGATAGCACCGCGCCGCGATGATTGTCCACGCGGCCAATGTCGCCGGGCCTGCGGTGCCCCACGATTCCTCACCGCAATGGCGACCCCGGTCATCGTCTCCTACGACGGCACCACCAACGACGAGGACGCGCTCGCGCTCGGCCGGATGCTGGCCGCGGGCGGAGCCAAGCTGGCGCTGGCCTACGTCCGCCATTCCCGGGAGTACGACCCCCGGCGGGAGGAGATCGGCGTCTATGACGCCGACCGCCGGCTGGAGCAGGGAGCGCTCTGGCTCGAGGAGCCCGAGATCGAGCGCCATGTGGTCATCGACCCGTCCACGGGAGCGGGGCTGGCGCACCTGGCCGCCTCCGAGGGCGCTCAGCTCATCGTGTTCGGCTCGGACTACCGCACACCGCCGGGACGGGTCGAGCCGGGCGGCTCCGCGCAGGGTCTGCTCGAGGGCAGCCCGGTGGCGATCGGCGTCGCGGCGGCCGGGCTGCGGACCCGGGGCGAGGAGAAGATCGGGACCATCTCGGTGGCCGGTGACTCCAACGGCGCCGCCCACCGGACGGCGGAGGCGCTGGCACAGGCCCTGGGCGCGGAGATCCTCGAGGGCGCCGGCAACGCCGACCTCATCGTGGTCGACTCCCAGAGCAACGGGCCCGAGGGCAGGATCGCCCTGGGCGGGTCCACGCGGGCGCAGCTGGATTCGGCGCGCGGGTCGGTCATCGTGCTGCCGCGCGGCGCGGCGCTGTCGTTCTGAGCCGCGCACGGGCGCTCGTACACTGCCACCATGCTCATCTTGCCGCCAGGGCACGGGCAGGACGTCGCACGGGGCGCCGGGCATCAGCCGGCGCGAGAAGTGGATGATCGGGTCCGTCCTGGGGCTCCTCGCGGTGATCGGCGTGGTCGTGGTCATCGCCTTCACCAGCGTGCAGCGGCAATCGCGCAACGGCTGCATCGACGTCAGCGCGGCGACCGTTATCGGCGGCTCCGAGCTCTACCGGTGCGGCCAGGCCGCGCGCGACCTGTGCACCGAGCCCGGCGGCGGACACTCACCCAACGTGGCATTCGCCCGCGCGCTGGCCCAGGCCTGCCGCAAGGCCGGATTGCCGGTCCCCGCGGTGCCCCGCACCACCTGAGCCGTCTTGGCAGACCCCGCACGTTGCGGGACTTTCCCGGCGCCCAGCGACCTCGTCGCGCAGGCTTTTTCCCTGCAAACGGGGCCACCTTATCCATATGTCCAGGGATGCCTCGTGATCGCTGGCCTCACGGCTATGGCTGGAAGTCGTCTCCTGGAGAAATCTGTCGGCTGTCAGCTCGGGCCCGTGTGGCTCAGCCACGACTCGCGGACGCGGGTCGGTGTCCACGAAAAACGAAGGAGATGCATGCCAGTCGAAGCGCCAACATGGCTAAGCGCTGGAGACACCTCTTGGCAGATGACCGCCGCGACCCTGGTCGGCCTGATGAGCGTTCCAGGGCTCGTCGTGCTCTACGGCGGCATCATGCAGAAGCGCTGGTCCATCAACAGCATGATGCTGACGTTCGCGGCCTTCGCGGTCGTGCTGATCATCTGGGTGCTCTACGCATTCAAGATGGGCTTCGGTTCACCGTTCCACGGCCTGTCGCACTCGGGGTTCTTCGGGAACTTCATCGGCAAGCCCGGACCGGTGCTCAGCCACAAGGAACTGCAGGGACAGAGCAACATCCCGTTACTCGGGAGCCAGGCGTTCCCGAAGTCGACACTCGTCTACTTCCAGTTCGTGTTCGCCGGGATCACGCCGATCCTGATGTTGGGCTCCGTGCTCGGGCGGATCAACTTCAAAGCATGGATCCCCTTCGTCGTCCTGTGGATCACCTTCGTCTACACCGTCAACGCGTTCCTGATCTGGGGCGGCGGCTTCTTCGGTCACCACGGCGCTCTCGACTACTCGGGTGGATACGTCATCCACCTCGCCGCGGGTGTGTCCGGATTCGTGGCCGCAGCGGTCATCGGACCGCGCTTGCAACGCGACCGCGAGGTTGACGCTCCCAACAACCTGGCCATGGTCGCGGTCGGTGCCGGGTTGCTGTGGCTCGGCTGGAACGGCTTTAACGGCGGCGATCCGTACGCGTCCAACATGTCGGCGGCTGCGGCGATCCTGAACACCAACCTCTGCACCGCGGTGGCGTTCATGATGTGGGTCGCGTGGGACTACATCACCGGTCGCAAGCCCAGCATGATCGGTGGCGTCAACGGCATCATCACCGGCCTCGTCGCCATCACCCCCGCCGCCGGTTATGTCAACGGCTGGGGCGCGATCGCCATCGGGCTCATCGCCTGCACGCTGGTGTACTTCGCGCTCAACTACCTGAGCCGTCTGCGCCCGTTCCGCAACGTCGATGACACCCTCGGCGTCGTCTACACCCACGGGATGGCGGGGCTCGCCGGCGGACTGCTCACCGGCATCTTCGCCGACCCCAACATGGCCGTGTTCTACACGAGCTCCAAGTCGGCGCTCGTCGCGACGGGAAGTGCCGCCGGTGTCGTCCACGGCAACTTCACCTTGCTCAAGTGGCAGGTCTTCGCGGCGGCGTGGGTGATCTTCTGGTCGGCGCTGGTCACGTTCATCCTGCTCAAGGTCGTCGGACTGTTCGTCCCTCTGCGCATGTCCAAGGAGAACATGGAGATCGGCGACACGGCCGAGCATGGGCACGAGGTGTACCCATCGGACATCCCGTCGCTGGGGTACCCGAACGGGGTGCCCGGGACTGGCCGGCGGAGCGGGTCACACCAGCGCACCGACCGCCGCCGTATGACGCAGCGTTCGGTGACGGATCAGGCCCGCGTGCGCCGCGAGCATGCAGCGCGCCCGAGCGCTTGATTCAAGCCAACAGTCGGTGCCGGACCGGGGAGCGGACGCGTCCGCTCCCCGGTCCACGCCACTGACACTGGTGGCCGGCGCGGTCGCCGGCGACGACCTGGAGAGCGTCGCGGCGAGCGTCGCCGACGCCTTGGGCTGTCCCGTGGCGATCGCCATCCCGGCCCACGGGCCGCCCGTGGTCTCGCCGCCGGACTCGCTCGCCGGCGAGGCCGTGGCCGCGATCGCCTCCCATGCCGAGGCGGTCGCCGGTGCGCGGTCGATCTCGATGCGGCTCCGGCCTCCATCACCGACGCCGTGCCGTGCGCATCGGCGAACAGGTGGTGGGGATCGTCGCCGCCGCCCGGGGAGCGCCGCCGCGGAGCGGCGGGCGTGGCTGGAGGCCGCCGCGGCCGCCGCCTCGGTCACCGCGCTGATCAGGGACGCGCCCGCGCCGGACTCCGGCGAGGCGCTCATCGCCGAGTTGGTGGCGGGACCGCCCGATGACCTTCCGGGGGTCCTGGCACGGGCACGGCGCCTCGGGGTCGACCTGCAGCGGGAGGCGTCGCGCTGAGTGCGCGCCGGAGGCGCGCGAGCCGCGCGCCGGCCGCCGACGGCAGCGGCGTGCTGGTGGCCGAGCTCCGGCCCGGACGGCTGGTCGCCGTGTGCCCGGCGGCGGACGACGTGCTTGCCCGTCGCGCCGCCGACGCTGCGGCGCCGGCGGGATGACGGTCGCCGTCTCCACCCCGCGGCGGGACCCGTCGCGGCTGCATGAGGCCATCCGCGAGGCCGAGCTGCTGGCCGAGCTCGGCGCCGTCGACGGCACCGCAGCTCAACGGCCACGACGAGACCTTCCGGCTGCTCATCGGCGTCCTGCTGCGCGATCGCGCCGAGCTCGAGCAGCTGCGCGACAGCACGGTCTCCCCGCTTGCCGACTACGACGCCCGCCACGACACCGAGCTGCTGCCCACGCTGGCGCCGTTCCTGGCCCACCACGGCTCGACCACCGAGACCGCCGACGCGTTGGCGCTGCACCGCCACACGGTGGGCTACCGGCTATCGCGCGTGCAGGAGGTCTCGGGCCTGTCGCCCGTATGAGTCAGACGGCCGCGAGCGGCTCAGCCTGGGACTGAAGGCCCATCAGATCCTCGACGCCGAAGACGGCCGGCTCGGCGCGGCGTCTCAGCCGAGGACGAGCTCGGCGACCGTCCGCAGCGTCGCCGGGTCGCCGCCGACCAGCAGCGTGGTCACGATCGAGCTCGCGCCACGCATCGAGGTCGTGGCGGATCTTGTCGACGGGCCCGATGAGCGTGAGCTGCTCGAGCAGCCGGGTGGGGATGGCGGCGGCCGCCTGGTCCTTGTGGCCGGCGAGGTAGAGCTCCTGGATCTTGGCCACCTCGGCCTCGTAGCCCATCCGGATGGCGACGTTGGCATGGAAGTTGGTGCCTCGCGCGCCCATCCCGCCGAAGTACAGGGCGTACATCGGGCGCAGCGCGTCGGCCGCCGCCTCGATGTCGTCGGTGATGATCAGCGGGACGGTGGCCGCCACCTCGAAGTCCTCGGCGCGTGCGATGGGCGCCCGGGCGGGCGAGTCCCTCGTCCAGGGCCTCGCGGTAGAAGTCGTCGTGGTGGGGCGAGTAGAAGAGCGCCAGCCAGCCGTCGCACAGCTCGCCGGCCAGGCGATGTTCTTGGGGCCCTCGGCGGCGAGGTAGATGGGGATGTCGGAGCGGAGTGGATGGATGCTCGCCTTCAGCGGCTTGCCCAGGCCCGGTGCCGCCCGCCCAGCGGCAGCGGGTAGTGGGGGCCCTCGCTGGTCACCGGGCCCTGGCGGGCCCAGATGTCGCGCAGGATCCCGATGTACTCGCGCGTCCGGGCCAGCGGCTTGGCGAACGGCTGTCCGTACCAGCCCTCCACCACCTGCGGGCCGGACACGCCCGAGGCCCAGGATCATGCGCCCGCCGCTGAGGTGGTCGAGCGTCATCGCCGCCATCGCCGTCGCGGCCGGGGTCCGCGCGGAGATCTGCACGATCGCGGTGCCGAGCTTGATCTGGCGTGGTACCGGCGCCCCACCAGGCCAGCGGCATCAGCGCGTCAGAGCCGTAGGCCTCGGCCGTCCAGACCGAGTCAAAGCCGAGCCGGTCGGCCTCCTGGATGGCCTCGGCGGCGCCCGGCGGCGGCCCGCCCGCCCAGTAGCCGAGGCTGAGGCCAAGTCGCAGATCGCGCGCCATGGCGCGGACCCTATCGGTCGCCGCGGGGCCGGCGCGCGAGGGCCTCGCGCAGGCGGGTGAGCGGCCCCGGGGACGCGGCGGCTCGGGCTGGGTGGCGCTCCCACTCATCCCGCGTGGGCAGCCGCCCCGCCTTGCGCGCCTTGCAGGACGCACGCGCTGTGGGCATGGCGACGGCGGGCGGAGTCGCCCTCGGGGGTGATGAGCATGTGCTCGCTCAGCGCGGGCAGCAGTTGCCCGCACAGCGGGCAGCGGTAGGTGGCCGGCTTGCGGTTCTGGGCGCGCCGGACGTTGTACCAGCGCGCCTTCAGTCCCCTGGACATCGGTCCAGAGCATGCCACCACCGGCCCATCCGGCCGCTATCGTGCCCCGCGCGTGGAGCAACGCAACGAGCGCATCATCGTCGAGACCGACCGGCACCGCATCACCGGCCACGCTGATGCTGCCCGTCGACGGCTACCGCAGCCGCCTGACCGACTACCTCAACGCGTCCGAGCGGGAGTTCCTGGCGCTCACCGACGTGGAGGTCACCACCCTCGACGGCTCGCCGCGCACCGAGAAGCGGGACTTCATCGCGTTGTCGCTGCGCCATGTGGTGCTGGCGATGCCCGCGGACGACGCCTCCTAGCCGAGTGCCGTCGGGCCCGGTAACCTGGCGCGTCGGCCAGCGCGGTATATGGGATCCCTATGGCTAGCCACGGCGCCGATGATCTGAATGGCCTCAGCCGCAGCGACGTCCTGCGCGCCTCGCCGCGCATGTTCGACTCGGCCCTGCTGGACAAGCTCTCACGCGTGCACCCGGCGGTCCCGCCGATCCTGTTCGTGCCGGTGATCACCGTCCTGCTGGTCGAGGGCTTCGTCCACGGGGCGGGCGCGCTCACCGCGGTGTGGCTGCTGTGCGGCTACCTGTTCTGGACGCTCACCGAGTACTGGCTGCACCGGATCGTCTTCCACTTCGAGCCCGAGGACGGGATCGGCGCGCGGCTGCACTGGATCATCCACGGCGTGCACCACGACCACCCCAACGACCCGATGCGGCTGGTCATGCCGCCGTCGTTGAGCGTGCCGCTGGCGGCGCTGTTCGTCTACGGCTTCTATGTGGTGCTCGGCAGCCCGACGTTCCTGCCCTTCGGCGCGGGCTTCCTGGGCGGGCTACCTGGGCTACGACATGCTGCACTACCACGTGCATCATCACCGGCCCAAGACCCGACTCGGGCGGCGCCTGCGCGAGCTGCACATGCGCCACCACTTCCAGAACCACGAGCGCGGCTACGGCGTCAGCGCCCCGTTCTGGGATCACGTGTTCGGCACCGCGCCGGGCAAGAAGAGCTAGCAGCCTCCCCCTCACAAAGCTCACCAGAGCTTCACAGAGCTGTCACAAGCGGATAGGGTGCGCGCGGCCGACGCGCGCTCAGCTGGTGAGTAGCCCGCCGTCGACGGGCAGGACGACGCCGGTCACGTATGAGCCCGCGTCACTGGCCAGGAAGAGCAGCGCGGAGACGAGCTCCTCGGCGCGCCCGGGGCGCCCGGCGGGCACCCGGAACATCATCTGGTCGAGGTAGCCATCGGGGTACTGCTCGGTCATCTCGGAGGGGAAGAACCCCGGGGCCAGCGCGTTGACGCGGATGCCCTTGCGCCCCGTCCACTGCTGGGCGAGGTCGCGGGTGAGGCCGATGATCGCCGCCTTGCTGGAGGAGTAGGCGGCCTGCGGCAGCGCCGCGGTGGTGGAGCCCAGCACGCTGCCGATGTTGACGATGCTGCCGCCGTCGGTCATCGCCCGCGCGCAGGCCTGGGCCATCCAGTAGGACCCCATGAGGTTGATGTCGATGACCTTGCGGAACTCGTCGGGCTGCTCGCGCGTGGCCGGCACCGCGGTGCCGATACCGGCGTTATTGACCAGCACATCGACCCGGCCGAGCTCGCTCTTCGTCTGCTCAACGACGCGGGTGCAGTCCTCCACGATGGAGACGTCCGCCTCGATGGCCGCGCAGCGACGCCCCTCGGCCTCGACAACCTCCTTGGTCGTCTGGAGACGATCGGCCCGGCGCGCGCAGATGGCGACGTCGGCGCCGGCCTGGGCCAACCCCTGAGCGAAGGCCACACCCAGCCCGGATGACGCACCGGTGACGATCGCGACCTTGCCATCCAGGCGGAAGCTGTCCAGCACGCTCATCAACGGTCCTCCCACGGGCGTTTGCAGCGAAAACGGAGAGGGCGGGATTCGAACCCGCGATGGAGTTTGACCCCCATACTCGCTTAGCAGGCGAGTGCCTTCAGCCACTCGGCCACCTCTCCCAAGGGCACCGCTGAGTGTAAACGCCTTTCGCGCACCAGAGCTTGGCGCATGGCACCATGCAGGACTGAGATCCGCCAGCCGGACCGTGGAGGGGTGGCAGAGTGGTCGAATGCGCTGGTCTTGAAAACCAGAGTCCGTGCAAGCGGACCGCGGGTTCGAATCCCGCCCCCTCCGCCTTTCTTCAGCGCCTCTCGGCGCCGGGGGCGCAGTCCACCCCGTCCGCGTGAGTCGAAGTGCCTGGAACCCGGGTGGCCCGCTGCCTTAGGATGCGCACATGGCCGAGATGACGGCACCCCCCGCAGTCGCTGCCGAGACCGAGCACGCCGCCCCGGGCCGGCCGCTTGACTTCGAGATCGTCCCGCTGAAGGGGCTGGGCATCGTCGCGGTGATCATGGGGCTGCTGATCGCCGCCATCGCGTCCAACAAGCTGTGGCCGCTGGAGTTCTTTCACGTCGCCGGCGGGGCCGCGTGGACGATCATCGACCTCTTCCTGGGGCTCGTGCTGGGACCGATCATGGGCAAGATGTCCGTCCCCGCCCGCGTCGAGTTCACGACCAAGCTGATGCCCAAGATGGTGCTCATCATGCCCACGGTCGTCACCGCCACCCTCGCCGCCGGCTGGCAGCTGGCCAGCTACCTGGGCACGAACCTCACCGCCAACCCGCTGCATGGCTGGGTCGTGGCCAGCATGATCGTCGTCGGGGTCATGGCCATCCTGGCCCTGGGGCTGCTCGAGCCCGCCAACATCGCCGTCCTGTTCGAGCTCAAGAAGCCCCGGCCGAACCCCGAGATCATCGAGCGGCTCATGAAACGGTTCATCTACAGCGCCGGGATCCTGGGCGCGATGCAGGTGGCGACGCTGGTGATCATGACCAAGCTGGCCTCGGGATGAGCGAGCGCAGGCTCCCGCCGTTCACCGAGGTCGGGATGTTCTCCCTCGCCCTGATCGTGATCGGGGGCATCTATCTGTCCTCGCACATCCCCCAGCACGTGGCGCTCGGGCTGCCGACGGCGCTGCTCATCGCCTCGGCCGTCCTCGTGGTCGTCAACCTGGGCCTGCTGCGCCGCGTCCCAGGCTTCGCCTGGCCCCGCTTCTTCCAGGTGGCCAAGTGGGCGCTGGCCGCCTACCTCTTCACCGCGGCCCTGATCGAGTTCGCGTTCCTGCGCAACCACCTCAAGGGCGGGCCGCTGGTCATCCTCACGCTCTCCCTGCTCGTCTATGCCGTGCAGGTCCCCGCCATGATCGCCTTCACCGTCGCTCGCTACGACACGTCCGCGAGCGATGCGGCCGACGGCTCGCTCGCCCGTAGCTAAACTCAGCTGTCTCGCGCCCGTAGCTCAGCTGGATAGAGCGTCGGTCTACGGAACCGAAGGTCAGGGGTTCGAATCCCTTCGGGCGCGCTGCCAAAGGCCCCGCACTGCGGGGCTTTCCTTTGTTCGGAGGCGTCGAACACCCAGAGCCCGACTCATCGCCACCGCCGCCGCCCGCGGGGTCCACCTCGAGGCGGACGTGTTCTTTCACTTCGTCCGTGGCGGATACGTGGAGCCCTGGCTGCCGGAGAGCCATCCCCAGAACGTGACTGTCATGCAGGCCGTCGCAGCTGCCGCGAGCACCTACGCCGACGGCGCCTACACGACGGTGGTCGACGGGATCATCAGCCCAAAGTGGTTCGCCAGCGTCGGTACACGGCGCTGGCAGGCGGGGACTCTGCACATCTGAGACCGCCTGAGCCACGTGCGTGGTTCAGGCGGAACTCACGAGACGCTCGACGGAACCCTGACGGGCTATGAGCATTGCTCAGCTCTAGCCCAGCGCCGGGAAGTTCGGGTCGTCGCCGCGGCCGCCCGGCGTCGCATCCAGCACATTCCAAATTGGCCAGATGGAGTCGACGTGGCGGGCCTCCAGACCCTCGTCGCGGGGTGCGTACATCAGCTCCGAGGACCAGCTATGGCGGACTGGTCGCCGTCGCGGAGAACACACTGAGGATCGGCGTTTGCTCGCCTTCCGGCGTCTCTGCGTGGTAGTCGCGGTTGTAGGTGTTGTCTCGCGAGGACAGGAGCCGCAGGTGGCGCCAGCCACGCTCGCGCGCGAAGTTGCGGAGCTGATCCGGATCTGACTTCGCGACCACGGCGAGACTCAGCCGCCGGCTGAGATGAGGAACCGCGCCGTCGAGCGAGTCCAGGATCGAGGTGCATGATGGACAGGGGGTCTGGGACAGAGCAAGCCGCGCCGTCTCGCCCCCGGAGGGTCCCGGCCTGGTATCGCCCGAATACCGCGGGAACACGAAGCTATAGAGAACGAGGTGTCCTGGGCCGCATCGAACAGCTCGCTGAACCGCACCTCGCCGCCGTCAGATGCCTGCTCGCGGTAGTCCTGCGGGACGACACCGCCCCGCGGCAGCGCGCGCCGCTTGCGCCGCGACCTCTTCGATCGCCCGCCGCAACCCGGCCTCGGCTTCGAGCAGACGATTGCGCTCGCGACGGTACTCCTCAGACTCGCCAGGAAAACGAATGCCAGCACAGCCTCGCGCAGCGCGCCCACGATGCTCCCTTTTGATCGAAGGAGCAGCAGCGCGACGCGGCCTTGCGTACCCATGCCGGCGGTCCCGCCCGCGCTATCGCGTCCGCCGCGCAATCGGCGACGAGCGCGTCGTCATTGCAGCGTCGGAGCGACTCGGGTGAGGGCTCTTAGCAGACGGTCCACCGAGTCCTGTGCGTGGTGGTGTGCGGCGAGCGCACGGAGGGCGGGCTCGTTGGCCGGATAGGCGTCGCGTCGGCCGCGCGGGAGCGTGACGGGGAGATCATCGACCGGCCGCACGACGGTGATCGCGGCGTGGAGGTATTCCCGGTCTTGGGGGCGCAAGGTGCGGTCGCGCAGCACGCCCGCGATGTCTCCGTGGCGGCGGATCATTGCGGCCGCGGTCACGGCGCCGACGCCCTTCAGCCCGGGAAGGCCGTCTGAGGGGTCGCCGCGCAGGATCGCGAAGTCGGCGTAGCGACGGCCGGGGATGGCGTAGCGGCGCGTGATCTCGGTCTCGTCGATCACCGCCAGCCCCGTCCGCTCCGGATACAAGACATGCACACGGGGATCCTCCACCAGCGCGAACAGATCACGGTCACCGCTGGCGATCTCGACGGTCCCGGGGGCGAGTCTCGTCAGCGTGGCGATCACATCCTCGGCCTCGTAGTCGGCGACGCCAACGGCGTCGATCCCGACGTGCTCAAGCAGCTGGCCGATCACTGGAAGGTCGGGCAGCAGCCCGGGTGGAACCGGCTCAGCGACCCGGTGGGACTTGTAGTCCGCGATCAGGTCTACTCGCCACTGGGGCCGCCACGCCGAGTCCTCGGCGATCACCAGCCGGCGGGGTCGGCGGTCGGCGACCAGCCGCGCCAGCCGGTCGCAGAAACCGGCGATCGCGTTGCCGTCCGTCCCTGAAACGCGCGCGCTGGCCAGTGCGCCGTAGTAGGCGCGAAAGATCAGGCTCGATCCATCGATCATCAACCACTCGCAGGCCATCCCCGCGCCATTCTGCCGAGCGCGAGCAGTTTGCAGCGACCGCGGTCGCTGCAGGGATCGTTCGCATCGTTGGGGTGGAAGGAGGAATCCGATGGCCGGCACGCCGCTCGTGCTGCCCTGGCCTGTCGCCGGCACGCCACGGGTGACGGATGCGGCCGGCCCTTCGACGCCCATCGGGGCGGCGTTTGAGATGGGCCGGAGCTGGGTACGCGCAGGTCGGGACGGAGGGTCCAGAGCTGATGTGCCTCTGCGGCCACGTGCATTAGTTGCATGGCCGTCGGGCCGGGCGAAGGGGCCTACGCCTCCTCAGGCCATCCAGGAGAGGGAGGGAAATCAATGCATTCATCCGGGTCGCTCAGGCGCCGGTTGCTCGCTGTCGCGGGGGTCGCGCTTGCTGCCGCGGCGGTCGCCACGCCGACGGTCGGCGCGACGGAGCACCGCGCCATCAACGCCGCGCGCCCTCACGACGCACAGCCGTTGCCGTATCAGAACGCGGTGCTACCGGTCAGTCAGCGAGTCCAGGATCTGCTGTCAAGGATGACGCTGGCCGAGAAGATCGGGCAGATGACCCAGGCCGAGCGCGCCAGCGTCGACACCGACACGTCGAAGATCACGACGGACAATCTCGGAAGCGTGCTGTCGGGCGGCGGCTCGGTGCCGACGCCCAACACGCCGACGGCGTGGGCGGACATGGTCGACCGCTATCAGCGGGCGGCGCTCGCCACCCGGCTGCACATCCCGATCCTGTACGGGATCGACACGGTGCACGGAGACGGCAACATGTACGGCGCCACGGTCTTCCCGCACGACATCGGCCTCGGCGCCAGCCGTGACCCGTCGCTGGTGCGCGACGTCGAGCATGTCGCCGCCGAGGAGACTCGGACCACCGGCCCCCAGTGGGTATTTGCCCCCTGCATCTGCGTCGCGCGCGATGATCGTTGGGGCCGCACGTATGAATCCTTCGGCGAGGACCCCAGCCTCGTCAAGATGATGGAGACCGCCATTGACGGCTTCCAGGGCCGTCCCGGGCATCTGTCCGATCCCGACCGCGTGATGGCCACCGCCAAGCACTTCGCCGGCGACGGCCTCACCACCTACGGCACCGGGTCCAACATGCAGACGACCGGGACCTATCCAATCGATCAGGGCGTCGATCAGGTCAGCCACGACACGTTCGCGCGGCTGGCGCTCTCGCCATACGTGCCCGCGGTGCGCGAGCACCACGTGGGCGCCGTCATGCCGTCCTACTCCGACGTGGAATTCACCGAGGACGGGCTCGGCAACCGGGTCAACATGCATGCCAACCGGGCTCTGATCACCGGCTGGCTGAAGGACGCGATGAACTTCGACGGCATCGTGATCTCCGACTACAACGGCATCGACCACATCAATCCCGAGGCCGGCAACTCGCAGGCAGCGTTCGCCATGAGGGTGCAGGCGGGGGTGATGGCCGGCATCGACATGTTCATGCAGCCGCAGAACTTCGAGCAGTTCGAGTCGACGCTGACCGACCTGGTCAACTCCGGCCAGGTTCCGATGTCACGGATCGACGACGCGGTGAGTCGCATCCTGACCAAGAAGTTCCAGCTGGGGCTGTTCGAGCATCCGTTGACGGACCGCCGCTACATCAGCCAGGTCGGCTCGCCGGCGCACCATGCGCTGGCCCGCAGGGCCGCCTCCGAGTCCCAGGTGCTGCTCAAGAACAACCGGCACGCGTTGCCGATCCAGGGCCATCGCGACGTCTACGTCGCCGGCTCGAACGCCGACAACATCGGGAACCAGGCCGGCGGCTGGACGCTGACCTGGCAGGGCGGCTCGACCAACGTCATCCCCGGGACCACGATCCTCGACGGGATCCGCCAGTTGGCTCGCGGCACCGTCACCTACAGCCAGGACGCCTCGGCGCCGGTTCCGCGCAATGCGACGGGCATCGTGGTCGTCGGCGAGACCCCGTACTCGGAGGGCTTCGGCGACGTCAACGGCCCGCTATGGGCGTTTGACCCCGGCGACCATAACGTGCCACGGCCGGTCAAGGACATGCAGCTCTCGGCAGCGGACAAGGCCGCGGTCGACAAGGTGTGCGCCGCGGCGAAGCGGTGCATCATGGTCATCGTCTCCGGCCGTCCGCTCATCCTCGACCCGGCCCAGCGCAACGAGGCAGACGCGATCGTGGCGTCGTGGCTGCCAGGCAGCGAGGGCGCGGGCGTGGCCGACGACCTGTTCGGCGCTCGGCCGTTCACGGGCAGGCTGCCCGTGTCCTGGCCGCGGACGCTCGCGCAGGAGCCGATCAACGTGGGCGACCCCCACTACAACCCGCTGTATCCGTACGGGTATGGCCTCAGGACCCACGTCGAACACGCATACGGCAGCGCGACACAGTGAATGCTGAGGTGGCGGGCTGCTCTGCGGCCCGCCACCTCAAACGCCTCTGATCCTGTGCACCAGCCCAGCCGCGCGATCGCGTTAGCCCGATCTGAAGACGGCACGGGCACCGTGTCAGCCGGCAGACGCCGGCAGCGGTGCATATGGGTAGCGGGTCGGCAGCGCGCCGCTGTCCTGGTCTTCTGCTCTACTTGGGTGCGTAGATGAGGGTGATGAGGCCGCTGTCGAATCGCTTGATGTCGAGGAGGCGGAGGTGGGGCGCGGTGTCGATACTCTCGAAGAGATGCTGGCCGGTGCCGATCGCGACGGGGGCAAGCCAGAGATGGAATTCGTCGATCAACTCATGCTCCATCAGGGTGGCGTCGAGCGGCCCGTTTCCGTACTTCAGAAGATTCTGGCCGGCGTTGCGTTTGAGATCGTCCACAAACGAGACGACGTCGCCGTCGATGGCGGTGGCGTTCCACGCCAGCTCTTTGAGTGTGGTCGTTGCGACGTGTTTCGGGATGCTGTTCATCCGGTCGATGAACTCAGCGGGAACATACGCGGGTGCTTGTTCGGCCATCTTGGTGTAGGCGACCGAGAAGGACTCGTAGGTCAGTCGTCCGAGCAGGAGGGCGTCGGCTTCGGTCAGGAGCTCGGTGGTGTATTGCGAGAACTGTTCGTCGAGGTACCGAAGCATCCAGTCGGTTGAACCGATCTCGCCGCCGAGCGCGACATAGGTCGCTTCCACAAGCTTGCCCATCATTGCCTCCGTCTGGTTTGGTTGTGGATCGTCTCGAGCCATGCGTCGAGGCGTTGGTGAGATTCACGCAGCCCCGCCTCCATCCCCCCTTGCGTGTAGAGCTCGCGGGCCGCGAAGGAGGGAAAGACTGAGGTGCTGGTGATGAGCGTGCCGCGACCGTCGGGCTGGAACGTGACCGTCTCGACAGACTCGTCGTCGGGCGCACCGGAGTAGACGAAGGTCCGGACCAGGCGTCGGGGGCGATCGACCTCGCGGTACGTGCCGTGAAACGTGTGTTCCTGGCCATCGGGGGCGCGCTGCACGAAGCGGTAGCGGCCGCCGGCGCGCGGATCGCTCTCACAGACCACCAACTCGAGTTGCCGTGGGCCCCACCAGCTGGCGAGATGCTCGGGCTCGGTCCACACTGCGAAGACGAGGTCCGGTGGCGCGTCGACGGAGCGTCGAAAGACGACCGCCGGCTCATCTGGGGGGACCTCGATGTCCAGCCGCCGGTCGGTCACGAGCGATCCTGCCGGGCTTGGAGATCCTCGAGGTACTCATCGAGCCGCTCGAAGCTCTCCTCCCAGAACTCCCTGTAGCGCTCAAGCCAGCCGCTCGCCGCCTGAAGGCCGCCCGGGGAGAGTCGTGCCGGGCGGGTCTGCGCCCGACGACCGCGTGTCACCAGACCGGCTCGCTCGAGCGCCTTCAAGTGCTGCGAGACGCCCTGGATGCTCATCTCAAAGGGGAGCGCAAGCTCGTTCAGTGTTGCCTCCCCGGACCGTAGGCGGTCAAGCATCGCCCGGCGCGTCGGGTCGGCGAGCGCTGCGAAGATGCCGCTCAGCTCATCAGTGGTCGCAGTCATCAAGTAACTACTTTATCAAGAGGTAGCTTGAAGAGCAGGACAGAGCGATGCACTTCGCCGTGACCGCCGCACCCCGCCGGCTCCAGAAGCTGCTGAGCGCCGCCGATGCCCGCAGCCAGACGAAAGCAGGACGCAACCACCGTCGAGGCGCCTTCCCTCCCCTCGCCAACTTCGCGACTCCGGCGCTTGTGGGGTGGGCTAGGAGCTCAAACCCTCGGCTCAGGCGCGGACGCTTGGGTAGAGTCGGGTGCTTCGAGGTTCTGCTTGAGCTGGGCGAGGTTGCGGGGCATCTCTCGGCGAGCGCTCGGGACGATCGCGAGCGGCACGAGCAGTTTCCCGATGCCATAGCCGGTGAACGTGATCGTGATCGTCAGCCGAGACCGGGCGCTTGCGAGCGGTTCCACCGTGACGGTCACCGCCGCTCGGATGGGGCCGTCGAGTCCCTCGATCGCCCAGACCCGGGGCGGGTCGAGTTGTGTGAGGCGCGAGGTGATCGACCGTCTCGCGAATCCGATCTTCCGGGTGGTGTGGCATAAGGCGCCGACGGCGAGCTCGCCGCTCTCCTCAGCAGCTCCGGCGCTGACGCCCTGTTGCCATTCTGAAAAACGGGTCGCGTCGGTGGCGTAGGCGTAGGTCGTCTCCGGCGATCGGTCGACCTCGATCGAGGTGGTGACCGCGGACATCAGACGGTTCGCGCGCAGAGCTCGGCATACCGCTCGAGATACAGCGGCCAGCCGTCAGCGCCGGCCACACCGTCGCGGATCGATTCCCAGCCGGCGCCGTGGCGCTCGAGACGACGATGGGCGAGCTCGAGTCGGGTCCGGTCCTCGGACTCCGCGATGAACAGGAGCTCAACCTCACTGGACCGATCGGGGTCGGTTTCGATCTGCCACCGCGGACTGATGTCCCAACTGATCACCAGGCGGGCGGGTGGCTCGTAGGCAAGCACCCGTGCCCAGCGACAGATGGTCCCATCGACCCCACGATCAAAGATCGAGCCACCGACGTGCGGCTCAAGGACCGTCTCGGCGATCTCGACCGAGAGCATGTTGTGCTCACGAGGCTTAAACGCGCCGAGTTGCTCGGTGAACACCCGAAACGCTCGGTCCTGCGGCGCTCGGACAACGATGGAGGTCTGGACGACGTTCTCGGTGGCCGGCATGTTCATCCTTTCACTTCTGGTTCCTCAACCAGCGCTTTGAATCCAAGGAGCGCCTGCTCCCAGAACACCTGCAGGTCATCGCGTAGTGCCGAGATTCCATCGGGATCCGCTCGATAGATCCGCCGGGTCCCTTGAGGCTCGACCGCGACCAATCCCGCGGTCTTGAGGATCTTCAGGTGCTGCGAGACCGCAGGCCGACTCAGCGGCAGCGCATGCGCGAGATCCACCACCGCGCTCGGCTGCTCCAGCAGCCGCTCAAAGATGGCCTGGCGGCTCGGGTCCCCGAGTGCCGTCCACGCAGTTCGATGGTAAGTCAGCACGAACGGTAAGTCTATACGAACCGTTGTCCGGACCGGGCCGCGAGTTTCGAACCTGCGTTGTTTTCGGCGATCGATCTCACGAATGGCATGGCTGAGGCGTCTTTTGAGTGGAAGATCAGCCCGGCCGAAGGTGTCGTGCAGGCCACGTTTAGGAACGATCGGAGCGTCTCATGAGCTGGACCGTCGCTTGCTTTTGCGGGAACGTCTACTCCGCTCCCCCGGAGAGCTGCGCGGTGTGCGGATGCTCCATCGCGCCCTTGGTCGATGACCTGGCCGTGACGCAGGCGCATGGCAGCGTCGACGGGTCGTCGATCTTCGCTCAACGACCAGGAAGTGAGGCAGACCGTATGTCCGTTGAAGACAACAAGGCCGTCGTCGTCCGCTGGTTCACGGATTTCTGGGGCAGTGACTTTGACCCCGGAGTCATCGATGATCTCGCCGCGCCCGACATCCGCTTTGAGTACTCGCTGCACCAGCCGCTGCGGGGACGTGATGAGGTCCGCGAGTTCGCGCTCAGGTTCCGCGAGGCGTTCCCCGATCTCGGTTTTGGCGCCACCGCGGACCTGATCGCCGAGGGCGACTACGTCGTCGGGCAGTGGAAGGGCGGCGGAACGCATACCGGGCCGGCGTTTGACGATCTCCCAGTGGGCGCGCTTCCGGCGGGCTCGGGCAAGCGGATGCAGTTCACCGGAACCACGGTGATCAAGGTGGTCGACGGGATGATCGCCGAGGAACGAGGCCTGGACGACGGCGTCGCCGTGCTGCAGCAGCTCGGGCTCATCCGCCAGAACTAGTTCGCCTCGGGGCAATCGCAGCGCCGGCACACGCAATCTCTGGAGCGCCGGAGTCACACGCCGGCGAGACGCCGCGTGCCGAGGCGCTCAGTGGTGGAGGGTTCGCGATCGCGATGACGGTGCTCGTACTCGACTTACGGGCACCGTCACACCGCGCCGGGGCGCGGCTGGAGGCGTTGGCCGCTCAGTGGCCGGGCTCCGTCAAGCTCATCTCCATGGCCACATCGACGCCGTAGCGCAGGTCTGGACCGGGCGGCGACCTACCCGCCCTGTCGCCCAACGCGGCGCGGTCTTAGGCCGCCGGCCCGACCGTCTCACCACAAGGGAGCCTGGGTCCCCCAACGCTCAGCGGACAGCACTCAAGGAGAGCGCTGCCGCCCGTACCTGAGACCGTTTCGGTAGGGCCACGTCCGTCAGGCGACGGTGATCTCCCGACCGTATCGCCGCACATCGACCTCCAACTCCAAGAGGTCTACCGGAGGCGCGGCATCGTGCCAGGTGATCCCCTGAGCTGGGACGATCCCGCGCTCGGATAGAACCTCACGCACGAGCGAGGACGCGAGGTCATGCGCCGTGTACAAGTGCACGGCCACCGCATTGTCCCATTGCGCGCCGAGCGCCCCCACGCGCTCCGCGACGGCGCCGACGACGAACTCAAGCTTCTCGAGTAGGGCGTCAGCGGTGGTTTCTCCGAGACGGACAACGTCCTGTGGACCGGTCGCGTTGTCAGGGACCTCCGCAGCGCCGGACACCACAAAGGTCTCCCCGGCCGAGCGGCTATCGACCGTGTAAGAGAACGCGAGAACCGCGGGCCGAGACGGCGCGCCAGACACCGGAGCGACGTTCGTCCGGGCCAAAGGGGACGACCCGTCCTTCAAAAGCTCCCACGCATCCAGCTGCGCGAGATATTCAGCGTTGAAGGCCAGAAAGTCCTCCAACGTTCGGGCGGCCGGTAACCGCAGATCGAACCCGCACAAAGCCTCCAAGGGGCGCCCTGCGCGATCTAGGTACCTGCGCACCTCTTCGAACCCCTCCGCCAGCAGGAGCGGCTCGGCCAACGCCCCGCGTTCAATGGTCATCCCCGGACTCGCGATCACCCGGTTGCTAGCGAAGGGCGGCCCCGGGATGAACTCATATCCGCCCGCTGCATTCTCGGCAGTCACCGGACCCCCATCGTCAGAATGGAGCACACCTAGTGGCGGCTATGCCCACCCATGGTAGGCATGCAGGCTACGCCATCCGAACGCACCGCACGACACGAGCGCGGACTCGGCGAGGCTCGAAGACCGTGACCGCTGCCGCTTCGGGCGTGGATTCGAATGTCTAGGTGACCGTCCTCGAGACGCACCCTCTGGGCCACGATCACATCGGCACTGAGCGCATGCTGCCGGAATGTCTTCAGAGGCCCATGGTCAGGAGATGCGTCCACGGGCCGGTTTTGCCCCGTGGACGCACCAGATGACGCGCCCCAATTCCTTCGTCTTCGTGCCCCTATGGATCCCTATCGGCACTCGCGTGGGAAACCTTTGGCAAAGAATTATGAGGTTCTTATGAGCGCTCGGGGCGCGCGACGGCCTCGACAGCCGCCTGGACGGTTCGGTTGTCGATCGACGGGCGGACGCTCCGCAAGCCAAGGAGCGCCGGCGCCTAGCGGGCGCCGTTGGGGTCGCGAATGAGACCAGTAACCGCGACAATCGGCTTAGGATGTCGGCAATGCCGAGCAAGAGCTTCGTCACCTCTCTAGCAGGCGGGCAGCTGGGCGGACCCGACAGCGACTTCGTGATGGTCGAGTGGGCGGATTCGGGTGAATCTGATTGGGACTGGATCGCGCCGCTTCATGT
The DNA here is from genome assembly GCA_963830945.1 of uncultured Actinomycetota bacterium. Classification (GTDB taxonomy): domain Bacteria; phylum Actinomycetota; class Thermoleophilia; order Solirubrobacterales; family Solirubrobacteraceae; genus Palsa-465. The sequence goes on along the minus strand of CAWHOH010000021.1, from coordinate 43,997 downwards.
CCATCACGCGGACGACGAGGCGTGGTATGTGCTCGCGGGAGTGCTGCGTTTCCAGATCGGCGACGAGATACTCGAGGCGGGTCCCGGGACGGCGGTCCTGGCGCCGAAGGGAACGCCGCACGCCTATGGCAACGCCAGGCGCGGCCAGCCCGCAAGGTATCTGCTGGTAACGACACCGAAGATCCTGGCGCTCGTCGAGGCGCTTCACCAGCCCCGAGCCGGTGATTACGCCGCCATCTTCCGCGCTCACGACTCAGAGCTCTTGAGTTGATCGAGCGACCAGGCTTGCACGGCCAAAGCGCGGCCGTCTCACCGTGGATGCGTCGGTCGACCCCAGCGCGCTCAGGCGCCGCCAGGCAGTGGCTGCCAGCCGACGCCGGCGAGGGCGTCGTCAGCGAGACCGAAGTCGGGCTGGCATCCGTTGGTCGCGAAACGAGCGCTGCGCTGGACGCGGCCGCGTAGGTCGATCACCACGACGCGCTCGCTGAGGGTGATGCACTGCGGCGGGAAGCTCGGCCCGCCGCACTGCGACGTGCAGACGCTCACCGCGGTGAGCGTCACCTGTCCCCCGGCCGGCGACAGTGCGGCGCGACCCTCCACGCACAGCACCTTGCGCGAGGACGGTTTCGGGCACCCTGAGCGCGGCGTGTTGGGCGCGGTGAGGTGGCGCAGTCGCTTACCGTCGACACCGATGGTGTAGAGCGCGGCGCCACGGTCAAAGACCAGCGTGCGGCTGTCATGCGAGCAGTCGGGCCACGTCCCGCCGCGGCGGGTGAGCCGTCGCGTGCCCCCGCCAGCGCCGCGCACGTAGAGGTCACCGCGATGGACATAGGCGATCGACCCGTCCAGACAGGGCGCCGGCTCGCTCGCGCCGCTCGCGGTCAGCCGCTGCAGGCCGGTGCCGTCGAGGTTGACCTCGTACAGGTCGTGGGGCACCCCGTCGGCGGGCGCCCCCGCGAAGATGAGCTGCTGACCATCGGGCAGGAACGCCGGTTGCTCAGCGTCGGCCAGCGCCAGCGTGAGCGGGCGCTGGGCGCTCCCGTCAGCCCCGGCCACGATGATCGTCTGGCGGCACGGGTCGCCGTTCACGCAGCCCGCCTGGCTGGGGAGCGCCGGGGCGTCACCTTGGTACATGACCCCCGAGAACACCAGACTGCGCCCATCCGGGGCGAAGCTGGGAGCCGACTCCGGGCACACCTGGTCACCTTGGGTGGCCCAGTTTCCGTCAAGCGCCGCGCAGGACACCGGCATCGAGAACGGGCCGCCCGCCGACGCTTGGACGACGAGCGAGAAGTTCTGCGAGAAGACTCCGTTGTCGTTCTCGATGGTGGATGCGGAGCTGTGCTGAACCGCCAGCGTGCCGGGGGCTCCCGAATAGGACGCCCGAGCGGCCGGTGCCGACCTCAACGACGCCGACCAGGACACTCATGACAACCACGACCAAACCCAGCTGGCGAAGCTGCCCTCTTCACAACCTTCAGGCTACCCGCAAACAACCCATGACCGCCGGTCAGCCCCCGGAGGCACTCGGCCCTTGGGGCCCCCAGCGCAGGGCGATCCGAGCCCAGCCGAACACCACCGGGCGCCCGGGGTTCGTCAGAACACAGCGCCACGAGATCCTTGGGTGGCCCGAAGCCGCGCTGATCCGACGTCGGGCACTCAGCGCCTGGTCTCGTACCTGGTCAGGAGCACGCCGTCGGGAAACGTCCGGGTCTCCACCAGGCCCAGGTTCACCCAGTTGTCCAGGGCGGTGAAGAATGGCGTGCCGCCGCCCACCAGGACCGGATGGGTGACGATCGCGTACTCGTCGATCAGCCCGGCCCGCATGGCCGCCGCGGCGAGTGTCGCGCCGCCGATGTCCATGGGGCCGCCGTCGTCGGCCTTGAGCCGGGTGATCTCGGTGACCACGTCGCCGGTGACCAGACGGGTGTTCCAGTCGACCGTGCTCGTCGTCGAGGAGAACACCACCTTCGGCATTTCCTGCCAGCGGCGGGCGAACTCGATCTGCGCCGGTGTGGCGCCGGGCTGCTGGTCGGCGGTCGGCCAGTGGGAGCTCATCGTCTCCCACAGTTTGCGCCCGTACAGCGCGAGGCCTGTCGCCGCCACCCGGTCAGACCACCACTGAAACAGTTCGTCGCTCGGCGCGCTCCAGCCGAGGTCATCGCCGGGCGCAGCGATATAGCCGTCCAGGGTCAGGTTCATGCCAAAGGTCAGTTTCCGCATGGCGTCAGCCTCCCGTGAGTCGGTGTTTCGCCGTACAGACCAGCACGGCTCCCAAAAATCATCGGTCCGGCCCACCGAGGGCCAGTTGACCACGACGCCCAGCAGGATGCTCCGTTCGGAAGGGAATCCTGACTGCGGCGCTTGGCTCGGCCATGGGGCATTGTCTCCTTGGTCGTAGGGATATGGCGCCGACGCCGCCGCCTGGTCGGCGACGAAGCGAGACGGCTGGATCTCGCCGAGAATCATCGCTTGCGGTGCACCGACGCCGGCGTGTGCTGGAGTGCCGGCGTGACGGTTTGGTGGCGGGCGCCGCTGGGTTAGGCTTCGCGGCGGATACCGGGGTCTGATACGGGAAATGGGGGCAGCACATGTTCGACAGGCGCAAGCTGAGTCTTGACGGAGCGCAAGCCCGGGCGTTGGTGGTTGAGAAGACGATTTACGCCGCCGGGGTCGAGAGCGGGGAGGCGAGCGCCTGCCGCTACCGGTTGCGGGTCACCTTCCAAGACGGTGCGACCTCGGAGATCTCGTGCCGCGCGTTCGGGCGCACGCTGGCGGCGGCGGGCGTGGGAGACATCATCCCGGTGCGCTACGACCCGACCGACCGGTCAAAGATCGAGCTTGACCGCCGCGCGTTGGTCGCGCAGGAACAGGCAGCGGAGCGCGAAGCGGTCGCCGAGCGCCTCGCACGAGGCGAGGCGGCGCTGGGTCTGCCCTCGACCACGACTGCGGCCACTTCTGTGGGCGAGCCGCTTGAGCCCGACACGGGCGACCTGCGCATCGGTGACGCCGATCGACATTTGATCGCGGAGGTCCTCAGCCAGCACATGGTCGACGGCCGACTCACCACCGACGAGCTCGAAGACCGTCTCGGGACGCTGTACGCGGCACACACGCGCGCGCAGGCACGTTCGGCGCTTGCCAGCCTTCCGACACTCGCTCGGTCCGGCGGGGAAGATCACGCTGCGCTCGTCTTGCCACCCTGGGCGAGCGCCCCTGAGGCAGGGGGTGCCCCATCGCCGGGATCGATGCAGCCGCGTCCGAGTGGTGGCCGCGTTGCGCCCGTTCCGACAGACGGGGAGATGAACACTGCGTATCGCCGCTGGCGCGCGAAGGCGGAGAAGACCAAGGCAGCCCAGGCTGCGCACCAGCAGGCTGAGGCGTCCGGTGATCCGAGGGAGTCGGTCCTCGCGTTCAAGCTCAAGGTCAGTCGGGGTGAGGAGAAGACCGCGCGGGCGAAATTGGATCAGCTGCGCACACGCAGACCGGACTGGACGGCCGGGGATCGCTAGTCCAGCGATCAACGGCATCCCACGTCGATCCGCAGAACTGTTCGAGAACTGGCGCCTCGCGCGTGGCGGTGAGACACCTCACGAGATCGACCCACTCCAATGATCGGCCTCACACCAGGTATCACCAGCGTCTCAGTCGTGCGCCATGGAGTTCTGCGCTTGACCTTCAGGGACGGCGGCGGCGCCGATCTTGCCCCGGACACCCTTTACGAGCGCCTCAGAACCGGAGCCTGGCCAGACCAAGCCGCCGCGGCATATCCGACGAGCCCGCTGTCGCCCGTCTCAATCGCCGAACGCTTTACGTGCAACGGCCATAGGCTCCGGGCCCTCAGATTTGCACGAGAACACGTGTTGGGTCAGCCGCGCGGGTGCGCAAGCGGCGCGGTCGGCCCTCGAAGCACCGAGTCGCCCGAGTGCGCGGGGCCGGCGCCGGCCCGCTGCAGCGACACATCGATGTAACGGAACGCGCCCACCGGCGCCGGCAGACTGGTCTCCACCCGCGCGCGCCCACGCGCGTCGGGGCGAAAGGACGCCACCGGGATGAGCTTGGTCGTGCTGGTCATCAGCCATGCCTCGTAGAAGCTTCTCGCCCCCGGACGCGGGAGCCGCCTGAAGCTGATCACGATCCTGCCCGCGGCGGCCAGCTGGACCCGGGCTACGGCGGCGGCCGGTTGGCCGGGCAGCGGACGTAGCGTGGCGGTAGCGGCTTGCGCGGGCGGCGGCGAGGCCGACCCGCCGGTGGCGCGGTTGATGAGGGCACCGCCGGCGAACCCGACCGCCAGGCAGGCCACCGCGACGGCTGCGGCGGCGGCTTGGGGTCGGGTCAGCCGGCGCTGGTGGCGCCGGGCTGAGGGCGCGGGCCCGTCGCCCGCGGCGGGGATCGATTGCCACGCCTCGGCCGGCACCTCCGAAAGGAGTGTCGCGATCGCGCCCATCGACGTGATCTCGGCGGCGAGCTGGGGATCGTCATTGCGGGGTGGGGTGGCAGCTGTTGCCGTGCCATCGAGCTCATCGAGCACGCGCTCGGCGGCGGCGCGGCGCTTTTTGTCGCGGTGGTGGTTCATCGCGGGATCTCGGACTGTTGTTCGGCCTCGAGCAAGTCTCGGAGTTGGGCCAGCCCGTTGACCATTCGGGTCTTGATCGTGCCAATGGAGATCCCCGTGCGGGCGGCGATCTCGGTTTGGGTCAGGTCGTCGTAGAACCGGAGACGCAGCAGGCTCGCCTCGTCGCGAGGAAGGCGCTCCAGCAAGGCTGCGATCCGCCACTGCTCGAGCACCCGCTCAGGGTCGTTCTCGGCTGCTCCGGACCACGCCGCCTGCTCGGCCGCGGTCGACGGGTCGACCGGTTCGGGCACGCGCCGGCGCAGCTCGTCCATCGCGCGCGATTTAGCGATCATCAACACCCAGGTCAACAGGCTGGCGCGCGCGGGGTCGTAGCTCGAGGCTCGCTGCCAGACCTCGAGCAGGACCTGTTGCAGCACGTCTTCAGCGGTCGCGCGGTCACGCAGGAGCTGCGTCAGGTAGCCGAGCAGTGTCCGGCCGTGCGCCTGCATCACGAGCGCCAGCGCCTCCGGGCGGCGGTCCCTGAGCGCCTGCGCGGCTTGACGCTCGGCGCGGCGGCGGCGGCGCGGCGGGAGCGGGGCGATGTCGGGCATGGATGCAGGTGTCGTGATGGTCGCGGCGAGCGTCGGCATCCAGGTAGATACGTACCCCAACCCGGATCGGGTTGGCCGACCGCAGGCCGGGCCCGCCCGTATCCCCTGATGCTCTGCAATCACACCCCAAGGAGCGCAATGAAGCGGGTCCTCATCCTCATCTCGGCGCTGGCCGCAGTCGCGATTCCACTGAGCGCGGCATCCGCGTCGGCCGGAGGCAAGAACATCGTCCAGGTCGCCGCCGGCAACCAGCAGTTCTCAACCCTGGTCACGCTGGTCAAGAAGGCCGGGCTGGCCAAGGCGTTGTCGGGCAAGACCAAGCTGACGGTTTTCGCCCCAACCAATGCGGCGTTCGCGAAGGTGCCCAAGACCACCCTGGCCAAGCTCGCTAGGAACAAGCGCCTGCTCATCAAGGTGCTCGAGTATCACGTACTCCCGGGCGTCGTCCCGGCGAGCACGGTGCTCAATCTGCACTCGGCCAGGACCCTCGAGGGCGCCCGAGTCCGCTTCAAGGTTCGCGGCGGTCACGCCTACGTCAACAACGCTCAGATCATCAAGACCAACATCCCTGCTTCCAACGGCCTGATCCACGTCATCAACGGCGTCCTGATCCCCAGCTGAGCCCCACACGGGTCGGTCCCGCCGCTCTCGGCGGCGGGGCGGGCGCCCTCGCACCCTCCCAGCAGCGTCAAGACTCTCCAGCCGCCCGAAGACGGGAAACATACGTCAGCTCCCCCACGAGCTGCCGATGCCGGCTCAGCGCGAGTCGATGAGCCGCGCGGCCTCCTCGCGCATCGCGGCGATCACCGTTTGGGTGCTGGGGGCCCGGTCAGGGCGGGTCACGGCGAGCACCTCGCGGCGGAACGGTTGCGGATCCTCGACCCTGAGCGCGCGGACGCCCGGAGGGAGCGCCGCCAACAGCAGCGACGGGATGACGGCCACGCCGAGACCGGCGGCGACGAGCCCGAAGCGCCCGGGCCAGTCGCGCAATGTGTAGACGATGTTGGGCTCGCCTTCGAGCGTTGGCCAGGCGCCGAACTGAGGTCCGCTGCGGTCGGCCTCACCCACGATCCAGCGCTCGTCCTCGAGCTCTGCCACGTTGACCCAGCCCCGCTCGGCGAAGCGGTGCTCATCGGCAACGATGAGGTGCCCTTGACCGCGCATCAGCTGATCGAACTCGAGGTCGTCCAGGTCGTACTCGAGGCCGGCGCCGGTCGCGATCACGCCAACATCGACCCGGCCGGCCCGCAGCCGGCGCAGCTGGGCCTCTGTGCCGCCCTCGCGAACCTTCACCTCGAGCGCGGGATGCTCAGCGATGACCCGGGCGAGTGCCCGGGGCACAAGCGCGGCGAGCGCCGTCGGGAACGCCCCGATGGTGAGCCGCTCGCTCAAAGGCTCCCCCAGCTCGTCCTGCTCGAGCATCGCAGCGTCGACCTGCGCAAGGATCGTCTTGACGCGACGCAGCAGCAGCTCCCCGCGCGGCGTCGGGCGGACGCCGCGTGACCCGCGCTCGAACAGTTTGGCGTCCACCGCCTGCTCGGCAAGGCTCACCTGGCGAGAGACGGCCGACTGGGTGTAGCCCAGCGCGCCGGCCGCAGCAGTAAACGAACCGCGCGCGCCGACCTCGTAGACGACGCGCATCCCGGTCAGCGTCAGCTCGGGCATGACGCCCATCGTAGAGCCATGCGCTTTCGTGATGGCTGATAGCTCTGATCGTCGTATCACTGATGGCTTTCGCGGCTACCGTCAGAGACACGCGAACGATCAGGAGAGATTTCCATGACACCGCAATACACACGTGACGAGCTGGTCGCACGGTTGGTACGCGCCGGTGAGATCGAGGTGACCGGTGAGGACATCGAAACGGTCGGCGCGTACTTCGCTCCCGGGTTCGAGTTCAACGGCCCCGGCGGTTTCGTCGCGGACTTCAACGGCCTCTCGGACTACTTCGCCTCGCTACGCGCGGCATTTGACGACCGCTCGATCAGGCGCGGCATCATGGTGGTCGAGGGCAACACCATCGCCTGCCAAACGTGGATCGAGGGGACCTTCGTCCGTGAGTTCACCCGATCCCCGGTCGGGCCCCTGCCGCCCAACGGACGCAAGGTCGTCTGGCAACTGCTCAACATCTTTGTCATGGATGACCACGGCCGAATCCTCAGAGAGTGGGCGTCCACCGACAACACGACGGTGCTCGCACAGCTCCAGGCCCAGCCCGAACGACATGACGACCCGGAGCATGTCGGCGCCGCCAAAAGGCCGTAACCGCGCCGTTGTGTGGCGGCGCCGAGCAAGGCCGATCCAGTCCACGAGTACGGGATCGTTCCGCCGGGCCGGTTGCGATCTGGGGGTGGGGGTGGATTCCCGATCAGTACGGCCGCCGCGCAGAACACGGCGATGACGAGGACGGCGCGGAGTGGTGAGCGGCCTCACCGCCAGTTGAGCACGGTCAAGGCCGGCGTGACGCCACGCCGGCACAACGTCTTACTGCTGCTAACGACTCCTGCGGATCCAGGCCAAGCGCGCGCGCCGGCGCGTGCCGGACTCGGGGTGCATCAGACGCTGAAGATCGCGCACGTGGGCGCTGATGGTGACTTTTGCGGTTGAGGGATGCATTTCTCGGACCTCCGTTTCGCTTTTCGTATCTGACGATAGCGTCATAATTTCGTTCAAAGGACGACTCTTTGATGCTGTAGCGATCGATGGCATCGATCGTATGTCGGCCTCTGCAGAAGTCCGCCTCGAGTTCCGCGTAGTCCTTGCTCGAACGCTGGCGCGGCGCTAGGGTCGCCTCGGGTCTCTTGATCTCGCTGCCGGGCCTGGTGATGGTGGTTTCGCGGAGCCGCGGGTGTGCTGTTGAGAGGTCGCGTTGGGGTGGGAATTGATGCAGATCGGCGCGAGGCTACGAACGTTGAGTCCCAGCAGCATCGGTGCCGGGAGTGGTGTGTGGCCGCGCGCGATCGGATGCGTGTGGGCCGCCGTGGTGCTGCGGGTCGGGCTCCGATCGGTGTCGTGGCATCTGCGACGATGGCAGATCGTGTCGATCGTTTCGCCTGATCGAAAGGGTGCGCCGGCGCGGGCCACCGTGACTGTTCGGGGTCAGGCCACTGTTCGTACCGAACCTGATCTGGCGATCTTGTGGTTTACGTTGCGCGCGTTCGAGGAGTCGCCGGGCAAGGCGCTAGGGGATGTTGCCCAGCGTGCCGAAGCGCTCGGCACACTGCTGGACGAGCTCGGCGTGCGGGAGGCGGATCGCTCGACAGCCGGAGCGACGGTCGCGGAGGAGTTCGACCCTCCGACGCGCGGCAATCGCGGGCTGGGTCATCGCGCGACGGCATGGATCGCGGTGCACGTCGCCGATCCCGAGGTGATCGGCAGCGTGATCTCGCGAGCCAGCGAGGACCTCGGCGCCAGCATCGACGGCCCGCACTGGTTCATCACGCCAGGGAACCCGGCTCGTCTGGAGGCGGCCGCGCAGGCCGCCGCGGATGCCCGAAACAGGGCCGAGGCGTACGCTGCCGGCGTCGGTGTGACCCTCGACGGTCTGATGTGCCTGGTCGAGCCCGACACGGCGAACCGCCCGCGCGGCATCCGCAGGGGTTCGGCCGCCGCAGACGGCCCTGACATGCCGGTCGATATCGAGGAGTACGAGATCCGGGCGACCATCGACGCGACGTTCGCACTCAAGGTCACCGATGAGGGGCGCGAGAGTCAAGCGCCGTCCTCTCCCGCCCCCGCGGCTCCGCGATCGAAGGCCGGCAAAGGGCGCAAGTCACGATCGTGATGACCGTGAGAGCCCGGGCCGTAGCCTCGGCGTGAGGCCCGACTGTGCGCGGGACGTGGGTGCGGGCGATGCGAGTACGGTGTAGGTATGGACGACGACGCGATTCTGGCCCTGGTGACGCGGCTAGCCCGCCCTCACCCCTCTGGAGGCCGGGTCCTCGAGCGTGCTGCGATTCTGGCCGAGGGCGCAGACTTCCCGGCGGTCATGGAGTGGATCACCGACCATGCCGGCCAACCCGAAGCAGCGGCTACTCCCAGGTCGACGGGCGGTCTGCACGGCGCACGGGTCGACGGCGAGAGAGCACGTCCGCAACCGCCGGCCCGGTTCGTGCTGCCGCCTGGGGCGCTGAACTGAACGTCGTCCTCGTTCGAGAGCCGCCCACGCACCTGTCGGCATAGGTCACCGGATGGCCTCGCCGCGGATCGGCGTGTACGGCGCCCCGACGGTGGCGAGGATGAGATGGGCGTATATCGCGATCGCGTCGCGGATCTGCGCGACGTCGACGTGCTCACCGGTGGTGTGCGCCTGTTCGGGGCCTCCGGGGCCGCACAGCACCGTCGAGATGCCCGCGTTGCCCAACCACGATGAGTCGTCGGCCGCCGAGTCCGTGCCCAGGGTCCCGGGGCGCCCGACATCCCGGACGATCCGCTGCACCGTGTTGACGAGCGCGTCGCCCTCGGCGGCGATGTACGGAGGGCATACGCGGTCGACGGTGAGCTCCCAGATGAAGGGCGCGGCGACGGTCTCGCGCAGCAGCGACTCGATCTCCCCGATCGCCAGGTCGGGCGCCTCGCCGGGGAGCAGACGGCGATCGATCGACAGCCAGACCGCATCGGGGATCGTGTTGATCGCCGGCTCGCCGTCGACGCGCATCGAGGTGACGGTCAGGCTCGGGGTGGACGGGTCAAAGCGCTGGTCAGACACGCTCATCGGGAGCGCCTCGAGCGCGCTGACGGTGCGCGCCGCCACCCAGATTGGGTTGTCGCACACGTGGGGCAGCCCAGCGTGACCCCCTCGGCCGCTGATCTTGACCCGCAGCCAGCCCACGCCGCGATTGCCCGTGAAGACGTCCAGGGCGGTCGGCTCGCCGCACACCGCCCAGCGACCGTTGACGTGTCCGGCCTCGAGCAGCGGGACCATGCCGCGCGGGCTCCCGACCTCCTCGTCGCCGGTGACCACAAGTGAGACGGGCGTGTCGTCGAGATCGACGTGACCCGCGACCGCTTTGAGGGCGCCGACGTAGGCCGCGAGCGCCCCCTTCATGTCACACACCCCACGGCCGATGAGCGTGTCGCCACGACGGATGAGGGAGAACGGGTCGGTCCCCCACTCGCCCTCAGCGGGAACTACGTCGGTGTGTCCCGCCAGGATGAGCCGCCGGTCATCCCCGGCGCGCCCCCAGTCGGCGACGAGGTGGGGCAGCCCGTCGAACTCCGCGACCCGGCGACGGCCTCCCAAGGGCCCGACCGAGTCCTCGATCAACTCCAGGCAGCGGGCGATCGATGTCGACCCCTCGATCGACGGCTGGGCGATCAGCGCTCCGAGCAGGTCGAGCGTGGGCTCGAGCTCTGCCGCGACCGACGCGGACAGCCGGTCGTTTTCAATGGACGTCATGGCGGCTACCTCCGGCTCCGGGTCAGCGATCCATGCGATCGTCGCACGAAGCGCTCGCGCGGTTCGCCCGGGGGTAGTTCGGCCCGTTGGCGGCGCGGGCCTGGTCTACCGACACGGCGTGGCGGCCGAACCTCGCTCCGGTCCCGCGTGCCGTGTTCGGTTCGGACCGGATGCGCGTGGATTCACCTCGGACCATCGGCTGGGTCCACCCTCCGCGTCAGAATGTGGTCATGCCAACCGCACGATCGACCACCAACACCGCGACCGACCAAGTGCGCATCACCACGTGGACCTTCGAGGCCGGGGAGGACACCGGCCACCACCGTCACGACTACGACTACGTCGTAGTGCCCATCACGGGCGGCACCTTCGCCATCGTGGAGCCAGACGGAACGACGCGTGAGATGACCCAGGAGGCCGCCGTCGCCTATGTCGGACGAGCAGGCACCGAGCACAACGTCATCAGCCGCAGCCCCCGTACCTCGGTCTTCGTCGAGGTCGAGCTCAAGCGGTGAGTTCGTGTTCGAACGGAGTGCGGATCGCGGGGGTGACGGCGGTCCCGTCGAGTCTCGCGTGGAGCTGTGATGCGGCTCGGTCGATGGCGGCGTGCGAGCGAGCGCAGTCGTCAGGCGAGCAGAGCCCCGGCCGAGCTACGCCTGTGGCAGAGCGACCGGCGGGGCGGGAAGGGGCGCGGCGGGGAAGGCTGCGGCGGCAGGCAGTGCGATGGGGGATGACGGCGGGGGATGATGCGGTCGAAAATCGCCAGCGTGTGCGCCCGGCTCGCCTCCGCCAGAGCCGCCCGGATCCCGCCGCGAAGCGCCGTGAGCCGGGTCTGGAGGCTTGACACCGCCTGGTCAGCGCCCTGCATGAAGCGCGGATCGCGCGGGAGGAGCCAGCCACGGGAGTCGCGGGAGGTCGCATCCGCCGCGGTGACCAGATCGCTCGTGGCCGTCGTCAGCGTCGTGGCCTGACGCCCCGTGCTGCGCTAGCCCCTCCAGCACGTGCACGGACACCAGCATCGCCTCGCAGGCCTGGGGCGTGAGCAACGGCGTCCCCTCACGTGTGAGCGTCGCGCTCAAGAACGGCTGGCTTCCGTTTGGGGGTGGCTGGCACATCAACAGCATCGGGCGGATCCGGGGTGATGGGCGGTGGTACCTGATCGCCGTGCTGACGGGCTCAACCCGAGCGAGCATTACGGGATCGACACGATCAACGCCATCTCGTCGCGGGTCTGGCACGCGCTCGCGCCGCCCGCCGGCTGACCGACCCGGCCATCGCAGCGCTCAGTCGGGCAGGTCGGTGACCTGCATGCGCGCTCGCCACCTCGCGGCGTCGAAGACGACTGGCTCAGTACTCGCACAGAAGTCCTCCAGCGCCGTGATGAACCGCTCTGGTGCCTCGACGTGGGGGAAGTGGCGGACGTTGTCGAACACGGCGAGTGTGCTGTCGGGCAGCAGCTCGTGCGCAGCTCGGGCGTGCTCGACTGGAATGATCGGATCCTCAGCGCCCCAGATGAGCAGGACGGGCAGGTCCTGGGCCAGGTAGAGCCGATCCCCGGCGCGGACGGTCTGACCGCTGAGGCCGACAACGCTTCGCACGGTGGCCAGAAAGGCCGAGCGACGATCAGCGTCCGCCAGGGAGACGTAGCTGCGCACCAGCTCGTCAAGACCGGGCCGAGGAGGTGAGTGCGTCGCGCGGAGCACGCGTCCCGCGATACCGGAGGCCAGTCGCGCGGCCTCGGCGGTGACGGACAGAAAGAGGTTTGCTCCGGGAAGCGACGCGGCGCGCAGCGCCGGGTTGACCTCGAGTCCCAGACCCCCGCTGGAGACCAACACCAACCGTTCGGTCATCTCGGGAAACTGGTAGGCGAACTGCATGGCGATGCCACCGCCGAGGGAGTGTCCGACCAGCGTCGCGCGGTCATGCCCGAGGGTGGTCAGGACGTCGCGCAGGCCGGCGGCGAGCGATCCGAGCGAGTAGTCCCCGCCTCCCGGGCTCGACGCGCCGTGTCCCGGCAGGTCGACCGCGAGCACCGTGGAGTTGCGCGCGAGCGGGTCGATGACCGAGCGCCAGGTCGCCAGCGAGCCCGCCATCCCGTGGATGAGCAGCAGGACGGGCCCCGAGCCCTTCTGCACGTAGGTGATCGAATGACCGTGCAGCGTGACCGCCTGGTGTTGAGGGCTCATGATGCGGGTCCACCTCGATGACGTTCTGCTGTCTCCATCGCTCACGAGGGGACGGTGAAGGCCGAGGGGATGCCGCCGTCGAGTGGGAAGGCTGCGCCCGTGATGAAGCCGGCGTCGTCGCTGGCCAGATACGCGACGGTGGCGGCGAGCTCCTCCGGAGTGCCGAATCGTCCCATCGGGTAATGCACGAAGCGTCGCGCGACCTCATCGTCGCCGAGCTTGTCGAAGACCGCGCGCAGCTGGGGGGTTTCGATTGGACCGAGGACCAGCGCGTTCACGCGTACGCCGCGTCGCCCGAGGTGAACACCCAGGTCCCGGGAGAGCTGAACGACTCCAGCCTTGGCAACGGAGTACGCCATTTGCGCGCTGGCGGCGCCCATCCCGGCCAGAAACGAGGCGGTGTTGATGACGGAGCCCTTCGGCGGGTCGTTCTCTAATAGGTAGGGAATTGCGTGCTTGCAGCACAGGAATGTGCTGGTGAGATTGGCGGCCAGGACTCTCTCGAAGACAGGGAGAGGCATGTCGAGGGCAGAATGATCCTCTCGGTCGGTCAGCCCGACGTTGTTGTAGAGGACATCGATGCGGCCGAGGTCGTTCTTGATGCCGGCAAACAGCTCTCGGACCTGATCCTCGTCGGTGAGGTCGGCCTGCCGCGAGTCCGCGCCGACGTGGTGCTCGAGCTGGTCAACGCCGACAACTGTGGCGCCCTCGCTGGTGAGACGGTCGACGACGACCTCGGCGAGCGCGCTGGCCGCGCCGGTCACGATGCATACCTTATTTCCGAGCCGTTCCCGACCATTCGCCACGAGCAGACGTTCCTTTCCGTTCGCGAGTAAGCCAACCGCCTCGGCCGAGGCTACCGATAGCGGCCGGCAGCGCGGATTCCGCCGGGAACCTGGGCCCTACGCAGGGTCGGCGGAGCGGACCGGTGTCGGAGCGGGTCGCTGTGCGTGCCGGCGGGCACAGCGGACGAACTCGCGCACGAGCGGATGAACGGGTTTGCCTGCGAGGGCTCCGATCTGCGGCTGAAACAGCGTGAGCATGAAGAACTGATTGGACTGCAGTTCGATGACCTCGGCGTCGGCATCGTCGGCCGTCGCCTCGATGACCATGCCACCCTCGACCAGGCGCTCCAGCTCACCTGGTCCGGGGCCGTAATTGCAGTAATGCATCCCGAGGAACGGCTCGTCGTGGACGAGCTCTGCGAACCTGGTGCCGCCGACGGGTCGCACCAGTCGCTCCAGACCATGGAGGCTGCAGGCGAGCGTGCGGATGACGTTGCTGTCGTCGCGCCCGTCAGATTCGGCATGCGAGGCATCCGGCACGCCTAGAACGTTGCGAAAGTACTCGATGACCGCGTATTGAAGCCCGCCACAGGTGCCTAGGAACGGCACATCGTTCTCCCGCGCCCACCGCACCGCCGCATACGCAGCCGAGTCGTTGGCGTACGGGGAGCCGGGCGTCAGCCAGATCCCCGCGAAACCAGTCAGGTCTGTGACCTGATCTCCGTCGGTCGGGACCCATTCGGCCGTCACGTCTTCGTCGAGCATCGCGCGCAGCGCGTTGAGCTCGCGGTGGCTTGGGTAGGCAGCGTTCTCGTCGCCGACAAGAGCTATGCGCACGTTCACCTCAGCCACAGGTGACGCCGTCGGAGCACAGCAGCAAACGGTCACCGGCCCGTGCCTGAACTGTTCGCAGTGCGGGAAGGGGCCGCTCGACGCCGTCGAGCGCTTCGAGCACGACCGAGCGTTGTGGATGTTTGCGCGCGTCGTTCTCGGTCAGGACGCCTTGCTCGATGAGCGCCTGCACAAGGCTGTGATCGCGACTCAGCCGGCGCGGCTGCCCGTCGCGCAGCAGGTAGGTGCGCGAGTCACCGATGTTCGCGCGGACGTAGTTGGCCTCGTCGGACAGCACGACCGCCGTCAGCGTGGTGCCCATCCCAGCGTGTCGAGGGTCATAGGTGGTCGCGAACCCGATCGCGGCGTTCGCGTCGGCGAGGCAAAGGCGGCGTCCTCGTTGTTTTCGCGCATGCCGACCTCGCTGAGCACCTCGGTTTGCATCGTCAGCGCCGACACCTCCGGCACAGTATCCGGATCGTGACGTCCGGGACTCGACGGCGCCCGGCGCGGCGGCTCAGGCCGAGACCGCCACGTCCTGCCCGGCGATGCTGGGGCGTGTCAGCCGATCCTCTCGGCCAGGGACACGATGATCCCCTCGGGCCCGCGTACGTAGGCCATGCGCCAGATGTTCTCGTGTTGCCCGATGCCGCCGACCAGGCCGTAGCCGTCCGCCGCCAGCTGGTCGACCGCCGCCTGCAGGTCGTCGACTTCGAATGACACGTTGCGCAGCCCCAGTTCGTTGGCCATGGCGGTGGGCGACCCCGGCGCGTGGTCGGGCGAGACGAAGCTCGACAGCTCCAGCCCCGTACCTCCCTCGGGCGCCCGCAGCATGACGATGTGACTGCGCGAGCCGGGGATGCCGATGACGGTGTCCACGAACTCGCCCTCGACAAACGTCCGGCCCTCGACCTGAAAGGCCCAGCCCGACGAAGAACGCCGTCACCGCGTCGAGATCGGCGACGGTGATGCCAATGTGGTCGAAACGTCGTATGTGCGACATGACGTACATCCTCCGGATTGCTTGGGTCGTGGGCCGCGCCGGTGGCCGGTTACTGGGCTCAGCGAGCATCGCATCATCGCGCTCGTTGGCGGGGATGGCGTCACGCGTCCTGTTCGGGTGCTGCGTAGCGCGGGGCGTAGGTGAGGATCACCGAGCCACTGGCGAAGCGATGGACGTCGGTGAGGTCCAACCTGGCCGAAGCGGGGTCCATGTCCTCGAAGATCCGCTGTCCGGCGCCGATCACGACCGGCATGATCCAGAGCCGGATCTCGTCGACCAGACCGGCGCCCAGGAGCGTGGCGTCGAGTCGGCTGGTGCCGTATTTGACGAGGTCCTTGCCGGGTTGTTCTTTGAGCTGCACAAGGGCGCCCACAACGTCGTCGCCAAGCGGCGTTGCGTTCCATCCAAGGTCGCCGAGGGTGCGGGTGGCGACGTGCTTGGACATCTGGTTGATCGCATCGATGTAGGCGTTGCCAGTCACCGGTTCCCAGATCGCGCGCAGCCGCTCATAGGTGACGCGACCCATCACGAACGCGTCGTACTTGTCGAGCTCGTTCATGGAGTACTGGATGGCTTCTTCATCAAACAGCGCCCAGCGGTCGGGGGACTCGACAATGCCGTCGAGCGAGACGATTGTGGATTCGATGAGTTTGCGCATGTGCGTCCTCGGTGGGTCGTGGTCGATGGGGCCGCCGCGAGCGCGTCAGTTGATGTCGCGGCGGGCAAAGCGCCGTACCCCGATGATGAGCGGGACCGCGAGCCAGAGCGCGAGCGTCGTGCCGGCGTGAGCCCAGTCGGTGGCGCTGAACGAGTGCGTGGCCAGGGGCCCAAGCGTCGGTCCGATGGCCAGCCAGTGGCTGAGGGTCTTGAGCGGGTGGATGGTTGAGGACAGGGCGTCCCATGCGGTAGGCAGCGCGAGGTAGATGACGATCGCCGGAGCGGAGAGCATGATCGCGGCGCCGAACGCGACGCCGATCACCATCGTGGCCGTCAGGAACACAAGGCCCTGGGCCAGCACGACGATCGACACGCTGCCGGCGCCGCCCGGCGCCGGCAACAGCTCACCGAGGACGACGCTGCACGCCAGGCAGACCGCGAAAGCCGCGCCTGCGACCACGATCGAGGCCGCGAGCTTGGCCTGGAGAATCCGACCGCGGTGCGGGACGAGCGTGAATGTCGTGAGCGTCGTGCGTTGCGACCACTCACTGCACACGAGCAGGACGCCGAGCACGGGCAGGAGGATGGCGGCCGGCTCGACGGAGTTGTTGAACAGCCTGGCGAGCGTCGCGTCGTGCCCGCCTTTGACCTGCGAGGTGATGATGACCGTGATCAGCGTGACGGCGGCCACGGCGGCGCTGAACCACAGTCCGGAGCGGGTGTCGAGCATCTTGCGCAGCTCGATCCTTGTCAGGCGGCCGAAGCCCGGCCGGCGCTCGTCAGCTGGAATCTGGCGGACGGGCGAGGCGAGCGCGCTCATCGGTTTGCCTCCTCAGGGGTCGTATCGGTGGTGTAGGTCGGTGGGGCGGGTGGGTCGATACCGCGCTCGTCGCGCGCGCCGTTCTCAGTGAGCTGGAAGAACAGCTGCTCCAGGCCGTCGCCGGTGGCCCGGACCTCGCGCACCGCGACGCCGGCGGCCAGTGCGACGTCGCTGACGGCTTCGGCGGACGCGTCGGCGAGCAACGCGCCGTCGTCGCTCAGCGAGACCTCGATCGAGCGGCTGTGGAGGGCACGGCGGAGCACGTGGTCGTCGGCGGACCGCACGCGAGTTCGCGCGTGTCCGCCGACGAGCTCCTTGGGGGTGCCCTGGGCGACGATCCGCCCGCCGGCGATGATCACGAAGCGGTCCGCGATTGCCTCGACCTCATGGAGCAGGTGGGAGGAGAGCAGCACGGTTCCGCCCCGGGAGGCGAAGTCGCGCAACAGGCGGCGCATCCAGCGCATCCCGACCGGGTCAAGGCCGTTGGCGGGCTCGTCGAGGATGAGCAACTGGGGATCGCCGAGCAGCGCGTTGGCGATCCCGAGACGCTGGCGCATGCCGAGCGAGTACTGCGCGACGCGTTTGCGCGCGGCGCCCGCGTCGAGGTCCACGAGGTCGAGCATCTGATCCACGCGCGCGTCCGCGACTCCGAGCAGCTCCGCGGAGACGGCGAGCGTCTCGCGGCCGCGGCGGCCGCCGTGGGCGGCCGAGGCGTCGATGAGTACGCCGACGTGGCGTCCGGGGTTGGGGATCTCGGCGTAGGGGCGGCCGAGCACCGTCGAGCGGCCGGACGTGGGATGGGCCAAACCGCAGAGCATCTTCAGTGTCGTGGATTTGCCGGCGCCGTTGGGGCCGAGGAACCCGGTCACCGTGCCGGGGGCGCAGGTGAACGAGACATCCTGCACCGCCGCGCGGTCGCCATAGCGTTTGGTGAGGGAGGTGGCTTCGATCATGGGTGTCTTCCGGTTGGTGTGTGACTGACGCCAAGCTACGGGCGGCCGGCGTCCACCGAAACACCCCATAGAAGGAACCTCTCGTCCCCCTCCGGGGGGAGTCACGATCCCTCTTGCGAGGGACTCGACGGACCCCCTTCGCGCGTTACGCTCGTCCGAAAGTGAGCGTCGCAAGCCGATCCACTCCCCTGACCGGGAGCGTCCGACGCCTCCGATTGGCCGTGGCGCGCGACGCCGCGGTCACGGCGGGCGCGTTCGCCCTCACGCTCGCGATGCTGGCGCACGGATCCGGGGCAACCCGGGGCCTCGACGCGATGGGTGTGGCGCTGGCCGCGATCGCGTCGGTGCCTGTGCTGGCGCACCGCTGCCGGCCGCTGGGAGTGTTTGTCGTGTGTGCTGTCGCGAGCGCGACGATGGAGAGCCTCGGGTACGCACTCGGCCCCCCGTTCGGACCGACCGTCGCCCTGTTCTACCTGGCTGTCGATCGGCGGACACCCGAGCGGATGCGCCAGATCGCGGCGACCGTGGTGGCGCTGGGCGCGGTCCACGTTGGTGTCGCCGCGGTCACCACTTCGGGGTTTCCCACGACTCCGATCCTCGGTGCGATCATCTTATGGGGCGGGGCGTGGATCGTCGGGGACCAGCTGCGCCAGCGCCAGCAGCGGCTGGCTGACCTACATGAGCGCGCCGAGCGCTCCGAGCGCGATACGGCGCGTGAGCGTCGTCTGGCGGTGGCCGAGGAGCGCAATCGGATCGCGCGGGACCTGCACGATTCCGCCGCGCATGCGATCAACGTGATCCTCGTGCAGGCCGGTGGCGCGCGCTTGCTGCAGAACCGGGATCCCGGCGCGGTGAGCGCGGCGCTGGCCACCATCGAGGATGTCGCGCGCGAGACGATCGAGGAGATCGACCAGCTCATTCACGGCCTGCGCACCAGCAACGAGACCGACCAGACCACCGAGCCGGTCGACCCGCCGACGGGGCTGGCCTCGGTACCGACCCTTCTCGAGCGACATCATGCCGCCGGGATGACGCTCGACATGCACGTCGACGGGTCCCCCCGACCGCTGGCTCCCCGTCCTGACCAGGCGGCCTACCGGATCCTGCAGGAGTCTCTGACCAATGCCGCCCGGCACGGCACGGGGCCAGTAACGGTGAGGATCGCCTATGGCCCGCGCCAGCTCGAGCTGACGATCTCCAATTCGACGACCGGCAACGGCGCTGGCGAGGCTGGCACGCCCGGCTACGGGATCCTCGGCATGCACGAGCGCGCCGCGCTGCTCGGCGGCAGCCTGCACGCGGGCGCCCGCGGCGGGCTGTTCCAGGTCACGGCGCGCCTGCCCTACGCCGCCGCGGCGAGAGCCCGGCCATGAGCGGCGCGCCGATCCGCGTGCTGCTCGTCGACGACGACGAGCTGATGCGCGCCGGCCTGGCGGCCGTGCTCTCCAGCGACTCGGCGATCGAGGTGGTCGGCCAGGCCTCATCCGGCCGACTCGCGCTCCAGCGCGTCCGCGCCGTGCACCCCGATCTGGTGCTCATGGATGTGCGCATGCCCGATCTGGACGGGATCGCCGCCACCCGCCGGCTACTCGCCGCCAACCCAGAGGTCAAGGTCATCATCCTCACCACCTTCGAGCAGGACGACTACATCTTCGGCGCGATCGACGCCGGCGCATCCGGCTTCCTGCTCAAGCGCACTCGGCCGGAGGAGCTGCTCGCAGCCATCCACGCCGTCGCGGCCGGCGACTCGCTGCTGTCGCCGTCGGTCACCCGCATCGTGCTCGAGCACCTCGCGCGTCAGCCCACCGCCACGCCGCAGTCAGAGCGCCAGCTGGCCGAGTTGACGCCGCGCGAGCTCCAGGTGCTGGAGCTCATCGCCCGCGGACACTCCAACCGCGAGATCGCCGCCAACCTGGTGATCGAGGAATCCACGGTCAAGACCCACGTCAAACGCATCCTCCTCAAGCTGGATCTGCGAGATCGCATCCACGCCGTCATCTTCGCCTACGAGGCCGGCCTCGCCCAGTCCGGGCCGCGATCCCGGTTTGAGCACGCCGTCGAATAGGCGGGCGCCAGCCCTACCACCGTTGGGACGAGGTGCAGCCGGATCTCGTCGAGCAGCGCCAGAACCACGGCCAGCTCAGTCACCCGCCCGGACGCTGGCTCGTCGGCCCTATGCGGGGTCGGTTCGGAGGAGGTCAGCCGGAGATTCAGCTTGTTCGCGTTCTGTTCACCAGGGCCCGATGCCTTTCGCGTCGAAGAGACCGCCGGTGGGTCCGGCGCCTGTGATCAGCGCGTAGCGGACGATTGTCACTGTCAGAGTCTTCGTCTGGACGGTGATGTCCGACCCGACCGGTAGGTCCTCGGGGTGGCGGCGGGCTGACTCGTGACGATTGCGTCGACTCTGCCAGGCCTGACCGGCAAAGCTTGTGTCGCCCGCCGCCGTCCGAGGACCTCCGGCGTGACTTGATAGAAGCGTGGCTTCGCCTCTCGTGACAGTTGTCCGCCGGAGATCCGCTTCATTCGGCGTCAACCAAACGAAGGGACGGCATGCATGATCGTGATCGGGGCGGACACGCACAAGGGGTCGCACGCGCTGGTGGCGGTCGATGACGGCACCGGCAAGGCCCGCGGCAGCCGCCAGATCAAGGCAGAGGAGGCCGGGCACCTAGCCGCGGTGCGATGGGCGCGTGAGCTTGATGAGGAGCGGGTGTGGGCGATCGAGGACTGCCGCTCGTGTTCGCGGCGGCTGGAGCAGGCGCTGCTGGCGGCGGGCGAGCGGGTCGTTCGGGTGCCGCCGAACCGGATGGGGGCCTCGCGCCGCGGCGAGCGCGAGCCGGGCAAGTCAGATCAGATCGACGCGCTCGCGGTGGCTCGGGCGGTCGTGAAGGACGGTGTCGAGGAGTTCCCGGTCGCGTACCTCAACGAGCAGGCGATGGAGATCCGGCTGCTGGTGGAACATCGCCACGATCTCGTCGCCGAGCGCACCCGCACGGTGAACCGGCTGCGTTGGCATCTGCTTGAGCTCTGCCCCGATGTGGAGGCCTCGTTGAAACGCAAAGCGCTGAACCAGGCGCGGACGCTTGACCAGCGTCGACCGGCAGCTGCGAAAGCTGCCCGCCGGCGCCAGGGTCCGGATCGCGCGTCAGCAGATCTCTGCCCTGCGCCGCCTCAACCGCGGGATCGAGGAGCTCGCGGTCGAGCTGGCCGAGCTCGTCACCGCACACCGGCCCAAGCTGCTGGCCGAGTACGGTTGCGGCGCGTTGACCGCCGCGATCCTGATCGGCCACACCGCGGGCAACCAGCGGTTTCGCTCGGAAGCTGCCTTCGCGCTGCAGACCGGAACCGCGCCGATCCCGTGTTCCTCGGGCAAACGCACCCAACACCGACTCAACCGCGGTGGCGACCGACAGCTCAACCACGCCCTGCACATCGTCGCGGTCACCCGCGCGCAGCACGATCCCGCCACCAAGGAATACCTCGCCCGCAAAGAGGCGGAGGGCAAGACCAAGAAAGGGGCGCTGCGCTCGCTCAAGCGCCACCTCGCCCGCCGCTTCCACCAGCTGCTCTCAGAGCCGCCTGCCGACCACCAGCCAACCCCCGAGCCAGCATCGATCATCACGTCCAAGCTTCCCTCGATCCCCGACCGACCCAAGCCCCGCCGCGATGTCGAGCGGATCGCCGCTGCGCCCAGCCCGATGATCTGCATCAGCTGAACGACGCAAATAGCGACCGGCGCTTGACATAGAAGCAAGCTTCGGTACCCTGCTCGACGGTCTCGGCCGCGGCGGCGACCGAGGCGTCATCGGTCACGTCGTGCGACACGAGTCTGGCCCCAATCGCGTCAGCCGCTTGTTGGCCGCGTGCATGGTCGCGCGCACCAACCCAGACCCGATGGCCGGCGGCGGTCAGCTGACGGGCAACCTCAAAGCCGAGGCCTCGGTTTGCTCCGGTGACGAGGGTCGTCGTCATGATCCGCCAGCGCCTGGGCGACCAGTCAGAACCCGATCGTCTTGCTCACTGCGGTCGATCGCGGCGACGATGCTTTCTGCGAACGCGTCGGGGCGCGAAAGAAACGGGTGATGCCCTGCGTCGAACGCCACCAGTCGCGTATCCCCTTTGACGCGTTTGCGCTGCGCCTCGGGCGGGGTGGCGAGATCCTCGGTGCAGACGAAGTACGTAGCGGGCTTCTGCTTCCAGGCGATCTGGCGAGGTGGCTGGGTGAACGGCGTCAGAGATTGACGGGTGAGACGGCTGACCGCTTGTTCGGTCGTGCCCTGGTCGCAGTCTTGGAGGAAGAACTCTCGGATCATGTCCGGATCGACGCCGACGGTGCCGTCCTCGCCCGGCTGCAGCCACGGCGCCGGTTCTGCGCCGATGAGATCGGCCTGGGACTGTCCAGCGTCGGGCATCACCGAGGTCACGTACAGCAGCTGCGTGACGCGATCATCAGCACCGGCCTCAGTGATGATCACCCCGCCGTAGGAGTGGCCACAGAGGACAACGGGGCCGTCGACCTCAGCGATCGCCTCGCGGCACGCATGGACGTCGTCGTAGAGGTCCCCGAGCGTGTCGCCGTTCTCGCCGCAGCTCGGCAGCGCCACGGCGACGGTTGGGACGCCGAACCTGGCGAGCGGCTGCGTCATCCGGCTCCACCACCAATTGGCATCGCGGACGCAGGCGCCGTGAACGAATAACAGAGTCGTCATCGCGTGACCCGGGCCCTTCTCGAACCGTGGGGCAAACCGCAGCTCGTTCCAGCGCGCAGGAACTCAGGAGACCGGGCCGTCTCGCCGGCCGGGGCGCGGCGCGATAGATCCTGTCGAAAGGCGCGTCGCTTGAAGTCTTCTGGCACGGTATCCACTGTGAGTCCTCCTGAGTCAGCCGCCAATTCCTGTAACAACGTTACAGCACCTGGCCGACCTCGCGACGAGCGGCGGCGAGACCATCTACTAGCCCAAGCGGCCGAACTGCTCGTCGCCCGCCAAAGCTGTGAGGTCTCCCTGAGAGAGCTCGCGGACGCCCTCAAGACCAGCTCCCGGATGCTTGTCCACCACTTCGGATCGCGCGACGCGCTCATCGCGGCCGCCCTCGCCAACGCCCGCAACCAACTCCTCGACACCTGCCGCGCGCAGCTCGCCGAACAGAACCCGCGGGATCTCCGCGGCCTCGTCAGCACCCTCCGGGCCATCATCACCGACCCGGCCAACCGTCCCTTCTTCCGGCTCTTCGACGAGGTCAACGCTCTCGCTCAAACTCAGCCTGACCGGTTCCCGGGTTTCGGCCGTGCCAGCGTCCACGACTGGCTTCCCCAATTTACCGAGTTGCTGAGACCGTCGAGCCCCGACGAGGTCACCGCCCAGGCCCAAGCCACCCTGGCCCTCGCGGTTATCCGCGGTCTCATGCTTGACGAGAACGCAACCGGCGACCGTTCACGGATCGACGCCGCGTTCGCGGTCTTCGACGGCCAGTAGGTCCGCCAGGCCCGCCTGCTATGACAAGACCGGCGCCAGGGCGCGCGATGCGCAGTTATGGCAGCACGCGAACGCATCGGGCCACGCCTTCGGGAACGTGTGCACGTGACAGTTCTGGCACTCGCACCGCACTCCCGGAGGCGGCCACGACGGGGGGTCGCGGGGAGGAGCCTGGACTGACGCAACCGGATACGACGACGCGAGCATGTGCCTCATGAACGCCGCTGCGGCGACCAGGTTGGACGTACCCTGGAGCAGGACACTCTTTGCACAGGTTCATGGCGCGAGGCTGCTGTGACGGGCCACGCAGTGACGCCGTCCTGTCCCTGGCAAACCGCTCACGAGTGCCGGTGGCGCCGGACGAGTGCGTTGTTGGTCGACGAGATCGTCGCTTCATAGACCTTCGCGGATTCGCGGTCGAACAGGACCTGCACGTCGAGCCCTCCGGCAGAATTGGCGTCGGCGCGGATCGTCGCGCCGTGGGCGGTGGCGATCGCCTGCGCGATCGACAGCCCAAGCCCGACGCCATCGACTGCATTCGTGCGCTCGCCCCGCGTAAACGGCTCAAACAGCGTCGAGAGCTTTCCGGCGTCGAGTCCACGGCCGGAGTTGGCCACGAAGAGCTCTGCGACGCCATCGCGCTCGCATGTACGAAGCGTGATCTCACCGCCGGGGACGTTGTGGCGGACGGCGTTGCCAAGAATGTTGCCAACGAGGCGCGCGATCAGGACCCGGTCTCCAGATGTCAGTGCCGGCTGTGTGTCGGAGGAGACCTGCAGTTGCCTGCTCGTGATCTGCGGCCCAAGCGCCTCTAAGGAATCCTCGGCGAGGGGCGCCAGGTCGACCTCGGTGCGTACACGAGGTGAGATCTCCGCTGAGGAGAGTGTGAGCAGAGCCTCGATGATGGCGGAGGCCTGATCGACAGAGCGGCTTACGCCGTGGGCGGCTTCGAGCAGCTGATGCTGCGTTGGCTCCGGCTGCTTGGAGAGGGTGATGTCGAGTGCGGTGCGCATCGAGCTGAGCGGCGTGCGAAGCTCGTGGGCGGCGTTGGCGATGAAGCGCTTGCGGCTTGCGAGAGCCGCTTCCGTTGGTCTGAGCACCCGGCCCGAGATGACCCAGCCCAGTGCGCCCGACAGAAGCGTCGCCGCGCCCAGACCGATCAGCGCGACATCGAGCATCGTGTTGAGCGTCTGGTCGCGCTGGTTCTGCGAACCCAGACGTGCCGCGGTTTCAAGTCGGTGCGCGCATTGCTCGACCAGGGCCTTGCCGGCGCTGCGGGTCTTCTGTTTGCAGAGCGCGTCGAGGCGCGCGGATCCGAGGCTCTTGATCGGATTCGCGGGCTTCGGCAGCCGCGCCGCGAGCAGCCCGTAGCTGAGGGCGAGCAGCCCGGAGCCTGCGATCAGCGACAGCACCGCGTAGAGCACGGTCAGGCGTGCGCGCAGACTCATCCGATGCGGTAGCCGCACCCGATCAGCGTCTCGATCAGCTCCGGACCTCCGAGCTTGCGACGCAGGCGCGCCATCGTGACCGCGACGGTCTTCGTGAACGGATCGGCGTTCTCGTCCCAGACCGTCTGCAGCAGCGATTCCTGGCTGACGACCGCGCCGTTTGCGCTCATGAGAGCTTCGAGCACCCCGAACTCCTTGCGGTTGAGCTGCAACAGCCTGCCATCGCGAGTCGCCGTGCGGCGCGCGCGGTCCAGCGTGATGCCTTGTCGGCTCAACACCGGCGGCGCGGAGGGCTCGCGTCGCGCGAGCGCGTGCACGCGCGCGACCAACTCATCGAAGGCGAACGGCTTGGTCAGGTAATCGTCAGCGCCCAGGTTGAGACCCTCGACCCGATCGGCGATGGTCGCCGCGGCGGTGAGCATCAGAATGCGCGCCCGGTTTCCATTTTCGCGCAGCTGCGCGCAGACTCGGTCGCCGTGCACGAGCGGCAGATCACGGTCCAGAAGGATCACGTCGTATGGCGTCGCGAGGCTCTTGTGCAGCGCTCTGACGCCGTCGTAGGCGACATCTGTTGCGATTCCGCGATCGCGCAGGCCCTCGGCGATGTGGTTGGCGAACTCGCTGTGGTCCTCGACGACGAGCACTCGCATGCCTGCGCATCCTCGCTGAGCAGGGATCACAACGCGGTAACAGCACCACGACGGCTGTTGACGGGATGTAATCGGTGACGGCGTACTACTCGCCGCATGAAAAACCTACGACATACAGGACTGGTGCTGGTGGCAGCTTTGGGGGTTGGGGCCGGGGCCGCGGCCTGCGGCGGGTCCGTGAGCGGCGCAACGGCGCCGTCAGGGCAGTTGAGCCGTGGGGACCAGGCCTTCCTCCGGTTCACCGTGTGCATGCGCCACCACGGCGTGCACATGGCCGATCCGTACCACCGGTCCGGACACGCCGGGCTCACATTGGACCTACCGGAGAAGACACCAGCGACGACCACGGCGTACGCGAGCTGCAATCACCTGATCACCTCCGTCGAGGCGATGAAGGCTGCTGGCAGACAGAGCCGAGAGAACGGGATGAGCTACGAGCAACGACAGGCGCGCCAGCAGGGACTACTGCACTACGCCCGGTGCATGCGTGCTCAGGGGATCCCGATGCTCGATCCCGACGCACAGGGCGGCCTGAGCCTCGGGAACGTGCCCGGGACCGCGCCGACGGGCCGCTACACCCCGCTGTTTCGCAGGGCCGATCACGCCTGTCGCGGCCAGTTGCCCACCGGTGTGCCTGACAACGGGACCGGTCCGTAGCACATGACGTAGCCCGGTGACTCCTGAGACGCAGGGTACCGGGACCCGGGGGCCTCACCGGCACAGCCAGCTGGCCAGCACCCACCCCGCGATCGTCTGTCCGGAGGCGTTGGTGGTGCCATGGGGCCACTCGTGGGGCCCGGCGTTGCCGTCGACATATCGATCGACGACGAACGCGTCGCCGCGCGTCAGCTGTGGCTCGGTCTCGTCCAGACCGGCCTGGGGGGCAGAGCGGACGCGCAGATCGCGCGCGCGGCGGCGGCCGTGACGGCGATGATGAGTGCGCGCGGCCGCGGACGTGTGGCGCGGCGCCGGGGCGGCGAACGTCTGCGGCGAGTCGGGCGCGTCGGTCTGGCGGCTCACCCGCTCTGCGTGAGCCCGCAGGAACAGCGGATCGTCGGGGTGGGGGAATGGTCGTAGAGCTCGACGAGCTGCTCGGGCGGGGGCACCGGCACGTTCTCCAACCGGTATCCGGGCGCGCTGCCGGCCGGCCGCGGCACCTCCGGCCACGCGGGCGTGACCTCGGGCTACAGCGGCTTCGGCACCCGGTATGAGACCGCCGACCATCGCGCCTGGCTGATCAAGGACACCCAGAGCCCGGCCGGCGCGGGCAGGTACTCCGTGCCGGCGTGGCGGGCGAACCTCGACGGCTCCGCGCCCAACCAGAATTTCATCACCGTCGCTTCGGACCCGACGGGCGTGGCAGTCGACTCGGGCCACGTCTACGGGACGGACCAGGGCACCAATTCGATCGGCCGCGCCAACCTCGATGGCTCCTCGCCAAATCCGAGCTTCATCACGGGCGCCAACGTGCCCCAGGGCGTCGCGGTCGACGCCGGCCACATCTACTGGGCCAACAACGGGAACGGCACGGTCGGCCGCTTCACCTTCGTCGGCAGCATCGTTGCGCCAGCGTTCATCACCGGCCTCCCCATGAACGCCGCCCCCAACGGCGTCGCGGTCGATGCCAACCACGTGTACTGGGCCGACTTCGGCCACGGCTCAATTGGTCGCGCCCCTATCGGCGGCGGCACGGCCGACGACGACTTCATCGGTGGCCTCAACTCGCCGAGCGCGGCCGCCGTCGACTCGGGCCACGTGTACTGGACAAGCCCCCCCCCCCCCCCCCCCCCCCCCCCCCCCCCCCCCCCCCCCCCCCCCCCCCCCCCCCCCCCCCCCCCCCCCCCCCCCCCCCCCCCCCCCCCCCCCCCATCCAAACATTCGTCATACCATAAAACCACTCGTAAACCCACTTACCATCACATATCATCACACAACCTCCCCCTCACTCCGGTCTCGTCCAGACCGGCCTGGGGCAGAGCGGACGCGCAGATCGCGCGCGCGGCGGCGGCCGTGACGGCGATGATGAGTGCGCGCGGCCGCGGACGTGTGGCGCGGCGCCGGGGCGGCGAACGTCTGCGGCGAGTCGGGCGCGTCGGTCTGGCGGCTCACCCGCTCTGCGTGAGCCCGCAGGAACAGCGGATCGTCGGGGTGGGGAATGGTCGTAGAGCTCGACGAGCTGCTCGGGCGGGGGCACCGGCACGTTCTCCAACCGGTATCCGGGCGCGCTGCCGGCCGGCCGCGGCACCTCCGGCCACGCGGGCGTGACCTCGGGCTACAGCGGCTTCGGCACCCGGTATGAGACCGCCGACCATCGCGCCTGGCTGATCAAGGACACCCAGAGCCCGGCCGGCGCGGGCAGGTACTCCGTGCCGGCGTGGCGGGCGAACCTCGACGGCTCCGCGCCCAACCAGAATTTCATCACCGTCGCTTCGGACCCGACGGGCGTGGCAGTCGACTCGGGCCACGTCTACTGGACGGACCAGGGCACCAATTCGATCGGCCGCGCCAACCTCGATGGCTCCTCGCCAAATCCGAGCTTCATCACGGGCGCCAACGTGCCCCAGGGCGTCGCGGTCGACGCCGGCCACATCTACTGGGCCAACAACGGGAACGGCACGGTCGGCCGCTTCACCTTCGTCGGCAGCATCGTTGCGCCAGCGTTCATCACCGGCCTCCCCATGAACGCCGCCCCAACGGCGTCGCGGTCGATGCCAACCACGTGTACTGGGCCGACTTCGGCCACGGCTCAATTGGTCGCGCCCCTATCGGCGGCGGCACGGCCGACGACGACTTCATCGGTGGCCTCAACTCGCCGAGCGCGGCCGCCGTCGACTCGGGCCACGTGTACTGGACAAGCTTCCCCGAGAACGCGATCGGCCGCGCCAACCTCGACGGAACCGCCTCGAACTCGGCCTTCATCACCGGCGCCGGCGGTCCCAACGGGATTGCCGTCGACGCCGGCGCATTCCCGCCGGTCACCACGGTGACGCTCTCCCCGGGCGCACCGAACGGCGCCAACGGCTGGTACACGCACGCCGTTCACGTCTCGGCTGCCGCCTCCGACAACGTCTACCCGGTGGCGTCGCTGCGCTGCGTCGCCGATCCGCCGGGCCCGCCGCCCACGCGCTCAGCCCGAGCCCGGTGATGACATGGGACTTCACGCTGGTCTCGCACGGAGCGGCGACGACCGTCGCCTCCATGAAGATCGCCTCGGTCCCGACCAAGGCGTTGCTCAAGGTCGCCTGCACCGGCAATGGCTGCCCATCCAAGTCCCAGTCGGCGGCGGCGGTCAAGCCCGCCAAGTGCAAGGGCAAGAAGTGCCACGCCCGCAGCCGTGACGTCGACCTCACACGCCTGTTCCGCGGCCACCAGCTCAGCGCCGGCAGCCGGATCACCGTCACCGTCACCCAGCGCAACGCCAACGGCAAGGCCTTCGTGTTCGCGATCCGCCAGGCGAAGCTCCCCAAGGCCCAGGTCGGCTGCCTGGCGCCGGGGTCAAGCAAGCTCAACCGCGGCTGCTGAACCGCTCGCGCGCCGCACGGCCGCCCCGCGCCCGGCGGCCGCCCGCCGCCCCGCCACGACCCGACCGCCTACGACAGGCCGGCGACCCTGCGGACGAGTTGGGCTCGGGATCTGAGATTCAGCTTGCGATAGGCGTTCGAGAGATGGAACTCGACGGTCTTGGTACTCAGGAACAGCGCCGCGGCGGCCTCCTTGTTGGTGGCGCCGGCGGCGACGGTGAGCGCGACCTGGAGCTCCTGCGGAGTGAGTGCGCGCAACGATTCGTCGGCTGACGGTTCGGGCGCCAGTGCCTCTCCCGCGGCCCGGAGCTCGACGCGGGCCTGCTCGGCCCACGGCAGGGCGCCGGCCGACTCGAAATAGGTGAGGGCTTCGCGCAGCGCGGTACGCGCATCCGCGCGTCTGCGCGACCGCCGCCGGCGCATGCCGAGGGCGAGCAGAGTGCGCGCTCGCTCATAGCCCGTGTCATCGCCGTGCAGCGTCAGGGCCCGGTCGAACTCGCTCTCATAGTCGCTCTCGGGGGCGAGCATCCCGCGGCCGCGCGCGGCGACGGAGAGCTCCCAGCGCACGCCGGTGCGCTCGGCGTTGGCCTGGACCATCGCGACCGTGGCGTGGGCGCCGTCGAGGTCGTCGGTCCGGACCTGGGCGTCGACCAGATCGCCCGCCCAGTGCACCACTGCCAGCAGGCCCGCCCCGTGGACGGTCTGCAGGCGGGCACAGGTCATCAGGTGCGGGATCGCTCGGCCGGGCCGGCCCAGCGAGAGCTCGAGCAGGCCCAGGACACTGGCCGCGTAGGTCTCGATCGACCCGGCGCCCGTCTGTCGCGCGCTCTCGAGCGCGGTCGACACCAGGCCGCGACATTCGCTCTCGTTGCCGAGGACGGCATCCAGTCGCGCGAGCGTCACGAGCGAGAAGGTCAGCTCGGTGGCCTGACCGGTGTCGACGGCCAGCTGGACGGACTCGGATGCCGCCGCGTAGGCGGGCGTGATCCTGCCTTCGCGCAGCTCGAGCTCTGAGAGGCCGGCCAGCCAGAACGGCAGGCTGGTCACCGCGCCGGCCGCCCGAGCGCGGTCGATGATGCTCTCCAGCATCGCGCGCGCCGACTCACGGCGATCGGTCCAGGTGAGGATCGGGATGACGGGGAGCAGGGCCGACGCCAACTCGCCGGCAGGATCCATGAGCCTCTCCCCCGCGCCGGCCAGCACCGGCTCGATCATCCGCAGCCCGTCGGCGACGCTGCCACGCAAGGCCAAGGAGCCCCCCAGCGTGAGCTTGGCGATGACCCCCGCCGGCCCGGCGTCGTCGCCGACCA
Organism: uncultured Actinomycetota bacterium; assembly: GCA_963830945.1. GTDB lineage: Bacteria > Actinomycetota > Thermoleophilia > Solirubrobacterales > Solirubrobacteraceae > Palsa-465. Next base: position 13,795 of record CAWHOH010000021.1, on the reverse strand, counting down.
TCCTCATCGCCTCCCACGCCATATCCTCGGCGCGCTTCACCTCGCCCGCCATCATGCTGACGTTCGACGCGGTGCAGAGCAGCCGTGCGGCCACGAGCGGGTCCCGGTCGGCCACCCGCGCCGCCTCGGTGACAAGCATCGAGTGCGTCTCGGCCACGGGATAGGTGAAGTACATCGCCAGCGCGCGCGACTGCTGGACCTGTGCTCGCACCAAGGGGTCGGGCGCGAGCTTCGCCGCGGTCTCCAGGACCCGCGCCGCGCGCGCGGGCTCCCCACCCAGCCAGATCGCGCGCCCGGCCAGGATCGTCCGGTGCAGCCTGCCGGCGTCGTCGGGGCTGAGCGCCGCCGCCGCCTCCAGTGCTCTGGCCGCCGCTCCGTACGCGCTGCGCGCAAGGGCCCTGGTCCCGCTGGCCTCGAGCATCGCCGCCACCTCCTCATCGGGCCCCGCGGCAGCGGCGGCCAGGTGCCATGCCCCCTGATCGACGCTGCCCACGGCAGCCGCCAGCGCGCGATGCGCTTCACGCCTGACGGCAGGGTCGCGCACGTGGTAGGCGGCTGACCGCACCAACGGGTGGCGGAACTCGATCCGTCCTGCGGCCAGCGTGACCAACTCGGAGCCTTCGGCCGGCTCCAGCACCTGCGGGCTCAGCCCTTCCGCGGCCATGGCGGCGAGGATCTCGCGCGCGTCGCCGGTGTCGCTCGCGGCCGCGATGAGGAGCGCTTGACGCGTGTCATCGGGCAGACCCTCCAGGTGCTGGGCGAAGGCCCGCTCCAGGGTGGCGCCCACGGCCAGAGGATGCGCGATCGGCACGCGGCCCCGGCGCTCATCCTCAGTCAAGGTCGAGACGCCTTCGATGATCGCCAGTGGGTTGCCGCGCATCTCGGCGACGAGCCGGTCACGGACAGCGGGGTCGAGCGGCACATCGGTCCTGTCGATGAGGGCGGCAGCAGCGTCCGCCGGCAGGCCGTCGAGGCGCAGCGTGTCGAGCCCCGTGTCCTGGAGCCACGTACGATCGCGCATGCCGAAGAGCAACGCGATGCCCTCGCTCCCCAGTCGCCGCCCGGCGAAGATCAACGACACGCGCGATGGATCATCCAGCCAGTGAGCATCGTCGACGAGCACCAGTACCGGCGCCTCCTCGGCGGCGGCAGCGAGGACCGACAGCGTCGCCGCGGCCACGGCGAACCGGTCGCCGCCGACCGCGGGGCCCAGCGCCAACGCGCCCGCCAGCGCCGCCCGCTGCGGGCCCGGGATGCGCTCGCGCAGCTCGACGATCGGATGCAGCAGCTCCGACAGACCGGCGAACGGGAGCTCTGACTCCGCCTGCAGCGGCCGGGCACGCAGCACTCGGAACTCCGCGGCTCCGTCCACCGCGTGCTGGAGCAGGCTCGTCTTCCCGATGCCCGGATCCCCGTGCACGATCAGCGCGGAGCTCCGTCCGCTCCGCGCGGCGTCGATCAGCGCACTCAGTCGCGAGAGCTCCGGCGCTCGGCCGATCAGCACGCCGCGAACACTACGTCGCCAGACGCGATCCCGGGAGGGGCAAACCTAGGGAAATCCCTGTTGTGGCCGCTACACCAAGCGCGTAGCGTCGCCCGCAATGGGGCGACGCACCGGGAAGAGGGCCGTTCGGCGACGGCGCGCCGGGATCGGAGCGGCGATGCTCATCGTCGCGCTGATGGCGACCGCGCCGGCGGCCCTCGCCCAGAAGCGCAAGCCCAAGCCGAAGCCCGACCTGGCCGTCACGCACTGGTCCATCGGGACCAAAGGGGGCGAGTTCGTCTTCCAGAACGAGCGCGACCCGAACCTGTCGATCGAGGACACGACGGCCAATGCCGGGAGGGCCCAGGCCGGACGGAGCGTGACCAAGGTCTATCTGGAGCACGGCGGCAGGCGCTGGTTGCTGGCCAGGCGCGAGGTGCCGCCGCTGGGTCCGGGGCAGCGCGATCCGGGCTCACAGCTCGTCGTGCACGTGATGGACTTCCCGCTCGGCGCCTACACCCTCGAGATCTGCGCCGACGCCGACCATCAGAATCGCGAGGCAACCCACAAGCCTCAGTGCGCGCGAGACGGGGCGGGAGATTTCACGGTCGCCGCCGCGCGATGGCAGGGGTCGCTCGGCGGCGAGTACGAGAGTGTCCTCGGCAACGTCGAGAGCTGGACGTCGTCGAACGCCCAGTTCGTCTACGACGGCTACAAGAGCGGCGTCTTCAGCTACATCATGTCCGGCACCGTCACCTGGACGGACTCCGGCACCGATGAGGAAGGCTGCACGTGGAGCGGGTCGGGACCGGCGACGTTCACTCGGGCCAACCAGCCCGCCGGCGCCTTCGTCGTCGACTACAAGCACGAGCAGTACAACGCCGGCTTCGCGACGCCCCAGCAGCTCTACCGGATCACCATCGCCTGCCCCGACGGCACGCAATCGGTCAACTTCGGTCCTGAGGCACCCGCCATCATCGCCTCGCACCCGGGAGGCCCCACGTCGCTGCCGTTCGGATCGACGAGCCTGCCGGGGAGCCCGTCGACCGCAGCGCTGGGCGTGACCTTCAGCTGGAGCCTCCGGCCCGCGGCGCCGTAGGTCAGGGGGGCGCGATGACGAAGGCTCTGACGGCACTCGGCTGCGCGCTCGTCGCACTGATGCTCTCAGCGGCTCCGGCGACCGCCGACAGCCTCGTGTTCATCCGCGCCAACAACGTGTGGGTGGCCAACCCGGACGGCACCGGCGAGCACCAGGTCACACTCGACGGGACGCCCGACTCCCCGTACTCCTCGCCCTCCCAGGCCGATGACGGGACGATCGTCGCGCTGCGCACGCCGGCGGGCGGGCGGGCGCAGATCTGGCGGATGCACGAGGACGGCGAGTTGGTGAACCCGCCGATCAACACGCCCGCGCCCGGGACCGGAGCGATCGACGCTCGCGTCTCCCCCAACGGCCAGCTCGTCGCGTACTGGTTCGTGACCGAGGTGAGCACCGGCACCTGCCTGTTCTGCTTCGACGTGTCCAGCCGCGCGCTCATCAGCCATGTCGACCGCTTCACCAACCCCGACGAGGTCGGGACACCGAACACCGGCGCTCACCCGTCGTGGATGTCGAACGACACGCTGTTGCTGTCCAACGGCAACGCGACCCAGTGGTACTACAAGCTGGGCATGGCGGAGGCGGCGCAGTGGTGGGGCGACACCGACAACTGCGGCTGCGTGAACCCGGTGGGGCTGACCGACGGCGTGGCGAGCCGGGACGGCCAACGCATCGCCCTGGTCCGAGGCGACTCCAATGAGCAGATCGTCCTCTACAAAGCGAACGGGGCACCGCCGGCAACGCCCACGCCCGAGTGTGCCTTCACGGGGCCCGCGGGCAAGTTCCAGAATCCGACCTGGAGCGCGAACGGACAGGCCCTGGCCTGGCAGGAGGACAACGGGATCTGGTCGGCGCAGATCCCAGATGCCACCAACTGCGCCACGATCAGCCAGCCGCGGCTGATCGTGCCCGGGGCCACCGAGCCCAGCCTGGGGCCGGCCGCGCTGGCGCCGGCGCCGGCGCCGGGGGCCAACTTCGCCCATCAGCTGCACGTGCTGCTCACCACGCTCGTCCACGGGCTCAAGCGGCTCGCCATCCACGGCTTGCTGCACCAGCGCAAGCTCTCAATCGGGTTCAGCGCGCCCGCCGCGGGCACGCTGACCGTGACGTTGAGCACCAATGGGCGGGACCCGACGGCACTGGCCGCCGCCCACGTCCGTTTCGCCACCGCCGGGCAGCGGAGCGTGACGCTCACACTGGTGCGTGGCGCCGCCGCGCGCCTGCGCCACGCCCGTCGTATGGGCTGCAGGGTGACGATCAGGTTCGCCCCGGCCCAGGGGGCGGCCAGCTCGGTCAAGGGCGGCGTGACGCTGACGAAGTGACCGACGCGCTTCGGGCCGCGGGCCCCACGGCGAACGCGCACCAGGAGGCATGCCCGGGAGGTCGAGTGGCGGATCATGGTGCATGGCGTCTCACACGGCCGAGAACTTTTCAGACCCGTCGGGGAGATCAGGAGCCGATATGCATCTCCCACAACTCCAGCTCGTGGCGGACTCGGCGCCACGGCGAGACACCCACGCGCGAACCGACGCCTCGATCATCGCGCGGTCCCGGCACGACCCCCACGCCTTCGAGGAGCTCTTCGACCGCTACTGGCCGGCCCTGCACTCGTTCTGCTGCGCACGGGCCGGCGCGGCGGGCGAGGACGTGGCCGCCGAGACGTTCCGCGTCGCCTTTGACAAGCGGCGCCGGTATGACACCACCTACCAGGACGCCCGGCCCTGGCTGTACGGGATCGCCGTCAGGCTTCTCCAGCACCATTTCCGCGACCGGCGCCGGCGCGATGCGGTGGCGCTGCGGTCCGCTCAGCTGGCCGGCCGGCCGGCGGAGCAGGGCGCCGCAGGCGGCCTCGAGCGCCACCTCCTGGGCCCTCAGCTCGGGGCCGCGCTGGCCGGCCTCACCCCGGACGAGCGCGAGGCGCTTCTGTTGTGGGCGTGGGCGACCTCCGGTACGCGGAGATCGCCCGGGCCCTCGACGTGCCGCTCGGCACCGTCCGCTCCCGCCTGCACCGCGCCCGCCGCCGGGTGCGCGACCACTTGAACGAAAGGAATGACCATGATCACCAGTGAGCGCGACTGGCTGGTTCGCGAACAGCCGCAGACCGTGCCCCTCGACCAGACGGTCACGAGCAACGCCAAGGAGGCACTGCACGCCCACATCGCCGACGAGCGGCACCGCCACCCGCGGCGCCGGCGCCTCGTCGCGGCGGTGGTGCCGGTCGCCGCAGCCGCGGCGGTGCTCGCCGCCGTCCTGGTCATCGGTGCGGCGCCGTCGCGTGTGTCTCACGGCACGGCGCAGCCGACGGCGTCGGTGCCGCTCCCCGCACCCGCACGGGGTCACGCCCATGCGCAGGCGCACGAGTCGGTCCTGGTCCGCGTCGCCGACCACGTCCGGGCCCAGGCCCAACCGGCCGGCAACGCGACGCTGGTGATCCGCAGCACGTCCTATCCCGGCAAGCCGGCGATCAGCGTCGCCGATCTCTACACCGACGCCGGGCAGTACTTCTTCGCGCACAGCCGCGACGGCCTCGGGGCAGAGATCAGCGCCGGCCACAACCTGGCCGACGGCCTGTTCGGGCGGGAGGTGGCGATCGCCACGGATGCGGCGACGGGCAACGTCACCGCAGACGCGGAGCGCATGGCCTCCGCCGCCAATCCGTCGCACACGATCCCGCGGACGACCGTGGTGACGCCCGAGATGCGGAAGGCCGCCCAGGAGAAGGGCGGCACCGCCAGCAGCACCGGCCTGTTCGACAACTGGCTGTGGGGCAACTCGCAGGACGCGCTGATCGCGGGGGCCGGGAATCCACAGGTCCGCAGCGGCGTCCTGCGTCTACTGGCCACGCTCCACGACGTCACGGTGACGCAGACGACGACCGACGGCCAGCCGACGCTCTCCCTTACCGCCACCGCTCCGGCGATGCCCGACGGCTACCAGGAGCAGCTCATCATCGGCGCCGACACCGGGATCCCCGTGAAGTTCCTCGGCGGCGATCCGGCCAAGCCGGCGGTAACGGTCACCTACGGCGTGACCAGGGTCAGCACCGACTCTCTGAAGTGAGGGGCGCAGCCGGCTCGAGTCAGCCCACGAACGCCGACATCGCGCCCGACTGGATGAGCGCCACGGTCGTGGCGATGTCGGCATCGAAATAGCGGTCGCGGTCGGCGAACGGGACGTGCTCGCGCACCTGGCGGAACGCCGCCTGGGTGCGCGGGCTCGCCTGTTCGATGCCACGCAGCTCAAGCGCCTGGCAGCAGGCCATGAGGTGGATCGCGGCGATGTTCTGGGCCAGCTCGACGATCGAGCGGGTGTCACGGGCGGCGATCGTCCCCATCGAGACCTTGTCCTGGTTGTGGGCTTCGGTGGAGCGCGAGTGGATCGTGGTCGGCGCGCACAGGTGCATGGCCTCGGCGGTCATCGCCGAGGCGCAGAGCTGCAGGCCCTTGAAGCCGTGGTGCAGGCCCGCCTCAGGATCGGTGGGCTCAAAGCGCGGGATGAGGTTGGCGGTGAGGCCTCGGTTGAACTTCTCATCGACGACATGAGCGATCTGACGGTCGATGAGGTCGCACAGGTTGGCCAGGGCCACCTTGAGTGAGTCCATCGCCTGCCCGATGTGGCCGCCGTAGAAGTTGCCGCCGCTCTCGACGCGGCCGCCCGCCACGTTGAAGAGCGGGTTGTCGTCGGACGAGTTGATCTCGACGGCGATCCACCGCTGCACCCAGTCCAGGACGTCGCGGAGCGGACCGATGACGTGCGGGGCGCAGCGGATCGAGTACTTGTCCTGGACCTGGCGGTCCAGCTCCAGGAACCCGGCGCCGTCCATGCCCCCGGCAAAGAGCGCGTCGCTGTCGGCCGCCAGGTTGGATTCGGCCAGCAGCTCGCGGATGTGGCGGGCGCTGGTGACCATCCCCGGGTGGGGCTTGGCCTCGTCGAACAGGAAGGCGTTGAAGTGGCCGCGGTTACCGAGCAGCGCCTCGGAGGCCATCGCGGTCATCAGGTCGGCGAGGTCGGCGAGCTCCTCCGCGGCGCCGACCGCCAGGCACGCGAAGGCGCTCATGAACGAGGTGCCGTTGGTCAGTGCGAGCCCCTCCTTGGCCTCCAGCAGGAACGGCTGAAGGTCGAGCTCGGCCAGAACGTCGGCGGCAGGACGCGGCATGCCGTCATGGAGCACGTCGCCATCCCCCGCCAGGGCCCGGCCGACGTAGGACAGGGGCGCGAGGTCGCCGCTGGCCCCACACGAACCGCGCTCGGGAATGAACGGCGTGACGTCGTGGTTGAGCAGCTCGAGCAGGCGCTCGACGAGCTCGACCCGCACGCCCGAGTTCCCCTTGGACAGGCAGTTGGCGCGCAGCAGCATGGTCACACGCGCGACCTCGGGCGGAGCGATCGGCCCGGTGCCGACGCCCATGAAGCGCAGGATGTTCTGCTGCAGCTTCCCGGCCTTGTCCGGGGAGATCTGGCGGTGGGCGCTGTCGCCGAAGCCGGTGGTGACGCCGTAGATCGGGATCTCCCGGGCGATCAGCTCATGCTTGAGGCTGCAGCTGGAACGGACCGCCTCCGCCGCGCGCTCGGACAATCGCACCATCCGGTGGCCGCGAGAGACGTCGAGCGCATCGGAGATGGTGAGCGTGGCGCCGTCGAGATCGAGGGCGGTCCGGCTCGCAGCGTGGTGAGGGTGGGCGATCGCAGTCATGAACGGAATGTTTGCCCAGTACCGCCTCGGGCGCAACGGAGACGCAGCCAATCGTCATTTTGCCGCAATGAAACCGCCCTTTTGGCGGTATTTGCCGCAAGATTATTGCGTGAGTGGTGCGCCGCGGCCACGGACCGCGCATGATGTAACGGCGACCCCGGCGCAGACAAGGAGGACGAACCGCCATGAGCCGGCTACTGGAACTCCAGACGTTCGTGCCCCCGGAGATCGAGATCGAGCGCCGCGACGACGGCTCGGCCGTGCTCTTCTCCCGCCGGCCCCCGGCCGACATCGAGCCGTCGATCCCCGCCGTGCTCCGGCAGCGGGCCACCGAACACCCCGACCGCCCGCTCGCCGCCCAGCGAGACGCCGAGGACCGATGGAGTACGCTCACCTACGGCGAGGCGCAACGCCGGTCATGCGCGCTGGCCCAGGCATTCACGAAGCTCGGGCTCGGGCCCGGCAAGCCGGTGATGATCCTCTCGGGCAACTCGCTGGAGCACCTGCTGGTCAGTCTGGGCGCCTACGCCGCCGAGATCCCGGTGATGCCGATCAGCGTCGCCTACTCGCTGATGAGCGCCGACCACGCGCGGATCAAGGCCATCGCCGAGCTCACCCAGCCGGGCCTGGTCTTCGCCGACGACGCCGGGCCGTTCGGCGCCGCGCTGGACGCGCTGGCGCCGATCGTCTCACAGGTGCTCGTCGCACGGGGCGAGCGCGACGGCGCGCTGTGCCTGGATGACCTCCTCGCCACCGGCCCCGGCGACCGGGCCGGCGTCGCGGGCGAGGCCGCGCCCGACACGGTGGCCAAGCTGCTCTTCACCTCGGGGTCGACCGGCGTCCCCAAGGGCGTGATCAACACCCACCGGATGCTGTGCGCCAACCAGGCGATGCTCCGCGCCATCTGGCCGTTCCTGGCCGACGAGCCCCCGATCATGGTCGACTGGCTGCCGTGGAGCCACACGTTCGGGGCCAACCACAACCTCAACCTGGCGCTGTTCAACGGCGGCACGATCTACATCGACGACGGCAAGCCGGTGCCGCCGCTGTTCCCGCGCACAGTCGCTGCGCTCAAGGAGGTCCCGCCCACGCTGTACTTCAACGTGCCCGCCGGGTACGCGCTGCTCGCACCCGCGCTGGAGAGCGACCCGCAGCTGGCCGAGCGGTTCTTCAGCCGCCTGCGCTTCATGTTCTACGCCGCCGCCGCGTTGCCCGACGCGCTGGCCGCGCGCCTGCGCACGCTGGCCGCCGAGCACGCCGACCACGAGGTGCCGCTCACCTCGAGCTGGGGCACCACCGAGACCGCCCCCTGCGCCACCAGCATGCACTACCTCGGCGCCCCGACCGGCTGCATCGGCGTGCCCATCCCCGGGTGCACGATCAAGCTGGCCCCGGTGGGCGACCGGCTCGAGATCCGGGTCAAGGGACCGAACGTCACCCCCGGGTACTTCCGACGGCCCGAGCTGACGCAGGCCACCTTCGACGAGGACGGCTTCTACCGCTCGGGGGACGCGGTGAGACTGCTTGACGAGGACGACCCCAACCAGGGCATGGTGTTCGACGGCCGGATCGCCGAGAACTTCAAGCTGCTCACCGGGACGTGGGTCGCGGCCGGCGGGCTGCGCACCCGCCTGATCAGCGCCGCCGGCGTGCTCAGCGACGCCGTCATCTGCGGGCAGGACGCCGAGTACGTCGCGGCCATGGCCTGGGTCAATCAGGCCGAGGCGCGGAGGGTGACGGGGGCGAGCGAGGATGTCGCCCTCGGCGACCCCGCGCTGCGCGAGCATCTGCGCCGCGCGCTGGCCACCCTCAACGCCGATGCCGGGTCGGCGTCGCGGATCGAGCGGCTGCTGCTGCTGGCTCAGCCGCCGAGCCTCGATGCCGGCGAGATCACCGACAAGGGCTACCTCAACCAGCGCCGGACGCTCGAGTGCCGGGCCGCGGACGTGGCGCGGCTCTACGCCGACCCCGCCGATTCCGCCGTCATCGGCGGCTCCGACACCTGATCGCGGACCCGCCGGCAACGGCGCTCCCGCCCCGTCCGGTCCGAGCGCTTTGATCCGTCGTTCGCGTCATGAGGATGTCCGAAGGCAGCAGAGGCCCGGAGGGCCGCGATGGGGTGGGTCGGTTCCGGCTCGGCCGCAACTTCGGTTGGCTGTGGACGGCTTACGCGGTGAGCGCCTACGGGACCGGGCTGGGGTTCGGGGCCTTCGCCATCATCGCGATCCGGGTGCTGCACGCGGGGGCCGCCCAGGTGTCCATCCTCTCGGCGTCGGGGATGGGGGTGGGCGCGCTGGTCGCGGTGCCGCTGGGTCCGTGGGTGGAGTTCCGGCGCAAGCGGCCGGTGATGGTCGCGATGGACCTCATCCGCTTCGCGGCGCTGCTCAGCATCCCCGTCGCCTACGTGCTGGGCCGGCTCAGCTTCCTCCAGCTCGTGGTCGTGTCCGTGATCGTCGGCGCGGCCAAGAATGCGTTCCGGGCAGCCAGCGGGGCGTACCTCAAGCGGCTGGTGGCAGGCGAGGACCTGCTTGTCGCCAACGGTCGGTTCGAGTCGACGACGTGGAGCGCGACCGCGGTCGGGCCGCCGCTCGGCGGGGCGGCCATCGGGCTGTTCGGCCCGGTCATCACCGTCGTCGCCGACGCGACCAGCTACCTGCTCTCGGCTCTCGGGATCGGCGCGATCCGTGACCCCGAGCCGCCCCCGGTCCGCGCCGAGGCGACGCGGGCGCGCCCCGGCGACCTGCTCGACGGCTGGCGCTACATCCTCAGCCACCCCCAGCTGCGCAGCCTGTTCGTCAACAACATCATCGTCAACGGCCTCATCCTGGCCACCGAGCCGCTGCTGTCCGTGCTCATGCTCCGCAGCCTGGGATTCGCCCCGTGGCAGTTCGGCCTCGCCTTCGCGACGCCCTGTGTGGGCGGACTGGTCGGCGCGCGGCTGGCGCGGCGGCTCGTCGCGCGGTCCGGGCAGGCGAAGGTGATGTTCGTCAGCGGGGCCCTACGGGCGTGCTGGCCGATCGGGCTGGTCTTCATCCGGCCGGGCCTCGCCGGGATCGCGATCGTCATGGTCCTCCAGTTCGGCCTGGTCACGTGCATCGGCGTGTTCAGCCCGGTGATGGCGACCTACCGGCTCGAGCAGACCGCGCCGGATCGCGTGGCGCGGATGCTCTCGGCGTGGTCGGTATCGAGCAGTGCCGTGATCGCGCTGCTCACCGCGCTGTGGGGGGTGCTGGCCGCGGTCACCAGCCCGCGTATCGGGATCGGGATCGCCGGCGCGCTGCTGCTCGCCACTCCGTTGCTGCTCCCGCGGCCAGGCGGCTTGCGAGTGCCGGAGCCGCTGATCAGCGCGATTGATGGCGTCCATACGAGACATCGATTTTGAGGGCATGGGGCCTGCTGTTAGCGTCGCCTGAGTGAGCGGTGACCACGAGCGCTATCACGGCGCCAGCGACGAGTCCGCCACTTCTGACACCGGCGGTGACGAGCTCACCCCGCGGCCGGCCCCGGCGGGGGCCACCGTGTACGAGTCACCGCGCGAGACGCCGGTGCACGCGCAGACCGACGTGCTGGTCGTCGGAGGCGGGCCGGCCGGCTGCGCGGCGGCTCTGGCCGCGCGACGGCTCGGCGCGGAGGTGACCCTGGTGGAGCGCTACAACCACCTCGGGGGGCTGTCGACCGGCGGGCTGGTCATCTGGATCGACCGGATGACCGACTGGACCGGCCGGCGCGTCATCGACGGCTTCGCCCGCGAGATCCTTAAGCAGCTCCCGGATCACGCCGTCGCCGGCGCCCCCCAGGATCAGTGGGGCTCGCAGGACGAGGAGGACGTCGCCCACTGGGGCGGGCGCCAGGGCGCCTTTCGCGGCGTGGTCACCTGGTCGCCGATGATCGATCCCGAATGGCTCAAGCTCGCCTCGGTCGAGCTGCTGGCCGCCGCCGGGGTGCGCTTCCTCTTCCACAGCTGGGCGGCTGACGTCGTGCGCGACGGCGCAGACGTCAGCGGGGTCATCTTCGAGAGCAAGCAGGGCCGGCGCGCATTGCTGGCCCGCGTGGTCATCGACGCCACGGGAGACCTCGACGTGTGCCGCCAGGCGGGCGCGGCCTTCGAGTCAGACGCCGGGGGCAGTGAGAGCAACATTCAGCACTGCCTCAACACCGGGTGGACGTGGGCGGGCGTCGACTTCAAGCGCTGGCTGGCCTTCAAGCGCGAGGATCCCCAGGGCCACCGCGCGCTGATGGCGCAGGCCCGCGAGTCGCTCGGCTACGTCGAACGGCCGGTGATCGGGTGGCGCGACGACGTGGCGCTGTTCCTCGGACCGCGGCTGCGCGGCTACAGCGGGCTTGACGTCGCGGACCTGACGCGGGTCGAGATCCAGTCGCGCCGGCGCATGGTCGCGCACCTGGACTACTTCCGCCGGCACGCTCCGGGGTTCGAGCACGCGTGGTTCATGCTCTCGGCGCCGCAGGTCGGCGTGCGCCACACCGGGCGCGTGCTCGGGCGCCATCCGATGAGCGCTGAGGAATGGAAGCGGGGGGTGCGCCATCGGGATGAGATCGGGGTCTCGCCATCGCCCTCACAGGCGTTCGAGAACGTCTCGATCCCGTATGGCGCGCTGCTGCCCGTCGGCCTGGAGAACGTCCTCGTGGCCGGCCGCCATATCGCGTGCGACTCCCAGACCCAGGCGTTCATGCGCGAGATCCCCCAGTGCTGGGTCACCGGCCAGGCCGCCGGAGTGGCGGCCGGACTCGCCGCCGAGGCCGGCGTGGCGCCGGGCAGCGTGGACGTGGGCGAGATCCAGGACGCGCTGCGCGCGCAGGGTGCGTACCTGCAGCCGGTGGACGCGGCGGTGGGGCGCGGCGAGCCTCGCTGATCGCGCAGGTGGTCAGGCGCCGGCGCCCAGCAGCGAGAGCTGGGTGAACCCCGGGGCGGCCTCGATCTCCAGCATGCGCCGCTTGGTGGCGATCCCGCCCGGCGCGGAGAAGCCGTGCAGCGCCCCCGCCGAGGACAGCACGCGATGGCAGGGTACGACGATCGGGAAGGGGTTCTCGCCCAGCGCGTGGCCCATAGCTCGCGGGGCATCGGGCTTGCCGATCGCCCGGGCGATGTCGCCGTAGCTCGCCGTCGCGCCCGGTGGGATCTCACGCGCCGCGGCGTAGACGCTGCGCCGGAACGGGTCGATGCCGCGCTCGTCCAGCACCACCCAGCGCAGGTCGGTTCCCTCGCCCTCCAGGAGCGCGGCGATGGCCGCGACCGCGTCGCGCACGGAGCCGGGGACGTCGTCAGGGTCTGGCCCCCGCCGCCGCAGGCCGCGGGTACCGGGGAGCAGGACCCCGGTCACACCGGCGTCGCTCCACGTGATCGCACAGGTGCCCAGGGCGGTCTCGAAGGGGAGCATGCTCAAAGACGCTAGCGCCCGGCCTGGATGGCCCCACGGTGGGCCACGCCCTGCCGGCCACGGCACCGGTCAGAGCCACTCGGTGACGAAGCGTTGGTTCTCGTGGATGTCGACTTGGACCAGCCGTCCGGGGCCGGAGTTGACGAACCGGTGCGGGATGCCCGCGGGGGCGACGGCCACCTGACCGGCGTCGACGACGCGTTCCTCGCCGCCGAGCGTGAACGTCGCCTGGCCCTCGATCACGACGAACACCTCGGGGTACTGATGGCGGTGCAGGGCCGGCCCCTCACCGGGTTGGGAGTCGACCGCGATCACCGATATGCCGGCGCCGATGTCCTCACCCTGCGCCTCAAATCCAGCCATTGCCACTCGCCTCCTCGCTGTGATGACGTACGGCCCCCAACGCTAGAGGCGCGCCGTAGGCTCTCCGTCGACTAGGTTGCAGATGAGCGTTGCAAGCGACTTGGAGGGAGAGCGCGATGGCAGGGTTTCAGATTTCGACCCACGGCCGGCTGCAGGACTGGATCGCCGTTGAGAACGGGTACTTCGAGGACGAGGGCCTGGACTACAAGCTTGACGTCCGGGCGCAGGAGAACGCCGACCAGGACATCGAGCCGGCCGGCCAGGCGGACGTCAAGACCGGCGCCTACGAGCTCTACCGGGTCGGGGGCGGCGGCAAGAAGGGGATGAGCTGCGCCTGCCACTGGGCGGTCAACCAGGCGGCGGGCGACCAAGCGGGACGGATGTGGGGCCGCTGCTACTCCGTGCTGCCCAGCGGCATCTACGTGCTGCCGGACTCCGACATCCAGCGCCCCGAGGACCTCGCCGGGATCGACGTGGCCGTCGGCTACCACTCGGGCAGCCACTTCTCGACGATCCAGGCGCTGGAGCCGATCCTGGACCAGGACGACATCAAGCTGCGCTTCGGGGGCATGCCGTATGACCGCGTCGATGCGCTGCTGTCAGGCGCGGTGCCGGCGGCGGCGATCTGGAGCGCCCCGACCTACCTCGTCGAGCAGCAGGGTGCCCGCAAGATCCTGGACACCACGTTCATGGCGGGCTTCATGTTCGAGTTCGAGACCGACCCGGCCGACGTGGAGAAGTACTTCAACGCGCTCAAGCGC
>CAWHOH010000020.1:0-76748 GCA_963830945.1 uncultured Actinomycetota bacterium | reverse complement strand
CCAGGTCTCCTCTTGCAGCGGAGGCTTGCGCGCGCGGAAGCGCATGCTCCACTCGACGGCGACCGTGATGTGGTCAAAGCCGATCGTCTGCAGGCGCGTGAACAGCGTTCCGGGCTCGATCGGGTTGTAGACGTCGCCCTCGTGGAAGTCGTGCAGCCCGTCGCTGGGCAGGCTGTCGGAGCCGACGAGCACGCCGCCGGGCGCAGCACCCGGTGGACCTCGGCGAGGACCTGGTTCTGCAGCGCGACCGTGGGCACGTGGTGAAGCATCGTGAAGCAGCCGACGGAGTCGAAGCGAGTCCGCCGGCCACGGGATGCGCGTGGCGTCGCCGGTGTGGACCTCGACGTTGCCGGCCGGCGAACCCCTCGGCGAGCGCGGCGGCGGCCGGCTCCTCCAGCTCGAGCGCGACGAGCTGTCGACCGGTGGCGCAGCCACCGGTCGACGCGCCCGGCCCGGGGCCGATCTCGAGCATCCGCGCGCCGAGCTCGACGCCGGCGACGGCCGGGGGAGCACTTCCGTCTGGAGATACTCGGCCCACTCCGGCGTGGGGCAGACACGATCGTGGTTCTGAGTTCATGGGCCGACGCTCAGCCCTGCCGGGCGCCGCAAGGGCGTAGCCTGCCAACCTGTGTCGACAGACGGACAACGTGCCCGGCGGCGCGGACCGGGACCGGACGATGGTGGTCAAGACGTTCCCGATGGCCGCCGGGACGCCTTCGGCCGCCATGCCACGATGACCATCAGCTCGCCTGGGCACGCGTGGCGTGCTCACCGTCCACACCGACGAGTCGACGTGGGTGCTGCCGCCCACGCGCGCGCTGTGGATCCCGGCCGGGCTCCGGCACGTGACCCGCGCCAGCGCCGCCGCGACGATGCAGACCGTCTACCTGCACCCCGACCGCTGCCCGGTGGACTGGCCGGTGCCGACCCCCGTCGCCGTCGGCGGCCTGCTCGCCGAGCTCATCGCCCACCTGGGAGACGGCCGGCTGGATCCGGCGCGCCGGGCGCGGGCAGAGGCCGTGCTCATCGACCTGCTCGCGCCGCTGCACGTCGCCACGATCGAGCTGCGCATGCCGCGCGATCCGCGCGCACTGGACGTCGCCGCCGCGCTCGTGCGCGACCCGGCGTCCAGGCGCACGCTGGGGCAGTGGGGGCGCGAGGTCGGGGCCAGCGAGCGCACCCTGGCGCGCGCCTTCCACGCGGAGACGGGAGTGTCGTTCGGCCGCTGGCGCACGCAGGTGCGGGTGCAGGCGGCCCTGCCGACGCTCGCCGAGGGCGGCTCGGTGGCCAGCGCCTCTGACCGCGCCGGCTATGAGTCCCCGAGCGCGTTCGTGGCGGCGTTCCGGCGCGAGACCGGGATGACGCCCGCCGAGTACTTCCGCGCCTGACGGGTGCGTTGCTGGAGCGCGAGGCCGAGCCGGATGTGACACCCGGCCCGGCCCTTCGCACCGTCGCCTAGCGCGCCTCGTTGTCGTCGGCCACGGTCGGCCGGTCTTGCACCGTCTCGCCCTCGCTCCTGACGCCCGGCTCGGGCGCTCGCCGCGCCTTGAGGATGTCGCGGATGCCGAAGTCATAGACCGGACAGGCGAGCGCCGCCCCGATCAGGGGTCCGACGATCGGTATCCAGAAGTAGTCGTTGACGTTGCCGTAGTTGCCTGGCATCGCCTGGCTCCCCCAGCCCGCGATCCAGGCGAACATCCGGGGCCCGAAGTCCCGGGCAGGATTGATCGCGTAGCCGGCGTTGGCTCCAAAGGAGATGCCGACCGCCATCACGATCATGCCGACCATGAACGGGGTCATGTTGGAGCCGACGGGCAGATTGAACTCGTCGGTGACCGCCCAGACGAACAGCGCCAGGAAGAACGTGCCCACGATCTGGTCGATCAACGGCCCCAGGAAATTGTGGAAGTACGGTGCCGGGAACGTCGCGAACGTGCTGTAGGTGCCCTTGGATGCCGCGGTTCCCTTGACGATGTGATTCATCTGGTCAAAGTGGTTGATCGCGTTGTTGTAGACCAGGAACACCAGCGCCGCGCCCACGAAGGCGCCGAGAACCTGCGCGACCATGTAGCCGGGAACCTTGTTCCACGGCAGCTGCTTGCGGATTGCGGCGCCCAGCGTGATCGCGGGGTTGATGTGCGCTCCGGTGATCCCGCCGCTCACATAGACGGCGAAGGCCACGGCCAGCGCCCAGCCCCAGGTGATGAGCAGCCAGTCGCCCGATGACTGCAGCGGTCCCGCGGAGCTGCGGCCGGAGCCGACCAGGCCCCAGAGCATTGCCACGACCCCGTCGCCGAAGCAGATCAGGATGAAAGTGCCGAAGAACTCGGCCCACAGCTCACCGACGACCCCGGTACGCCAGCGCAGCGGCAGCGCCCGCGTCGTTCTGGCATCACTTACGGTTGCCACAGAGCCTCCTATCAAAGATGAACAGGTACCGGTCCCTTTGGGTGTCCGCCGACGCGCACCACAGCCGGTGCGACCGCCTTCGGATTGCGGGGCACGCGCGCGTAGCCGATGTCAGCCCGCGACTCCCCACGGCCGACTTCTGCTCATGACCTCCCTTCTCGCCAGCCAAAAAACCGACAGCAGATGCGCTGGCGTGAGCGCGGTCAACGTATCAACGGGTGCCCTTCAAGGTCAATCGCTGGGCGGGGTGCGACCAGGTCCAATGGGACTGTCTGTTCGTTGCCTGACATGGCCGACGCCGCGACCATAGACTCGGCCGCATGGACTTCGGAATCGGTTACTTCCCCACGCACGACGCGGTCAGCCCCGGCGCGATCGCGCGCCTGGTGCAGGAGCGCGGCCACGAGTCGCTGTTCTTCGCCGAGCACACCCACATCCCCGCCAGCCGGGACGCCGCGTACCCGGGGGGCGGCGCGCTGCCGCGCAAGTACATCCACACCTACGACCTGTTCGTCGCCCTCACCGCCGCTGCGGAGGCCACGTCGAGCCTGCGGGTGGGCAGCGGGATCTGCCTGGTCGTCGAGCGCGACCCGATCACCACCGCCAAGGAGGTCGCCTCGGTGGACCACCTGTCCGGCGGCCGCCTCGAGTTCGGGGTCGGCGCCGGCTGGAACCGTGAGGAGATGGCCAACCACGGCACCGACCCCCGCACGCGGATGCGCCTCATGACGGAGCGCGTCGAGGCGATGAAGGCGATCTGGACCCAGGACGAGGCCAGCTACCACGGGGAGTTCGTCTCCTTCGAGCGCATCTGGTCCTGGCCCAAGCCCGCGCAGCGCCCCCACCCGCCGGTGCTCGTCGGCGGCAACGGCCCGACCGTGGTCGATCGGGTGCTCGCCTTCGGCGACGCCTGGTTTCCCAACTACGCGGCCCCAGTGATCTGCTGGACGCGCATCGAGGTGCTGCGCGCCCGCGCCGACCGCCCGATCGACATGATGGTCATGGGCCTGCCCGCCGACCCGGCGGTGATCGAGCGCTGCCTGCACGCGGGGTGCCGGCGCGCCGTGCACTGGCTGCCGTCGGGGCCCGCGCCGGTGGTCGAGCGCGGTCTGGAGCGCTGGGAGGCGGCGATCGCGCAGCTCACCGGCGGGGGTGACCGGCTCGCGGGAGGCCCGTGAGCGGTTCGCCGCGGCGAGGGTGGCGCGGCTGGCCACCGCCGATGCCGCCGGCCGGCCCGCATCTGGTCCCGATTGTCTTCGCCGTCGACGGGAGACACGGTCTACACCGTGGTCGACGCCAAGCCCAAGCGGACGACCGCGCTGCGGCGCCTACGCCAACGTGGCCGAGAACCCGGCGGTGGCGCTGCTCGCCGACCACTACGACGACGCGAACTGGGATGCGCTGTGGTGGGTGCGCGCCGAGGGACGCGGGCGGGTGCTCGATCCGGCTTCAGACGTGGCGGCCCACCGGGCGGAGGCCGACCGGGCGGTGGCCGACCGGGCGGAGGCCGACCGGGCGGTGGACCTGCTGCGGGCGCGCTATCCCCAGCAGCGGGCCGTGGGGGCGGTGCTGGCGGTCGACGTGGAGCGCTGGAGCGGCTGGGCCGCTGCGGGCTCCGGGTGACACTGGCGGTCAGTCCGCCTCGTCGGCCTCGGGCGGGGCCTCCTCGCCGGCGCGTTCATCGCGCTCGGCCCACTCCAGCAGGGTCTCCAGCGAGAAGACGGCGTCGTCGATGCCGGCGTGCAGATCGCCCAGCTTGGCGAAGCGGTCGGGCACGGTGGCGATCGTGAGGTCCTGGGGCTGCACATCGTCGATCTCATCCCATGCGATCGGCGCCGAGACGGTCCCCTCGACCTTGCCGCGCACCGAGTAGGCCGACGCGATCGTGTGGTCGCGGGCGTTCTGGTTGTAGTCCACGAACACCTTGTCGGGCGCGCGGTCCTTGCGCCACCAGGTCGTGGTGGCGTCGTCCGGAACGCGGCGCTCCACCTCGCGGGCGAAGGCCAGCGCGGCGCGGCGCACGTCGCCGAAGCCGTGCTCGGGCCGGATCCGCACATAGATGTGGATGCCGTGGCCGCCCGAGGTCTTGGGCCAGCCGACCGCACCGATCTCATCGAGGACCTCGTGGGCGGTGTGAGCGACGCGGCGCACACGCTCCAGCGGGCAGTCGGGCATCGGGTCCAGGTCGATGCGCCACTCGTCGGGGTGCTCGACGTCGCCGCGCCGGGAGTTCCACGGATGGAACTCCACCGTGGACATCTGCACCGCCCAGATGACGCTGGCCAGCTCGGTGACGCACAGCTCGTCGGCGGTCCGGCCGTAGCGCGGGAACGTGATGCGGACGGTCTGCAGCCACGGCGGCGCCCCCGTGGGCACGCGCTTCTGATGGACCTTCTCCCCGTCGACGCCCGAGGGGAAGCGGTGCAGCATGCACGGCCGCTCGCGCAGCGCGCGCACGATCCCGTCGCCGACGCTCACGTAGTAGCGGGCGAGGTCGAGCTTGGTCTCGCCCCGCGCCGAGAAGTAGACCCGATCGGGGCTGGAGATCCGCACGGTCCTCTCGCCGACCTGGAGCTCGATCGCCTCGCTCTTCGCCGTCGCCATTTCACCAGCATCGTGACATGCCGTTCCTATCGTGAGCGGGACATCGACTTTGGATTGGAGCTGCTGCCAATGGATACGCGCATGCTCGGAACGCTTGAGGTCTCGGCCCTTGGACTGGGCTGCATGGGGATGTCGGCCTTCTACGGCTCGACCGACGAGGGCGAGGCGATCGCCACCATCCACCGCGCGCGGGAGCTGGGGATCACCTTCCTGGACACCGCCCAGCTCTACGGCCCGCTGACCAACGAGGAGCTGGTGGGACGGGCTGTGGCGGGCCACCGCGACGAGTACGTCATCGCCACCAAGTTCGCCCGCCGCATGGACAACGCCACCCCCGGCGACATGTCCACCACCGGCCCGCTGGATGGATCCGCCGATCACGTTCGGAGCTCCATCGACATCTCGCTGGCGCGCCTGGGCACCGACTACGTCGACCTCTACTACCAGCACCGCGTCGATCCCAACGTCCCGATCGAGGAGACCGTCGGCGCCATGGCCGAGCTCGTCGAGCAGGGCAAGATCCGCCACATCGGGCTGTCCGAGGCCTCGGCCGATACGCTGCGCCGCGCCGCCGCGGTGCATCCCATCACCGCGCTCCAGACCGAGTATTCGCTGTGGACCCGGGACGTCGAGGCGGAGATCCTCCCGACCTGCCGGGAGCTGGGGATCGGCTTCGTGCCCTACTCGCCGCTGGGCCGCGGCTTCCTGTCGGGCCGCTTCACCTCGCCCGACGACCTGGAGCCGGGCGACTTTCGCCGCTCAGGCCCGCGCTACACCGGCGACAACCTCGACGCCAACCTGGCGCTGGCGCGCAAGGTCGCCGAGATCGCTGAGGGCAAGGGCGTCACGCCCGCGCAGCTCGCGCTGGCGTGGGTGCTGGCGCAGGGCGACGACGTCGTCCCGATCCCCGGGACCAAGCGCCGCGAGTACCTCGAGCAGAACGCCGCCGCCGTCGACGTCGAGCTGACCCCCGACGACATGGCGCGGATCGACGCCGAGCTTCCGCGCGGCCGCCGGCGAGCGCTACGACGAGACGGGGATGGCCGCGGTCAACCTGTGATCGCTACGCGGGCGGGGGTGGCCGCGGTCAACCGGTGACCGCCCCGGCCGGCGGCGCGGCGACGTGGATGACAAATCGGCTCATATATGACCGGTTCGTCATCCACGTCATTCGATCGAATTGTGGGAAGCCGCGAACGCCCGGATCGGTGTGGCCGCGCCGCCGAGGCGCTGGGCCGCCGAGGCCCAGCCGCCGAGGCCCCAGCCGGAGGCGCCGGGCCGGCGAAGGCCCCAGCCGCCGGCGGGCTACAGCGAGGTCAGCCCGAGGCTGGTGAGCCCGATGGCGGTGAACCACAGCCGCCGGTCGGAGCTCAGCGCGGCCAGCGGGATCAGCCACGCGATGTACCAGGGCATCAGCAGCCCGGCGGAGACGAGCAGGCCGACGGTGGCCCAGCCCGCGGCGGTGATCCAGTCAAGCTCCCCGATCCACACCCGCCACATCAGCCAGACGAGGCTGATCGCGTAGGCCACGCGCAGCAGCGCTCCGACGGGAGCGTCGAACTGCTTGAGCCCGATCGCGTTGAGGATGAAGCCAGGAATGCTGTGGATGCCGCCCTGGCCCTGGATGCTGGAGAGGGTCCCGAGCAGGTGCAGGGTGCCCGAGCCGAACATGACCAGGCCGAGCACGCCGAAGGCCGCCGCGGCGAGCGCGGCGCCGCCGAGGATCCGGGCGCGCCCTGAGGTGGCCACGCGGCGGCCCGCGCTGGCGGCGATGGCAAAGGGCAGCAGCATCCCGGCGGTGAGCTTGATGGCGGTGGCGGCGATGATCATCGCGCCGCCGGTGCCCTCGCGCTGGCGCAGCAGGACGTAGATGCCGGCCACCAGGAGGGCCAGCATGAGCAGATCGTTGTGGCCGCCGCCGACGCCGTAGATGACGATGACGGGGTTGAGGCCGACCAGCGCGACCGCCTTGACCGGGTCGATGCCGCGCAGCTGAGCGGCGTGCCAGACGAGCACGACGACCGCCACCAGCGAGAGCGCGGCGATCCCCTTGTAGGCGAAGACGTTGGTGGCGATGTTCAGGCCGGCCAGCGGATAGCTGAGCGCGGTGAACAGAGGCCCGTAGGCGGTGGGCGTATGTGTCCACTGCACGCCGACCAGGTGATAGAGCGGGTCAAACGAGATGACGTTGGGCCCGTACAGGTAGGGGTTGATGCCGTAGGTGCCGCCCAGCCGCCCGTAGGCGATGTAGCTGAACAGATCCGTGGACAGCAGCGGCGGGGCCACCAGCACGAGCGCGTTGAGCGCGGCGATGCTCACGAGCACGGCGCGGCGCGACAGGTACTTGGCCGCGCGCAGGGCGACCGCGTAGGACAGGAACATCAGGACCATCGCGGCGATCAGTCCGGGCAGGCCGATGTCGAGCCCGACATGGCCAAACGCGCCGGCAAGGCCGCCGAGGCTCTGGCGCAGCGACTGGGGCAGGAGCAGCGCGGTGTGCGCCGCCGAAAGCGAGATGAGCAGCGCCGCGATCAGCAGGCCGGCGAGTCCGGCCCACGCGGCGGGGGTCGAGATGCCCATGGACACGCGCGGCCGCGCCGAGCTAACTCGAGCGTGCCGCTGTGATGTGTGGCCCCAAGCGGCTCGCGAGCCCTCATGGGACCGATGATTGCACCCGAACTGGCGGAATGTCGGCCGCGGTCCGGAAAGCTACGGCTTTCGCTCGTTGGATGTAAAAACGGTGTCAGTTTTCATTGTGTTAAGACGCTTATGTTCCTACCCAGGTACCAGGAAACGCTGACACCGTTACCGCCGGCGTGCGGCAGCGGACCTAGGTGCCGCGGACCAGCGAGGGCAGTTTGAGCACGAGCTGCGGGATGTCGGTGAGCGCGCCGGAAGGGCATCGCGGATCGCGGCCTCCGCACCGGATTCAAGTGCAGCACCGTGCCCGACGAGCAGCCGCTCGGGCGACCGCGCGGTGAGCGGTCCCTTGGGCGGGCGCAGCCGCAACAGGGGGTGCAGCCCGACGCGGCGGCCGAGCGTGAAGGCGGGGGCGGTCCCGACCGCCTCGGCGACGACCAGCGCGCGCTCGGCCTCCCACCACAGCGCCACCTCGCGCCACCACGGGCGTGAGATGACGGGGATGACCGTGAACGGGCTGTCGCTCACCTCGGCGGGAAGGCGCAGTAGCGGCACTTCGAGCCGCTGCGCGATGGGCCCGCTGTCGCGGTTGTGGCGGTCCAGCAGCTGGATAACCCCCGCGGGGCTGCCCAGCTCGGTGGCGGCGCTCAGCGCGACCTCGTCCTCGAACGGGTCGATCAACCAGACGCGGCCGTCCGCGCGCAGGGCATGCGCGGCGCGTCGCATGCCTGTGGTCTCGACCCAGGTCAGGCCGAGCGGATGGCGTTGGATGGAGTTGCTCATCGCTGTGCGGCGGTCGGGCGGGGACACCGCGGCCTCTAGGACCTTAGCCGTCCCGTTGCCCGGCGCGGCTCACTGACCCTATGCGACGGCGGCGACGACGCCGTTCAGGTGCCACAGGCCGTCGAAGCCGAGATGGGCCTCGTCGGCGACGCGGCCCAGGTGCTCGCGGGCGTCGGCCAGGTCCGTGCCGCAGATCGTGGCGACCTCGATGGTGGCCAGCGGCTCGCCGGCCCACTCCAGCACCTCACGGACGTCGTCGGGGTCCGCGCGCCGCCCCGCGTCGGGCGCCAGGTTGGCGACGGCGACCTCATAGGCGGCGAGGGGCTGAAAGCCGGGGACCGACAGCGACGCGCCGTCGGTGTTGCGCATCACCTCGTATGACGGACAGGTGTAGCGATGGCCCGTCTCGGTGGGCGCGAGCTTGTGCGACAGCGCCAGCGCACCCGGCGTGGGCGTGCGCGATTCGGCCATGTCCTGGCGCAGCAGCTCCTCGGTCTCGGGCTCGGCGAGCCATGCCTCCAGCTGGGAGGGGTCGATGCCGACGCGCTCGGCGGCGGCGGCGAGCGTCGCCGGGTCGTCCAGCAGGGGGCCGGAGAAGTGCAGCACGCGCAGCGCGCGGAGCATCGCCCGTTCGAGCTCGGGCGCGTGGCGGCGCACCGCCACCACGGCGCGGCAGGCCGGAACCGTGCCCGCCATGCGCGGGCGCAGCGCGGTGTCCATCGGCATGTGGTGCTGCTGGGCGAGCTGGCGCATCCCCTGAGACATGCGCTCCGCGGTGAAGCCCTTGTCCGCGTAGACGCTCCCGTCCTCGGCGAGACCCACCATCCGCAGCTGCCACTCCAGCTGGTCGCCGTAGAGCCACTGCAGGCGCCAGCGGGCGGGCTCGGCCGACCAGGCGAACGGGCAGCCGGGGTCGGTGTAGCTCGGTGATCGTCAGCTCAGCCATCGGGTCTCGTTTCTCATGCGCGTGGGCGGTCCACTCCGAGGCTAGTAGCGCGCGTTGGTCGCTCCTGTGATCCACCCGGCCTGAAGGTCACGGCGCTTGCGGTGCGGTTTATGATCGGTGGTGCGCACAGGGCGCTCCCGGTTCGTGGAAAGGGCCAAGCCCACCTGCAGCTGTCTGGTTGTGCCGTGGTCGGTGTCTCCTTTCCGGCCTGCGATTGCGGACTCGTGGCCCTGGTGAAAGGAGGCCTTTGTGCCACCCCGCGGTCTTCCCGGCAACGCCAACCTCGAGCAGCTCAAGAACGGCGCCAAGTCGTTCCAGCGGGCGGTCCGCTCCGGCGACGCCGGCGCCGCCGAGGTCGTGCGCGAGTTCCATCCGCGCCTCTCCGGCGCCCAGCCCGGCTCACCGGAGCTCAACGACTTCACCCGCACCGACGCTCAGCTCGTCGTCGCCCGTCAGTTCGGGTTCCCGAGCTGGCCGAAGCTGAAGACGCATCTCGAGCTCGTCGCGCGCTATGCCCGCTCTCCGCACGGGCAGCCGGTTGGCGGGCCGCTGACCGATGCGCAGGCGGTGATCGACGAGTTCCTGCGGCTGGCGTGCCTGAACTACGGCGACGATGACCCGGATCGGTTCCGACGCGCGCAGGCACTCCTGACGCAGCATGAGTGGCTGGCGCCGGCGAGCATCCACACGATCGCGGCGACCGGGGAGGTCGACGCGGCGCGCGAGCTGCTGGACCGCGACCCATCGCAGGCGTCGCTCGGTGGGTGGCCCGTTCGGCTGGGAGCCGCTGCTCTACCTCACCTACTCGCGGGTGCCTCTCGGACCTGGTCGCTCCGGGGTTGGGGTCGCGCGGCTGTTGCTGGAGCATGGGGCGGATCCGAACGCCGGTTATCTGTGGGAGGGGTTGATCCCGCCGTTCACGGCGTTGACTGGCGCGTTGGGCGGGGGCGGGACGATCCCGAAGCATCCGGAGGAACTCGCGCTCGCGCGTGTGCTGTTGGAGGCGGGTGCTGATCCGAACGATGGCCAGGCGCTCTACAACCAGGGCTGGGGCCCCAGTGCGGGTGAGGACTGGCTCGCGCTGCTGTTCGAGTTCGGGCTGGGTACCGGCGATGGTGGTCCGTGGCGCCGGCGGCTGGGGGAGCGGCAGGACTCACCGCGCAAGATGGTCGAGGACCTGCTCATCGCGGCCGCCGGCCACGGGTTCACCGACCGGGTCCGCGGGCTGCTGGCGCGCGGCGTTGATCCCGCCGGCCGCGCGATCGAGCACCCGATCTATCGCGGGCGCTCTCCGGTCCAGGAGGCCGCACTCAACGGGCACCTGGACATCGTGGCCCTGCTGGTCGACGCGGGCGCGCCGTGGGACCACGACCAGGTCGACGTGCTGATCGCGACCGCGATGTCCGGCGACCGCCCCGCTGTTCAGCGGCTCCTGTCGGCCGACCCGGGCCTGCGTGAGCGCGCGATCGAGCGGTGCCCCGACCAGCTGGTCCGCGCCGCCGAACAGAACAGCTACGACGCCGTCGCTGTGCTGATCGAGCTCGGGTTCGACGTCAACGCGCGGGCCAGGACCGCGCCGCTGCACGAAGCCGCGATGCGCGGCAACGTGCCGGTGATCACGCTGCTGCTCGACCACGGCGCCGACCCGAACATCCGTGACACCGGCTACGACGCCACCCCTGCCCGATGGGCCGAGCACCACGAGCAACCCGAGGCGCAACAGCTGCTCGAGGCACTCGAGCAAGCCCCGCGCGGCCGGGCGGAGGAGGGTGAGGTCCCGGCGACCCAGCCGGGAGCGGCGATGCGGACCGTGGCGGCCGCGTTCACGGCCGCGTCAGAGGGTCGGTTCGACGAGCTTGGATCGATGCTGGCCGAGGACCTGGACTGGCAGGGCCTCCCCGACGAGGACGGCGGAATCCCTCGATGCCGTGGCCGCGAGCAGGCGCTCGAACGGATGCGGATCGGCCTGCTCGCCAACAGCGAGGTGTCCGTCAGCGCGTTCGTCGAAGCAGGCGACCGCGTGATCGCGCACGTGCACCCGGTCGGGGGTGACGAGCTCGAGATTCCGGAGCGATTTCTGGTCGCCGAGGTCCACGACGGGCAGATCACCCACCTGCGCGGCTATGCGACCGAACCCGAGGCACACGAGGCGCTGCACGCCGGCGTGCCACCGGGCGCCTCACCGGACTCCGACTAGCAGCGACAACTAGCCTCCGTTCTCGACATGCCCGAGCTGCCCGAAGCCGAGCGCGCCCGCGGCGCCCTGGAGTCCATCCTCGGCCGCCGGATCGCCCGCGTCCACGACGGCGACACCTACGTCTCGCGTCCGCACGCGCCCGGGGAGATCGCCGACGGGCTCGTCGGCCATACCTTCGCCACCGCCCACCGGCGGGGCAAGTTCCTGTGGCTGGAGACCGACGACGGACCGGTGCTCGGCCTCCACCTCGGCATGGCGGGCCGGATCGTCGTCGACGACGGCGAGGACGTCTCGCGCTGGGACCGCTTCGCCGTGGAGTTCGACGACGGGACGCGCATGGCGCTGCGCGACAAGCGGCGGCTCGGGCGCGCGGTGCTCAACCCGGATTTCAGCCACGTCGGCCCCGACGCCGCGAACGTCAGCCGCGACGAGTTCCGGCGGATCGTCGGCGCCGGCCACACGGCGGTCAAGGCGCGGCTGCTCAACCAGGGGGCGATCTCGGGCGTGGGCAACCTCCTCGCCGATCAGGCGCTGTGGCAGGCGCGGATCGCGCCCACCCGGCCGACCTCGAGCCTGAGCGTCGAGGAGCTTGACCGGCTGCGCCGCGAGCTGCGCTCGGCCGTGCGCTCGGCGATCCGCAAGGGCGGGGTGCACACCGGCGCGTTTGTCCCCGCTCGTGGCCGGGAGGGCCACTGCCCGCGCGACGGCCACAGCCTCAACCGCGCGACGGTCGGCGGGCGCACCACCTACTGGTGCCCGGCCTGTCAGCGCTGACGTCCCGCGGGCCGCACCGACGCGCCATCGGCCAGCACTGACGCCCCAACGGCCAGCACTGACGCTCCGCCAGCCAGCACTGACGCTCCGCCAGCCAGCACCGCACACATGACGCTCCGCCAGCCAGCACTGACGCCCAGCCAGCCAGCACTGACGCCCAGCCAGCCAGCACTGACGCCCAGCCAGCCAGCACTGACGCCCAGCCAGCCAGCACTGACGCCCAGCCAGCCAGCACTAGTAAACTAATAAGTTTACTTGGGCGGGAGGGCGAGGAGGCCGGCGAGCTGGTCCATCACCACATCGAGCACCGCGAGGTGGTTGCGCTCGAAGATCATCCCGTGCCCGTTGCCGTGCACCCCGTGGTCGGCGAGCCGCAACAGCTGCACGTTGGCGCCGGCCTCGGCGAGGTAGTCGCGCACCTCGGTGTCGAAGTGGCCCAGCAGCGACGCCTCGGCGGTGACGAGCAGGACCGGCACGTCGCTGAGGCTGCCGTCGAGCGGGGCGGCGGTGAGACCGTGGGGGAGACCCGGGAGGCCGTCGGCGGCGGGGCGAAACGGTGGTCCGAACGGCTCGAGCGCGACGATCGCGCGCACCAGCTTGGGCCGCGCGGCGGCGATCAGCCAGCCCGCGGGGCCGCCCGCGGAGTGCGTGAACAGCACCGAGGGCCCGACGCGATCGACCAGCTCGGCACCGAGCTGACGCTCCAGCGTGTGGGCGACGCTGAGGTCGGTGGGCATCGACCGGCAGCTCGCGACCATGTGGAGGAGCGCCGGATCGGACCCGGCCGCGCCGCCGTCGCCCGGCCACTGCGTCTGCAGATGGGCGGTGGGGTGGACACCGTCCGGCGAGCGAAACAGGACGCCGAGAGCCTCGGCGGTGGGCGGCGAGCTCATCTCCCCGAGCGCGCCGGCGTAGTGGGCGCCGCGCCCGTGCCCCGGACGGTCGACGGTGTACACGCGATGGCCGCGGCGGGCGAGCTCGGGCGCCCAGCCGGGTCGCCCGTCAGGCGTGCCCAGCCAGTCGAGGCCCTGGCCCCCACCGCCGTGGATGAGGATGAGCGACGGCGCGTCGGCAGGCTCGGGCCCCGCCCACTCCACGTACATGGGCGCCTGGCCTCCGGCGCCGATCCAGAACCGGCCCTGGCTGTCCTCGCTCATCGCCGCGCACCCTACCGCCGCTGGGCGCGCGACGTAGACTCCGCCCCGCGCTATTTGAGACATGAGGTCGTGCGCGTCTTGTCGTCATTGAAGGAGGAGTTGGCATGGCTTGTGGTGTGCGGCGGCTGCGCTGGGCGACCGCTCGCCCTCGCGGTGATCTCTCTGGCGGTCGCGTCCTCGGCGAGCGCGAAGCTCGGCGTCACCTGGATGAAGGGGTACGCCGCTCCGGGTACCCCGGCCAAGTACGACAAGGTCGGCGTGATCAAGGTCGGATCCCGCCATGCGCGCAACGTGCTCGTGCTCGAGCCCGGGACCTCGGCGGGTGGCGGCTACTTCGTTCCGCTGGCGCGGTGGATCGTGTCCCGGGCGCCCGGCTGGCAGGTGTGGTCGGTGGAGCGCCGCGAGAACCTGCTCGAGGACCAGTCAGAGCTCAACCTGGCCAAGGAGCACAAGGTCACGGTCAACCAGATGTTCGACTACTACCTGGGCTACCTCGCCGACTCCGGCGTCACCCGCCACATCTCCCCGGTCTCTGACTCGGCGGTGCCGTTCGCGCGGCGGTGGGGGTTGAAGGTCGCCGTCGAGGACCTGCACGACGTGATCGGCGCGGCGCGCAAGCTCGGCGGAAGGGTGGTGCTCGGCGGCCACTCCCTCGGGGGCTCGGTGGTCACCGCCTACGCCACCTGGAACTTCGCCGGCAAGCCCGGCGCCGACGAGCTGGGCGGCCTCGTCTATGACGACGGCGGCAGCTCGGCTCAGGCGGTGACCGCGCCCGCGGCACGCACCGAGCTCTCGACGCTGGCCAAGAGCACGCCGTGGCTGGCCTTCTCCGGCGTCCCGGCGCCGCTCCTGGGGCTGTTCTCGGCGGTCGGCTCGACCGCGGCGCTCATCGCGCCCAACGCACCGTCGAGCTCGCAGTCCTTCTCGCTCACGCCGTCCGTGCTCAAGCCGCCGGTGGCCGCCACCAACCTGGCCACGTTCGGCTTCGACACCGACGTGAAGACCTCCCAGCTGGTGTTCGCCGCCCAGGCCCACCTCGGCCACCTGAACACGAGCGTGAGCCCGGCCGGCTGGTCGAGCGCCGGGGCCATCACGCCGATCGACCGCTGGGCCGGCATGCTCGCCGGCGCTGGGATGACCAACGTCGACGGCAGCGAGTGGTACTTCCCGCAGCGCCTCACCGACGACACCGGCGCCGTTGACCAGGGCAACGCGAACCCGGCCCAGAAGGTGCTCGACGTCGACGCGACGATGGGCCACAGGCTCCCGAAGTCCCTGCGCATCTATGCCTTCGGCGCGTTCGGGGGCACGGCTGATCACCCAGGGTGCGGCGGCGCTGGCCAGGCAGAGCCGGATCCCGCGCAGCCACCTGCTGCTGGTGAGTCGCAAGGGCACCTACGCCCACAACGACCCGGCGTCCGCGTATCCGCACAACGTGTTCTTCACCAACCTGATGACGTTCTTGGCCAAGGTGGCCAAGGGCTGACGCGGCGACCATGTTCCTCGTGTTAGCGCGTCTGAAACCGCCGCCGCGCGCGGCGTAGACTCGCCCTGTCCGAGGGGTTCTACAGCAGGGGGAGAGTCATGGCAGCGTCGGAACGCGTTCCTGTCACCGGCAGCGAGCGCATGCTCACATCGGGCCACACACGGGTGGGCGACGTCGATCCGCACGCCGACGTCGACCTGACCGTCTACGTGCGCCCTCGGGCGTCGCTGGACTGGGTCGACGCGGAGTCCGCGCGCGCCCCGGTGGGCCGGCGGCTCGTCGCCCGCGAGGACTGGGCCGAGGCGCACGGTGCCGCCGACGAGGACATGCAGGAGGTGGCGAGCTTCGCCCGCGATGCCGGGCTCAACGTGACGCGGCTTGACTCCGCGCGGCGCGCCGTCCATCTCCGTGGTCCGCTGCAGGCGGTGGCCGAGGCCTTCGGAGCCACCATGGAGGGCCGCTTTCAGGCCGCCGATGGCATGGGTGAGTACCGCGCCCGGTCCGGCGCGCTCACCGTGCCCGCCGCGCTCGGCGACGTCGTGATGGGTGTGTTCGGGATCGACGACCGTCCGCAGGCGCGCCCTCATCTGCGCCGGCACGCTCAGGCGGCCGCCGCCTCGTCATTCACCCCGGTCCAGGTCGCCGAGGCCTACGCGTTCCCGTCGGGCGCGACGGGCAAGGGCCAGACCGTCGGGATCGTCGAGCTCGGCGGCGGCTTTGACACCGGCGACCTCACCACCTACTTCCAGGGGCTGGGCCTGACCGCGCCCAGCGTCACCGCGGTCTCGGTCGACGGCGGCCAGAGCTCCCCCGGCACCGACCCCAACGCCGACGGCGAGGTGATGCTGGACATCGAGGTCGTTGGAGCCGTCGCCCCCGATGCGGCGATCGCGGTCTACTTCGCGCCCAACACCGATCAGGGCTTCATCGACGCGCTCTCGACCGCGGTGCACGACACCACCCACAAGCCGTCGGTGATCTCGGTGAGCTGGGGCGAGTCCGAGGACGCGTGGAGCGCGCAGGCCCGCACCCAGATGGAGCAGATCCTCACCGAGGCGGCCGGGCTCGGGATCACCGTCACGGTGGCCTCGGGCGACAACGGCTCGACCGACTCGGTCACCGATGGCCAGCAGCATGTCGACTTCCCGGCCTCAGCGCCCCACGCGCTGGCCTGCGGGGGGACCTCGCTGCACGCGTCAGGCACGACGATCGACTCAGAGACCGTGTGGAACGACCCGGGTGGCGGGGCGACGGGCGGAGGCATCAGCCGCCAGTTCGCGATGCCCAGCTACCAGGCCAACGCCAACCTGCCGGTCAACGTCGACACGCAGGCGGCCGGGCGCGGCGTCCCGGACGTGGGCGGCGACGCCGATCCCCAGACCGGCTACGTGATCCGCGTCGACGGCGCGGAGGAGACGATCGGCGGCACGAGCGCGGTCGCGCCGCTGTGGGCCGGGCTCATCGCGCGCCTGGACGAGCAGCTCGGCGCGCCCCTCGGGTTCGTGCAGCCGCTGCTGTACCCGCTGTTGGGCAGTGGCTCCTTCCACGACATCAGCTCGGGTGACAACGGGTCCTATTCGGCCGGGCCCGGCTGGGACGCCTGCACCGGCTTGGGGTCTCCCGACGGCACCGCGCTGGCGGCGGCGGTCTCCCCGTCCGGCGCCGGTCCCGCGGCGCCGGCCTAGTCGAAGCGCTTCGACGCCGGGTCGTTGCATATGATGCGGCGGTCCTGGAGCAGGCATGCGCGCGCCCGCGCACCTGCCCGCGCGCTCAGCAACTTCGAAAGGCGCACGTGATCGACGAGACCAGAGGCTCGGTGTGGTTTGTCACCGGGAGCCAGCATCTCTATGGCGAGGAGACCCTTCGCCAGGTACATGAGCACTCGCGCAAGCTCGCCGAGGCTCTCAACGACAGTCCCGCGATCCCGGTCGCGATCGTCGACCGCGAGCCGCTGACCGACGCCGACGCCATCCGCCGTGTGCTGGCGGAGGCCAGTGCCGACGAGGAGTGCGTCGGCGTGATCGCGTGGATGCACACCTTCTCCCCGGCGCGCATGTGGATCGGGGGCCTCAACGCGCTGCGCAAGCCGCTGCTGCACCTCCACACGCAGTTCGACCGCGAGCTGCCGTGGGGCCAGATCGACATGGACTACATGAACCTCAACCAGTCGGCTCACGGCGACCGGGAGTTTGCCTACATCGAGAGCCGGATGGGGGTGTCGCGAAAGACCGTCGTCGGCCACTGGTCAGACCGGCTGGTGCAGGAGCGGATCGGGACCTGGGTCCGCGCCGCGTGCGGCTGGCAGGAGGCCCAGCGCCTGCACATCGCCCGCTTCGGCGACAACATGCGCGACGTCGCGGTCACCGAGGGCGACAAGGTCGGGGCGCAGATCACCCTGGGCGCCACCGTCAACGGCTACGGCGTCGACGGCCTGTCGGACGCGGTGGAGCACGCGCGCGACGCGGCCGTGAACGAGCTGCTCGAGCGCTATGACGATGAGTACGACCTCGTGCCCGAGCTGCGTCCCGACGGCGACCGCCGCGAGTCGCTCGCCCAGGCGGCGCAGATCGAGGTGGGGCTGCGCGCGGTGCTGCTCGACGGCGGCTTCGGCGCCTTCACCGACACGTTCGAGGACCTTGGCCGGCTGCGCCAGCTCCCGGGCATCGCCGTGCAGCGGCTGATGGCCGAGGGCTACGGGTTCGGCGGCGAGGGCGACTGGAAGACGGCGCTGCTGCTGCGCGTGCTCAAGGTGATGGCCGACGGGCTGTCGGGCGGCACCTCGTTCATGGAGGACTACGTCTACCACCTGGGCCCGGGCCCGGCGAAGGTGCTTGGGCGCCCACATGCTGGAGATCTGCCCCTCGATCGCCGCGGCGCGCCCGTCGTGCGAGATCCACCCGCTGTCGATCGGCGGCCGCGACGATCCGGTGCGCCTCGTCTTCACCGCGCCGCCGGGCCAGGCGGTGATGGTCTGCCTCATCGACATCGGCGGCCGGCTCCGGCTCGTGGCCAACCAGGTGGACGTCGTTCCGCCTGACGAGGAGCTGCCGCGGCTGCCGGTGGCCCGGGCCGTGTGGGAGCCGCGGCCCGAGCTCTCGACGGCGGCCGAGGCGTGGCTGATGGCCGGCGGCTCGCACCACAGCGTGTTCACGATGGCGCTGAAGCTGGAGGCGCTGCGCGACCTCGCCGAGATCGCCGGGATCGAGCTGCTCGTCATCGACGAGAACACCACGATCCCGCAGTTCGCCAGCGAGCTGCGCTGGAACCGGGCCTACTACCACCTCGCGCGCGGGCTGTAGGCGCGCGCTCCGCGCAGGGCGGGCTGCCCGCGCGCGCTGACGCCGCGGGCCCCCGGCATCCGGGACATCCCTGAGTCCGCTCCGGGACATCACGTCTAGCGCCGGTGCCCCATGATGGCCGAGAATCCTGGGCGTGGCAACGTGGAATGAGCGGCCCGGCTCCCGGCCGGGCTCGCGAGGGGGAAGCGGGGACGGTGGCTCGGCGGCGTGTGCGTCGGCTTGGCCGCCGTCACCCGGCAGAACGTGGGCTGGATCCGCGCCGCGTTCGTGGTGGGGGCGCTGGCCGGCGGTCTGGGGATCGCGCTGTACCTCGCGTGCTGGCTGATCATCCCGGCGCAGGGGGCGGGCGACGAGCAGGCAGGGTCGTCGGGCGTGGTGGTCATGGCGCAGGCCTGCGCGGCCTGCGCGGCGCTGCTGGTCCTCGCAGCGATCGGCGCGGTGGCGACGGTGTTCGGCTTCGGCTGGGTCGTGGTGGGTGTCGCGGCCGCCATCCTGGTCGGCGTGCTCGCCGGCCGGCCGCGGCTGGGGCCGGCATGGACACTGCTCCCGATGGCCGCGCTGACGATCCCCGCGCTCGCGGTGGCCGCCGACGGCCTGCGCCTCAGCACCCAGCTCCAGCGCCGCCACGGTGGCGCCGGCCGCTGCCAGCGCGATCGAGCAGCGCGTCTACCGCAGCGGGCTCAACACGATGCTCGTCGACCTGCGGCGCACACAGCTGCCCGCGACCGGAACGGTGCCGCTGCACATCGCCGCGGGCCTGCGGCGCACCATCGTCGCGCTTCCATCGCAGCGCTGCGTGCGCGTCGTCGTCCACTACGAGGTCAACCCCTCGCCCCTCCGGCTCGGGGCCCTGCTCAGCGGCCATCAGCTGGTCTTCTCCGACGCGGTCGTGTTCGGCCGGCTCTACGCCGGCTCCCCCGACACGGTCACGCCGCCGGCGCGCCTTCCCGGCCCCGTGCTGGACATCCACTTCAGGTCGCAGGGCGGGAGCCTGTACGTGCGGGACTATCCCGACTCGGTGGACCCCACCATCCGGCCCGACTGGCCGGGCTTCCGTGGTGCACCTCGAGCCTCGCCCCGACGTCACGGGGACGCCGAAGAAGGCCGCCGAGCGCCTGCTGCGCAACTGGCGAGCCCGCGTGGCGGCCCAGGAGGCCAGCGCACGGCTGGTCAACTCGCTGCTCCCGGGACCGTGCGATCCGCCCCGGTCCTCCGCCCGCGGCCCGCCGGGCCGTCACGCGGCCCGCCGCGCGCCACACCACCCAGCGGCCATCCGCGCACCACGGCACGGCCCGTCCTCGCGCGCAACAGCAAGCCACGGCGGCCCTCGGGCTCGGCCAAGGCGCCGAAGAGGCGGCCGTGAACGTCGTCGAGCCCGTACGGTGCCGGCCGCGGCGCGCGGGACCGGCGCCGGCTGGTCACCGCCGCGGGCGGAGCGGCCATGCTGGCCGGCCCTGGCGCTCGTGCTCGCCGGTGGCGTGCCGAACGCGGTGGCGGTGGCCGTGGCCGTGATCGGGGTTCTCGTCGCGGTGGCGCTGCTGGTGCCCGCGGGCGTGCGCGCGCTCGCCCGTCACCCGAGCCTGCTGCTGATCGCGGCGTTCCTGGGCCTCGCGGTGCTCTGGCTGGACGCCGGCGTGCGCCATGCCGGCCAGCTCCCCGACGGCCTGATCGGCGGCGCGCCGAGGGGCGGGATCCCCTATCCGTTCGTGCTCGGGCAGTATCTCTCGGTTCCGCGAGCCCATCCCCGGGAACGGGTGGCCGTGGCAGGTCGGGCGCCTCTCGCTGCTGCCGCTCGTCGTCACCTTGCTCGCCGCCGCCGGCGGCCTGGTGCTCGTCGCCGACGCGGCCCGACTCCGGCTCGGCATCACGTCGCTCACTCCGGCGCGCCGCGCGCCGTGGCGGATCCTCACCGAGGCGCCGAGCCGGCAGGCCTCGATCGGCTGGCGGATGGTGCCCGGCGTGCTCCTCATCCTGCTCGCGGCGGTCCTGGCGATCGGCCTCGCCGACCGCTACGTGGCCGGCCACGCCGTCCTGCAGGCGCTCGCGCTCATCGGCGTCCTGGGGCGGCGCGGCGATCCTCATCGGCAGCCCGCTGCTGGTCGGATCGCTGATGCGCCTTGACCGTGACAAGGCGGGCCGCGCGCGGGAGGAGGAGCGCCAGCGCTTTGCCGCCCACCTGCACGACTCGGTGCTCCAGACGCTCGCGCTCGTTCAGCGCCAGGCCCACGACCCGGCGGCCGTGGTCGCGGCTGGCCCGCCGCCAGGAGCACGCGCTGCGCGCCTGGATGGCCGGCGAGTCGGAGCTCGCCTCCGAGACCCTGTCCGCCGCGCTGCGTGAGATCGTGGCCGAGGTCGAGGAGGAATATCGGATGACGGTGGAGCTCACCGCGATCGGCGACCGTCCGCTGGACACCAAGGGCGAGGCGCTGGTCGCCGCCGCGCGCGAGGCGCTGCGCAACGCCGGCCGCCATGCCCCGGGCGCTCCGGTCTACATGTTCTGTGAGATCGGCCGCGATCGCGCCGAGGTGTTCGTCCGCGACGAGGGCCCCGGCTTCGTCCCCGACGAGGTCGCCAACGAGCGCCGCGGCATCCGCGACGCGATGATCGGGCGGATGGCGGTCAGCGGGGGCCGCGCGACGATCGAGTCGAGCGCCCGGCGAGGGCACCGAGGTCGCGCTCCTGCTGGGCTCCCACCACCACGGGGGCGGGCGATGAGCGCCGGGACGCCGAGCCGCCTCGCGCACCGTGGCCGGGCGGCGGCGCATCGTCGTGGTCGACGACCACCACCTGTTCCGCGCCGGGGTCCAGGCCGAGCTCGCCGGCCACTGCGAGATCGTCGGCGAGGCGCCGGACCCGCCCCGGGCGCTCGCGGTCATCGCCACCACGCGGCCCGACGTGGTGCTGCTGGACGTGCACCTGCCCGACGGCGGTGGCGTCGCCGTGCTCGAGGGCCTGGCGGCGGTGGCCGGAGATGGTCCGACCACCGGCCGTGCTCGCCCTGTCGGTGTCCGACGCCGCCGCCGACGTGGTGCCGATGATCCGCGCCGGGGCGCTCGGCTATGTGACCAAGACGATCGACACCGAGGAGCTGGTGGCGGCGATCGAGCGGGTGGCGGCGGGGGACGCGTACTTCAGCCCCCGGCTCGCCGCGTTCGTCCTGCAGGCCTTCAGCAACCCGTCCAGGCGGAGGCGTCCGAGCCCGGCCTGGAGTCGCTCACCGCGCGCGAGCGGGAGGTCCTGCACCACCTCGCGCGCGGTTATGCCTACAAGCAGATCGGCGCGCGGCTGGGGATCAGCGCGCGCACCGTCGAGTCCCACGTCGGGGCCGTGCTGCGCAAGCTCCAGCTCAGCTCCCGCCACGAGGTGACGCACTGGGCGGCGGCGCACGGCCTCATCGAGCCCGAGCCCGAGCCCGAGCCGACGAGCCCGGCGAGGCGGAGCGATGAGGGCCGCGACGGGTCGCCGCCGCGAGGACACATACCGCTGCGCGGGATGCGGCGCGCGCTGGAGCTATGAGGCGGTGCGCTACGTCGCCCTGTGCCCGGAGTGCGCCAGCGGCCTCGTCCGCGTCCCCGACCCCGAGCGGGCTGACTCGCGCGAGCGGCCCTCATGCTCGGGCCAGCGGTGGCCGTTGGTCCAGTACGCGTCGATGTCCTCCAGCGAGTGGCCCTTGGTCTCCGGGACGCAGAAGCGCACGAACACGATGCCCAGCGCGGCGAACCCGGCGTAGATCCAGAACACCACGTCCTTGCCCAGCGCGCTGACCGCCGACAGGAAGGTGACCGAGATGAGCAGGTTGGCCGACCAGTTGGCCACCGTCGCCGTGCTCGCTCCGATCCCGCGCAGACGGTTGGGGTACAGCTCGGCGGTCATCAGCCAGAACAGCGGGGAGATCGAGAGCGAGTAGCAGCCGATGTAGACGAGCAGGATCGCCAGCACGCCCAGGCCCCAGCCGGCCGCGCCGAAGTGGAAGGCCAGGCCCAGCAGGACGAGCATGCTGCCCATGCCGGTGAGCCCGAAGTAGAAGAGCTTCTTGCGGCCCACCATGTCGACGAGGCCGATGGTCGGCAGCACGCAGACGAACAGCACCGCACCGACCAGGATCTCCGCGATGAGACCGCCGGAGCCGGCCGAGATGCCGGCGTAGCCGAAGATCGTGGGCCCGTAGAAGAGGACGGTGTTGGGCCCGACGAACTGCTGGAGCACTGCCAGCCCGAGCCCGGCGAACAGCGCACCGCGGACGCCGGGGGACAGCAGCTCGCGCAGGGAGCCGCGCTCGGTGTCCTCGAGATCCTGGTGCAGGAGCTCCATCTCTTCGTCCTTGGCAGTCCGGGTTGACGCGCTCCATCACTCGCCCGGCCTCCTCCCAGCGGTCCTGCATGGCCAGCCAACGCGGGGTGTGGGTCATGTAGAGCATGCCCACGCCCAGCGCGATGCCCGGGATCACGGCGGCGGCGAACATCGGGCGCCATCCCCAGCCGGCGGTGAAGAAGACGTAGTCCAGGACGTAGGAGAGGAAGATCCCGCCCGAGATCGCCAACTGCTGCAGGATGACCAGGCCGCCGCGGATCTCGCGGGGCGAAAGCTCGGCGATGTAGGTGGGAACGATCATCGACGAGGCGCCGACGGCGACCCCGACGATGATCCGGAAGATGATGAACACGATGAGGCTCGGCGCCAGCGCCGTGGCCACCGCGCCGACCGCGTACACCAGCGCCAGCGCCATCAGCGCATAGCGCCGGCTGATCGCGTCGGCCAGCTTGCCGGCGAAGACGCCGCCGGCGATCGCTCCGATCAGGACCGCCGAGACGGCCAGCTCCTCGCTGCCGGCACTCAGGTGCCACTTGGCCTTCAGCAGGTTCTCGGCGCCGGAGATGACGCCGATGTCGTAGCCGAACAGCATCCCGCCGATGGCCGCCACGCCTGCCACCAGGTAGGCGTAGCGTGGGGTGGAGCGGATGACGTCCCAGCGAAAAGCGCTGCGAAAACCTCCGCCGTCCTCGCCTGTCCGGGTTTCGGTGGTCCTGTCGTGCTGCATGTCCAACCCCTCTCTCGTCGTGCCGAGCGGGTTCCCGATCAACGTGCTCGTCTATCGCCTGCCGCCGGCGTCTGCCGTAGCGTCCGTCACCGGCTCGATACCCAGTGAATCCGGCGTAAACACGAGAAATGCGAGCGCTCTCAGGACCGGGTCAAGACGACCATCAGCGACGAGCGATCAGCAGGCGGACAGGCTGGCGTCGTGCTCAGCCGGCGAGGTCGCCCCACAGGCGCCGGCCCAGCCCCGACGCGCGCGCCACCGGCCGCGCCACCGCAGCGCGCACGCTCTCCTCGGTCCCGGCCAGGATCAGCCGGCGCTGGGCGCGGGTCGCCGCGGTGTAGAGCAGCTCGCGGGTGAGGATGCGCGACACCGTCCCGCCCGCCCCGAGGGGAGCAGCACGGCGGCGCTGTCGAAACTGCGACCCCTGGCTCTTGTGCACGGTCATCGCGTAGACGGTGTCGACCGCGCCGAGCCGGCTGGGGCTGTGCTCGATCGTCTCCTCGCCGCGGGCGAACGCCGCCGCCACCCGGCCGTCGCCGAGCGACACGACGACGCCGGTGTCGCCGTTGTTGAGACGCAGCTCGTAGTCGTTCTCGTTGACGAGCAGGGGCCGGCCGATGTACCAGCGGTCCTCCGGGTCCAGGTCCGGCGAGCTCGGCGGCCAGCCAGCCCTCCATCCGCGCCGTCCAGGTCGCGACGCCGTAGGGCCCGCGCCGGTGGGCGCACAGGATCCGGAACGAGCCCAGCGCGTCGAGCGCCTCGCGGGCGCGCCCGGCCCGCGCCGCCTCGAACGTGGCCCTGGCCGCGGCCAGCGCGGGCTCGGACACGGCCGGTCAGCGCGTCCTCCTCGGCCACGTCCACGTCGAGCCAGGTGACGTCGTCGGCGCCCGCGCGCAGCAGTTCCATCACGGCATCGCCGTCGCCGGCGCGGATGGCGGCGGCCAGGCGGGCGATCCCGCCGCCGAAGCGGTGCACGCGGTCGAGCACGACGATCTCCGGCGGCCGGCGCCGTCCGCTCGTGCCGTCCCCGCCGCCGACGATGTCGCCGAGCACCGCGCCGGCCTCGATCGAGGCGAGCTGCCCCGGGTCGCCGACGAGGATGAGCCGCGCCCCCGAGCGCAGCGCCTCGATCAGCCGCGCCATCAGCGACAGCGAGACCATCGAGGTCTCGTCGACGATGACGACGTCGTGGGCGAGGCGCTGGTTGCGGTCATGGCGAAAGCGGCTGGCGCTTCCCGGCCGCCAGCCCAGCAGACGGTGGATGGTCGACGCGCGCAGCGCCAGCAGCTCTCGACGGACCTCGGCCGAGACGTCGAGCGCGGCGGCCTCGGCGTGGACCGACTCCTGCAGCCGCGCCGCCGCCTTGCCGGTCGGCGCCGCCAGCGCGACGAGCGGGAGGGCGCCGCCCGCGGCGGCCGCCTGCTCGCAGATGAGGGCCACGATCCGGGCCACCGTCGTCGTCTTGCCGGTGCCCGGGCCGCCGGCCACGACCGACCAGCGGTGCGTCACCGCGGCGGCCGCCGCCTGTGACTGGCGGCCGGACGCCTCGGCTCCGAACAGGCGCGCCAGGCCGTCGCCGAGCAGCTCGGCGTCGACGCCGGTGGGCGGGTCGGGGCCATCGCGCGCAGCGAGCGGGCCACCCCGACCTCCTCGGCCCAGTAGCGGTCCAGGTACAGCCAGGAGCCGACGAGGCGCAGCGGGCGCACGTCTCCGCGGCGGCGGGGCGGTCGCCGGCGGTCACCAGCGGGCTGGCGCCGACCGCGCGCGATCCACGCCCGCGGCTCGGGCCAGTCCAGCGCGGCGAGGTCGACCGGCTCCTCGGCGTCGACCGCCGCGGTGTCGCGGATCCGCGCCAGGTCGACGTGCACGTGGCCCAGCCGCGGGCCGCGCACGGCGAGCGCGACGGCCAGCAGCACCGTCTCGTCGCTCTCGCCGCCCAGCCGGGCCAGCTCGCGGGCGACGTGGACGTCGGCGGCGTCCACGACGCCGGCCTCGTTGAACTGGCGCAGCAGCCCCGACGCGTGCAGCGCGAAGCGCGCCTCGAACGGGTCGCGCTCGCGGGTGACGGCGGCTTCGGCGCCCGGAGCGCCCGCGCCCACCCCGGCGCCCGCGCCGACCCCGGCGCCCGCGTCCCCGGCCGTCATCGCTGGTCCCCGTCGTCAAGCGCGTCGCTCAGCGCGGGGACCAGCCCGGCCGGGGCCGGCCAGCCGAACACGCCGGTGCCGCGCCCCGCCGATCACCGGGCCGTCCGCTCCGGTCATCCCGCGCACGAACAGGTACGACGACGCCGGCGAGGTTGACCTCCGGGTCATAGCCGGGCAGCCGCCAGCGCAGGAACCGGTGCAGGGCGACCGCGTAGAGCAGCGCCTGGAGCGCGTAGTGGTGGCGCAGCATCTCGGCGGCCATCGCCTCGGGGCGGTAGTGCCGCGCGGTCAGCGGCTCCTCGGGGGAGCCCAGCCAGTTGGTCTTGTAGTCAAGGACGGCGAACCGCGGCGGGCGTGAGACCGGGGCGGGCGGGGTCGGGGTCGTCGGAGTCCGATATCCGGACGACGAGGTCCAGGCTGCCGGTGAGGTAGCCGCGGACGCTCTGGCGCAGCCGCGCGTCGTCCAGGCGCTCGGCGTATGCGGCCAGCGGGTCGCCGGCGCCGGTGTGGGCGCGCAGGACGTCGGCGATCCGCTGAGCGTCAGCCACCCGCTGGGCCGGTCGCCGCCGGCCAGCGGCAGCTCGAAGCCGAGCTCGTCGAGGCGGTCGCGGCGCGCGCACGTCGCGCAGCCGCCGGTCGCCCAGCACCGGGCCGAGCGGGGTCTCGAGCACGGCGCGCAGCCCCGCGACCAGCGGCCCGACCGGTCCGACGTCGACGGCGCGCCGTCCCTGGACCTCGGCGATCCGCGCGGCGAGCTCGGCGTCGATGTCGGGGGCGGCGAAGTCGGTCGCCTCCATGACGCGGTGCACGAACGTCCCGACCTCGACGCCGGCGGGCATCGCGGCCAGGGCGAGCGGCGCGTCCTCGTGGACCTCCGCGGCGGCCTCGGGCGCGGCGGGCGCGGCGGGCGCCGTGGACGGGGTGGGCGGGAGTGCGAATCCCGGAGGCTCGTCGGCCAGCAGCGGCTGCTCGGGCTCGCTGGTCACCCACTCCTCGTGGCTGGCCGCGGTGATGTCGCTGTAGGACGTGCGCCGCCAGCGCAGGTCGAGGCCGCGCTGAAACGGCGCCACGGCGAGCTCGTCGGGCGGGGTGCGCTCCGCGCGCCAGACCGCCGGCTCGCCCAACTGGGAGCGCTCGACGCTGATCGTCCTGCCCTGGCCGCC
This sequence comes from uncultured Actinomycetota bacterium, assembly GCA_963830945.1. Lineage (GTDB taxonomy): Bacteria > Actinomycetota > Thermoleophilia > Solirubrobacterales > Solirubrobacteraceae > Palsa-465. The sequence continues at coordinate 50,108 of CAWHOH010000020.1, read as the reverse complement.
GGTGGTGTCGGCGAGCGACCGGAAGCGGTTGACGACCGCCTGGTCTGACGGGGTCGAGCCGCCGCTGGGCTCCACGTCGCCGCTGTCGGTGCGGGCGAACAGCAACCGCGCCAGCGGTGAGTCGCGGCTGTCGAACGAGCCCGCCCACCACACCACCGCCTGATGGCGCGCGCGGGTGAGCGCGACGTAGGCCAGCCGCAGGTCCTCGCCCCGCTGCTCGCGGATGAACTGCTCCTTGTGGCGCGCGAAGTCGGCCCCTCGAGCGCCACGTCGATCGTGCGCTCGTCCCCGGCCTCGGGGTCATGGAAGAACACCGGGCGCGGCGGCTTGTCGGGGATGTAGCCCGCCTCCCACAGGAACGGGAGGTAGACGACGGGGAACTCCAGGCCCTTGCTGCGATGGATGGTGAGGACCTGCACCGCCTCGGCGTCGGATTCCAGCCGGCGGCTGCGCTCCTCGTCGGCGGTGTCGACCTCGGCCTCGGCGATCCTGGTGCGCAGCCACCCGGTGAGCGCGGTGGGGCCCAGCTGCTCCTCGGAGGCGGCCGCGTGCAGGAGCTGCCCGATGTGGCGCAGATCGGTGAGGCTGCGCTCGCCGGTGGAGTCGCCCAGGACGCGCGCGGCCAGCGCCGGCCCCTCGGTGGCGTCGCGCATCACGGTCTCCAGCAGCGACGCCACTCCCCGCGTGCGCAGCACGCGCGCCCACTCGTGCAGTCGGCGATGCACCTCCTCCCACTCCCAGGAGTCCTCGTCGGCCGCGGCCAGCCGCTCGGCCGGCCAGCCGACGAACGCGGTGAGCGCGGCCGAGTGGGCGCGGGTGATCGACGCCGGGCGCTCCAGCGCCTCGAGCAGCCGCAGCCACTGGCGGGCGGGCTCGGTGCCGAACACGCTGCCCGCGCCGTTGATGACCGCCGGTACGCCGACGTCCTCCAGCGCCTCGCGGATCATCGCGGCCTGGCGGTTGGTGCGCACCAGCACCGCGATGTGGGCGGGCCTGACGGCTTCGGCGCCCGCCGCGTCCGCGCTTGCCGTACCCGCGCCCGCCGCGCCCACGCCCGCAGCGCCCGCGCCTGCCGCGGCCACCGCGGCCCCCGAACTCAGCAGCGTGACGATGTCGGCGGCGACGTCGCAGACGACGTGCCGGCGTGCATCCGGGGCACGCGCATAGCCGCGCGGGGTCTGGGGCAGGTCCGCGCGCAGGGCGACACGCACCCGCAGCGGCGCCGCCACCGGCGCCCCGGTGAGCCCGGTCGCCTGGTGCTCGTCGGCGGCGCGCACCTGGCGGTAGGCGATCCCCTCGTGGCCGAGCCTGACCCCGGAGAACAGAGCGTCGTGGGCGTCGATCAGGCCCTGGTCAGAGCGCCAGTTGATCGGCAGCGTCGCCTGGGTCCCGGCCGCTCGGGCGGCATCGAGGTAGGCGTAGACGTCGGCGCCGCGAAAGGCGTAGATCGCCTGCTTGGGATCGGCGATCAGCACGAGCGTCGCGGGGCGGGTGGGGCTGTCGCCGAAGGCGAGGCGCATGATCTCCCACTGCGCCGGGTCGGTGTCCTGGAACTCGTCGACGAGCACCACCTCGTAGCGCGCCCGCAGCTGGGCGGCCACCGCCGCCCCACCGGGGCCCTCGAGCGCGCTCTTGAGCCGTGTGACGAGATCGTCGTAGGTCATGACCATCATCGCCCGCTTGCGCTCCTCCAGCTCAGCGCGCGCCACCGAGGCCAGGCGCAGGCGCATCTGCGGCACCTCGCTCGTCGTCGCTGACGATCCGCGCTGACGGGTTGTCGATCGCTGCGCGGACGATCGCCGCGGCCTCCGCACGCCCGAATGCGGGCGGCCCGCCGCGGCTGAACCGCCGCACGTAGAGGTCGTCGACCACGTCGTCGACGAGGTCGGAGAGGTCCTCGACGAAGGTCACGTCGGGCTCGAGGTCCCCGGCGATGCCCAGGCCCCCGAGCATCTCCTGGCAGAAGCCGTGGGTGGTGGCGATCGTGGCGGCGTCGAAGCTCGCGATCGCGCGCGCCAGATTCTGGCGATGGCGCTCGGCGTCGCCGCGGGCCAGCAGCGTGACCACCTCGTCCTCGCCCGGGTCGGCCGGGGCCCCGGCCAGCCGCCGGGTCAGCCCACGCTTCGACGCTGACCAGCCGCTCGCGCACCCGCTCGCGCAGCTCCCCGGTGGCGATCCGGGTGAAGGTGACGAGCAGCAGACGCTCGAGCGGGATCCCCTCGGCGACGTAGCGCGCGGTCAGCGCGGCGATCGTGTAGGTCTTGCCGGTGCCCGGCGCTGGCCTCCAGCACGGTGACGCCGCGAGGCAGGTCGCCGCACGGGTCAAACTCGACGGGCTGCAGCGGGATCGCGCCCGTGGTCATCGCGCCCGCACCTCCTCGCGCTCCAGCAGCCCTTCCCACAGCCGCCGGGCCAGGCGCCCGAACCGCGACGACTCGGACTCCAGCCAGCCCTCGCCCGCCTCGCCGTCGCCGGGTGCGATGTCCAGGACCTCTGAGAGCGTGAGCACACCGCCGAAGGCCATCTGGTGCTCGGCCTCGCGGTCCTCCTTGTCGAAGTTCCACTCGGTCTCCCACTCCTTGACCGCGGCGCCGTACCCCTCCTGCCCCCGGCGCGCGGCCTCGGCGTACGCGGCCGAGGTCAGGCAGAACATCGGCAGCGGCTCGCGCATGCCCCGGTCATAGAGGTCCATCAGCACCGCCAGCTCTGACCGCGCCACGGCGCGTCGCTGGGCGGCGTCGGCGCCGAGCGGCTCGATCCACGCCGTGCGGACGTCGTCCGCGCCCTTGGCCGCGGCCGACCGTCGCCGCCGCGAACGGTCGCTCGGGCGAGCTGGCGGTGAGCGCCAGCAGCCGCACCCAGGCGGCGATCCGGTGCTTGGCCGACACCCGGGAGAAGGTGGTGGCCAGCAGCAGGTCGCCGCTGACGCCGGTCACCGTGCCGTTGAGCAGCGCGGCCGTCGTCCAGGGCGACCCGTACGTCGATGGGATCGCCGCCCATCACGCCGATCCCGCCCGCCCCGCCCACCTCGGCGACCACCGTCTGGGCGCGGTCCACGATCCCGGCCACGATCGGGGAGACGTCGTCGATCACGGGCTTGCCCAGGACCCCGGGCGGCAGCGTCCCGCGGGCGATCTCGGCGAGGATGGCGGTGCGCGCCTCGATGCCGCGCAGACGCGCCTCGAGCAGGCGCTGGCCCACGCCCCAGCGCTGGAGACCGTCGAGCTCGACCGACAGCTCGTCCTCGATCTCGTCGGCCGCCGAGTACAGGCTGATCCCGAGGCGCTGGCGCATGAAGGCCCGCACCGGGTGCTCGACGAAGCGGACGAGATCGGCCAGCTCGACCACCGCCGCAGGCCGTTGCGGCAGCGCGGCGGTCAGGAACGGGCGGGGCTCGGAGCGCGGGCCGGCCAGCGCGCGAGCACCGGCGAGCGCCGCGGAGTCAAAGCTCCACGGGCCGCGGGCCGGCGATCTCCCCCGCGACGAAGTTGCGCGGGTCGAAGGGCTGCAGCGGATGGCGGACCAGGACCTGCGTCGCGCGCCGGGCCGCCACCCTCGCAGCGCACGGTGGCGTCGACCGCGTCGAGCAGCTCGCCGACCGGGACGGCCGCCGGACGCGGCGCGTTGGTGCGCTCGTCGTTGCCGCTGAAGGTGACGATCAGGCGCTCGCCCGCGGCCAGCAGGGCGTCGAGCAGGAGCTGTCGGTCCTCGCTGCGCGGGTCGCGCTCGCCCAGGTGCGGGTGGTCGAGCATGAGGTCGTCGCCGTCGCGCGGGGCCTTGCGCGGGAAGGCGCCGTCGTCGAGCCCGAGCAGGCAGACGACGCGATGGGGCACCGAGCGCATCGGCTGCAGGGTGCAGACGGTGAGATGGCCGGTGCGGAAGTTGGCGCGGGTGGGGCGGCCCTCCAGCCGCCGGGCCAGGAGCGCGCGCACCTCGGCGGGCGCGAGCTCGGGCGGTGATGCGTCGCCGGCCTCGGAGACGAGCTCGTCGAGCACCCGCTGGAGCTCGGCGCGCTGCCAGCGGTCGCGGCTGCCGGTGGCGGTCGAGCGCGTCCGCGGCCTGCGCGATCGCCTCGGCCCAGTCGGCGAGCGTCTGGCGGGCGTTGAGCGCGCGCACCGCCTGACCGACGCGCGTGACCAGCTCGGTGAAGCGGCCGGCCAGGTCGATGGCCCGGCTGTCCACGTCATCGAGCGGGAGCACGCCGGCGAACAGCCGCTGGCCGTCCTCGGTCATCGTCACGCCCAGCAGCAGCCGATGCAGGCCCGCCTGCCACGTGCCGCTGTCCAGCGCGTCCAGCTTGTAGGGCGCGCGATGGGGCGCGTCCAGGCCCCAGCGGATGCCCGCCTGGGAGATCCAGTCGGCCAGGCGGGTGATGTCATCGTCGTCGAGCCGGAAGCGGCGGCGAACGGGACCCCGGTCGGCGAGGTCCAGCAGCTGTGAGGCGGTGAGCCGCTGCTCGGCGAGCTCGAGCAGCTGGGCCACGACGCCGAGGACGGGGTTGGTCTGGCGCAGCGAGCGGTCGGCGAGCCGCACGCGCAGGTCGATCGGCGAGGTGCCGGTGCCATCCGAGCTCGGGGCGCTCGGCTCGCCCGCCTCCGCGCCCGAAGCGGTCTCGCCCGCGCCGAAGGTCGCCTGGATGAGCGGCGCGAACGTCTCGATGTCCGGGCACATCACGATCACGTCCCGCGGCTCGAGCGCATGGTCCTCGGCGAGCACGTGCAGGATGGCGTCGCGGATGACCTCCACCTGCCGCGCGCGGCCGTGACAGGAGTGGATCTCGATGCTGCGGTCATCGGCCGCCAGCGGCGGGCGCTCATCGGCGGCGCCCGGCAGCGGCGCCCCCGGCGCTGCGCGGTTGTCGCGCACGCCCTGCTGGATGCGGCCCAGCAGGGTGTCGGGCGCCGGCGGCGAGGCGTGGTGGGCATCGGACGGCGGCGACGCGCCCGCGGTGAGCACGAGCTGCATCTCACGCGAGTCCCGGCCCCAGGACGCCAGCAGCCGGTTGGCGGCCAGCGTGACGGTCCGGTCGTCCTCGCGGCCCGCGAGGACCGAGCGGTCCGCTCGCTGTGTCACCTGCTCCCACAGCGACGGCGACGGGTGTAACAGGAACAGGTGCAGGTCGCGGCCCTCCGCCAGCGCGCGCAGGATCTCCAGGTGGCCCGCGGGCAGGCGGGTCAGCCCGAACAACGCCAGGCGCGAAGGCAGCTCCACCAGCCCCGGATCGGCGGTGATCCGCCGGCGGGCCCCGCCGGTGCGCTCAGCGAGATCGGGCACGCCGATGCGAGCCCGCAACCGCCGCCACAGCTCGGCCTGCCAGGCGGCCGCCGCGGGGAGCGGGTTGCCCGCGGCGTCGAGGTCCGCCCCGCGCGCCCAGGCGGCGAGCATCTCCGGACGGTGCAGGGAGTAGCGGTCAAAGAGACCGGCGAGATGACGCACCGTGGTCAGGCGGCGGCTCTGCCGGGCGGGGCGCATGGGGTCCGACGGCGCGGTGTCGGCCCCCAGATAGGCCGCCAGCGTCGAGAGCCAGGGCTCGCGCAGCGATTCCTCAACGACGGTGAGCAGCGGCCACACCGAGCGTTCGGGCAGCCATGGGTCCTCGGCCGGGTCAATCCCGGAGGCGGCGGCCACCGCGTCGGTGACGAGCCGGTGCGGGGAGGGGAACTCGACGTTGGCGCAGATACCGTCGGCGCGCCCCGGGCGGGCGCCGAGCACCGAGGACATCCGCTGGGTCAGCCAGCGCTCCATCCCGCGCGTGGGGACGGCGACGACCTCAGGCGCGAAGGGGTCCACCGGGCTCTCGGACAGGAGCTCGGCGAGGGCGTCGGCGAGGGCGTCGGCGCGGACGGCACGGTGGAGGTGGAGCACGGCTTCAGAGGGTATCTCCGGGCCCGGCCGGTCCAGACCGGGTCGCGCTCCGCGCGAAAGTGCAAATTCTGTGTGTCAATTGCTTGCATTCCGTCACTCCATGAGTTACTCTGCCGAAGATCCTTACTGGAGTCACCTCTATGACCAGCACCTTCCACATCTCTCTCACGGCCAAGACGGCGCACCAGACCGGCGCCGATTTTGGCGTGCGGGCGGGCCGCGGCGCCAGCGCCGGCTACGCGATGTGGGACGGGCCTCTGGCCCTGACCATGCTCGCCGAGGCCTCCCGGAATCTTGATGCCCTTGCTGCGAGGGGCGCAGGCTGACAAGTGCCTGCGCACACCGGACTCGAAGCAAGGGCGACCCAAGGGTCGCCTTTTTTGTGCCCTGATCACGTTCACGATCGATTGGAGACCAGCATGTCCGCATCCCAGTTCGCCGGAAACTAACCGGACTTCGCACCTGACCGGCGTCACGCCGGCCCTGTTGTAGCTGCAGCGGCGCGCCGCCGCCCGGCGCACAAATTGACACTCACCTTGCGTGAGTCACTCAGTGCTGCCCGCATGCGGTGCCACCTGTAGCGCTCACCACCACTGTGACACTAGGAAGACCACCATGAATCTCAATAGAGACGAGTTCCTGCTGCTCTCTCGCAGCGGCAGGGGCCCGTATTCGACACGCGCCGGCCCGCAGCCCTTCGGGGTTCCCGAATTCGACCCCGAGGTCTGGACGTCGAGCCGGCGGTTTCGCAAGCCCAAGCGCACCGGCCTGCTCCTGCGGCGCATCTCCGGTAACCGGCTGCGCCACGGGCTCGGCCCCCGGCCCGGACGATCGGCGCGGGTCCCGCGCACGCCCACGTACGCCGACCAGGAGTACATCGAGCTGGAGTTCGCGGTCGGGTTCCCGGCCGAGGAAGAGACGTTGCTGTGAATCCGCCGCCGCCCGTCCCGCCCGCCCCGCCCGGGGCGGCCGGGGCGGCCCGGGCGCGGCGGGTGGGGCGGGACCGCATGTTTCTGTGAACATCTCCGGCGGATGAGCCTCACCTCCGCACGCCGGGACTTCGCCGCCGATGAGGCGCTGCTCACCGATGTCCTACGCGAGGTGATCGCGATGGGCGAGGGTGCCGACGCCGTGCGAGTCCTCGACGACGCGGTGACGCTGTGTCAGGAGGCCCGCCTCGGGGATGAGGACGCCGCTGAGCGGATGGCCGAGCTCGTGGCCGGCCTCACCCTCGATGAGACCGAGATGCTGGTGCGCTCCCTCACCCGCTGGTTTCAGCTCGTCAACCTGGCCGAGGACAACGAGCGCGTCCGCCGGCTGCGCGCCCGCGACGCCGCGGACCCCGAGCGCCCGCGCGCCGGTTCGCTGCGCCACGTGGTCTCGGCGCTGCACGAGGCCGGCACGACCGAGGACGAGATCGCGGGTGTGCTCAACAACGCGGAGCTGCGGCTGGTCATGACCGCGCACCCCACCGAGGCGCGCCGGCGCACCACGATCGACAAGCTCGCGCGCGTGTTCGGCGTCCTGCGCGAGCTGGACGAGCGCTCGCACGCCCCCGCCGCCGACGCCCGCCGCCGGCTGCTGGCCACCGTCCAGGAGCTGTGGGGCTCAGACGACCTGCGCGCGACCGAGCTGACGGTCACCGACGAGGTGCGCGGCGGCCTCATCCATTTCTCCTCAACGCTGGCCGACACGATCCCGCGCATCTACCGCGACCTGGAGGAGGCGGTGGCCGAGTTCTATCCGGACAATGCGGACCGCCCGCCCGCCGTGCCGCCGTTGCTCAGCTTCGGCTCGTGGATCGGAGGCGACCGCGACGGCAACCCGTTCGTCACCCCGGAGACAACGGTGGCGGCGCTCGAGCTCATGCGCGAGCAGTGCCTGCGGCTGCTGGAGTCGCGGCTGGAGCAGCTGGCCGGCCGCCTCTCGCTGTCAGAGCGCCTCACCGGCCCCGCGCCCGGCCTGGAGCCGATCCTGACCGCGGGCAGCCAGCACTTTCCCGAGCTGGCTCAGCGCCTCGCCGGGCTCAACCCGGAGGAGCCCTACCGGCGCGCCCTCACCTTCATGCGCGAGCGCATCCGGGCCACCCAGACCCGCGACGCCGGAGGCTACGCCGAGCCCCAGGAGCTGCTGGACGACCTGCGCACGGTCGAGGCGTCGCTGTGCGAGGGGCAGGGTGCGCTCACCGCGGGGCTCGACCTGCGCGATGTCATCCGCCAGGTCGAGGTGTTCGGCTTTCACTTCGCGCGACTGGACATCCGCGAGCACGCCCTCGTGCACCGCCGCGCGCTGGCCGAGGTCTACGGCGCGTTGCGCGTCTGCGAGGACTACGAGAGCCTGCCCGAGGACGAGAGAATCGACGCTGCTGCAGGCGCAGATCGCGGACCGCCGGCCGCTCATCCCCACCGACATCGACCGCTTCTCCGAGCCCACCCAGAACGCGATCCGGACGTTCCGCACCCTGCGCACCACACTGGAGCGCCCCAACCGCGGGGCGATCCAGACCTACATCATCTCCGGCAGCGAAGGGCCCGCCGACATCCTCGAGGTGCTCCTGCTCATGAAGGAGGCCAGCCTGTGCCGGGCCGGCGGCGAGATGGCCCAGCTGCGGGTGGTCCCACTGTTCGAGGCGGGCGCGACGCTCGAGGCCGCTCCGCAGACGATGGAGCGCCTGCTGGCGATGCCGGTCTACCGGGAGGCGCTGGGCGCGGTGGGCGACGAGCAGGAGATCATGATCGGCTACTCGGACTCCAACAAGGACGTCGGCTATCTCGCCTCGGCGTGGGCGGCCTACCGGGCCCAGGTGCGGATCGCGGAGGTCCTCGCCAGCCACGGGGTGAGCTGGTGCTTCTTCCACGGCCGCGGCGGGGCGGTGGGCCGCGGCGGCGGGCCCACCAACGGCGCGATCCTGTCGCTGCCGCCCGGGACGGTGCGCGGGCGCCTGAAGATGACCGAGCAGGGCGAGGTGCTCACCGCCAAGTACGCCGTGCCCGAGATCGCACACCGCGAGCTGGAGCTGGCCGCCAGCGCGACGCTGGCCACCGGGCGCGCGCCGCCCGCACCAGGAGTCCGAGCGCTTCGCGCAGCTCCTGGCCGAGATGGCCGAGGACTCGGCCGACGTCTATCGCTCGATCGTCCACGACAACCCGGACTTCGTGGCCTTCTTCGAGGCGGTCACGCCCGTGCACGAGATCAGCCGCCTGCGCCTGGGCAGCCGGCCCGCCAAGCGCAGCCCGGCCGGCGGGATCGAGGACCTGCGGGCGATCCCGTGGGTGTTCAGCTGGACGCAGTCGCGGATCGTACTGCCCGCGTGGCTGGGGCTCGGCACCGCGCTGCGCCACGCTCGCGAGCGCCATGGCCTGGAGCTGCTGCGGCGGATGGCCGCCGAGTGGCCGTTCTTCACCAGCGTCCTGTCCAACGCCGAGATGGGCTGCGCCAAGGCCGATCTGGGGATCGCGCGCCGCTACGTGGACCTGTGGGATGACGTGCCGGCGCGCGAGCGGATCTGGGTGCCGCTCGAAGCGGAGCTTCAGCGCACGATCGAGGAGCTGGTGCTCATCGGCGGCGGCGAGCGGCTGCTGGACGGCGAGCCGGTGCTCCAGGCCTCGATCGACCGGCGCAACCCGTTCGTCGATCCATTGTCGTTCGTCCAGGTCGAGCTCATGCGGCGGCTGCGCCGCGGGTGGGCGGGGTCAGACACCGCGCCCGAGCAACTGGGCCGCGTGAGCCTGCTGACGATCAACGGGATCGCCAGCGGGCTGCGCAACACGGGCTGACGCGTCCGCCGTGCCGCCATCCGGCGGGCGGCCCCGGCCCAGCCGGTAGCCTCTAGCGACCGCCGATGCCCCACGCCCCCGACCTGTCCGGCTGTGCCCTGGACGACCGCTACGAGCTCCGCGTCATCATCGGCGAGGGAGCGTTCGGCCGCGTCTATGAGGGCTTTGACCGCCGGCTGGAACGGCCCGTGGCGGTCAAGGTCATCAAGCCGTGGTGGGCCGACGATCCCGAGTGGGTGGCCACGTTCGAGCGCGAGACGCGGCTCCTGGCCCGCGTGAGCGACCCCGGGATCGTCCAGATCTACGACGTCGGACACGCCGCGCAGGGCCTGTACTACGTGTCCGAGCTGGTGGACGGCGAGAGCCTGGCCACCCGTCTGCGCCGGGGCCCGCTGCCCGCCTGGGAGGCCTGTGGGGTCGCCACCCAGCTCTGCCGGGCGCTGGCCGGTGCCCATGCCCAGCGCATCGTGCACCGTGACGTCAAGCCCGCCAACATCATGCTCTCCACGGAGGGGCGCGTGAAGGTCGGCGACTTCGGGGTCGCCCGCCTGGCCGAGGGCAGTACCGACGGGACCGCAGCCTCCATCGTCGGCACGCCGCGCTACATGGCCCCCGAGCAGGGCCGCGGGCGCCCGACGACGCCCGCCACCGACGTCTACAGCGCGGGAGTGGTCCTCTACGAGATGCTCTCGGGCGCCCCGCCGTTCACCGCCACCGCGGTCGTCGAACTGGCGCTGCTGCACCTCCAGGAGCCCCCACCACCGCTGTCACCGCGCCTGCCGACCTCGCTCGTTGAGATCGCGGAGCGCGCGCTGCACAAGGACCCCGCCCGGCGCTACGCCGATGGCGCCGAGATGGCCGAGGCGCTGCTCACGGCCCGCCGGAGCACCGCCGGTGGCCGCCCGACGCCGCCCACGGCGGCCCAAATACGCACGACGGACCGGGCGCCCGATCGCGCCCTGGTGGGCGCCGCGGCCGGCCCGCGTCGATCGCAGACGCCGCCCCGGACCCCGCCCAAGTCGCCGAGGTCGCCGGCCCCGCCCTACACGTTCTTCGATGACCCGGCGCCGCCCCGGCCGCCCGCCCCCGGTCCCCACGGCACGCGGCGCGCGGCGCAGTTCTCACCGCGGCGCACCGTCAACCCGGCGGGCCGCCGCCGGGCGATCGCGGCCGTGGGCCTCGTCATGGCGCTGCTCGTGGCGATGGTGGCCGCGGCGCTCGTCATCGGCCACACCACCTACACGCATGTGCCGTCGGTGCTGCACCGCTCGCAGGACCGCGCCCTCGCGGCGCTGCACCGCGCTCACCTGCGCGCGACGACGCACACGAGCTATAACCCTGCGCCGGCGGGCACGGTGATCGGCGAGACGCCGCGCGGGCGCACCCGGGTGGCCCGGGGCACCACCGTGCACCTCACGATCAGCCGCGGACCCGCGCCGGTACCTGTGCTCAACGTCGTCGGTGCGAGCGTCGCCGACGCCCAGCGGTTGCTGCACCGGGTCGGGCTTCGCACCGCGGTCCGCGATGTCGCGCACCCGGGCACGGCACCGGGCACCGTTGTGGGTCAGACGCCCGCCGGCGGCCATCACCCCCGCGGCTCGATGGTGACGCTCAAGGTCGCCGAGGTGCCGCAGTGGCGGACGGTGACGACGTTTGACGGCCGCAGCTCCGGCGCGGTCAAGATCATCGGGCGACACTGGCGCGTCGTCTACCGGATGACCTTCAGCGGCACGTGCACGTGGATCCTGTTCTGCTCGGGGCCGACGGCGCGCGTGATCGACACGGCCACCGGGCGCTATGTGGCCGGCTTCGGGCTCCAGGACGGCACCGGCCAGGTCCAGAGCTTCGACCGCGGCGCGGGCTCCTACGAGATCCAGGTGACGCCGGGCAGCGACGACGCCGGCTGGTCGCTCCAGGTCCAGGACCTCTATTAGGCCGTTCGCGCCCGACTTGACGCCGTTGCGCCGCCGCGCCGAGAATGGTGTGAACCCCCACCGCCTCTGGGAGGGCGCGAAATGACCTATGACTACGTGATCGCCGGTGCCGGCTCGGCCGGGTGCGTGCTCGCCGCACGCCTCACCGAGGACCCGGACGTGTCCGTGTGCCTGCTGGAGGCCGGCCCGCCCGACGCCGCCGACGAGCTCCACCTCCCGGCGGGCGTCCTCGCGGTCGCGACCAGCAAGTACGACTGGTCGTTCATCTCCGATCCCGAGCCCGGCCTGGCCGGCCGCCAGCGCTACCTGCCGCGCGGGCGGACGCTCGGCGGCTCCTCCTCGGTCAACGCGATGGTCTACATCCGCGGCAACCGCGCCGACTACGACGGCTGGGCCGCCATGGGCCACAGGGGCTGGGGCTGGGACGACGTGCTCCCCTACTTCCTGCGCGCCGAGGACAACGAGCGCGGGGCCAGCGAGCTGCACGGCGCCGGCGGTCCCTTGGGCGTGAGCGAGAACCGCAGCCGCTACCGCACGTGCGAGGCGTTCGTGGAGGCCGGCCTGCAGGCGGGGCTCCCCGCCAACGACGACTTCAACGGCCCCCAGCAGGACGGGGTCGGCTGGTATCAGGTGACCCAGCGTGGCGGCATGCGCTGCTCGGCCGCGGTCGCCTACCTGCACCCGGTCCTGGGACGCGAGAACCTCACGCTCATCACCGGAGCCCACGTCAACCGCGTGCTGCTGGACGGCAACCGCGCCACCGGCGTCGAGATCGACCGCGACGGAGACGTCTCTGAGATCTCGGCCGAGCGCGAGGTCATCCTCTCGGCCGGCGCCTACCAGAGCCCGCAGATCCTGATGCTGTCAGGCGTCGGGCCTGCCGCGGACCTGGCGCTGGTCAACATCCCGTGCGCGCACGACCTGCCCGTGGGGCAGGGGCTCCAGGACCACCCCTCGACCTGGATCACCTACACCACCGACGAGGCGTCGCTGCTCAGCGCCGAGAGCGTGGAGAACCTGGGGCTGCTCACCACCGAGGGCCGGGGCCCGCTCACCTCCAACTTCGCGGAGTCCGGAGGGTTCTTCCGCACCGACGACGCGCTGGAGGCCCCCGACATCCAGCTGCACCACATCCCCATCCTGTTCCCGGAGGCCGGAGCGGCGGAGATCGTGGTCGACGGCTGGGCGATCTCGGCCTGCCTGCTGCGCCCGACAAGTACGGGCTTCGTCAAGCTGCGCTCGCGCGTGCCCACCGCCAAGCCGCGGATCCTGCACAACTATCTGGTCACCAGCGAGGACCGGGCCGCCCTCATCAAGGGCGTGCGCCGGGCGATGGACGTCGCCGGGCAGCCGGCCCTGGACGCGGTGACGACCGGCACCACCGCCGCTCCGGCGGGGGCCGACGACGCCAGCATCCTGTCCCACATCGAGCGCAACACGACGACCATCTATCACCCCGTCGGGACCTGCGGCATGGGCCGGGTCGTCGACGACGAGCTGCGGGTGCTGGGGATGGAGTCGCTGCGGGTGGTCGACGCCTCGGTGATGCCGACGCTCGTGCGTGGCAACACCAACGCTCCGACGATCATGATCGCCGAGCGCGCCGCGGACCTCATCCGCGGGCTCGAGCCTGCCCGACCCGGTGCGGAGGCCGCCTCGGCGACCGCGTAGCGGCATGGCGAACCGGCTCCTACGCCCCCGTTGGAGCCGGTCCCGTCTCGGGTCACCCTCCTCGCACCGACTAGCCCCCGGCAGTTAGCCCGGTCCTGACGACGAGGGGGACCCGAGACGACCGAAGCGAGGCATCCCCCTGAGCCGCGCGCCGGTGTCCGAACCGCTGGTCGGGAAGCTACGCACCGAACGCCGCTCTGCAAAGCGGGAAAACCCTAGGATCAAAAACCAGTGCGAAGGCTGCGCTCACGCGACCGGCTCGTCGTCGCGGCGCAGCGCCCCTGCCAGCCCGCCACGAGAGCGGATCCCGAGCTTGCGGTATGCCCGCGTGAGGTTGGCCTCGACCCCCTTGACGGTGAGGAACGCACGCTCGGCCACCTCCTGGTTGCTCAGGCCCGACGCGGCCAGCTCGGCGATCTGGCGCTCGGTCGCGGTGAGGCTCGCCGGGCTCGCCGCTGCGCTCGCCCGGCCCGGCCCACCTCGTTGCGCGCCGCGTGTGCCCACAGCGGTGCCCTGGTCTGGTGAAAGAGCGCCAGCGCCTCGCGCAGCGCCTCGCGCCCCGCTGACCACTGCTTGCGCCGGCGCAGCGTCCGGCCCAGCGCCAGCAATGTCCGACCGCGCTCGAACGGCATCTCCATCCGGTCGTGGGCGGCGAGTGCCTCCTCGAGCGCCGCGATGGCCTCCTCGAGGTCGCCGCGGGCGGCGGCCATGATGCCGCGCCCGCGCGCGGCCGCCGCGATCGCCCACGGCCGGTCGTGGGTCATGCCCAGGCGCCGGAGCAGCTCGATCAGGGGCTGGGCGCGTGCCAGCTCGCCGAGCGCCATGAGCGCCTCGATCTCGTCGGGCAGGAAGACGAGGCCGATGGGGTCGGCCAGCCCCAGCGACGGCAGCATCTCCGTGAGCGGCTCAAGCGCGGCGTGCGCGGCGGCCGGATCGCCGGCCGACAGCTCGCCGAACCCCAGCGCCCAGCGCGGGAACACGGTGGCCGTCCACCACTCGAGCTCCGCGAACTGGGCCAGCGCGGAGTTGGCCTGCTCGCGCGTGGCCTCGACGTCGCCCTGCTGGGCGCTCACCAGCGCGGCCGCGCTGAGCGCCAGCGCCGTCGCCCCGGGATCGCCGAGGAGCGCGACGGCGGCCGTGTCAGCGGTGGCGATCTCCGCGGCACGCTCGGTCTCGCCCATCCACAGGTACGCCCACGCCAGATACAGCGAAGAGGTGGGGATGTCGCTCTCCACGCCGCGCTCGCGGCGCTCGGCCCGCAGGGCCTCCAGCGTCTCGGCGGCCTCGCGCACGCGCCCGGTCCACATGAGCAGCAGGCCCGCGATCAGCCGCGGCGAGGTGAAGGCCAGCCGCCGCCGGCCGGGGTCCTCCAGACTCAACGCGCGCTCGACGCGCTCGGTGGAGAAGCCGTCGCCGTTGAGGAAGCTCACCATCGCGGACACCGCGAGCGCGTCGGCGAGCACGCTGCGGTCCCCGCCGGGCAGCTCGGCCCGGCCGACGGCGGCCTCGGCGTGGCGCAGGCCGCCGCCGACGTCGCCGATCCCCACCAGGTAGAAGGCGGCGTCGAGGTCGATGGCGGCGGCCAGGGACGGCTCACCGGCCGCCGCGAGGAGGGCCTCGCGGGAGGTGGCGAGCGCCGTCGCGAAGCCGTGGGAGCGGCTCTCCAGCGTCGCGCGCAGGCGCAGGCCGTGGGCGCGCACCCGATCCGGCGTCGCCGACCCCAGCAGCTGCGCGAGCATCTCGCTGGCACGCCCGGCGCCACCGGCGTCGAGATGAAGGCCGGCCGCGCGCAGCAGGCGCTCGGCGCGCAGCTCGCCGTCGCGCGCCGGGGTGCGCTCGAGCGCGAGCTCGATCAGCTCGGCGGCGGCGTCGGGGGCCCCGCGGGAGGCGGCCAGCTCGGCGGCGGCATCAAGCTCGGCCGCGACCGACCGGTCGGCGCGATCCGCGCTGTAGGCGAGATGGCGGGCGCGCTGCTCCGGGTCCCCGACATGCTCGGCGGCGGCGCGGTGCGCGGCGCGACGCTGGGCCGCCGACGCCGAGGCGGAGATCGCGGCCGCGAACAGCGGGTGCACGAACGCGATCCGCCCCCGATCGTCGATCCTGACGATGCCCCGTTCCTCGGCGGGTGCGAGTGGCGCGGCGTCGATCCCCCGGGTCGTGGGCTCGGCCAGGACCGCGGCCCGCAGAAGCGCGCGCTGGGTCGCGGCGGGCAACTCGGAGACGCGCGACGCCGCCAGGGTGCGCACGTCGTCGGGGACGGGGAGCCGGGCGTCGGCGACGCCGGCCTCGTCGACCACCAGCCGCGCCACCTCCAGCGCGTAGAACGGGTTGCCGCGGGATGCCTGCGCGATGCGCGCCAGGACCGGGCGCGGAAGCGAACGCCCCAGCCGGTCGGCGATGACCTCCCCGAGCGCCCCCAGGGCCAGGGGGCCGAGCCCCAGCCGCCGCACACGGTGGCGCTCGACGGAGTCCAGCAGCCCCCCGCCCGCCGGGTGCGGCCGCGAGGCGCACAGCACACCCACCGGCTCAAGGTCAAGGCGGCGGATGGCGAAGGTGAGGACACCGGCGGTCGGGCCGTCGAGCCACTGGGCGTCATCGAGGGCCAGGAGCACCGAGGTGCTCTGCGCCAGCTCGCGCACGAGCGTCAGCAGCGCGGTGGCCACGAGCCGTGCGTCCAGCGCCGGCCCCTCGGGGGCGGAGCGCAGCAACGCGACCTCCAGGGCATTGCGCTGCAGGTCGGGCAGCGCCGCGAACGCCGGCTCCTCCACGGCGGCCAGCATGTCCGAGAGTCCGGAGAAGGAGAGCTTGGCCTCGGCCGCGGCCGGGCGGCAGGCGAGCACGAGCATGCCCGCGCCGCGCGCGCGGTCGACGGTCTCCTGCCAGATCGTGGTCTTGCCGATGCCCGCGTCGCCGTCCAGGGCCAGCGCGCAGCTCGCCGCGCTCATCTGCCCGAGGAACAGGTCGACTTCGGCCAGCTCGGCATCACGGCCTACCGCCGCAGGAGCTCGCATATGGCCCACAGGGTAGACCGGCGAAGGCGAGAGGATTGTCAGGCCGGGGGC
This sequence comes from uncultured Actinomycetota bacterium, assembly GCA_963830945.1. GTDB lineage: Bacteria > Actinomycetota > Thermoleophilia > Solirubrobacterales > Solirubrobacteraceae > Palsa-465. The sequence continues at coordinate 33,800 of CAWHOH010000020.1, read as the reverse complement.
GTGTCGAGCGGGCCGGCGCTCGACCTGCGATCCGCGCTAGGACAACTCGTCCAGCACCAACTCCATCGTTCGCTCGCGGCCGTCGCGCAGGACGATCGCCGGTACGGCGCGTCCGATGCGCTCGTGGACCATCAGCCGCTGCACGTCGGAGGCGTCGGTCACCGGCTCGCCGTCGAGCTCGAGCAGCAGGTCACCCCGCCGCAGGCCGGCCTCGGCCGCCGGGCTGTCTTCGATGACCTGCGTGATCTGCACCCCGGCGCGCCGGCCCAGGCGTTGGGCGGTGCGGGGCGGCAGCGGCCGCGGGGTGACGGCGACACCCAGGTGAGCGCGGCGCACCCGCCCGTCGCGGATCAACGTGGAGATGATCACGCGCGTGGCGTCGTTGATCGGCACCGCGAGACCGAGCCCGATGCCGGCCAGCGCCGTGTTGATGCCCACGACCCGGCCGGCGCCGTCCACCAGCGCCCCGCCCGAGTTGCCCGGGTTCAGCGCGGCGTCGGTCTGGATGACGTTCTCCACGACACGGCGCGGCCCGCCGCGGGCGCCGACGGGAAGAGAGCGGCCGAGGCCGCTGACGACGCCCGCGGTGACCGAGCTGGCAAAGCCGTTGGGGTTGCCGATGGCGACGACGAGCTGGCCGACGCGCAGCTCGGCGGCGTCGCCGAGCGTGGCGGGGGAGAGGTCGCCGCCGTCGGCGCGCAGGACCGCGAGATCCGAGAGCGGATCGGCGCCGACCACCGACACCGGCGTCTCATGCCCGTCGCTGAAGCTGGCGACCCCATGGCCGCCGCCCTCGACGACGTGGGCCGAGGTGACGATGAATCCGTCGGCGGAGATGGCGACGCCGCTGCCGGCGCCCAGGGCCTGGCCGCGGCGGGTCCGCCGGCGGACCTGGAGGTTGGCGACGCTGCCGCTGAGGGACTCGGCGACGGCGATGACGGTGCGCGAGTAGGCGTCGAGGGCGAGGGCGGACTGCTCGGCGGTATCCAGGACCGCAGTGTGAGTCGCCGTGCCCGCTCCCCTCGGTGCCTCCGCGCCGGGGGCTGTTCCATTTCTGCTTGGCATGCAATAATCGTACACAACTGTTTGATCTCAAGCAATTGGAGCGAAGCAAAGATGTCTCATACCACCACTTCCGAACGGCAGCTGGCCGACACCGTGATCAGCGTCGCCGCCCACGTGGACGCGGAGCTCGAGGAGGCGCTGGCCGAGCACCGGCTCTCGCGGCCGAGCTTCCTCGTGCTCGACGCGCTGGAGCGCGCGGAGGGCCACACCCTCAGCCAGCGCGAACTCGTCAGCGCCCTGCGGCGCACGTCGGGGACCCTGTCGGTCCGCCTGGGCCGGCTGGAGCGCGCGCGGATCATCACCCGGGAGCCCGACCCCGAGAACCGACGCAGCGTCACCGTGACCCTCACCGACCGCGGCCGCGAGCTGGTGCAGCGGGCCCGGCCCGCTTACGACGAGCGCGCGGCGCGGCTCGCCGCCGGGCTCCCTGAGGGCGCCGCGGCCACGCTCGGCGAGGCCATGACCGCCTGGCAGGCGTTCTTCGAGCCCGGTGAGGGCGAGCACCGCCGCCTCGGCGTGGCCGTCGCCGGCGCCGCCGTGGCCAAGAAGATGCGCCGTGCCGTCGGGCTCGATGAGGCGGCGGGCCTGCTCATCGTGCGCGTGAAGTCCGGGAGCGCGGCGGACGACGCCGGCCTCTCGCGCGGCGACCTGATCACCGCGGCGGCGGGGAGCCCGGTGCACTCCGTCGGTGATCTCGAGCGCGCCGTCCGCCACGCCGACGGGACGCTCGCGCTGAGCGTGCTGCGCGGCGTCGATGCCCGGGAGGTGGAGGTCTCCCTGGCCTGACGGCCCCGCCCCGGCCCGGGCGGTTGGGCGCTCCGGCCCGGGCGGTTGGGCACTCCGGCCCGGGCGGATGCGCGCCCGGACCGCCCGATCGGGCACACTCGGTGTCCGGTCCGTTGCGCGCTCCCGTCCACACCCGGCGTCGTCTGAGCGCGGCGCTCGCCTGCATCGGGGCGATCGCCGTCCTCGCCGGCGTCCCGCTCACCTACGCCGGCCACGTGCTGGGCAACTCCGCCCAGTTCAGCGCCCGCGCAACGCTGCTGCTCAACAACCCGAGCATCCGCTCGCTCATCGAGCGGCGCGTGGAGGCGGCACGCCATCCAGTCGGCGAAGGTGCCGCAGCAGTACGTGCCGCTCGTCACCAAGGCGGTCGACATCGCCGTCCGGACCCCGGCGTTTCACCGCGTGTTCGACGCGCGCCATCTCCGAGCTGCACGCGTCGGTGTTCGTCTCTGGCTCGAACACCATCACGCTGCGATTCGCGCACGTCGGCAAGCTGATCGTCAATGCGCTGCACCGCGTCGCTCCCGGCCTGGCGGCACAGATCCCGCCCGCGCTGACCCGTCAGGTGATCCAGATCTCGGGCGGGGACTTCAGCCAGGCGACGCGGGCCGCGCGGGCCGTCGAACGCGCCCACACCGAGGGCATCCTGCTGCTCATCGCCGGCGGCGTGATCTTCCTCATCGCGATCGCGCAGGCGGGGGAGCGCCGGCGCGCCACCGGCTATGTCGGCATCGCGATCCTCGTGGACGGAGCGGTGCTCGTCGCGGCGTACTCGATCATCCGCCCGGTGGTGCTCAGCCGCTTTGCCGTCGGGCAGGACCGCAGCGCCGCCGGTGCGGTGTGGAACGCGTTCCTGTCGGGCCTGCGCTCCGACGCGCTGATCCTCGCCGTGGCGGGCGCGGTGGTGGCGGCGGTGATGATCGCCATTCGCCCGCGCCGTCGTGGCGCTCCGGCGGCCGGCGGCCCGGCGCGTCGTCCGCCCGCCCGCGGGACCACGGACCTGCGCGTCTAGCGCTCAATGCAGAAGCAGGCGCAGCGCGAGCACGAGCACGCCCAGGATCGCCCCGATGGCGGCCTGCCCGATGAGCGCCTTGCCCGTGAGCTCGGCGCGGACGCCGATGATGACCTCGCCGCCGATGATCGCGGCATCGGCGAAGTACACGGCGCCGATGACCGCCGTGTTGAGCGAGGCGCCGCCGATCCAGAAGGCGATCAGCGCGACGAAGGGGACGGCGGCGCCGTAGAGCACGGTGAGCTCGTGGACGGCGGCGCTGGCCAGACCCCCGACGGTGGCGCGGGTGCCCTGCTCCAGCCGCTCGCCGGTGAAGCGCGCGTAGGTGAGCGCGAGCCAGTAGGTCGCCAGCGCCAGGAGCACGCCGACGACGGTCTTGACGTAGGTCTCCCTCAGCGCGCTCTCGGCCGACAGCAGCGTGGCCACGAGGATCGTCCCGTAGACGAGGCCGGCGGCGTTGTCGGGCATCGGCGCATTGTCATCGCGGCCGCGGACGAGGCCCGGTCGGCCCGTCAGCGCGCGGTGGCGCGCATCATCCCGGGCAGCCGCCGCCCCCGCGTGAACACCCAGCTGCGCAGCGCGACGTAGCGCGTGACCGTCGCCACCGTCGTGGCCGCGACGAGCACCACCACCTCGAGCAGGCGTCCCGGGCGCGGGTGCAGGGCGGTGAGGACGTCCAGCGCGCCGGCGGTCAGTCCCAGCGCGATCAGGTAAACCACGGCGCCCGCGGCATGCTGGCGCAGCAGGCCGGCGCGGCCGCGGATGTGGAAGGTGAAGCGCCGGTTGGCCTGGGTGTTGGCCACGGCCGTCAGCGCCAGGGCCAGCGCGTTGGCGCCGCCGGCGCCCAGCGGGGCGCGGAGGAGGAGGTAGAGGATCGCGTAGGCGATGGTCGAGGCCACGCCGATCGACAGGAACCGCGCCACCGGTGCCGCGAGGAGGAGGCGGGCGACGCCACGCAGGTCGGTGACCGCGGTGGTGACGATGTCCACGCGCGAGTCCGGGTCGTCGATCCAGTCGACGGCGACCTCGTGGATGCGCAGGCCGCGTCGCTGGGCCAGGATGAGCAGCTCGGTGTCAAAGAACCAGCCCTGATCCTGGATCCGGGGCAGCAGGGTGCGGGCGGCGTCGGCGCGGATGGCCTTGAACCCGCACTGGGCGTCTGAGAACCGAGCCCGCAGGAGATGGCGGAGCAGGCCGTTGTAGCAGCGGGAGATGACCTCGCGCTTGGGGCCGCGCACGATCCGCGCCCCCGTCGCCAGGCGGCTGCCGATGGCCACCTCGCTGTGACCGCACACCAGCGGCGACACGAGCGGGAGCAGAGCGCGCAGGTCGGTGGACAGGTCCACGTCCATGTAGCAGAGCACGTCTGCGTCACTCGCCGTCCACGCCGCCCGCAGCGCGCGACCCCGGCCCTTGCGCTTGAGGTGCAGGACGGTGACGTGGTCGAGCTCGAAGGCCAGCGCGCGCGCCATCGCCAGTGTGGCGTCCGTGCTGGCGTTGTCGGCGATGACGATCCGCCAGGCGTAGGGCATCTCGTGCGAGAGGAACTCGTGGAGGCGGCGGATCGAGTCCTGGAGCGCGGTCTCCTCGTTGTGGACCGGGACGACGATGTCGATCCGTGCCGCGGGCAGGGCGGGGCGGGCCGGCTCGCCGCGCGGACGCTCCGGGGCGTCGGAGGCGATGGTGAAGGTCATGGTCGGGCTCACAGTCTCGGGAGGGGTGACGTCGAGCAGCATCGTCAGCCCGCCGAAGCCGGCGCTATGAAGCGTCTAAGACGGACGTGTGAACCCGCGCCCGCGAGTGGGCCGGCCCCTTCGAGAAGAGACCGGCCCGCCCACGAGAGAGAGGAGAAAGCGCGTACGCGCCCCCTGCCCGCGCGTACGCATGACGTGTATCGGCAGCTGAGCGAAGTTCGATAACTTCCGGGCGGTGTCTGTCATCCGTCGCCTCGCCGGCCCGTTCTTCGTGTTCGCCGGCGTCATGCACTTCGTCATCCCCAAGACCTACCGGCGGATCATGCCGCCCTACGTCCCCGCCCACATGCCGATGGTCTACGCCAGCGGCGTGGCCGAGATCGCGGGGGGCGCCGGCCTGATGCTGCCGCGCCGCCGCCGTCTCGCGGGCTGGTGGCTGATCGCGACGCTGCTGGCGGTGCTCCCGGCCAACGTGCACATGGCCCTGCACGCCGACGACTTCCCCACGGTCCCCGGCGGAGAGCGCACCCTGTGGGCTCGGCTGCCGTTCCAGGGCCTGTTCATCGCCTGGGTGCTGGCCGCGATGCGCCGGCCGGACTGATCGCCGCACCGCCCACATCCGGTGGATGACGTGAGCGGCGGCGATGAGATCCGGTTCGAGGCGCGCCACCCCGATGTGCGCGCGTTCAGCCAGCTCCGTCAGCCCGGCTTTGCCGATTGTGCTCCCTCGGGCCGGGTGCGCCTCGACGCGCTGGCGTGCTGGCTTCAGGACGTGGCCTATGCCGACGTCCAGGACGCCGGGCTGGAGCAGGCGGCGGTGTGGGTGGTGCGCCGCACCCGGATCCGCGTCAACCGCTTCCCGCGCTTCGGCGAGCGCTTCGCCCTGACCACGTTCTGCAGCGGCATCGGGCGGATGTGGGCCGAGCGCCGCACCGACATCGTCGGCCACGACGCCGCCAACGGTGCCGCCCCCGACGTGGAGGCGGTCTCGCTGTGGGTCCACCTCGACGCCGAGCGCTGGCGCCCATCCCCGGTGACCCAGGCCGAGATCGACACCTACGGCGGCATGCCCGCCCGACGCGTGAGCGCGCGCCTGCGCCATCCCACCCCGGAGACGATCGGCGATGGACACGGCTGGATGTTCCGCGCCACCGAGTGCGACATCGCCGACCACGTGAACAACGCCGCCTACTGGCAGCCGCTGGAGGAGGAGCTGCTCGCCGGCTCCGATCCCGAGCATCTGGACGTCGAGATCGAGTACCGCAGCCCGGCCCAGCCGGGCGCGAAGCGGGTGGTGAGCAACGGCAGCTACCGCTGGATCGTGGGCGACGGCGAGGAGCTGCACGCCTCGATCCGCCTGGGAGCGGCCGATGGCTGACGCCGAGGCGCTGCTGCGCGGCTCGCGGCGGCCGCTCGTGATCGGCATGGGCGGCGGGGGAGACGTCGTCGGCGCCCTGGCGACGGCCGAGGCCATGCGTCTCTACGACGACGCCGAGCCGCTCGTCGGCGGCCTCACCTGGGAGCGCAGGCCGATCGACCCCGTGGCGGGGCCGCGGCGCGTCGACGAGATCGAGGGCGGGTGGGAGCTTGCCCCGGGGGTGCTGCTGGCCGGGCCCCACACGCGGGTGCGCGACCGTGAGGTGTACTTCGGCGAGTCGCGGATGGCGGCGTTCCTGGGGCGGCCGACGGTCCTGATCGACATCCACGGCGGGCCCGCGGCCATCGCCGACGGCCTGGGCCGGGCGATCACGTCACTTGACCGCGACCTCACGGTGTTCATCGACGTCGGCGGCGACGTCCTGGCTCAGGGCGACGAGCCGGGCCTGCGCAGCCCCCTGTGCGACGCGGTCATGCTCGCCGTCGCGGAGCGGTTGGCCGCCGAGGGACGGCCGGTCCTGCTGGGCGTGTTCGGGATCGGCTGTGACTCCGAGCTCACGGCGGAGGAGGTGCTGGAGCGCATCTCCTGGGTGGCCGCGGCGGGCGGTCTGTGCGGCGCGCGCGGCCTCACCGAGCCCGTCGCCCGTCGCCTGGAGGAGTCACTCGAGCTCGTGCCCACGGAGGCCAGCGCCCAGGCGGTCCGGGCCTTTCGCGGAGTGCGCGGGACGGTGAGCATCCGCGGCGGGGCGCGCCGGTTCGAGTTGAGCAGCCTCGCCGCCCAGACCATGTTCCTGGACGTGTCGGCGACGATCGACGCGGCCGGGCGGCTGGCGCAGGCGCTGGCGGAGGCGCAGAGCCTGGAGGAGGCCAACGACGCGCTCAACGCGCTGGGCGTCCGCACCGAGCTCGATCTCGAGCGCCGGCCGCCCGAGCCGCCCCTCTAGGCCCATCGGCAGGCCCAGCCCGGACCAGTCTCGCTAGGCTCGGGGGCCATGGCACGCGCGGTCGGCATCTCTGCACCCGGCGGTCCCGAGGTCCTCGAGGTCATCGAGCGCGCGGTCCGCGAGCCCGCTGAGGGCGAGGTGCGGATCGCTGTGGCCGCCGCGGCGGTCAACCCCACCGACATCGGCCTGCGCGCGATGGGCACCGACGGGATCGACCCCCCGTGGACGCCCGGGATGGACGCCGCCGGAACCGTCGAATCCGTCGGTCCGGGCGTGGATCGCCTCGCCGTTGGCGATGCGGTGATGGCCGCCGTGATGCCGCGACGGCCGGAGGGCGGCGCCCAGGCGGCGCTGATCGTGGTGCCGGCGGCCTCCGTGGTCCCGATTCCCGATGACACGACGCTGGAGGAGGCGGCCACCCTGCCCATGAACGGGCTCACCGCGATGCGCGGGCTGGAGCTGCTTGACCTGGCGGCAGGTGAGACGCTCGCGGTCAGCGGCGGCGCCGGCCTGCTGGGCTCCTACGTCATCGCCCTGGCCCATGTGCGCGGCCTGCGCGTGATCGCGGACGCCAAGGCCGGCGAGGAGGACGTGGTGCGCGGCTTCGGCGCCGATGTGGTGGTCCCGCGCTCCGATGACTTCGCCGGCGCCGTGCGCGGCGTCGAGCCGGGCGGCGCGGCCGGCGTCTATGACACCGCGCTGCTCAACGAGGCCGCCTTCGGCGCCATCCGGGACGGCGGCGGGCTCGTCGTGGTCCGCGGCTGGCACGGTGGCGAGGCGCCGCGCGGGATCCACGTGCACCCGGTGATGGTCCGCGACGTGCTGGAGCGCACCGAGTGGCTGGAGGAGCTGCGCCGGCTGGCCTCCGGAGGGCTTCTGACCCTGCGTGTGGCGGGGCGGTTCTCAGCAGAGCAGGCGGGTGAGGCGCACCGGCTGATGGACGCGGGTGGCCTGCGCGGGCGGGCGCTCATCACGTTCTAGGGGTGCTGTGCTGCTGTGGCGTCCGCGGTGATGCGGGGGGAAGGTCAACTGCGGCTTGGGAAGGGAGCTTGCGGGGTTGCCGGCTGTCGCGAGGCGTCGTGGTGCCCTCCGGGCGGACCTTGGGAGATTCTGCCCGTCTCATAGGCATTATCTACCAAAGATCCCTGGAAACAGGCCACTTTCACCCTCCCGGGCCACCCTTCCCAAGCCCGCCGTTGACGTGCGCCGATACCCTGCCAGAACGCCGGCGGAGACCACCACGCCAAACGCCGCGCGGGCAACCGCGCTAAGGAGTGAAGACGACCTTGCCCACCACGTCGCCCTCAAGCAACGCGGCGAACCCCTCGCGCGCGTCGGAGAGCGGCATCGTGGCGTGCACCGTGGGGCGAATGTCGCGCTCCAGGCAGAAGCGCATGAGCCGCTCGAGCTCGTCGCGGGTCCCCATCGTGGAGCCGACCACCTCGAGCTGGAGGAAGAACACGCGGGTCAGCTCGGCCGGTGAGGCGTCGCCCGAGGTGGCGCCGGACACCACCAGCTTGCCGCCCGGCTTGAGGGACCGCACGGAGTGGCCCCAGGTCGCCTTGCCCACGGTCTCCATCACCGCATCGACACGCTCGGGCAGGCGGGCCCCGGACTCGAAGGCCTGATCGGCTCCCAGCGCCAGCGCCTCGGCGCGCTTGGCCTCCGAGCGGCTGGTGACCCACACCCGCACACCGGCCGCGCTGCCCAGCACGGTCAGGGCGGTGGCCACACCCCCGCCGGCGCCCTGCACCAGGACGGTCATCCCGGGCGTCACCTCGCCGCGGGCGAAGAGCATGCGGTACGCGGTCAGCCACGCCGTCGGCAGGCAGGCCGCGTGCTCGAAGGACAGCTCCCCGGGCTTGGCGATGATGTTGCGCGCCGGGACCGCCACCTTCTCGGCCAGCGTGCCCGGGTAGCGCTCGGACAGCAGCGAGCGCCGCGGGTCGAGGGTCTCGTCGCCGCGCCAGGAGTCGCTGGCGATCACCGCGTGCACGATGACCTCGTTGCCGTCCTGGTCGAGCCCCGCCGCGTCGCAGCCGAGGATCATCGGCAGTGCGTCGGCGCCCAGTCCCACGCCGCGCAGCGACCACAGGTCGTGGTGGTTCAGCGCCGCGGCCTTGACCGTGACGGTCTTCCAGCCCTCGGGCGGCGACGGGTCGGGCATGTCGCCCACGGCGAGGCCCGCCAGCGGGTCCTCGGGATTGATCTCGGCGGCGTAGACGGCAAGCATGTCCCCGGCACGCTATCCATCTTTGGCGCCGATAAGCATCTTGGGGCGATGTCACAATCGGACCATGGCTCGAGTCGTCGCCCGCGTGAGCGTCCAGATGCAGGCCGCTCCGGAGCGGGTTCTGGAGTTCCTGCGCGACTACCGCGAGTCGCGCCAGAGGATCCTCACCAGCAACTACAGCGCCTACCGCGTGGAGCAGGGCGGCAAGGGGGAGGGGACGGTCTACGCCTACCACTTCGCTGCCGGCGGCCGCGAGCGCGACTATCGCCTGCACGTCTATGAGAGCCCCGGCGGCCTTCAGGAGTCCGACCAGCTCTCGTCCTTCGTGACCACCTGGCATGTCGATCCCTCGCCCAACGGCAGCGAGGTGACGATCGAGAGCTCCTGGGATGGCGCCGGCGGGATCGGCGGGATCTTCGAGGGGCTGTTCGCGCCGATGGGCATGCGCCGGATCTACACCCAGGTGCTGGTCAAGCTCGACGCAGAGCTCAAGCTCTGACCCCGGCGTGGCGCCCGCCCCCGACAGCAGCGTGGAGATCGGGCCGCTCATGCCCGCTGAACGCGAGCGCTGGGAGGTCCTCTTCCGCGGCTACATCGACTTCTACAAGCGCACGATCCCCGACGAGCGCTATGACCAGGCGTGGGCAGAGTTCCAGACCGGGCGGCGGATGCACGCCCTGGGCGCGCGGCTGGACGGCGAGCTGGTGGGCATCGCGCACTTCTTCATCCACGCCAACACCTCGGGCCCCGACGTCTGCTACCTCCAGGACCTCTTCACCGCGCCCGAGAGCCGCGGCCACGGTGCGGCCACGGCGCTGATCGAGGCCATCGCCGGCTGGGCGCGTGGGCAGGGCTGCATGCGCCTGTACTGGAGCACGCAGGAGTCCAACGCGACGGCGCGGCGCGTCTATGACCGCGTGGCCGCCAACCGCGGCTTCATCCGCTACGAGCTGGATCTCTGACGACGCGCGACCGGGCTACTGCTTGATCGGTTTGGTCTTCCCCAGCACCTTGCCGCTGGCGTCCAGCGCTTGAACCTCGAGGTAGGCCTGGGACGACCGCAGCTTGATGGGCGTCTCGAACGCTGTCTTGCCGGCGCTGGCGATCACGCGCATCTTCGACGGGCTGCTCCCGCCCAGCACGTTCCAGCGCGCCAGTTGTGTGGAGCCGTTCCAGCTCGCGTACACGGTCGTCGTGCCCTTCCTGGTGCGCGTTCCGAACGCCGGCGCGGCCCACGGGGTGCCCGTCCACGCGTACCGGTAGGCCCGGTAGCTCTGGTTGGCGTCGATGAAGCGGGCGTCGAAGACGGCCTTGCCGTGGGAGTCGAACTCCGTTATCCATGGCTGGGAGCCGAAGCCGACGAGCGAGTCGCCGTTACGCAGCAGCTGATCGGAACCCTCGTAGCGCGACAGGACCGAGGGGGAGTGGTTGTCCTGCGCGACGACCGCCGCCGTCATGTGGGCCATGTCGAGGCGCAGCGTCAGCCCGCGCGACTGCTTGTGGACATCGGGCGGTCCAGCGCCGTCGTCGAAGATGGTCATGAGGCCGCCGGCGAGCAGCCGCGCGTCGTGCTGAAAGGCGAACGAGGTGTTCTGTCCCATCTTGAAGCTCGAGGACTTGCCGCCGAGGCTCCACACCACCGCACCGGTCTGGTGCGAGATGTTGTAGACCGACCACGTGTCACGTGAGGAGATGATCACGTTCCCGTTGCCGATCAGCTGCGCGGAGTTCAGGTGGAAGTAATCCCAGGGGTGACCGGTGTTCTTCGGGATCGTCTGATAACTGGCGCTGACCGGAATGTGATCGAGGCTGTCCCATTGAAACAGGACGAGACCGGTGGGAATGTCGATCTCCTGCACCACTCCGTCGAGCACGATACGCGGCTTGGCGGTCGACGCGTTCCAGAGGACCGGGTAGTACGCGGTCACCAAGGCAGTGTCCTGACCGGTGATGGTGAACTCGTGCAGGTCGGCGTTCACTCCGTTTCCGGCCTTGACAGTGGCGATGTGCTGGTAGGAGCTGTTGTAGATCTCGTCGACGCCGTCGCCCGTTCCGGCGGCGCTGACGTTGCCCTGCCACCATGTCAACACCGGCTTGCCCTGATAGCTCTGGACGTTGAAGTCAGTGGCGGTGTCGTTGTGTGGCACCGGCTGGTACCAGACGAGCCCACCGAAGGGGCCGATGATCATGGGGCCGTTCTGGATCGGGCCGTACTGCGGGGCGATAAACAGGTCCCCGCCCGCCGCCACCGAGGGGGAGGCCTTCTTGGTCACCGTGACCGCGGTGGGCACGAGGTCCGGGCGCGAGGCGAAGCGGCTGATGTCGTTGCGGACGCGCGGCGCCGGGCGCACGCCGGCCAGCGGGATGCCGCCCGCTGGGGTGGCCACCGTGAAGCTGTAGGTCCCGCCGTTACCGCCGGTGATGCTCAGGCCCGTGGTGACGGTCACCGTCTCACCGGCCTTGAACGACTGCGACGGGATGAAGCTTGCGCCATCCCCGTCCGAGTCGGCGACGATGCGGCCCGTGTGAGCGCCGCTCACCGATCCCGCCACGGCGATCGCCCCCAGCTGGTTGCCGGGCACGCCCCGGAAGGTGATCTGAGTCGACGGTGCGGCGACCCGGCCGCCCGGGATGGGGAAGACGCTGACCGGGGCCGCGGCCTGGGCGACGGCCGCCGGCGCGAGCGCCGCTCCGGCCGCGGCCAGCGCGACGCAGGTCGCGCGGCGAACGCGTCGCCGGGAGGAACGGGTCGGACGCTGCAGGTAAGACATCGATCTCCTTCTCGGACGTTGCACTTCTCAGCCTGAACCCGTGCCCGCGGCCGAGTGCAGTCTGCAACACACTGTGGAACGGATAGTTACGGCGGATCCGACGACGGGCGGTGACACACTTACAGTGTCACCGCACGTCAGTCAGGTCACTGTAAGGATCCGGATCTAGTAGGAGCCGGGGGGCGGCAGCGGCAGGGACTTCGGCTTGGGCACGCTGAACGCCTTCGACGTGCGCAGGAGGTGACCCCTGGCGTCGAATGCCTGCAGCTTGTAGACCTTGGCGCCCCTGGTCAGCTTGATCGCCGTCTCAAACCCACCTTTGCCCTTCGTGGCCACCACGGGAAGGTGGTTGGGGTTCGACCCGGCCAGGACCTTCCACGCGGTGACCTGGGTGTCGCCGTCCCAGCTGGCGTACACGGTCACCTTGCCCTTGGACTTGCGGGCCGCGCCGCTGGGCGGGAAGAACGGCGTGCCGACCCAGTTGCCGGAGAACTCCGCCCGGTAACTGAGGTCCTTGCCCGGCCAGACGGCGTCGAGCAGGAGCTGGCCGGTCTTGGAGTACTCGGAGAAGTACGGCTGCGAGCCCCACCCGACGAGCGCGTTGCCGTTGGGGAGCACGTTCATGCTCCCGAGGAACGCCGGGTCAAGCGGGCGGTTCTTGTGGGTGTAGGAGGCCGCCAGGGACGCCGTGTGGTTCGCGGTGCTCAGGGTGAGGATGAGCCCACCGGAGGCGCCGTTGGGCGCACCGAACACGCCGGGGCCGGTGATCGCGCAGCAGTTGTCATTGAACAGCGAGACCTTGTTGCCGGGGAGCATCTGCACGTTGTGCTGCCAGGCGAAGGCGGCGTTGCCCGCGACCTGGAACGTCGAGGCCTTCCCGCCCAGCGTCCAGATGGTCTGGTTGGACTTGGTGTTGATCAGGTACGCGGCCCAGGTGTTGCGCATCGACACGAGCATCTGGTTGCCGGGCAGCAGCTGGATGGAGTTGATGTGGTACGCGTCCCACGCGGTCCCGGCCGGAGCGGCCGCCGGCGGAGCGGGCTGCTCGGCGTCAGAGAGCGGGATATTGGGCGTGCCGCCCGGATTGAGCGCGTCCCAGGTGTACTGGAGCTTGCCGGTCTTGATGTCGTACTCCTGCACGCCGGAGTCGTAGACGATGCCGGAGGCCGAGCCGCCGTAGACGGAGAGGTCCTGGCCCGGGACCAGGCGATAGACCGTCACCCAGATGCTGCCGCCGCTGATCACGGCGTCGTGGACGCTGATGATCCACGGCGCCGTCGCCTGGACCTTCGCGACGTTGCGGTAGTGCTCGTCGACGATGTCGACCTCGCCGCTCGTCGACGCGCCAGTGTTGGTGACGACGCCCTTCCAGAAGGTGAGCACCGGCTTGCCGTTGTAGGTCTGCTGGCGGAGGTTGGTGGACGTGACGTCCGTGCCGATCGGGAAGACCCACACCGGCTGAAGCTTGGAGTCCAGGATGAGCGGGCCGCCCTCGCCGGTCAGGGGACCCGTGGCGGTGAGGTTGGGGAAGTTGTCCAGCAGAAAGTTGCCGGGGGCCAGCTTGCTCGTCTGCGTCTTGACGTCCGTGCGCAGCCTCGGCGGGTGCAGGCGGGGCGCCGAGACGAACGAGTAGGCGCCCTTCGTCGTGTAGGCACCGATCGGTGCGGGTGCGGCGGCGTGCGCGCTTATCGCGAACGCGCTCAGCATGGCGGCGCTCCCCAGGCTCAGAGCAGCGATCGATCTGCCCAGCAGCGACTTCAACGTCATCGTGGTTCCACCCATCTGTCGAGGGACAGGGCTTGCATCGGACATTCCCCCGACCGAGACGCCGAGACAGCGAGCTGACTCGGCACGATACGGGTCGGCCTGTCAGGCCTCGATAAGTTAGCCCAGATTAGGATTTGCCGATGTTCGCATTAAGCGGACGGCGATGTCGACGGTGACCGGCGGCGAGGACCGCCTGCAGATGGCCGGCCGTCCAGCACGTGGTGGCGCCGTGGCAGTCCTGAAGCCCGGTGAGGTCGGCGTGCAGCGTGTCGAGCTGCGTCGGTGAGAGGCTCGCGGCGAGGTTGTCGAGCTCGTAGGGGTCGTTCTGCAGGTCATAGAACTCCCGCTCACCGTCCCCGTATTCGACATACAGGAAGCGCGCGGTCCGTATCGCCTCATAGGAGGGCGGGTTGCCGCTGGCGCGGTCCTGTTCGTCGGGGTCGTCACGGTCGGGCTTGGGCCCGTGGTGCTCGACGAGGATCGCGTTGCGCCAGTCGTCGGGCAGGCCGCCGCGCATGAGCGGCAGGAGGCTGCGGCCGTCGCCCGTGGTCAGGGTCGTCCCACCCATCTGGGCAAATGTCGCGGCCAGATCGACGTTCTCGGTCAGCGCATCGCTGGAGGTGTCGACCGGCACGCCCGGCCCGGTGACGACGAGCGGGACATGGATGTCGGTGTCGAACGCGGTCAGCTTGCCGGGGGTCAGGCGGTACTCCCCCGTGTGCAGCCCATTGTCGGAGCTGAACACGATGTAGGTGTCGTTGGCCAGTCCGTTCTGCTGCAGCGCGGCCCGAACCCGGCCGATCATGTCGTCGACGGCCTGCACGTCCTGCGCCCGGCGCCGGAACACTCGGTTGATCCGGTCGATCTGATGGAGGGTCAGCGGGGGATGCCCGGCCAGCCACGACGGCGGGTTGGTGGGCAGCACGTCGAAGTTGGGCGGCACGGGTGCCATCAGCCCGGGGAACCGAGTGGCGTCGCGCGGCGCCGGGACGTACGGGGTGTGCGGGGCGAAGGTCGCGAGCTCCAGGAAGAACGGCGTGCCCGCCGCTGCCGACCGGTTGATGAAGCGCACGCCGCGCCGGGCGATCACGTCGGTGAGGTAGTCGCGCGGGGCGTGACCGAAGCGGTGGATGGTCCCGTTGATGTTGAGCTTGTAGTTGAACTCGCGGTAGCCCCAGCCGGCCACGTCCCACTCAGACCATCCGGGCGGCACCGCCGTGTTGGCAATGGGCGAGCGGTGCGGGCCCTCGAGATAGCCGTTGATGTACTTGCCCATCATCGCGGTGCGATAGCCGAGATCGTGGAGCGTGATGTTGAACGTGCGGTTCTCGTCGCCGTGGTTGTAGAACGCCCTCAGCCCGCCGAAGGGGCCGGCGTTGGTGAACACGCCGGTGTCGTGGGGGAACTGCCCGGTGAAGATCGACGAGCGCGACGGGCAGCACAGCGAGTCAGAGACGAAGTAGTTGTTGAACGTCATCCCGTTGCGCTGGAGTGCCTGGACCTGGGGCATGTAGCGCAGCAGGTCCATCGACAGGTCGTCGGTGAGGACGACGACGATGTTGGGGTGGCGCGGACCGGCCTGGAGGTCGCCCGCGCCGCTCCCACCCGAGCCGCTCCCGCCGCTTCCGCCGGCGCCGCTCCCGCCCGCGCCGCTCGGAGCGACCGCGGAGGGGTGGGCCAGCGACCCCGCCCCGGCACCGGACCGGCCGCCGCTGCCCGTGACCAGGCCGACGAGGACGCCCGCGAGCGCGGCCAGGACGACGATCGCCACCTGGACGGTCCGCGACCGCAGGGCGCGCCAGGCCGCGGGGTGGTGTCCGCGACCGAGCCGGTCGGCAGGATGACGGCGTGTCGTCACGACCAGATCAGCGGCGAGCGGGTTTAAGGAAAGACATCACGTGATCGACCTGGTCAGGCCCGAGCGGAGGGGTCTCCAGCTCCGGCTCCTGCTCAGGGTGCGCCGACAGCCCCCGGGTGATGATCCCAAGATAGCGGCGCCACAGGTCGGGGGAGACATCGCGCGAGGCGTCGATGAGCGTGCTCAACATGAGCTGGATGATGGGGAGATCCGGCGCGGCGATGTCGCTGCGGATCTGGCCGGCCTCCTGGGCGCGCCGCACGAGCTCGAGCCCGATCGGCAACAGGCGCGAGCGGATCTGGGCCACGCGGTCCAGTCCGTCGGTGCTGGCCGTGATGAGATCCTTCACGCCACGGTCGTTGGCCTGTAGCTCCAGCGCCCGGCGCAGGAAGGTCTTGAGCCCGTGCCACGGATCCGGCTCCTCGAGGGCACGGCCGGCGAGGGAGACGAGATCCTCCAGACGCTGCTCGAACAGCTCCTCGATGAGCTGCGTCTTGTCCGGGAAGCGGCGGTAGACCGTGCCCACGCCCACGCCGGCGTGGTGGGCGATGTCGTTGAGCGTCACGCCGAGCCCCTCCTCCGCGAACAGCTCGCGCGCGGCATCGAGGATCCGCTGCCGGTTGCGCTCGGCGTCGCGGCGCAGAGGCTTGTCGGGTTCGATGAGCGTCACGAGATCACCGTAGCAAGAAGTGGATTGACAATATCCGTTTTTGTGTTAGCGTTCCGGTCAGAAACGGATATAAGCTATCCACTTAGATAGGCCAGTCCAGTTTTGACCCTCATGCCCACACTCTGACCGGAGAATCGTTATGTCTCACCCGACCAGCAACCCTCATCACGAGCGGCGTTGGGCGATCCTCGCGATCCTGGGGATCGCGCAGCTGATGGTCGTGCTCGACGCGACGATCGTCAACATCGCCCTGCCCTCGGCGCAGAAGGCGCTGCATTTCTCCAACGACAACCGCCAGTGGATCGTCACCGCGTACTCCCTGGCCTTCGGAAGCCTGCTCCTGCTCGGCGGCAAGATCTCCGACCTCTTCGGCCGCAAATGGACGTTCATCGCCGGCCTCTCCGGGTTCGCCCTGGCCTCCGCGGTCGGCGGCGCGGCCCAGTCCTTCGTCGTGCTCGCCGGCGCCCGCGCGTTCCAGGGCGCCTTCGGCGCGCTGCTGGCGCCCGCAGCCCTGTCCCTGCTGACCACGACGTTCACCGAGCCCTCCGAGCGCAATAAGGCATTCGGCATCTTCGGCGCCATCGCCGGGAGCGGCGCCTCGGTCGGACTGCTGCTCGGCGGCCTGCTCACCCAGTACCTGAACTGGCGCTTCAGCATGTACGTCAATTCGCTGTTCGCCGTGGTCGCTGTCTCGGGCGCGGTGACGCTCCTGCACAACCAGGTGCCCGCCACCAAGCCGCGGGTCGACATCCCCGGCGTCGCCACGGTCTCGCTCGGGCTCTTTGCCCTGGTCTACGGCTTCAACCACGCCGAGACCACGAGCTGGGGCAACGGCCTCACGCTCGCCGTCCTGGCGGCGGGCGTGGTGCTCCTGGGCGTCTTCGCCGCCATCGAGCGCCGGGTCCCGGGCCCACTGCTGCCGCTACGGGTCGTGCTGGACCGCAACCGCGGCGCCTCGTTCATCTCGATGGGCCTGGCCGCGGTGGCGATGTTCGGCGTGTTCCTGTTCCTCACCTACTACCTGCAGGTCAACCGCGGCTACTCCCCGGTGACGACCGGCCTGGCCTTCCTGCCGATGACCCTCGTCGTCATGGTCACCGCGATCGTCGCCACGACGCGCCTGCGTTCCCGGGTCGGCCCGCGGCCGCTCGTGGTCGCCGGCATGGGCCTGGGCGCGGTGGCGATGATGATCCTGCGCGGGATCGGGATGGACTCGAGCTACGCCGGCGACATCCTGCCCGCCCTGGTGATCATGGGCGCTGGGCTGGGCCTGGTGTTCTCGACGGTGATGAACAACGCCACGCTCGGCGTGGAGCCGGCCGATGCGGGCGTCGCCTCGGCGACCGTCAACGCCGCCCAGCAGATCGGGGCGTCGCTGGGCACCGCGCTGCTGTCGACGCTGGCCGCCAGCGCCGCCACCAGCTTCGTCGCCGGGCACCGTCCCACGCCGGGGCTGGCGGCCCAGGCCGCGATCCACGGCTACACCACCGCGTTCACCGTCTCGGCCGGCGTCTTCGCCGCCGCTGCCGTGGTCGCCGGGCTCCTGTTCACCCGCAAGCAGGAGCAGGAGCAGGCCGCGGCGGCCGGCGAGCCCGTCCTGGCCGCCTAGTCTGACGCTCCGAGCAGCAGCCTGAAGGGGGTCCAGGAGGAGAACTGACGGGTGACCGCAGGGACGCCGGCGGTCAGTCCCAGCGGCCGATCGGGTACTCGATCGAGGCCTGGGCGGCCGCGATCCGGGCGATCGGCACCCGGTAGGGCGAGCAGGAGACGTAGTCCAGCCCGGCGCGGTGGAAGAACACCACCGACTCCGGGTCGCCGCCGTGCTCTCCGCAGATCCCCAGCTTCAGGCCCGGGTGGGCCTCGCGCCCCACCCACGCGCCGAGGCGCACGAGCCAGCCGACGCCCGGCTTGTCGATCGTCTCGAAGGGGCTGCGGTCGATGATGTTGCGCTCCAGGTAGGTGGGCACGAACTTGGACTCGACGTCGTCGCGGGAGAAGCCGAGCGCCGTCTGGGTGAGGTCGTTGGTGCCGAAGCTGAAGAAGTCGGCAAAGCGGGCGATGCGGTCGGCCACAAAGCAGGCGCGGGGCAGCTCGATCATCGTGCCGACGGTGTAGTCGGTGCCGATCTCCAAGCCCTCCTCGTCGCCCACGCCCTTCACCAGCGCGCGCATGATCTCCAGCTCGTGCTCGTAGTCGACGAGCGGGATCATGATCTCCGGGTGGGGCGGCTCCTCCGCGGCCTTGGCGGCGCGCAGGATGGCGTGGACCTGCATCTCGTAGATCTCGGGGTAGAGGATCCCGAGCCGGACGCCGCGGGTGCCGAGCATCGGGTTCTCCTCGGAGATGTCGTGGACGCGGTCCAGCAGCCGCTCGAGCTGGGGGAGGTCGTGGGCGTCCTCGATGCGTGCGCGCTCGATGGCGGTGGCGAGATCCTCGCCGTTGGGGAGGAACTCGTGCAGCGGCGGGTCGAGCAGGCGGATCGTGACCGGCAGCCCGGCCATCGCGGTGAAGATGCCCTCGAAGTCCTCCTGCTGGAGGGGCAGCAGCTCGGCCAGGGCGGCGCGGCGCGACTCGCTGTCGTCGGCCATGATCATCGCGCGCATCTTGGGCTGGCGGTCCTCGGCCATGAACATGTGCTCGGTCCGGCACAGGCCGATGCCCTCGGCGCCGAACTCGCGGGCCTTCTCGGCGTCCTCGGGCGTGTCGGCGTTGGTCCGCACGCTCATCCGGCGGACCTCGTCGGCCCAGGCGAGCACCTGCTGGAAGTTGTCGTCGACCTGAGCCTCCACCAGCGGTACGTCGTCGATGGTGACCTGCCCCTTGGTCCCATCGATGGCGATGCGGTCGCCCTCGTGCAGCGTGGTCCCATTCGCGCTGACCGTCTTGGCGGCCAGGTCGATCTCCAGGGCCTGGGCGCCGACCACCGCGGGCGTCCCCATCCCGCGCGCCACCAGGGCGGCGTGGCTGGCCTTGCCGCCCTCTGAGGTGAGGATGCCCTTGGCGGCGTGAAACCCGGCGACGTCCTCGGCGTCGGTGAACGGGCGCACGAGGATGACGTCGCGGCCGGCCTCGGCCGCTGCCACCGCCTCGGCGGCCGTGAACACGATCTCGCCCTTGGCGGCGCCCGGGGAGGCGTTGACCCCGGAGGCGAGCACCTCGAACGGCGCCTGGGGATCGAAGGTGGGGTGAAGCAGGGCGTCCAGCGAATCGGGATCGATCGTCATCAGCGCCCGCTCGCGGTTGAGCAGGCCCTCGTTCACCGCGTCGACCGCGAAGCGCACCGCCGCCTGGGCCGGCCGCTTGGCGTTGCGCGTCTGGAGCATGTAGAGCTGCCCCTCCTCGACGGTGAACTCGGTGTCCTGCATGTCCTCGTAGTGGACCTCCAGCGTGCGCAGGATCTCCATCAGCTGCTCGTGGACCTCGGGCATCCACTCCTTCATCTCCGAGATGTCGCGCGGCGTGCGTACGCCGGAGACGACGTCCTCGCCCTGCGCGTTGGGCAGGAAGTCGCCGCTGGGCTCGGGCGCGCCGGTGACCTCGTCGCGGGAGAACGCGACGCCCGAGCCCGAGGTGTCGCCCTTGTTGCCGAACACCATCTGCTGGACGTTGACCGCCGTGCCCCAGTCGTCGGGGATGTGGTTCAGGCGACGGTAGGAGACCGCGCGCTCGCCCACCCAAGAGTCGAACACCGCTCGGATGGCCAGGCGCAGCTGCTCCTGTGGGTCCTGCGGGAACTCGTCGCCGGTCTCCTCGGCGTAGATGCTCTTGAACGTGTCGGTGAGCTCGGTGAGCGCGGCGATGTCGAGCTCGGTGTCCTCGGTGACGCCGCGTTCGCCCTTGGCCGCCTTGATCGCGTCCTCGAACTTCTCGCCGGGGATCCCGCGCGACACGTTGCCGAACATCTGCACGAAGCGGCGGTAGGAGTCCCAGGCAAAGCGCTCGTTGCTCGTCGTGTCGGCCAGCCCCTTGACCGACTCATCGTTGAGGCCGAGGTTGAGAACGGTGTCGAGCATCCCGGGCATCGACTCGCGCGCGCCCGAGCGCACGGACACGAGCAGCGGGTCGCCGCGATCGCCCAGCGTCTTGCCCGCCTGCTCCTCCAGGCGGCTCAGCGCCTCGGCCACCTCGTCGGCCATCCCGTCGGGCTCGGTGCGGTCCTCCCGCATGTACTCCACGCACGCCTCGGTGGTGATCGTGAAGCCGGCCGGGACCCGGTCGGGGCCGAGCACCCGGGTCATCTCCGCGACGTTCGCCCCTTTGCCACCCAGGAGCTCGCGCATCTCCTTCGAGCCCTCGGCGAAGTCGTAGACCCACTTCGTCACGTCCGGATCCTACCCCCGATCCGGCGTCGCGTGGAGCCGGGCTCAGGCAGTGTGGGCGGCCAGCGCGCGGGGCTCGAGATCGAAGGCGTCGGCGATGAGCTCGTAGGACCGGCGTCGCACGCCGTGGTCATGGGTGATGGTGACCACGATGACCTCGTCGGCCTGGTAGGCGCTGGCCACCGCCTCGATGCCCGCCCGGACCTGCTCCGGCGAGCCGACGACGCCGCGGCGTCCCGGGATGTCACCGGACGGCGTAAGCCGCGCCTCGCGCGCGAGGAACTCCGAGGCCTCCTCGGGCGGCGGGACGGCGATCAGCTTGCCGCGGCGCAGCAGCGTGAACGACATGCGGCTGCTCGAGGCCAGGAACTGGGCCTCCTCCTCGGTGGGTGCGGCCAGGGCCCACACGGCGACGGCGGTGCGTGGCGCCTTGAGGTCGCGTGCGGGCGTGAAGCGCTCGCGGTAGACGCGCGCGATGTCGGCACCGCCCGGGTTGATGAAGTCCGCGAAGGCGTAGCGCAGCCCCAGCTCGCCGGCCCAGATCGCGCTCTGCTCCGAGGAGCCCAGCAGCCAGGGGACGGGAAGTTGCGGTCGCCCCGGCAGCGTGGCGGCCAGGTGGCGGAAGGGGTGCTCCTCGGGCAGGTCGTCCTCGAAGTAGCCGAGCATCTCGCCCAGCTTCTGGGGGAAATCGTCGGCCGCGGCCTGGCGGCGGTCCTGCTGGAGGGCGAACATCGTCAGCGGGTCGGTGCCGGCGGCGCGCCCGAGGCCCAGGTCGATCCGGTCGGGGAACAGGGCGGCGAGGATCGTGAAGGACTCCGCGACCTTGAGCGGGCTGTAGTGGGGCAGCATCACGCCGCCGCTCCCGACCCGGATTCCCTCCGTGGCGGCGGCGATCGGCCCGATCAGCACTTCAGGGCTGGGGCCGGCCAGCATCGGGCCGCCGTGGTGCTCGGCGACCCAGTAGCGGTGGTAGCCCAGGGCGTCGGTCAGCCGGGCCAGGTCGAGCGTGTTGTGCAGGGCGTCGGCGCCGGTGGAGCCCTGCGCGATGGGGGACTGGTCGAGGACGGAGAGCAACATGCCCTCGATGTTAGTTCGATGGATCTCGTACGTTGAGGCCTACGGTACGTCAGCGGCCAGGGTCCAGTCGTACCTGATGGGGAAGAGGGTGCCGAGGCTGGCGGTGCCGGTCAGCTGGTGAGCCGCCGGGCTCATTGGTAACGGGGCGGTACTGGCGACGGTACGAGTCAGGAGGTCGTGGAAGCGCACGGTCTTGGGCACCGTGGCGGGGATGTCCTGGCAGGTCATGCCGATCGTGAACGGCGTGGCCAGCGACGCGCGCACCGTGGCCTCGTACTCCTTCAGGCTCTGGCTGATGAAGAGCCCGCTGTCCTGTCCCCAGTGGTTCCTCGAGGCCGACTGCTCGCCTTCGCCCGTGCAGTCGCCACTGAACGTGGCCGTCTCCTTGACCGCGCCGCTCGCCCCATACACGAAGCGCGCCGGCCCGCCGGCAACGTGCGAGAAGCGAAAGACGATGCTGCCTGCCCCGCTGGTGAAATCGTCCTCGGTGGAGCCGAAAGTGGGCCCCGGCGAGTGCACCTCCACCTCCATCGGCTCCGCGCGCCAGCGCTGGGCGATCACCGGGGTGGGAGACGAGAGCTTGATGTCGTTGGCAAACGCCCCCGCCACCTTGAACCCGAAATCGGCGTGGCCGATGGCATGTATGAAACCCAGCGCGGGTTCGACGCCGCGGAAGATGACGATCTGGGTGGTGGCCTGGCGCGGGGCGAGACCCCCGGCGTGAACGTCCTGGTGATCAAGCTGATGGCCGTTCTGGACAAGCAGAATCCTGGTCACCGTCGCGGGCGCGGTGGCGTGGCCGACGTTTCTGACGGAGACCGTGACGCCGATGGCGAGCGCCTTTCCGTTCGGCGTCACGACCACGTAGCCGCGGTTGATCTGGACTCGAGTGACGGCGACATCCGCCTCGGCCTTCGCCGCCCCTGCCCTGGCGCCGGCGGCGGGCACGCCGAGCACGGCAGATGCCGCAACCACCGCCGCGGCGAGCAGCAAAGCGCGATGGTCCTGTATTGCCGTCCGCCATCCGGGTCCGGTCCCGAGACGGTTCACATGGCGGACGCTGTTCCCACGCGTCTCGAAAAGTCAAGGGGTGCTGCTAGAAAGCAGCCGGATGCCCGTCAGCACGAAGGCGCTCCGCGACGTCGCCGCCACGCGGTACGTGACGCCCCTGCGCGAGGGAGGCTCGCTGCCGGGCCTGGTCGAGGCCGACGACGACGGCCTCTACGTCACCAAGTTCCGCGGCGCGGGCCAGGGGGTGCGTGCGCTCGTGGCCGAGGTGATCATCGGCGAGCTGGCGCGCGGGGCCGAGCTGCTGGTCCCCGAGCTGGTGACGGTGTCGATCGACACGCGGCTGGGCGCCGCCGAGCCCGACCCCGAGATCCAGGAGCTCATCAACGCCAGCGAGGGCGTCAACCTCGGGGTCGACTTCCTCCCCGGCACGCTGGCCTACACGCCGGCGGGCGCCTGGCAGCCGGCGCCGGAGCTGGCCGCCGACATCGTGTGGCTCGACGCGCTGGCCACCAACGTCGACCGCACGGCGCGCAACCCCAATCTGCTGCTCTGGCACGAGCGCCTGTGGGTCATCGACCACGGCGCCGCGCTCTATCTCCAGCACGGGGGGCTCGATCCCGACGCCCACCCTGAGCGGCCGTTCCCGCTCATCGCCGATCACGTCCTCCTGGGGCGGGCCGGGCCGATCACCGAGGCCGACGAGCGGATGCGGGCGCGCCTGGGGGAGGGCGCGGTCCAGGCCGCGGTCGATCTCGTGCCCCCGGAATGGTTCACGCACGCCGACGCCGCCGAGGTCTATGCCGAGTACCTGAGGCGCCGGCTGGATGCCGGGGGCTTCGTGGAGGAGGCCGAGCGTGCCCGAGCCGGACGCTAAGCCCTTCACCTACCTCATCCTGCGCATCGTCCCCAGCGTCGAGCGCGGGGAGCGCCTCAACGTCGGGGTCGTCCTCTTCTGCCGCCAGCGCGGCTTTCTGGGGGCGCGGGTGCAGCTCGACGAGCGCCGGCTGGCGGCGCTGGCTCCGAGCGTCGCGGTGGGCGAGGTCCGCGATCACCTGGCCGCGCTGGTCCGCGTCGCGGAGGGCGCGCCCGATGCGGGCCCCATCGCCGGGCTGCCGGCGTCAGATCGCTTCGGCTGGCTGGCCGCGCCGTCGTCGACGATCGTGCAGGCCTCCGAGGTCCACACCGGTCTCAGTCACGACCCCGAGGCGACGCTCGACGCTCTGTTTACGCGGTTGGTGGCGGCGCCGGCGGCGCCGGGCGCGTAGCGAGGGCGGCAACCGCGACCGCCCCGCGCACGTAGCGAGGGCGGCAACCGAGACCGCCCGCGCACGTAGCGAGGGCGGCAACCGAGACCGCCCGCGCACGTAGCGAGGGCGGCAACCGCGATTGCGGCGTCTCGGTTGCGGTTCTTCTTGAACTTCTGGATCGCGCAGTGCTCGGGTGGCGGGTGTGCGATCTGAGCGGTCAACGGGCGTGATCCACACGTCGCGCGCCGCGAGATGGGCGAGCGTGCGATTCCTGCGTTCAACGCTCCTGACCTCGACACGCTCGCCGCCCGCCGCACCCTCGCGGCCCGCCGCACCCTCGCGGCCCGCCGCACCCTCGCGGCCCACCGCACCCTCGCCGCCCACGGCAGCCGCCTGTGACGCCCTGGAGCGCGCGCCGCCCCTGCGCAGAGTGCGCGCTCTGAGACGTCGGGGGGCCGTTGCTGTGGAGCGCACACTGCGAATCGGGCGAGCGCGCGCTCCCTGGTGTCGGACCTTGCGGCCCGTCGCCAACTAGCTAGCCGCGGCGCATCAGGCGGCCGACGGCTTCCATCAGCTCGCCGGTCTTCTCGTCGCGCTCCTGCGCGCTGTCGGCCCCGATCACGCAGTGGTGGGCGTGGTCGTCGAGCAGGCCGAGCGCGACCTTGTCCAGCGCCGCCCGCGCCGCCGAGATCTGCGTGAGCACGTCGATGCAGTAGCGGTCCTCCTCGACCATCCCCTCGATCCCGCGGATCTGTCCCTCGATCCGCTTCAGCCGCGCCAGCAGCTGGTCCTTGGTGGCGGTGTAGCCGCGTGTTGCCGTCATGCGCCACACAATACCATTACCCCCTACGGGTATAGTCTGTGGACGAGATGACCGGCTTCCTGGACTTCCTCTGGCACGGGGCGCGCGACGCCCTGCTGATGGCCTGGGAGGTGTGGTGGGCGCTCGTCCTCGGCTTTGCCATCTCCGCGATCGTCCAGGCGTGGGTGCCGCGCGAGCGCATCCAGCGGACGCTCGGCGGGGAGGGGGCCGGCGCCGCGGCCCGGGCGACGGCGCTGGGCGCCGCCTCGTCCTCCTGCTCCTACGCGGCGGTGGCCATCGCCCGTTCGCTGTTTGCCAAGGGCGCGTCGGCAGCGAGCGCGCTCGCCTTCCAGTTCGCCTCGACCAATCTCGTATGGGAGCTCGGCCTGGTGCTGTGGATCCTCATCGGCTGGCAGTTCACGGTCGCCGAGTACCTCGGGGGGCTGGTGATGATCGTGCTCATGGTGTTGGTCCTGCGCCTGTTCGTGAGCCGACCGCTCGAGGCCCGTGCTCGCGCGCACGCCGTGGACGCCGACCCCGGCCACCAGCACCACTCAGCCGGCTCGGAGCTCGACTGGCGCCAGAGGCTCACCTCCGCGGAGGCGTGGTCAGATGTCGCCCACAACTTCCGCGGTGACTGGCGGATGCTGTGGCGCGAGATCTGCATCGGCTTCCTGCTGGCCGGCTTCATCGCCCAGGTCCCCAACAGCGTGTTCCAGAGCCTGTTCCTGCACAGCGCGCCGGCGCCGATCCCGGCGATCGAGAACGCGGTCATCGGACCGGTGATCGCGGTGCTGAGCTTCGTCTGCTCGATCGGCAACGTCCCGCTGGCGGCGGTGCTGTGGTCGGGCGGGATCGGCTTCGCCGGCGTCCTGGCCTTCCTGTTCGCCGATCTGATCGTGCTGCCGATCGTGGCCATCTACCGCAAGTACTACGGCACCGCGTTTGCGCTGCGCATCACTGTGCTGATGTTCGTCACGATGGTGGTGGCCGCCCTGCTCGTCGACGGGGCGTTCGCGCTCGCCGGGGTGACCCCGAGCGGGCCACGCCCGGACCGCGCCGACATCTTCGGCTCGGTGCAGCTCGACTACAAGCTCGTGCTCAACGCGATCGGCGTCGCGGTGTTCCTCGCCCTGCTGTGGCTGACCCAGCGCCGAGGTGTCGCCGATCCGGTGTGCGGGATGCGCGTCGACCGCGACAAGGCGGTCACCCGCGTGAGCGGCGCGCGCACCATCTACTTCTGCTCGGACGCGTGCGCCGAGCAGTGGGATCAGGACGCCGCGGTCAGGGCATCACCGGGCACCGCATCGGTGCCGGGGTGAGCGAGCACCTCGTCGTCGTCTCCGGCGGCCCGGCGCTGTGGCGCCTCGTCCTCGGTGTGGATGATGAGCACCGGCACGTGGCTGTGGTTGAGCGCGTAGTGGCTCACGCTGCCCAGGAGTGAGGCGCTGAGCGCGCCGCGCCCGCGCGAGCCCATCACGACGAGGTCGTGATCGCCGCTGCGGATCCGCGCCATCAGGGCCTCGCGGATCGGCTCGCGGGTGAGGATCTTGGTCACCGGGATCGACTCGGGGACGCGGTCGACGGCGGCCTTGAGCGTCGCCGTGGCCTCGTTGGCGAGGTCGTTGGCCAGCGGCTCGATGCCCGCCGCGGTGACCGGATTGCACGCCCAATAGGGCGGGCGGGGGATGGAGGTGAGGATCGTGAGGCGCGACCGCTCGGCCGTCGCGAGGTCGATGGCCTCGCTCAGCGCCCGCTCGGCGTGGGCCGACCCATCGACGCAGACCAGGATGTTGCGAAACATGACGACCCCCTTAGGGGCAGCTCGAACTTGATTGGCATGCCAAACATTAGCATGGCAACGGTTGCTACGCTAGTGCCGATGGAGGTGCGCGCGCCGAGCCCGCCCGCCAGTGCCGAGGATTTCCTCGTCGCGTTCGAGACCCTGGCCCAGGCGGTGCGCCGCGCCCGGGGCGCCGTGGCCCAGGACACACCGGGGCGCCTGACGCTGTCCCAGTATTCGCTGCTCCTGCCCCTCTCGGGCGCCACCACGGCCCGGGTCTCCGATCTGGCCGCGGGCGCCGGCATCGCCCCGTCCACCGCCAGCCGTATCCTCGACGCGCTGGAGCGGCGCGCCATCGTCCAGCGCACCCGCTCGGTGGAGGACCGCCGCGGGGTCACGGTGACGCTCACCGCTCACGGGCGCACGGCGCTTGATCAGCAGCACGAGTGGATGCGCTCGCGCCAACTTGACTTCTTCGACGACCTGCCCGGCGAGGAGCGCCGGCTGATCTCGGATCTGCTCGTGCGCCTGGCCTCGCTGATCGACGAGCTCAGCTGCGGCCCCGCTGACTGACCGCTCCGCGCGCTCCCGGCGCGTGCGTTTCACAAGCGGTCAACATGCGATGCCCGCCCGCTTCGTATAACCAGTCGCGTCACTCGCCGGGCGCCTCCCTCCTCGGGCGCCCGGCGAGCGCCGGGTCACGCGCGCACACGCCCGCGCGTGGCACTGCACCCGTTTCTGGTGTGGGTTTTGCGCCTACCCCCCGGGTGTCTGGTGTTGCCCGGGGCCCGCTGGAATCTGCGCGGGGGGTCCATAGCTTGTGGAACTATGCCCACCACCTTGCACCTGGAGCCGGAGCTTGCCCCCACGCCCGTGCTTCGACCGCGCGCCGGTGTCGCGGTCGCGTCTGTCGCGGTCAGCGTGCCGGAGACGGTCGTCACCAACGCGGAGATCGGGGCCCGTCTCGGCGTCGACGACGACTGGATCGCGCGGCGGACCGGAATCCATTCACGGCGCGTCGCGCGCCCCGACGAGCGCCTGGAGACCCACGCCACCGAGTCTGCGCGGGCGGCGCTCGCCCGCGCCGGCGTGCCCCCCTCAGACGTCGACCTGGTCATCGTCGCGACCACCACGTCTGACGAGATGATGCCCGGCACCGCTCCGCTGGTAGCTCACGCCCTCGGGGCCACCGGCGCCGGCGCGTTCGACGTCGGCTCGGCCTGCACCGGCTTTCTCTCGGCGCTGGCTGTCGGCGCCGCCCAGGTCGAAGCCGGGCGATCGCGGTGCGCTGTCGTCATCGGCGCGGACTTCATGTCGCGCATCACCGACCCTGACGATCGCTCCACGGCGGCGGTGTTCGCCGACGGCGCCGGCGCGGTCGTGCTCGAGCAGACGGCGGGCCAGGGACGCATCGGCCCGGTGGTGCTCGGCTCCGACGGCGCGGGCGCGGACCACATCAAGGTCGAGCGCTCCGACGGCAAGATCCGCATGCGCGGCCATGAGACCTTCCGCGAGGCGGTGGCGCGGCTGACGCTATGCACCCATCAGGCCGTGCGCGCCGCGGGCATCGGCCTCGATGAGATCGACCTCTTCGTCTACCACCAGGCCAACGGCCGGATCCTGTCCGCCGTGGGCGAGCGGCTCGGCCTGCCGGCCGGCCGGGTGGTGGACTGCATCGGCCAGTACGGAAACACGTCGGCGGCGACGCTGCCGCTGGCGTTGGCCTTCAGTGAAAGGGAAGGGATGCTGTCCCCAGGTGACCGGGTGCTGCTTGGTGCGTTCGGCGCCGGGTTCACGTGGGGTGCGACAGTCCTGGAATGGGGTCGGCCATGACCGTCATGCTCGTGCCCCGCGCGGACGCCGATCCCACCCGCCACGCGACAGTCCTGGAATGGGGTCGGCCATGAGCGCGATCCTCGACCGCCCCCTCCGCGAAGGCCGCCGGTTCCAGCCCAGCGCGCGCGGCGAGCAGCAGGACACGCTGACGCCGCTCGAGCGTCTGGAGGCGCTGTGCGACCCCGGCTCCCTGCAGCTCATCCGCACCGAGGTCCTGTCACCCGCGATGGGTGACAAGGCCCGCCAGGGTGACGGCGTGCTCGGCGGCTCGGGCACCGTCGGCGGGCGCACCGTGTTCTGCTACGCCCAGGATCCGCGCTACGCCGGCGGCTCGCTGGGCGAGCCCCACGCCGACACGATCGCCCGCGTCCTCGAGCTGGCTGAGCGCGGCCGGGCCCCGGTGGTGGGCTTCGTCTCCTCGGGCGGCGCCCGGATGCAGGAGGGCATCGGCGCCCTCGGCGGCTACGGACGGATCTTCCGGCGCACCGTCGCCCTGTCGGGCAAGGTGCCCCAGATCTCCATCGTCACCGGCCTGTCGGCGGGCGGCGGTGCATACTCGCCCGCGCTCACCGACTGGATCGTGATGACCGAGGAGTCCAGCATGTTCCTCACCGGCCCCGGCGTGGTCCGCGAGGCGCTGGGCGAGGTCGTGGACACTGAGACCCTCGGCGGCTCCAAAGTCCACGCCAAGAATGGGGTCTGCCACTTCGTCGCCCGCGACGACAGC
The DNA here is from genome assembly GCA_963830945.1 of uncultured Actinomycetota bacterium. Lineage (GTDB taxonomy): Bacteria > Actinomycetota > Thermoleophilia > Solirubrobacterales > Solirubrobacteraceae > Palsa-465. Next base: position 4,821 of record CAWHOH010000020.1, on the reverse strand, counting down.
GATGCCTCGGCGCTCGCGCGTGACCTGCTCGGCTACCTGCCCAGCCACAGCGGCGAGGCCGCTCCGAACGCGCGGCGGCGCCCGCCCAACGGCGCCGACCCCGAGATGATCGTGCCCGTCGAGCAGCGCCGCTACTACGACGTGCGCGACGTGATCGGCGCGGTGGTCGACGGCGGCGAGCTGCTGGAGGTCTCCGCGAGCTGGGCGCGCAACCTGGTCACCGGGTTTGCCCGTATCGACGGCCGGACGGTGGGCGTCATCGCCAACCAGCCGCGCTACACCGGTGGCGTGCTGGACGTGGCCAGCTCCGAGAAGGGGGCCCGGTTCGTGTCCAAGTGCGACGCCTTCGGGATCCCGCTGCTGGTGATGGTCGACACGCCCGGGTACATGCCCGGCGTGCGCCAGGAGTCCGCCGGCGTGATCCGTGCCGGCGCCGGGTTCGTGCACGCTTTCGCCGAGGCCACGGTGCCCCGCATCACCGTGATCGTGCGCAAGGCGTTCGGCGGTGCCTTCATCACCATGAACTCCAAGGATCTCGGCGCCGACTACGTGTTCGCGTGGCCGACGGCGCAGATCGGGATCATGGGCGCCAAGCCCGCCGTCGGGGTCATCCACCGCCGCCAGCTGGCGGCCGCCGACGACCCCGAGGCCGAGCGCGACCGCCTCGCCGAGCAGTACGCCGAGACGCAGCTGCGTCCCGAGGTGGCCGCCGCGCGGGGGTTCGTCGACGAGCTCATCAGTCCTCAGGACACGCGGGCCCGGCTCATCTGGGCCTACAACACGCTGGCGCCTCTCCGATGACGGCCGCCGCCCAGGGCGACGTCCTGCTCACCGGTGCCACCGGCTTCGTCGGCATGGAGCTGCTGGCGCGCTATCTGGAGCGGGGAGAGCGCGACGTCGTCACGCTCGTGCGCGCCGATAGCCAGGACGGCGCCCAAGCCCGCGTCGACGCGGTGCTGGAGAACCTGTTCGGCGTCGACGGCCTGGACTACCGCTCCCGCGTGCACGCGGTGGCCGCTGACATGACCGCACCGGACCTCGGGCTCACCGAGGTCGAGCGCACCCGGGTGGCCGAGCGCGTGACCAAGATCGTGCACAGCGCCGCCTCGGTGTCGTTCTCGCTCCCGCTGGCCGAGGCGCGGGCGATCAACCGCGAGGGCACGCGCCGGATGCTCGCGCTGGCCGAACTGGCCCGCTCGCGCGGCGGCCTGGAGTGCTACGCGCACATCTCCACGGCGTTCGTGGCCGGCGACCACCACGGCAGCTTTGCCGAGTGCGACCACAACGTCGGACAGCAGTTCCACAACTCCTATGAGCAGTCCAAGTACGAGGCCGAGGAGCTCATCCGCTCCCATGACGGCCTGCCGTACACGATCATGCGCCCCAGCATCGTCGTCGGCGATCGCAACAACGGCTGGACCTCGGCCTTCAACGTCCTGTACTGGCCGCTGCGCGCCTTCGCCCGCGGCCTGTTCACCGCCGTGCCCGCGATCGCGTCGGCGCCCGTCGACGTCGTCTCCATCGACTATGTCGCCGATGCCGCCTATGAGCTGTGTGAGACGAGCTGCGGCAACGGAGCCACCTATCACCTCACCGCCGGGGAGGACGCCTCGACGATTGCCGAGCTCGCCAGTCTGGCCAGCCGCTACTTCCGCCGCCCGGTGCCCCGCGTGGTGCCGCCCGCCGAGTTCGCGACGATGACCCTCGGCGCGGCCGAGCGCAAGGCGCTGGAGGCCGGCAGCGAGTACTTCCCGTACTTCTGCATGGAGGGCAGCTTCGACGACAGCGAGACGCGCAAGCGGCTGGAGCCCGAGGGCATCACCAGCGCGCCGCTGCGCGACTACGTCGACCGGCTGCTGGACTTCGCCACGCGCGCACGCTGGGGCAAGCGCCCGATCTCCCGGGTCGATGCCTTCGCCGCCGAGGCGTACCCGCTTCCGCTCAGAGCCGCCTCCTAGCGGCCAGCTCCTGGCCCGGAGCCCCGGAGCCCGGCCGGAGCCCACCCGTGTGCGCCCGACCCCCCAACCGGGGGGTCGTCCCCGCCCCCGGGTTGCCTCGTCTGTGGGCCGACGGGATAGTGGGCTGATGGCCGCCCTGGCAGACGTCGCCCGTTTTCGCCCTGAGGACCCCGATGTCCTCGTGCAGGCCGCGCTGGCGTGCCCGATCTGCCTGCGCGCCGAGGACGTGGAATTCCAGGACAGCCTGGAGGGCTACGATCCATCGGTCCAATGCCGCTGCCCCTCCTGTCAGACCCGGTGGCGCGTCTATCTGGCGCCAGACCAGGCGTTGCGCCTCGGGCTGATGCACGCGCACGCCGCGTAACGCGCGCGGCATCCCTTCTCCGCGTGGGCCGCTGACGTGAGCCTCGAGGTGTCCACCGAGGGTCGCGGCGATCTCGGGATCGGGGCGCTGGAGCTGTTCGTCGAGGTGCTCTCGCAGTCTGATCCCGCCGCCACCGTCGACGGCTTCTACGACCACCTGTGCGAGGCCGTCTGCCGCCTGGCCCGGATGCGGCGTGCCCTCATCTTCCGCTACGACTCCGCCGACCGGCGCGTACGGGCGGTCGGGGCCCACGGCATGGACATCGAGCAGTTCTCGGGAGCCCACGTGACCGTCGAGTCGGCCCCCATCGCCGCTGAGGCCCTCCGCCAGGACCGAGTGGTCGAGGTCGTGGGGGATCTCGGCGGCCAGGTGCCCGAGGAGTTCGCCGCGCTGGTGTCCGAGCCGGCCCGGCTGGTGTGCGCGCCGATGGCCGCGGCCGATCGGGCGTTCGGCGTCATCCTGGCCGACCGCCTCGATGCACGAGCCCCCGCTCGACGACGCCGACCGGCGGCTGCTGTGGACGCTGGGCAAGGCGGCGGCGCTCGCATCGGCGGCGCGGATCGTCTCCACCCAGTTTGAGAAGGCCAGCCAGCTCGAGCAGCGCATCGACCTCGCCCGCGAGCTGCACGAGGGCGTCATCCAGCGCCTCTTCGGCGTGTCGATGGCCCTCGACGGCGACGGCGAGCTGCCCGCGTCCGCCCGCCACCGCTGCGCCGAGGAGACCCAGGCGGCGCTCACCGACCTGCGGGCCGCGCTCCAGCGCCCGTTGGGACGGGCGCCGCGCGCCACCAAGACGACGCTCGCCGCCGAGGTCAAGCGCCTCGCGGTCGCCCATCCCCATCTCGGGCTGTCGCTGGTGGAGGGGACGCCGGCCGACGTGCCGCCCCTGCTCGAGCCGCTGGCCCAGTCGGTCCTCATCGAGGCGGTGCGCAACGCCGGCAAGCACTCTGAGCCCACCCGCGTCGACGTGCGGCTGGGCCGCGCCAACGGCGCGTTCTGGATGGAGGTCGTCAACGACGGCGTGACCAAGGCTCGCCGCCGGCCCGGCATGGGTCTGCGCCTGGCCGCGCTGGAGGCGCTGCAGTCAAACGGCGTCATCGAGTTCGGCGAGCGTGGGCCCGGCGCCTGGCAGGTGCGCCTCGTGGTGCCCGACGCGGACGATGACTGACGAGGAGCGCAGCCCGGAGCGGCTGCGCGTGCTGGTCGTCGACGATCACGACGTCGTGCACTGGGGCTTCCGGCTGATGCTCACCCAGCAGTCGTGGGTGGAGCGCTGTGTCTCGGCCCACACGGGCCCCCAGGCGGTCACCATGACCAAGCGCTATCGCCCGCATGTCGCGCTCGTGGACCTGTTCATCGGCGAGGAGTCGGGCGCCGAGGTGTGCGAACGCGTGCGAGAGGCCGAGCCCAGCACGCGCGTGCTGTTGTTCTCAGGGGCCGGCGAGATCTCGCCCCAGGCGGCGCGGGCGGCGGGAGCGTCGGGCTTTGCCTACAAGGACTGGCCGGCGCGCAAGATCGCCAGCGCCGTGCGGCTGGTGGGGATCGGCAAGACCGTGTTCGAGCATCAGGACCGCCAGGGCGCGCTGGGCCTCTCCGATCGGGAGCGCGCGGTGCTGGACCTCATGGCCTCCGGCGCCACCAACCCCGAGATCGGGGAGGCGCTGCACCTGTCGCGTCACACCGTCAAGGAGCACTCGAGCTCGGTGTACCGGAAGTTGGGTGTACGCAACCGGACTGAGGCGGTGCAGCGTGCCCAGCGATTGGGGCTGCTGCGGTGAGCGTGTGGCGTACCGTTGATCAAATGATCCCCGCCACGAACGACGGGAGGGCAAGCTGGACGCCGGCCTGAGCGAGATCGCCCGCTTTCTGGCACAGCGCCCGCCCTTCGACGCCCTGGCCGCCGACGAGCTGGCCGAGGTCGCGGCGCAGGCGGCGATCGAGTTCCACCTGCGCGGCGCGGTGATCCTCGCCGAAGGCGGCGGCCCGGTCACCCACCTGCGCATCATCCACTCCGGCGGGGTGGACATCATGCACGAGGGCCGGCTGCTGGACCTGCTCGGCCCCGGCGACGCCTTCGGCCACGCGGCCATGCTGTCGGGGCTGCCCCCCGGCTTCGAGGCGCGGGCGGCCGAGGACACCCTCTGCTACCGGATCCCGGTCGAGGTGGCGCGACCCCTGCTCGACCGCGCGCGCCGCAGCGAGCTGCGCTCGGGCCGGACCGACGTCAACTACCAGCCGGTGATCAAGCTCATCCGCGCGGCGACCGTCACCTGCAAGCCGTCGGAGAACATCGGGTTCGTGGCCGAGCGCATGACCGCGGCCGGTGTCAGCGCCGCCGTGGTGGAGCTCGAGGGCGGGGGATGGGGGATGCTCACCGACCGCGACCTGCGTGCGCGAGTGCTCGCCGTGGGCCGGTCGGGTGCGGTCCGGGTCGACGCGGCCATGACCGCTCCCGCCTACACCGTCAGCCCCGACCGCCTGGCCGGCGAGGTGCTGTAC
>CAWHOH010000019.1:0-125842 GCA_963830945.1 uncultured Actinomycetota bacterium | reverse complement strand
GCCTTCCTGACCTTTCGCGCCGCGCTGCCCCACCTCGTCGCTAGTCGTGGAGCAGCGGTCACGATCGCGTCGCTGGCCGGCCTACGGGTCGCCCCCGCCTCGGGCCGCGTACTGCAGCTCCAAGGCAGCCGTGATCGCGCTGACCCAGTCGATCGCGCTCGATTATGGTCGCCATGACGTGCGCGCGAACTGTCTGTGCCCGGGCTGGATCCGAACCTGAGATGGGCGATGCCGCCATGGACGAGCTGGCCGGAGCCGTCGGCGGCGACCGCGAGGCCGCCTATGCAGCACGCGGTGGCCCGGGTGCCCGCGGGTCGAGTCGGCGATCCGGCCGAGGTGGCGGACGCCGTGGCGTGGCTGCTGTCGCCGGGGGCCCGTTATGTCAATGGCGCCGTGATCACCATCGATGGCGGCGCCGCGGTCGTCGACGCGGGCGGACTGGCCTTCCCACCCGCGCCCTCCCCCGCGGAGGCCCACTGACTGCGCCGTGAGCCGTATCGTTGCCTCACGAGCAAGGAGAGGACATGGCTGATCAGCTGACCCGTCAGCGAGCGCCGACCTGGCCGGACACCTCGGCGATCTCGCCGAGTTCGGTATCCGCGCCGTGCGCCTGCAATACGCCGATCTGCACGGCATCTGCCGCGGTAAGGACATCCCCAGCTCGCATTTCGCGCACGCGGCCGAGGAGGGGATCTGCTTCGTGGAGGCGATCATGAGCGTCGACCTGCGCCACAACGTGGTGGCGGGGTTCGAGCGCGGCTTCCCCGACATCATCGCCAGGCCGGACCTCTCGACGCTCGCCCGGCTGCCCTGGGCGCCCGAGGTCGCCGCGTGCATCGTCGACCTCGAGGAGGTGGAGAGCGCCGAGCCGTCTGCGCTGGACTCGCGCGGCGTGCTCAAGCGCGTGCTGGCCCAATACGGAGAGCTGGGACTGCATCCAGTGCTCGGCCCCGAGCTCGAGTTCTACCTGTGCCAGCCGGACAGCGCGGACCCGCGCGGCTATTCGCCCTACGCGGCGCAGGAGAGTCCCGTCTACACGGTGGGCGAGGTCGCCGACCCCAGGGGCACCCTGTCGCGCATGCTCGACGCCTCTGTGGAGTTCGGACTGGGCGCGGTCGCCGCGGCGCACGAGTACGGCCGCAGCCAGTTCGAGATCAATCTCCGCCACTCTCCTGCGCTGGACTCGGCCGACCGGGCGTTTCGCTTCAAGCACTTGGTCAAGGAGATCGCGGCGCGAGATTCACTGCTGGCCACGTTCATGGGGAAGCCGTTCAACGGTGACGAGGGGTCGGGCTTTCACCTGCACATCTCGCTCCGCGACGCCGACGGCCGGAACTGCAGCGAGGACGCCCAGCATCCATCGGGCCTGGCCGACGCCACCCGCCACTTCATCGCCGGTGTCATCGAGCACTGTCCCGCGATGATGGTGTTCTTCAACCCGACCGTCAACGCGTACCGGCGGATCAATGCCGAGGCGCTCGTGCCCACGCGCGCGTGCTGGGGTCACGACCACCGCATGACGCTCGTGCGGGTGCCCCGCGAGCGAGGTCCCGCCACGCGCGTGGAGGTTCGCCTCGGCGACGGGACCGCCAACGTGTACCTGGCCTACGCGGCCGCGCTGGCCGCGGGGCTGGACGGCATTCGGCGTGGGTCAGAGCCGCCGCCGCCGGTCGAGGGCTTCCTCTACGACCTCCCCGAGCACGAGCAGGGGGCGGCGCTGCCCACGACCTTCCAGGAGGCACTCGAGGCGCTGGGCGCGGACACGGTGATCACGGCGGCGCTGGGCGAGCGGCTCATCGAGACCTTCAACGTGGTCAAGGCGGCTGAGCTCGAGCGCTTCCGCGCGTGGGTCACCGACTGGGAGTTTGCGGAGTACGCCCAGCGGCTGTGACCGCTCACCGCTCGCCCGCGCCCTCGCGAGGGCACGGGCGACCTCACCACTCAGGCCGGGTCGGTGACCGCCGGTCGCAGGCTCGCGTCGTCCAGAGCCGGCACGCCGTGGTGCTCGACGGCGTGCCGGGCCGCGAGCCGCACCTGCTCGGGGCGGAATACGTGCAGGATTCCGTACCAGATGGCCGCGATCACGATGAGGCCGATCGTGATGAAGACGCCGCGGTTTGCGGGATATGTCGGAAACGGATCCAGTGAGCCCTTGAAGGCGAGGATCGGCGTGGCCAGGCCGATGAGAACGGCGATCGTCTTCCACCACAGTCCGCCTTCGCTGTGGCGGCTCTGCCACAGCAGCTTGAGCGCGAAGATGGCCAGGAACACATAGATGAGCTCGACGCAGTAGCTGCCGACCGCGGCACCGATGTTGAAGGCCTCGATCGGGTTGGGTGTCTTGATCGCGTCCCCGTAATGGCTGGTGCCGGCCCAGATCAGGATGATGATCCCCCACACGGCGATCGCGACGTTGCCCACCACCGGCGTGTCATGGCGCGAGGTGCGCGAGATGAAGCGGGGAAGCAGGCCGTCGCGCCCGAGTGCGAACAACATCCGCGAAGCCGTGACCATGATGGCGATCGCCAGCGACAGGGCGTCGATGATGATCACCAGGTCGATCACCACGCTCAGCCAGTTGCCCACGTACTGGGTGGCGAGATCACCCATCGGGCTGGGGGAGGCGAACCACGCGTTCTTGGCCAGCGCAGCCGTGCCGAAGCCAATCGTGGCGGCATACGTGACCAGCACGTAGAGAAGTCCGGTGAGCGCGACGGCTGTCACCACTGCGATCGGGATCGACCGGCGTGGATTCTCGGTCTCCTCCGCGATCGATGCTGCCGCCTCGAAGCCGACGAACAGCAGAACCGAGAACAGGATCCCGTTGAAGACGGTGTTCCACGAGGTGGGGCTCGGAGTGAACACGGTCAGCGTGTTCCCGCCGACTCCGCCCTTGGCGATGATGACCACGGACAGGATCAAGAACGGGACCACCGAGATGCAGGCCAGTGTGAGCACGCCGCGGATGGCCAGCCGCACCCCGTAGTGGTTGAGCAGGAAGGCGATCGTCAACCCGACCGCGCCGCCGAGCCACCACGGGATCGTCGTGTGGATGTGTGCCGCGAAGAAGCCCTGCACGAGGAAGCCGAGCCCGATGTAGATCCCGCCGGCCCCGAGGAACAGGGTGCCGAGCAGGTACACGCCGGCGGAGAAGATGCCGAACGAGTTGTGCACGGCGTGGGCCAGGTATTCATAGATCGCGCCCGCGCCCGCGTAACGTCGCGCGTAGATGGCAATGACGTAGGCCACGCCGAGCGAGCCGATGCTGCCCAGCAGGACCGATAGGGGCGTGGAGTATCCGGCCACAGACGCCACGAGCCCGCTGACCAGACCGACCGAGAAGATCGGCCCGATCGCCAGTGCCTGGCCGACCGCATGAAGCGTGGTGAGCTGACGGGGACCCAGGTGCGCGTCCGTTTCGCGCCCCGGGGCAACGGCTGGTGTGCCCATTGTGTGTCGCCTCTCCTCGAACCTCGAATATCGCCGTCACCAGGGGCCCCGGCGCGCCCGCGCCGGCCTGCTGCGAACGTCCCACGAAAATGGATACATTACTCGCCGCGGCCGCTGTGTCAAGGACCCGGATTCGAGGAATGCCCGGCGATACTCCCGGGGTCGGCTCGGTCGATTTTGAATACATTACGCACATCTTGTAGGCTCAACCCATGAGCGCAGTACGCCTCGAAGCGGCCAACCTGCTCGATCACGATCTGTTCGCCGACCATGAGCCGTGGGAGCTGTTCGACCTGCTGTTGCGCGACGCGCCCGTGTATCGACACCCCGAGCCCGACGGGGATGGTTTCTGGGTCGTCACCCGCTATGACGACGTGTTGGCGGTCGTGCGGGATCCGAAGACGTTCTCGTCGGAGGTCGGCGGCGCTGCGACGATCGAGAACCTGCCCGAAGACGTCCTCGAGGCGCGCCGGAACTTCCTCGAGTTCGACCCCCCGAAGCATGGGCGCTACCGGCGGTTGATTTCGACCAGCTTCACCCCGGGCGCGGTGGCGCGCTACGAAGAGTGGCTGCGGGGGCTGATCTCGGATCTGCTCGACCGCGTGCCCGACGGTGAGACGTTCGACCTCGTGCACGAGCTGGCGGCGCCGATACCGATCCGCGTGCTCGCCCGCCTGCTCGGCCTGCCCGACGAGCAGCTCCCCCGGCTGATCGAATTGGGCGATCGCCTGCTGGTGGACACCGACCCCGAGATCGTGGGTGACGCGGCCTACCACGGAGAGCGGCCGGAGGACCGCTACAAGCCGTTCGGATCGCCATGGGCTGACGAGTTGTGCGCCCTGGGTCGCGACCACTACGCCGAGCGCCGGGCCCAGCCCTGCGATGACGTCCTCAGCCGCATCGCCACCGCTGAGCTTGACGGGTGTCCGCTCTCTGCGCGCGACCTCGATAACACGTTCGCGCTGCTCATCGTGGCGGGCAATGAGACGACGCGGCAGGCGCTCGCCCTCGGCACGCTCGCGCTCGCCCAGAACCCGGACGAGTTTGCCCGACTGCGCGAGAACCGCGAGCTCGTGCCGTCCGCCGTCGAGGAGATGCTCCGCTACTCCTCGCCGGTGTGGTTCTTCCGCCGGACGGCCACCGTCGACACGCAGCTGCGCGGCGTCGACATCGCGGCCGGGGACCGCGTCACGGTCTGGTTTGCCGCCGCCAACCGCGACCCCGATCACTATCGCGATCCTCACCGGTTCGACGTGAGCCGCAACCCGAGTGACACGCTGACGTTCGGTCGCGGCGGCCCGCACCACTGTCTGGGCGCGCACCTCGCGCGGCTGGAGCTCAGGGTCTACCTGGAGGAGCTGGTGCGGCGCGTCAGCTGCGTGGAGCTCACGGGGGAGCCCCGGCGACAGCGTTCCAACTTCACCAACGGCTTCACGCGTCTGCCGATTCGCTTTGACCGTGGCTGAGCCGCCGCGCCTTGTCCTCGTGCTGAGCGAGAACTGGACGCTCGTCTCACCGCACGATCTGCGGGCCCTGGTGCGGATGGCCCAGGAAGCCGAGGACGCCGGAATCGACGGCGTCATGCTGAGCGAGCACATCGTGCTCGGGCCGGGCGCAGGTGCCCACGGCCGCATGACCAACCCCCGGGACTACGCGGCGCCGGGCAACCAGGATCCGGCCACGCCGTGGCCTGACTCGATCGTCCTCATGGGCGCCATCGCCGCCGCCACCACGCGGGTGCGGCTGATCGCGGCCGCCATCATCGCGCCGCTGCGTCACCCCGTGCTGCTGGCTCACCAGCTCGCCACCCTCGACCTGCTGAGCGGCGGTCGTCTGGTCGTTCAGCCGACGGTGAGCTGGCTGGCGGAGGAATACGAGGCCCTCGGCGTGGCCTTCGGGCACCGGGGCGCGCTGCTCGACGAGCACCTGGCCGCCTGGCGGGTGCTGTGGCGCGAGACGCCGGCGAGCTTTATTGGCGAGCACTACCGCTTTCAGGATGTCTACCTCGAGCCCAAGCCGGCCCGCCCCGAGGGCCCGACGCTGTGGTTCGGCGGGCAGGCCATCTCGCCGTGGATCGTGCGTCGGCTGGTCGCCTACGGACACGGCTTTCACCCGTTTGGCCAGCCCACGGCGGAGGAGCTCGGCGAGCTACGGACCGCGCTGGCCTCGGCCGGCCGCGACTGGGCCGAGCTGGAGGTGGTCGGTGGCATCCGGCCCCGGTTCCCCGACGACAACAGCCCTGCAGATCTCGACGAGGCGGCCGAGCAGGTTCCGGCGCAGCTGGCGGCGGGTTACACGACGATCTGCTTCAAGCCCTCCCAGTACACCGATGACCCAGCCGAGGTCGGCGTTCTCTGCCGGCGTCTGGTCGACCGCGTGACCTCGCTCTCCGGCGTCTGAGGCATGGCGATCAAGCCCGGGCTCATCCTTCAGCATGGTCTTGCCGGCCCGCCCGGCGTGCTGGGTGAGTGGCTGGCGCGCGAGGGGATCGAGTACGAGACCGTGGCGGTGTCGGAGGACGGGACGTTGCCGGATCCTGCCGGCCGTCGCTTCATCGCCTCGCTCGGTTCCCAGCATTCGGTCCGCGACCGCGATCCGGGATGGATCGACGCCGAGCTCCAGCACCTGCACCGCGCGGTACAGGCGGACGTGCCGGTGCTCGGACTGTGCTTCGGCGGCCAGGGGCTGTCCACCGTCCTTGGCGGAGGCGTGGACACGCTCGACCGCCCCGAGGTCGGATGGCTGCGCGTCCACAGCGAGGCCGACTGGTTGGAGCCGGGTCCATGGCTTCACTACCACAACGAGGTGCTGCGGGTACCGGCCGGAGCCCAGCTCCTCGCGCGCAACGACGTCGGACCGGCGGCGTTCACCTTCGGGCCGCACCTGGGCACCCAGTTTCATCCGGAGGCGACGGCGGAGATGGTCGACGTGTGGGCGTCCAGGGACCACGAGCTGGACAAGGCGGGCGTCACGCGCGCGGAGCTCGCCACGCAAGGCGCCCGCTACGCGAGGGCGGCCCGCCAAGCGGCATTCCGGCTCTTCGATGCATGGTGGACGATCGCCCAGAGGACGATGAAGTGACTGCCGATGACCGCACCACTTGCTCGCCGATACCTCGAGAGCCGGCCCGGGCTGACGCCGTTGGGAGCCTGCTGCGGCCAACCAGGGTACGCGCGCTCTTTCAGGAGCTGTTCGCCGACAAGGAAACGCAGGTCACCAACTTCGTCGCGGCCGATCGACGCGACAAACTCGACGAGCTCAACGCGCTCGCCGACGAGTTGATCGGCGAGGCGGTGGCGCGTCAGATCGCGGCCGGGCTCGATGTGGTCAGCGACGGCGAGATGCGGCGGGCGTTGTTCGAGAACTCCCTCTACGAGGGCATCGAGGGCATCTCGCCGAACCCGCGCAGAGCGGAGTTCACCGACGCGTCCGCCGACGCCGTTCAGCCGCCGAGCACGCCCAAGATCACCGCGAGGGTGCGGAAGGTCTCCAGTCCGGCGGCCCGTGAAGCTGGATTCCTGCGCTCGGTGACGGACTTCCCGTTCAAGGTCACGTTTCCGGCGGCGTCGATGCTTCTCTTCCCCGAGACGGGCCTGGAGCCGGGCGCGTACAGCGATCGCGACGAGATGGTCGCCGACATGCTCGAGATCTACGCGGAAATGGTGCAGGACGCCGTGCGCGCCGGAGCGCGGTACATCCAGTTCGACTTTCCGATCTACCCCTTGCTCATCGACCGACGATCGACCGAAGCGCTAAAGGAGCTTGGTGAGGACCTCGAGTCGATGCTGAGCAAGGCGATCGCGGCCGACGCCGCCGCCGCGACATCCGTCCCCGATGGAGTGACCTCAGCGCTTCACCTGTGCCGCGGGAACTACCGCTCGCATTGGTTTCTCGAGGGCGCGCTGGACTCGATCGCGGAGCGCATGTTCTCCGAGCTGCCCTACGACCGGTTCCTGTTCGAGTGGGAGGACACCGAGCGCGAGGGCGGCTATGAGCCGATCCGGCATGTGCCCAAGGGCAAGGTGATGGTCATGGGCATCGTCAACACCAAGGTGCGCGAGGTGGAGTCCGAGGACGACCTCTTGCGGCGGATGGACGAGGCTGCGACCTACCTCGATCCGGGACAGCTTGCAATCTCCCCGCAGTGCGGCTTCGCGTCGGTGTGGGAGGGCAACGCCACCGATGAGGACATCCAATGGCGCAAGCTCGAGCTGGTCGGCCGCGTCGCCGACCGCATCTGGGGAGCGAGGTAGCGACCTCAGTGCCTGCGCCCAGACCGCGTGGCGGACGCGAGCACGAACCCGGCCGTCGGGCGTCGACGCGCGACCGGGAGCGAGCATCGCCCGATCCGGGTATCAGCCGGCGTCCGCCGTGGTACGTTCGCGACCACGGGCGCCCCTCGCCCACCGGCAGACGCGACGATCGAGAAGGAAACGGAGGGAGATGATGCGAGCACTCATCGCAGGCGGGGGCATGGCCGGACTGATGTCGGCGCTGGCCCTGCGGCAATCGGGCGTCTTCACCACGATCGACGTTTTCGAGCAGACGCCGACGCCCACCACCGCAGGAGCGGGGCTGAACATCCCCCCGAACGGCGCGCGGCTGTGCCGGTGGCTGGGCGTCGACCTCGACGGCGGTGACCCCAAGGGGCCCCATGGGGCGATCGACAGCGGCAGGGCGGCGATCCTCAGCGAGACGCGGATGGTCTGGGAGGACGGCCACATCACGCGCAAGCCGCTCGACCACAACACGTCGGCCGACGACAACGCCGGCTTTCATCACATGCACCGTCTCGACCTGCTGATGGCCCTGTACAAGCGGGTCTTCGAGTTCGCGCCGGAGGCGGGCGTCAACTGCCCGATCCAGGTCCACATGGCCAAGCGACTGGCGGACGTCAGTCAGGACGAGGAGTCCGTGACCGTGACGTTCTCCGACGGCACGACGGAGACCGGCGACCTGCTGATCGGCGCCGATGGAATCAACTCCCAGGTGCTGGAGGCGGTCTGGCCGGGTGTGTCGACCAAGCGCTGGACCGAGGTCGTCGTCTACCGCGGTCTGGTCCAGCGGGACAAGGTCGCCGCGGCGCGCAAGCCGGACGGCAGCCCGCTCGACTTCAACCCCATCGAGACGATGTCGATGGACTCCCGCGAGACCCCGACGGCGCAGCACCTCACGTACTGGGTCCGGGGCGGCGAGCTGCTCAACGTGTGGCTCGCCTACTACGAGCCCAACGCCGAGGAGTTCGAGCGCGAGGAGGGCGACTGGTTCCCCGCCGACCCCGAGGAGATGGTCGGCAACATGAGCAAGGCGTTCGCGGGCGACCCCCGTCACGACGATATCGTCGCGCTCACCAGCCTGATCGAGAACCCAACGAAGTGGGGGCTCTATGACCGGGACGCGCTCGAGAGCTGGACGGAGGGTCGTGTGGGCCTGGTGGGTGACGCCGCACATCCGATGCTGCCGACCTACGGCCAGGGCGCGGCGCAGGCCTTCGAGGACGCCGCGGCCCTGGGCAAGTGCTTCGAGCTCCACGGCACCGACATCTACCGCGCGCTGCTGCACTACGAGCGCGTGCGCTACTACCGCGCGACGCGCTTCCAGTTCGCGTCGAAGTTCCTCTTCAAGCACCTCGAGCCGGTGGACTCGCCTGAGCGCCGGGCGATCCTCGCGGCGGTCAACGAGCGCGACTACCCCATGTTCGATCACAACGAGCGTGCTGGCACTGACGACTCGTGGATCTACGCGTTCGACGCGCGCGCGATCGGCGACAAGCTGCCGATCCGCAAGCTCGGGCCATGGGACTTCCGCTCGCGGAAGGACGCGCTCATCACCGCCCGCAGGGAGGTCGCCACCAACCTCTGGAAGCCGGCGAAGCCATGGACCGGCGCTCGGCCCGTCACGGGCGAGGAGCTCGCACAGCACGCGACGTTCGACGACTGCTGGGTCGTCATCCGCGGCAAGGTCTACGACTTCAGCGAGTGGAAGGACCACCACCCGGGCGGCCCCTTCGTCGCCCGTATGTACGGTGGCAAGGACGCCACGGCGGAGTTCGGCGAGTTCCACAGCCGGCTCGCCGAGCGGCACATGGAGCTCTTCTGCGTCGGGCCGCTGGTCGGAGCCCCTGCCGAGCGGGCCGGCGACGCCGTCGAGGTCCAGCCGGCCAGGACCTGACCGGGAGTCGGGTCCGAAGGGCATCAAACCCGGGATATGCGGGGCTTCGCGGAGCGCGCCCGGCAGGATTTGAACCTGCGACCTTCCGCTCCGGAGGCGGACGCTCTATCCCCTGAGCTACGGGCGCTCTGTGATCGGGGAGGATCGCAGGCCAGCTTACCGTGGAGCCTGCCGTGGACATCGCCATCATCTCGGACACCCACCTGCCGCGCGGCTCGCGGGCGCTGCCCGAGGCGTGCACCGAGCGCCTGAAAGCGGCCGACCTCATCATCCACGCGGGGGACTTCAGCCAGCTCAGCGTTCTGGAGGAACTCAAGGCCTTCGGCCCCGTCGTCGCCGTCTACGGCAACACCGACGACGCGCTGCTGCGCGCGGCGCTGCCCGAGAGCACGGTGATCGCGGCCGGCGACGGCGGCAGGCTCGCGGTCCTCCATGACGCCGGCCCCAGACAAGGGCGCCTCAGGCGCCTCAGAGCGCGGTTCCCGGGCGCCGACGCCGTCATCTTCGGCCATTCGCACATCCCGCTGCACGAGCAGGCGGCCGACGGGTTTCAGATCTTCAACCCGGGCAGCGCCACCGACCGGCGCCGTCAGCCGCGGCACACCATGGGCGTGTGCCACGTCCACGGCGGCGATCTGCAGTTCGAACTCGTCGACCTCGACTGATCTCCCTGACACACTCAGACCCGACTCATGGAGCTCTCGATCTTCTTTGCCGGCACCGGCGGCTCGATCCCCACGGCCCGCCGCGGCCTGCCCTCGATCCTGGTCCGCCGCGGCGGTGACCGGATCCTGGTCGACTGCGGCGAGGGGACCCAGCGCCAGCTGGTGAGCTCGGTCGGGTTGGCCGACCTCACCGAGGTCTTCCTCACCCACTTTCACGCCGACCATTGGCTGGGCCTCCCCGGCATGCTCAAGACGTTTGACCTGCGCGGCCGCGATGTCCCGCTGACCATCAGCGGCCCGCCCGGGCTCCGGGCACTCATGGGGCTGGCCCTGCGAATGGCCGGGTCCGTCGGCTTTGACCTGGAGCTGGTCGAGCTCGAACCCGGCGACGAGCTTGAGCGCGACGGTTACCGCATCGCCGCCGTTCCCGTCTCGCATCGCGGCACGGCGCTCGGCTACGTGCTCTATGAGGATGAGCGCCCCGGCGTCTTTGACAAGGAGACGGCGCTGCGCCTGGGCCTCCAGGAAGGCCCGGAGTTCGGCCGCGTCCAACGCGGCGAGACGATCCGCGGGATCACCCCCGACCAGGTCCTCGGCGCCCCGCGGGCGGGGCGCAAGCTGGTGCTGTCCGGGGACACCCGGCCGTGCGAGGCGCTGCGCATCGCGTCGCACCGGGCCGACGTGCTCGTCCACGAGGCCACCTTCGCCGAGGAGGAGCGCGAGCGCGCCGCCGACAACGGACACTCCACCGCCCAGCAGGCGGCGACGATCGCGAAGGAAGCCGAGGTGACGCTGCTCGCGCTCAACCACGTCTCCACACGCCACCCGCTCGGCCAGCTGCGCGACGAGGCGCGCGCCGTCTTTCCCAATGCGGTCGTGCCGCGCGACTTCGACACCATCGAGATCCCGTTCCCCGAGCGGGGCGAGCCGACCCTCATCCGCTGGCATGAGCGGATGGCCGAGACACCACCGGCGCCGGCACCAACGTCGTGAAGAGGGCCCTCGCGCCGGCGATCCTCGACACGCAGCGGATGAGCGGCGAGCCGATCGGCCCTGAGCACGAGGCCGAGATCGCCGGGCTCATTCTCGACCCGCGCGTGTACCGGACGCTGTGGCCGTGGTCCAGCTCGCCGACGCTCGCCGACGTGGGCGCCAGCCTCGTGGACAAGCGCGACCACTGGGAGCGCCACGGCTTCGGTCTCTGGCTGCTGCGCGACCGCGCGACCGGTCTGATGGTCGGCCGGGGTGGCCTGCAGTACACCGACGCCATCGGCGGCTTCGCCGTGGAGGCGGCGTGGACGATCGTGCCCGAGCGCTGGGGGCAGGGCCTGGCCACCGAGCTGGCCGTCGCGTCGGTGTCGGTGGCCTTCGACGTGCTCGACCTGCACGAGCTGATCGCGATCACGCTGCCCGACAACCTGGCCTCGCGGCGGGTGATGGAGAAGGCCGGGTTCGGCTATGACCGCGAGATCGATCACGTCGGTGTCGCCCACGTGCTCTACCGCCGCGGACCGGACCCCGGGCCGCGGTAGCCGGCCGGGGCGACCGCCGCGCCCGGCGGGGCGACCGCCGAGCGCGCTGCTACGCTCCGCGCCAAGACGTCGCCCGCCCCTTTAACCCGGTCCCGTGAGGCCAGGAAGGAGCCAGTTGGACACCGTAACGGTCGCTCTCGACCGCGATGACATGCGCCGCACGCTCGTGCGGATCGCCCACGAGATCGTGGAGAAGAATCCCGCCGGCGCCGTGGCCCTGGTGGGGATCCACCGCCGCGGCGCGCATCTCGCCAAGCGCCTGCAGCCGCTGACGTCCGAGCTGTTGGACTCGGCGGTCCCGCTGGGCTCGGTCGACATCGCGTTCTACCGCGACGACCTCAGCCTCCGCTCCAGCTCGCCGGTGGTCCACGCCACCGAGCTGGACTTCTCCCTCGACGGGCGCACGATCGTCATCGTCGATGACGTGCTCTACACCGGACGCACCGCCCGGGCCGCCATCGAGGCCATCTTCGACTACGGCCGGCCGGCCCGCGTCCAGCTCGCGGTGGTGGTCGACCGCGGGCACCGCGAGCTGCCCATCCGCCCCGACTACGTGGGCAAGAACCTCCCGACCTCGCAGGACCAGCGCGTCAACGTCCGCGTCGACGAGGTCGACGGCGTCGACGAGGTCACGATCGGACCGGGCGGGCGGGACGACATCACAAGGATCAAAGCCGCATGAGCGAGAGACGCATGCCCCGCCACCTGATCTCCATCGACGACCTGGACCGCAGCGGCATCGAGCAGATGCTCGACCGCGCCGAGTCCTTTGCCGAGGTCTCGGGCCGCGAGATCAAGAAGGTCCCGGCGCTGCGCGGCCGGACCATCGTCAACCTCTTCTACGAGGCCAGCACCCGGACGTCGAGCTCCTTCGAGCTGGCTGCCAAGCGGCTCTCGGCCGACGTGGTCAACATCCGCTCGGCCGGGTCCAGCGTGGACAAGGGCGAGTCGCTCAAGGACACCGTCCAGACCCTCTCGGCCTATGACCCGGCGGCGATCGTCATCCGCTCACCCCACGCCGGCGCCGCCCAGCTGGTGGCCGGCTGGACCGATGCCGCGGTCGTCAACGCCGGCGACGGCAAGCATGAGCACCCCACCCAGGCACTGCTTGACGTGTTCACGCTGCGCCGGCGCGTCGGGTCCCTGGACCGGCTCAACATCTGGATCGTCGGCGACGTCAGCCACTCGCGCGTCGCCCGCTCGGACATCCTCGCCTTCACCCGCATGGGGGCGAACGTCACCGTCTGCGGCCCGCCGACGTTGCTGCCCCGTCACATCGAGGCGCTGGGCTGCGCCGCCACGCCGACGCTGGAGCGCATCGAGGAGGCCGACGTCGTCTACGTGCTGCGGATGCAGCACGAGCGCATGCAGCAGTCCTTCATCCCCTCGCTGCGCGAGTACGCCAGCCGGTATCAGATCAACGACAAGCGATTGCGTCCCGACCAGCTCGTCATGCACCCCGGGCCCGTCAACCGCGGCGTCGAGCTCTCGGCGGCGATGATCGACTCTGACCAGGCCCTCATCGGCGACCAGGTCAAGGCGGGGGTGGCGGTGCGGATGGCGGTGCTCTACGAGCTGCTCGTCGGCTCCCCGGTCCTGGCGGCGGTGGCGTGATGAGTCCCCGGCGACTGTTTCACGCGGCACGCCCCGGCGACGACCTGCTCATCCGCGGCGCCCACGTCCTCGACCCGCGCACCGACCTCGACGAGGCCCACGACATCCTCATCCGCAACGGGCGCATCGCCGAGCTGGGCGAGCCCGGCGGGCTGCCGGCCTCGGACCAGATCGACATCATCGACGCCGCCGGCAAGCACGTGTTCCCCGGCTTCGTGGACCCCCACGTCCACCTGCGCACCCCCGGCCAGGAGTACAAGGAGGACCTGGACACCGGGACCGCGGCGGCCGCCGCGGGCGGTTATTGCGCCGTGGTGGCGATGCCCAACACCACGCCCACCGTCGACACCGCGGCGGTCCTCGGCTCACTGATCGAGCGCGCCCAGCGCCAGGCGCGGGTGCCGGTCGGGTTCCTGGCCTCGATCACGCGCGGCCTGGCGGGCGCGGAGCTCACCGAGATGGCCGAGCTGCGCGACCTCGGCGCCATCGGCTTCACCGATGACGGCAAGCCGGTCGTGTCGGCCGGGATGCTGCGCAAGGCGCTCCAGTACCAGCGGCTCTGCGGCGGGATCGTCGCCCTGCACGAGGAGGATCCCGCGCTGTCGGTGGACGGGGTTATGCACGAGGGGGCCGTCTCGGCGCGGCTCGGGCTGGCCGGGATCCCCTCGGTGTCGGAGTCCACGATGATTGCGCGCGATAGCTCGCTGGCCCTCTACGAGGACGCCCGGGTGCACTTCCAGCACCTGTCGGCCGCCGAGTCGGTCCAAGCGCTGGCCAGCGCCAAAAATACAGCCCACCCACCCGCCCGCGTCAGCGGCGAGGCCAGCCCGCATCACCTCACCCTCACCGACGACATGGTGCGCACCCTGGACAGCCGCTTCAAGATGAACCCCCCGCTGCGCTCCGAGTCAGACCGCCAGGCGCTGGTCGAGGGCCTGCGCACCGGCGTCATCGAATGCGTGGCCACCGACCACGCTCCCCACGCGGTGCACGAGAAGGAGGTCCCCTTCGAGCAGGCGCCGATGGGAACGACCGGGCTCGAGACCGCCTTTGCGGCGCTCTACACCGAGCTCGTGCTCCCCGGCGAGCTCGAGCTGGCCATCGTCATCGAGCGGATGACCGCGGGCGCCGGGCTCTACGAGCTGCCCACGCCCCAGATCGCGGTCGGCGAGGAGGCCAACCTCTGCCTCATCGACCTGGAGACGACCTGGGAGGTCGGCGAGGACGGCTACGTGAGCCGCTCGTCGAACTCCTGCTTCCACGGCCGCACGCTGCACAGCCGGGTGATGCTCACCCTCGCCGCCGGCGCGGTCGTCTACCGCCGCCCAATGCTGGTGCGCGAGGAACACACCCGCTCCGGTGCCGGCGCCGCCCGAAGCGAGGCAGAGTAGATGTCCGGGCAGGCCGTCACCGCCTACGTGCTGCTCCAGGACGGCGCCCGCTTTGACGGCATCGCCTGCGGCGCCGATGACGCCGCGGTGGGGGAGATCGTCTTCACCACCTCGATGTCGGGCTACCAGGAGGCGATGACCGACCCCAGCTACGCGGGGCAGCTTCTGGCCTTCACCTATCCGCAGATCGGCAACTACGGGGTGAGCGCGGAGGCGATGGAGTCAGACCGCATCCATGCCCGGGCGGCGATCATGCGCGCCGCCGTGAACCACGAGGACGCTCCCGGGGCCGAGCGCGGCTGGTTGAGCTGGCTGACCGACTGCGGCATCCCGGCGATCACCGACCTCGACACCCGCGCGCTGGTGCGCCACCTGCGCGACCGCGGGGCGATGCGCGGCGGTCTGTTCCCCGCGCGCGTGAGCACCGACGAGGCGCGGGCGCTGATCGAGGCCGAGCCCGACATGACCGGGCGCGACCTGGCCCGGGAGGTCACCCCGGGGCAGGCCACGGTCCTGGACCCCATCGGTGAGACGACCCCGTCCACGCGCGCGGGCGGGATTCACATCGCGATGATCGACACCGGCGTCAAGCTCTCGATCGTGCGCAACCTGCGTGCCCGCGGCGCCACCGTCACCCTGCACCCGTGCCACGCCGGCGCCGCGGCGCTGCTGGCCGCCGAGCCCGACGCCGTGTTCCTGGCCAACGGCCCCGGCGACCCGGGCGCGCTGGATTACATCGTGGACACCGTTCGCGGCCTGGTGGGCAAGCTGCCCGTCTACGGCATCTGCCTCGGGCACCAGCTGCTGTGCCGCGCGGTGGGGCTCGAGACCTACAAGCTGCCCTTCGGCCACCACGGCGCCAATCACCCGGTCAAGGACCTGTCCACCGGGCGCACCGAGATCACGAGCCAGAACCACGGCTTCGCGGTGCTCGGCCCCGGCGGCGCGCGCACGATCGACGACGACGAGCCGGTGCGCTGGGAGACCGACTTCGGCGTCGCCGAGCTCACCCACATCAATCTCTATGACCGCACCGTGGAGGGCCTGACCTTGCGCGACGTCCCTGGCGCCACCGTCCAATACCACCCGGAGGCCGGGCCCGGGCCGCACGACTCCCTGTACCTGTTCGACCGCTTCGTCGACGCGATCGCTGCGGCGGCCTGACCATGCCGCGGCGCACCGACATCCACAAGATCCTGCTGCTCGGCTCCGGGCCGATCGTGATCGGCCAGGCCGCCGAGTTCGACTACTCGGGGACTCAGGCGTGCCGCGTGCTCGAGCAGGAGGGCTACGAGGTCGTGCTGGTCAATTCCAACCCGGCCACGATCATGACCGACCCCGAGGTGGCCACCACCACCTACATCGAGCCGCTGCTGCCCGGGCCGGTGGCCCAGGTCATCGAGCGCGAGCGCCCCGACGCGCTGCTGCCGACGCTCGGCGGCCAGACCGCGCTCAACCTGGCCAAGGCGCTGCACGAGGACGGCACGCTCGAGCGCTTCGGCGTCGAGCTGATCGGCGCCGACTACGACGCGATCGATCGCGCCGAGGATCGCGAGCGCTTCCGCGACACGATGACCGCGGCCGGCCTGCGCGTCCCCCGCTCGACCATCGCCCACACCACCGACGACGCGCGCGCCGCGCTGACGGAGCTCGGGCTGCCCTTCATCGTCCGGCCCGCGTTCACCCTCGGGGGGACCGGTGGCGGCGTCGTCCGCAGCGAGGCCGACATCGACCGGATCGTCGGCGGCGGGCTGGCCGCGTCGCCGATCGGCCAGGTGCTGCTCGAGGAGTCGGTGCTGGGCTGGGGTGAGTTCGAGCTCGAGGTGATGCGCGACCACACCGACAACGTCGTGATCGTGTGCTCGATCGAGAACCTCGATCCGATGGGGGTCCACACCGGCGACAGCGTCTGCGTCGCCCCCCAGCAGACCCTCACCGACAAGCAGTACCAGACGCTGCGCGACCAGGCCATCGCCGTCATCCGCGCCGTGGGGGTGGAGACCGGCGGCTCCAACGTCCAGTTCGCCGTCAATTCCGCCACCGACGAGATCGTCGTCATCGAGATGAACCCGCGCGTGTCGCGCTCCAGCGCGCTGGCCTCCAAGGCCACCGGCTTCCCGATCGCCAAGATCGCCGCCCGGCTGGCCGTCGGCTACACGCTGCAGGAGATTCCCAACGACATCACCCGGGCCACGCCGGCCAGCTTCGAGCCCGCCATCGACTACTGCGTGGTCAAGTGGCCCCGGTTCGCCTTTGAGAAGTTCCCCGGCGCCGAGTCCGACCTCACCACCCACATGAAATCGGTGGGCGAGGCGATGGCCTTCGGGCGCACCTTCCAGCAGGCGTTCGCCAAGGCGCTGCGCTCGCGCGAGCTCGACACCCGCCCGACGTCCCCCGCCGACGACGAGGAGCTGCTCACGCTGCTGGAGATGCCGGGCGCCGAGCGCTATGACCACCTGCTCGAGGCGCTGCGCCGCGGCACCTCGATCGGCGAGCTGCGCCGCCGCACCTCGATCGACCCATGGTTCCTGCGCGAGCTGGCCGAGCTGGTCGCGAACCCCGAGGCGCCTTTCGCCGGCGTGCGCACCTACAAGGCCGTCGACACCTGCGCCGCCGAGTTCGCGGCCCGCACGCCCTACTACTACTCCGCCTGGGAGCGGGCGGGGGCGGACGGCCCCAGCCACGAGGTCGACCGCGGCGAGCGCCCGAGCATCGTCATCCTCGGCTCGGGTCCCAACCGGATCGGCCAGGGGATCGAGTTCGACTACTGCTGCGTGCACGCCGCCCAGACCGTCCGGGAGCAGGGCCGCGACGCGGTCATGATCAACTGCAACCCCGAGACCGTCTCCACCGACTACGACACCTCGGACCGCCTGTACTTCGAGCCGCTCACGCTCGAGGATGTGCTCGCGGTGTGCGAGCTGGAGGATCAGCCGGATGATTCGGGCGCCCCCCGATCCGACGAGGCCGGATGCCGAGTGGGCGGCAAGCTCGAAGGCGTCGTGGTCCAGTTCGGCGGCCAGACCCCACTCAAGCTCGCCGCCGGCCTGGAAGCCGCCGGCGTCACGATCCTGGGCACCAGCATCGACGCCATCGACCTCGCCGAGGACCGCTCTCGCTTTGGGGACCTGCTGGACCGCCTGGGCTACAGCGCGCCGCCCTATGCCACCGCCACCAACACCGAGGAGGCGCTGGCCGCGGCGCCCGGCGTCGGCTTCCCGCTTCTGGTGCGTCCCAGCTACGTTCTCGGCGGCCGCGCCATGGAGATCGTCTACGACGTCGCCGGCCTGCGCGACTACCTGCAGCGCGTCGGCGCCGACAGGGATCCCGCCCACCCCACCATCTACCTCGACCGCTTCCTGGAGGACTCGATCGAGGTCGACGTCGACGCCCTCTGCGACGGGGAGACCGTCTGGATCGCCGGCATCATGCAGCACGTCGAGGAGGCCGGGATCCACTCCGGGGACTCCGCCTGCGTGCTGCCGCCCCACACGCTGGGCGGGGACATGCTCGACCGCATCCGCGAGCAGACGATCGGGATCGCCAAGGCGCTGGGCGTCGTCGGGCTGCTCAACGTGCAGTTCGCCATCCGAGGCGATGACCGCCTGTTCGTCATCGAGGCCAACCCGCGTGCCTCGCGCACCGTGCCGTTCGTCTCCAAGGCGATCGGCCAGCCGCTGGCCAAGCTGGCCTGCCGGATCCTGCTGGGGGAGAAGATCGGCGATCTCGGGTTGCCGGCCAAGGCGCGGTGCGGCCACGTGTGCGTCAAGGAGGCCGTGCTGCCGTTCAGCCGGTTCGCCGGCGCCGACTCGCTGCTCGGGCCCGAGATGCGCTCCACCGGCGAGGTCATGGGCATCGCCGCCGACTTCCCCACTGCGTTCGCCAAGGCCCAGGCGGCGGCGGGCGCCAAGCTGCCCAACCAGGGGACGGTGTTCCTCACCGTCGCCGACGGCGACAAGCCGGCCGCCATCGGGATCGCCAGCATGCTGCACGACCTCGGCTTCGAGATCATCGCCACCCGCGGCACGGCCCAGTCGCTGCGGCGCATGGGCATCCCGGCCACTCAGATCAACAAGCTCAACGAGGGCCCCAACAACGTCGTGGACTGGATCGAGCGCGGCGCCGTCGATCTCGTCATCAACACCCCGACGGGCACCCGCGCCCGCTCTGACGGCTACGAGATCCGCTCCGCGGCGATCAAGCGGGGGATCCCGTGCATCACCACGATGTCGGGCGGCCTGGCCGCGGCTCGGGCCATCATCTCGGCCCAGCGCGGCGAGCCCGAGGTCGTCTCGCTCCAGGAGCTGCACCGCACCCGGTCGGCGGCGCCGGCGCCCACCCCGCAGTGACCGCTGCGCTAACCGACCGCGTGCAGGCGCCGTTCGGGGCACGGGCGGCGCGCGTAGTGGCCGGCGAGCGCCACGGCGCCTACACCGTCCTGCGCTGCGACGACCCCGACGGGCCGCGCCCGGCCGCGGGACAGTTCTACATGCTCAGGGCGGCCGAGCGATGGGGGGGAGGCGCCGACGACCGCCCCTACCTGCCGCGCGCCTTCAGCGTCCTGCGCGCTCCGGCCGACTCCACGGAGCTGCACTTCCTCATCGAGGACGTCGGACCCGGCACGACCCGCCTCTGCGAGCTGGACGCCGGCGACCCGCTGCTCCTGCTCGGCCCGCTGGGGATCGGCTTTGCGCCGCCGCGCGAGGGGCGCCGGGCGCTGCTGGCCGGCGGCGGGGTGGGCATCGCCCCGCTGGCCATCTGGCAGGACGAGCTGCGCGCCGAGGCAGAGGCCCACGGCGCTGAGCCACCCGGAGCGTTGCTCGGCTTCCGCGACGCCGCCCACGCGCCCGGCGCCGCGCTGCTCGATCACGCGAGCGTGGCCACCGACGACGGCAGCGTCGGTCACCACGGCCTGGTGACCGCATTGCTCGCCGCAGAGCTCGACGCAGACCCTCATGCCGAGGTTTACGCCTGCGGTCCGCCGCCGATGCTTGAGGCCGTGCGCGCGCTGTGCGCCGGGCGCGACGTGCCCGCTCAGCTCGCGCTGGAGTCCGGGATGGCCTGCGGTTACGGCGCCTGCTTTGGCTGCGTGGTGGCGACGAGCGATGGCTATATCCGGCTGTGCGTCGATGGGCCGGTGATCGACGCGGCGCGACTGGAGACGGCGCTCACCCCGGGAGCGGGGCATTGAGGGTGGGCGGGACATGATCAGCTTCTGCGGCATCGAGCTGGCGCATCCGGTCATCAACGCATCGGGCACCTTCGACGCCATCGCAGCGCGGCGCGCCTTCGGCGACGCCCTGCTTCAGCACTTCCCGTTCGCCGCGTTCGTCTCCAAGACGGTGACGGTGGCTCCGCGCGAGGGCAACCCGCCGCCGCGCCTGTGGGAGCTGCCGGCCGGGCTGATGAACTCGATCGGGCTGCCCAACAAGGGGCTCGAGGGCTACCTCGCCCACGACCTGCCCGAGCTGGCCCGGCTGCCGGTCCCGCTGATCGTCAACGTGATGGGCTTCAGCCGCGACGAGGTGGCGCGGCTGATCACCGCGTTCGCCCAACGCGACGAGGTGGCCGCGCTCGAGCTCAACGTCTCCTGCCCCAACGTCGAGACCGGCCTGGTCATGGGCGCCGACCCCGACGAGGTGGCGCGACTGATGAGCGCGGTCAGACCGCTGACCGACAAGCCGCTGATCGTCAAGCTGACGCCCAACGCCTCTGACGTCCCGGCGGTGGCCATCGCCGCCGAGCGCGAGGGCGCGAGCGCCGTCTCGCTCATCAACACCATCCGCGGCATGGCCGTGCACCCGCGCACCGGGCAGCCGTGGCTGGGGGGGACGACCGGCGGCGTCTCGGGGCCTGCCGTGCGAGCCATCGCGCTGGCTCAGGTGCGGTCGGTCGCCGATGCCGTCGACATTCCGGTCATCGGCATGGGCGGGGTCACGCACGGACGCCACGCCCGCGATCTGATCGGTGCCGGGGCCACGCTTGTGGCAGTCGGCACCGAGAGCTTCCGCGATCCATCGGCCGGTGCGCGGATCGCCTCTCAGTTAGCGCTCGCCGCCGCTGAGCCCCACGATTCCGGGCGGGGGCTGGCGGGGCTCCAACTCTGACGCGGGCCGTGTGATCTAGACGGCAAAAACCCCCTGCAAACGAACCCGAAATTCGAAACTAGGCTCGACAATGCTGAACCTCAAGTTGAGCTTGAGTCGAATTGGGTGGTTTGGGCTTGATCGACTCGCCGCAAGATGTATAGTCGCCGCCCATGCCGCCGGTCAGTGAATCGTTCCCCAAGCAGGTTGCCGCGCCGGAGCGTTCACTCGTGCAGCGCATGGAGGCACTGCAGCGGGCGAACGATATCCGCAGCCGCCGCGCGCAGCTCAAGCGCGACCTCAAGGCCGGCCGGACTCCGATTCACGAGCTCCTGCTCGATCCGCCGGACTATCTGCAGACTGCCAAGGTGTTCGACCTCCTGCTCGCCGTCCCCAAGTACGGGCGCGTGAAGGTCAACAAGATCCTGGGCCAGTGCCGGATCTCGCCGAGCAAGACCCTCGGCGGGCTCTCAGAGCGCCAGCGCGGCGAGCTCGTGGCGCTGCTGCGCCGTCGCTGAGCACACGCCCCTCCGCGCCCGGTGGCGAGAGTCTTTGTGATCACCGGTCCGTCCGGCGTCGGGAAGGGAACGCTGATCCGCGGCCTGCTCGAGCGCGTCCCGCAGCTTGGCCTCTCGGTCTCGGCCACGACGCGCGCGCCCCGGCCGGGTGAGACCCAGGGCGTCGACTACCACTTCATCGGTCCCGACGAGTTCGAGGAGCGCGTCGCCAACGGCGAGTTCGTCGAGCACGCCACCTACTCGGGCCGGCGCTACGGCACCCTGCGCGCAGAGCTCGAGGACCGGCTGCGGCGCGGCGAGCCCGTGGTCCTGGAGATCGAGGTCCAGGGCGCCCGCCAGGTGCGCGAGACGATGCCCGAGGCGCTTCAGGTGTTCATCGCCCCGCCGAGCCGCGAGGCGCTCCGGACCCGGTTGGTGGGGCGCGGCACCGACACCGCCGAGCAGGTCGACGCCCGGCTGCAGACCGCCGAGGGCGAGCTCGACGCCCAGTCGGAGTTCAGCCACGTCGTCGTCAACGACCGCCTCGACGACGCGCTGGAGGAGCTGGTGGACATCGTGCGGGGCGAGGGGGGGGGGGGAGGCGGCGGCGTGCCGCCGCCGTCGAGGAGGGGGGGCCGGGCTGCCTCGCCCTGCCCTGCCCTCGCCGGGGGGAATGCTCCACTAGAGGCCCTTTTCCATCGGCGAGGATCCGGCGCGGTCCGTGCCCCCTTTAAAGCCGCAGTTGACGTTCGCTGGGCACCCGCGCCGCTCGCGGCGGCCCGGCGCCACCCTCGCGCCCCAACCCTTGCAGGTTCTTACACCTGCGCTAACCTTGGGAACCAACCAACCAGCGAAGGGCCAACCTTGATCTCACCCCGTATCGACAAGCTCCTGGACCACGTCGACTCCGACTACGCCAGTGTGCTCGTGGCGGCCAAGCGCGCGCGCCAGATCAACTCCTATTACCACAACCTCGGCGAGGGCACGTTCGATGAGTTCCCGCCGCCGATGGTCGATACCCGGTCCAAGAACTACCTGACGATCGCCCTGGAGGAAGTAGCGCAGGGCAAGCTCAAGTATCACTACCGTTGACGACGGCGCGGGTGTAGGAAGCACTCGGCTCTGACCAAAAGGCGGTAGACAGGGTGGCGCGACTGCTGTTGGGAGTGACCGGGGGGATCGCCGCCTACAAGATGCTGGAGACCGCCCGGCTGGCGATCAAGGTCGGCCACGCGGTGCGCGTCATCCAGACCGAGGCCAGCCAGCGCTTCGTCGGCGCGGCGTCGTTCGCCGGCATCACCGGCGCGCCGGTGCTCACCAGCGAGTTCCAGGACGACCCGCTGCGCGGCGCCTATCCGGGCGCACCCACGCCCGACCGGACGCCGATCAGCCATCTGGCCCTGGTCGAGAACGCCGACCTCTTCCTCATCGCCCCGGCCAGCGCGAACACGATCGCCAAGCTCGCGCACGGCCACGCCGACAGCCTGCTCACCACCGCGGCGCTCGCCGCCGCCTGTCCGGTGGCCGTGGCGCCGGCGATGAACAACCGTATGTATCTGCACCCGGCGGTACAGGCCAACCTGACGCTGCTGGGCGACCGGGGCGTGACCGTGATCGGCCCCGGCACCGGCGACCTCGCCTCCCACGGCGAGCACGGGGTGGGCCGGATGTCCGAGCCCGGCGAGCTGCTTCAGGCCATCGAGGCGCGCCTGGCCGAGGCGGCGTGGGTGGGTGGGGGCCGGTTCCGCTCGTGGCTGGGCGTGCACGTGCTGGTCACGGCGGGCGGCACCCGCGAGCCGATCGACAGCGTGCGCTTCATCGGCAACCGCTCCAGCGGGCGGATGGGCTTTGCCCTGGCCGAACGCGCCGCTCGCCGCGGCGCCGAGGTCACCGTGGTGGCCGCCAACGTCGCCCTGTCGGCGCCTCCGGGCGTCAACGTCGTGCCCGTTGGAACGGCGGCCGAGCTCAAGGCCGCCTGCGATGAGCGCTTTGACACCACCGACGTTTTGCTCATGGCGGCCGCGGTCGCGGACTTTCGCCCGAGCGACCCCGCCGCCCACAAGCTCAAGAAGACCGATCCCACGCATCCCCGCGACCTCAAGCTCGAACCCACCGAAGACGTGCTGAGCACGCTGGCCGGGCGGCGTCGCCCGAGCCAGGTGCTGGTGGGCTTCGCCGCGGAGCATGGGGACGGCGCCATCGGCTACGCGCGCGACAAGCTGGAGCGCAAGCAGCTTGACGCGATCGTGGTCAACGACATCTCGCAGCCGGGCATCGGCTTCGATGCCGCCGACAACGAGGTGACGATCCTCACCAGGGACGGTGGGGAGCTCCGGCTACGTAAGTCAAGGAAGGAGCAGATTGCCGACGGCGTCCTCGATGAGGTGGAGAAGCTTCGAGCCAAGGAGTCAGACGATCGAGCCATCAGAACAGACCCCGCTCGCACCGCAGGAGTCTGAAGCGTTCGCCGCCGTGGGGCGGGCGCTGACAGCGAACATCAACAAGGCGGTGCAGGTCCGCCCCGAGACCCTGCGCCACCTGCTCGTGGCGCTGCTGGCCGAGGGCCACGCGCTGGTCGAGGATTACCCCGGCGTCGGCAAGACGGCGCTCGCCCGTGCCCTGGCACGGTCGATCGACTGCCAGTTCGCGCGCGTTCAGTGCACCTCGGACCTGCTGCCCGCCGACGTCGTCGGCACCAATGTCTATGACCAGCGCGAGCAGCGCTTCGAGTTCCGCCCCGGCCCGGTGTTCGCCAACGTGGTCCTGGTCGACGAGATCAACCGGGCCTCGCCCAAGACCCAGTCGGGACTGCTGGAGTGCATGCAGGAGCGCCGCGTGACCGTGGACGTCCACACCCACGAGCTGGCGCGGCCCTTCCTCGTCCTGGCCACCCAGAACCCGATCGAGTACGAGGGGACCTACCCGCTGCCCGAGGCCCAGGTCGACCGCTTCATGGTGCGCCTCTCCATGGGCTACCCCGACCGCGCCGCCGAGGCCGGAATGCTGGCTGCGCACGAGGCGGGTGACCAGGTGATGACTCTGCGCCCGGTGGTGACCGCCGCCGAGGTGCTCGCCGCCCAGGACGCCGCGGCGCGGGTCCGGGCCACGGCGCCGCTGCGCGACTACATCGTGCGGCTGCTGTGGCGCACGCGCGAGGACCCCCGCGTCGATCTCGGCGCCAGCCCCCGCGCCGGCCTGTTGCTGCTGCGCGCAGCCAAGGCCAGCGCGATGATGAGCGGGCGCGACCACGCCCTGCCCGACGACGTCCAGGCCCTGGCCGTCCCGGTGCTCGCCCACCGCCTCGTGCTGGCGCCGGAGACCCCGCGCGCGGCGGCGCGGGACGTGATCCTCGACGCCGTCGGTTCGACGAGAGCGCTCTAGGGCCGACGTGCAGGGGATGGGGACACCACGGCTGCTCGCCAGACGAGCCGCCGTCGTGGCCGCCTGCGGTCTCGTGCTGGGCCTGGTGTCGCTGATCTTCGACGCGGCTCCGCTGTTCGTCCCCGCCGTCGGGCTGGTCGTGCTGGGCCTGGGCACGCCGGCATGGGTGTGGCTGGCCGCCAAGGGCGCCGCCACGCAGCGCCATCTGCCCGCCGAGCGGGTGATCGAGGACGAGCCCGTCGACGCCACGATCGAGGTCCGGCGCGGACGGCTCGGCCTGCCCGGCGCCCAGGTCGTCGACCCGTTCACCGGCTCGCGGTTCGAGCTGGCCGGCGAGCTTTCTCCGGTCAAGGGCGACCGCACGACCAGCGTGCGGGTGAGCTCGCGGTTCTCCCGCCGCGGCCTGCATCGCCTGCCCGCCCCGGCGCTGACCGTCCGCGACCCGTTGGATCTGACCCGCGCTGAGGCGGTCAGCCGGATCGGCAGCCAGGAGGTACTCGTCCTGCCGCGGACCGAACGGGTGCGCTGGCTGGCGCCGGGCCACAGCCGCCGGCTGCGCCTGCCCGACGGCCACGCCGGCTCTGAGGCCCTGGCCGCGGTCGACCTCGACGGCCTGCGCCCCTACCGCCCGGGCACCCCGGCCAGCCGGATCCACTGGTCGGCCCTGGCACGCGGCGCCGGCCTGATCGAGCGCCGGCTCCAGGCCGACGGCGACGCCCGACCGCTTGTCGTGCTCGATGCGCGGACACCCTCCTCCTCAGGGCGCGCCGGAGTGGAGCTGGTCGACGCCGCCGTGCGCGCGGCAGCCTCCCTGGTCCTCGAGTTCAGCGCCGCCGGCGGCTGTGGGCTGATCCTGCCCGGCGAGCAGCGCCCGACGATGATCGACCGCGAGCTGATCACGTGGCCGGCCGCCTACGCGCGACTCGCGCTCGTCGAGGGCGGCAGCGCCAGCCGCGCGCCGGTGCTGGGGCCCAACTCCGGACGCGGCGGAGCGTTGATCTACGTGGCGGCGTGCCCGATCGACCGTCTGAGCGTCATTCTCGGCGCGCCCGGCGGCGGTCCCACGGTGCTCGTGGTGCCCGAAGCCGACCTGGTGGGCGGCCATCCCCGCGGGCTGCGCACCGCCGCCCGGCCGACGCTCACCGTCTCGGGCTGCCACGGCTTCCTGCTCGGCGCCGGCCGCCGGTATGCGCGTCCGCGTCCCGAGGACCTGGTGGCATGAGGGGAGATCGTCGGCGATGAGCGCCGGGGCTCCCACCCTGAACCCCGTCGGGCGGCTGCTCCAGCGTCCCCGATCAGACGCCGAGGTCCGCGCCGTGCAGGTCGATCGCCCGTGGCTGCGCCTGGCCACGTTTGCCGCGCTGGCCGGCTACGGGCTAATCCGGTGGGCGACGCTGATCCGCCCCGAGCCGGGCTGGCGGCTGCTGGGACTGCTGGCGCTGGCCGTCGTGCTCGCCGGTGCGGTGCCGCTCATCGCGCGCCAGACCCGGGTGATGGCGGCGGGGGCCTCGGTGGCCATCATGCTCCTGGCCTTCCCGGTCTCCGGGCTACGCTGGCACTGGCTCAAGCACATGAGCATCGCGCGCACGACCGACCGGATCGAGCACGGGCTCACCCTCCTCCCCAACGCGCTGGTCCCCTATCTGGGCCACAACGGCGATGTGCGCCTGGTGGTGGTGCTGGGGGCGGCGGTGCTCGTGCTCGACGCCGCCGCCGTGCTGGCCTTCGCCGGCGGGGGCGCCGGCCTGGGCGATGGCCGCCGGGCGGCGGCGGCGCTGCCGCTCATCGCTTTGGCAGTCGTCCCCTCGACCCTCATCCGGCCCGAGCTTCCCTACCTGCAGGGACTGCTGCTGTTCGGTCTGCTGGCGGCGTTCATGTGGGGCGAGCGGGTCCGCGGCGGGGCGGCGGCCTCGGCGGTCGCCATCGTCGCGCTCGCCGGGGTGGTGGGAGCGATCGCCGCGCCGCGCATCGACCAGCGCTCGCCCTGGGTGGACTATCGCGCCTGGGCGGGCACCACCGTCCCGGTCCACGTCGACACGTTCAACTGGAACCAGACCTACGGCCCGCTGCGCTGGCCCCAGAGCGGCCACGAGGTCTTCACCGTCGCCGCCGGCAAGACCGCCCGCGACTATTGGAAGGCCGAGGACCTCGACACGTTCGACGGCTATAGCTGGATCGCCGGCCTTCCGCCGGGGCCGCCGCTGCCGTCGTCCAGCGGGGACGCCCTCGCCCGCTGGACGAAGACCATCCACGTCTCGATCGTCGGGATGACGACGCCCGACGTCATCGCCGCGGGCGCGGCCAACGCGCCGTCGAGCCTGCCCGGGGGCGTCGCCCAGGGCACCGACGCCGGCACGTGGCAGTCGGGAACCCCGATGGGCCCGGGGACGAGCTACACGCTCTCCGTCTACTCCCCCCAGCCCTCGCCCCATCAGCTGGCGACCGCCGGGCGCGACTACCCGCGCGCGCTGCTCGAGAACTTCCTCACGCTGCGCCTCCCGGTCGGGCCGCCCTCGGTCGGCGGCGGCACTGTGCCGGTGAGCTTCCCGGTGTTCCACACGCATGGCCGGGCGCGCCTGCCGATCGGCAGCGGGCCGGTGCCACGCGGCATCCTCGCGCCGCCCAAGGAGTCGGCCGCCGCCAACGCCATCAACATCTCGCCCTACGCCCAGGCCTACGGGCTGGCCCGCCGGCTCGCCGCCAAGGCCCGCACCCCGTACGCGTTCGTGATGAGCGTGCGCAACTGGCTCAGCCAGGCGCACGGCTTCTCCTACACCCAGACCCCGCCACGCCACCCGTTCCCGCTCGAGAGCTTCCTCTTCACCGACAAGCAGGGCTACTGCCAGCAGTTCTCCGGCGCGATGGCGCTGCTGCTGCGGATGGGTGGGGTCCCGGCGCGCGTGGCCGCCGGCTTCACCCCGGGGACCTACGACGCCAAGAGCGGCCGCTGGATCGTCACCGACATCGACGCCCACGCCTGGGTCGAGGCCTGGTTCCCCACCTACGGATGGGTGCGCTTCGACCCCACGCCGGCCACCGCTCCCGCCCGCGGGGGCACCGCCATCGAGCCGATTCTCAAGCCGGGCGACGGGGCCAGCGCCGCCGCGGACCTGGCCCAGGGACGGCGCAACGCCGGCATCGCCGGGGCCGCCGCGACGACCCGGCGTCATCATGCGGGCTCAGCGACGAGCCTGTGGTGGCTGATCGCGCTCGGCATCGCCCTCATCGCGCTGGCGGCGTGGGTCGCGCGCCGCCTCGCGCGCGACCACATCTCGCGCGCCGACCTGCTGGCCGAGCTCGAGCGGGCACTGGCGCGCACCGGTCGCCCCCTCCAGGACGGGATCACCCTGGTCAGTCTGGAGCGACGGCTGCACGGCTCGCCCGACGCGGAGGCCTACGTGCGCGCGCTGCGGCTGTCGCGCTATGGCGGCGGGGCCGGGCCGCCCAACTCGGCGCAGCGACGGGCGCTGCGACGGGAGCTGGGACGCGGGTTGGGGCTCATCGGGCACATCCGCGCCCTGTGGGCGCTCCCGCCGCGTCCGTAGCTACCGGCGCACTCTTAGACTCATAGGGGTGGAAGACGTCTATGACCTGTTCCAGCGCGGGACCGCCCTGCTCGAGGCCGGCCATCACCATCAGGCTGCCATCCCGCTGGCGCGCGCCCGTGACCTGGCGCCCGACAAGACCTCCGTGCGCGAGGCTCTGGGGCGGGCCCTTTTCCATATCCAGCAGTACGAGCAGGCCGCCGAGGAGTTCCGTGCCGTGGTCGAAACGGCGCCCACCAACGACTACGCCCAATTCTGCCTGGGCCGCTGCCTGCAGCTGCTCGGGCGCCACGATGAGGCCCGTAAGCCGCTCGCGCTGGCCGCGTGCCTGCAGCCGGGCCGGCCCGACTATCGCGTCTACCGGGATCGTGCGCGGGCCCGCGCCGAGGAGCAGTCGGGTGGCTGAACGCACGCGGCCAGGCGTTCACCAGGTACCGCTGCGGTGCTAACCTGAGGATCACAGCTTTCCGGCCGGGCGTTCCCGGTGCCGTTTTAGAAAGTGGGCGCTCGCCCGCTTTTTTTATGAGATTTATGGAGGAGACAGTGAGTGCCCTACAGACCGAGATCGAAGCCAGACTTGCCGGCGTCGAGCCTGAGGTCGAGGTGCTGCTGGCGGAGGTCGCAGGCCCCACCCTGCGCCTGTTCATCGACCACCCGGAGGGCGTGAGCTTGGCTCTCTGCGAGCGCGTCTCGGGCCACCTGAGCGAGTACCAGCAGCGTTATGCGCTGGAGGTCTCGTCCCCTGGCCTGGACCGTCCCCTGACCAAGCCCCAGCACTACTCCCGTTTCCTTGGCCGCCGCGCCCGCGTGCGGCTGCGCGACGCCGCCGAAGGTCACAAGCAGCTGACCGGCGAGCTGGTCGGCGCCTCAGATAGCGAAGTCACGATCGCCGCTGGTGACGGGATCCTCACGATCCCGTACGCGCAGATCGTCCGCTCCAACCTCGTACCCGGAGACTGATTCATGTCCAAGGAGATCGTTGAGGCCGTACGGGGCCTCGCAGCGGAAAAGAACATTTCCCACGAGAAGCTGATGGAGGCGCTGGAAGACGCGCTCCTGTCGGCCTACAAGAAGACCCCCGGCTCGGCGCCCTACGCGAAGGTGGAGATGGACCGAGACAGCGGCGACTTCATCGTGTGGGAGCTCAAGATCCCGGCGGAGCTCGAGGAGCAGCTGCTCATCGAGGCCAGCACCGACGCGCAGCCGACCGTCGACCCCGAGACGGGGGAGATGCGCGACGCGCCCGAGCCCGAGATCGACATGGAGAAGCTCAAGGAGTACGAGGACCAGATCGAGATCGAGGACGTCACGCCGCACGACTTCGGGCGCATCGCCGCCCAGACGGCCAAGCAGGTGATCCTGCAACGGATCCGCGAGGCCGAGCGCGACATGATGTTCGAGGAGTACCGCGATCGCGTCGGCGAGCTGATCACCGGGATCGTGCAGCAGTCAGACTCGCGCTACACCCTCGTGCAGCTGCGCGAGCGCGTCGAGGCGCTGCTGCCCAAGTCCGAGCAGGTCGACGGCGAGCGCTACGACCACTCGCAGCGGATCAAGGCCGTCATCAAGGACGTCTCGAACTCCACCAAGGGGCCGAGCATCATCGTCTCCCGGCGCGATCCCGAGCTGATCAAGTCACTGTTCGAGCTCGAGGTGCCCGAGATCGCCGACGGCCTGGTGGAGATCACCGGCGTCGCGCGTGAGCCCGGCTATCGCTCGAAGATCGCGGTCGTCTCCCACGTGGACGGGGTGGACCCCGTCGGCGCCTGTGTCGGACCCCGCGGGTCCCGGGTGCGCATGGTCGTCTCCGAGCTGCGCGGCGAGAAGATCGACATCATCCCCTACAACGACGAGCCCGCCCGCTTCGTCGCCAAGGCGCTGTCGCCCGCGCGCGTGCGCGAGGTGCTCGTCGACGACGCCGGCAAGCAGGCGACGGTCATCGTCCCCGACGACCAGCTCTCGCTGGCCATCGGCCGCGAGGGCCAGAACGCCCGTCTGGCGGCGCGGCTCACCGGCTGGCGGATCGACATCCGCTCCGAGACCGAGTTCGCCGCCGAGGAGGCCGAGCACGGCTACGAGGAGGAGGAGCTCCAGGGCCGCTGCGCCGCCATCCTCACCAACGGGCGCCGCTGCCCCAACGCCGCGCTGCCCGGCTCACGCTACTGCGGCATCGACGCCCACCAGGCGCTGGCGGGCAAGGGCACCGATCAGGTCGGCCCCGATCCGGAGCCCGACGAGCCCGAGGCCGCCCCCGAACCCGAGGCCACCCCCGCCCCCGAGCCCGATGCCGCTTCGGAGCCCGAGGCTGCTCCGGCAGCGGAGGCCGACGGCGACGCACCGACAAGTGGTGCGGCGAGTGCCGGCACCCCTGACGGCGCGGGCCAGGAAGCGACGTAGACTCAGGTAAAGATGAGCAACAAGCGCGTCCATGAAATTGCCAAGGAGCGCGGCCTTCCTGCGAAGGATGTCCTCGCGCGCCTCAAGGCGGCCGGTGTCGACGTGAAGGCTGCGTCCTCGTCCGTCGACGAGGACGTGGCCACGCGCGTGCTCGCCAACGGCGGTCAGACCCGATCGGCCTCAGGCGCGTCGGGCTCGGGCGCGCCGGACTCCGGCTCGGCCGCCAAGGCCAAGCCCGCCGCCGAGAAGCCCAAGGCCCGCAGCGCTGACGGCGACAAGACGCAGGCGCGTTCCACCGAGCGCCCCAAGGGCGAGGCCCCGGCCAAGCCGGCCGCGGAGAAGCCCGCCCAGGCGGCGCCGGCAGCCCAGGCGGTGCCGGCAGCCCAGGCCTCAGCGCCCGCCGCGGCAGCCGGGAGCCCCGCCGCCGGTGGCTCCGCCGAAGCCCGTCCCGCCGCTGACGGCGGCCGGACCCAGGGCGGCGGCGGCGAGCAGCACAAGCGCCCGACCCGTGACTCCCTGCAGGGCGAGCGCGCCCCCGGCAACGCGGGCGGACGCCGTCGCGTGGTGATCGACTCTCAGGCCTCCCGCCGCGCCGCGGGTGGAGGCGGACCGCCGCAGTCCAACCAGCCCCCGCGCCGGCAGCGGCGCGGTCGGCGACGCCGCGGCGTCTACGACGAAGCGGCCGAGTCGCAGCCCTCGCGCACCGCCGTCGCCGATCCCAGCGCGATCCAGGTCAACTCCGGATCCACCGTCAAGGATGTCGCCGAGTACCTCGACGTCCCGGTGCCAGAGGTGATGAAGAAGCTCATGGCCCTGGGCGAGATGAAGACGCTCACGCAGACGCTGTCGGACGAGTCGATCACGGTGCTGGCGGCCGAGCTCAGCAAGGAGGTCGAGATCGTCCACTCCGAGGACGAGGAGATCGCCGAGCCGGTCTTCAATGACGCCGCCGAGGACCTCGTCGAGCGCGCCCCGGTGGTCACGATCATGGGCCACGTCGACCACGGCAAGACCTCTCTGCTGGACGCGATCCGCGAGACGCAGGTGGCCGCCGGCGAGGCCGGCGGGATCACCCAGCACATCGGCGCCTACCAGGTCCGCCACGACGATCACCCGGTGACGTTCCTGGACACGCCGGGCCACGAGGCGTTCACCGCCATGCGCGCCCGCGGCGCCAAGGTCACCGATATCGCCGTGATCGTGGTCGCCGCCGACGACGGCGTCAAGCCCCAGACCCAGGAGGCCGTCGACCACGCCAAGGAGGCCGGCGTCCCCATGCTGGTGGCCGTCAACAAGATCGACAAGGAGGGCGCGCAGCCCGACCGTGTCCGGACCGAGATGACCGCCTTGGGCCTCCAGCCGGTGGAGTGGGGCGGCGAGACCGAGTTCGTGAACGTGTCGGCGAAGACGAGAGAGGGGCTCGACGACCTGCTGGACACGATCATCGTGATGGCCGAGGTCGAGGAGCTCAAGGCCAATCCGGACGCCGCCGCCTCGGGCACGGTGATCGAGTCAAAGCTCGACCCCGGCCGCGGTCCGGTGGTCACCATCCTGGTCAGCCGCGGCACGCTCGAGGTCGGCGATGCGCTGGTGGCCGGAGCCCAGTGGGGCCGGGTGCGCGCAATGCACGACTTCCTCGGCAGCCGGATCGGCCGGGCGCTGCCCGGAGAGCCCGTCGAGGTCCTCGGCTTCGACGGAGTCCCCGAGGCCGGCGAGCACGTCCGGGTTGTGGAGCACGAGCGTCGCGCCCGCCAGCTCGCCGGAGAGCGCGCCACCCGCCTCAAGGCGGAATCGCTGGCGCGCCAGAGCGGCAAGCGCGTCTCGCTGGAGAACATCTTCGGGTCGGGGCTGCAGGAGCTCAACCTGCTGCTCAAGGCCGACGTGGCCGGGTCGCTGGAGGCCATCGAGGACGAGATCGCCAAGCTGCCCCAGGACGAGGTCTCGGTCAACGTGATCCGCCGCGCCGTCGGCGCCGTGACCGAATCCGACGTGATGCTGGCCGCGGCCTCTGACGCCGTGATCATGGCCTTCAACGTGCGCCCGGTCGGCGATGCGCGCGCCGTCGCCGAGCGCGAGGGCGTCGAGATCCGCCACTACGCGGTCATCTACCGCGCCATCGAGGAGCTGCGCAGCGCCATGCAGGGGATGCTGGCTCCCGAGGAGGTCGAGGAGGCCCTGGGCTCCGCCGAGGTGCGCCAGATCTTCCGCGCCTCGCGCGTGGGCACCATCGCCGGCACCTATGTCACCGAGGGCAAGATCACCCGCGGCTCCAAGGTCCGCCTGGTGCGCGACGGGACCGTCATCTGGGACGGCGAGATCGCGAGCCTGCGGCGCTTCAACGAGGACGCCCG
The DNA here is from genome assembly GCA_963830945.1 of uncultured Actinomycetota bacterium. GTDB lineage: Bacteria > Actinomycetota > Thermoleophilia > Solirubrobacterales > Solirubrobacteraceae > Palsa-465. Next base: position 92,762 of record CAWHOH010000019.1, on the reverse strand, counting down.
CGAGGTGTCATCCGGCTACGAGTGCGGCATCGTGTTGCGCGACTATGCCGACGTCAAGGAAGGCGACGTGCTCGAGACCTACACGACCCGCCAGGTCGAGCGCGAGCTCAGCTGAGCGGCCGGCCGTGTCCCGGCCAGCCAGCGGAGGATTCGTGGCGGTGCTGGTGATCGATCTGCATTTCCCCGACGCAGGGAGCCTCAAGGGCAAACGCAAGGAGCTGTCCTCGATCAAGGCTCAGCTCGCGGGACGTCTGGGCGTCGCGGTGTCCGAGACGGGGTATCAGGACCTATGGCAGCGCGCGACACTGACCGCGGCCCTCACCGGAGGGTCGCTGCGCCGGCTGGCCGCTGCCGCCGACGAGGTCGAGCGCTGGGTCCTTGCCCGCTGTCCAGAGGGGGCCAGCGTGGAGCGCCTCGTGGCCTCCGTCGAGGATTTGCGAGGATGAGATATGAGGTCGCATCGCGAACGAATGTGCGGAGGGTAGGATGCGCGGTGGCCGCATGCGGCGCGTCGATGAGGCGATGAGAGCCGTCCTCTCCGACGCGATCGCAACCGATCTCAAGGACCCGCGGATAGGGTTCGTGACAGTGACCGGCGTCAAGACCAGCCCCGATCTCCGTCACGCTCGCGTCTATGTGAGCGTGCTCGGCGACGACCCCGAACGCAGCGCCACCATCGATGGCCTGCGTTCCGCCCATGGCTTCCTCCAGCGCCGCCTGGCCGACGAGCTGATGCTCAAGCACACGCCGTCCTTGACCTTCGCATACGACGACTCGGTGGATCGGGGCATGCGCATCTCGAGCCTGCTCGCCGAGCACGACTCCCAGGAGGAGACCAGTGACCACTAACGGCGACCGCTCCTCCCGCGATCGGGTCCTCTCCGAGCTGCGCGATGCCGGCAAGCTGGTCGTGGTCGCGCACGAGAACCCCGACGGCGACGCGATCGGCTCGCTGGTGGCGATGCGCGCCATCCTCACCGAGATCGGCAAGGACTGCGTCATGTTCATCGACGAGCGCGACCTGCCGTTGCCGCAGGAGTACGGATTCCTCCCGCTCGACGGTCTCGTCTCCAAGCCGCCCGCCGACGTCGGCGAACGCACGATCGTGTTCCTGGACTGCGGGAACATCGAGCGCAACCCCGCCGAGGCGTTCCGGGAGACCCGTCCCCACCCTCCCCACATCCTCAACATCGATCACCACCACGACAACACCCACTTCGGGACCGTCAACCTCGTCGTCCCCGGGGCCTCGTGCACCGCGGAGATCGTGTGGGACCTGATGAATGCCCTGGACGTGTCGGCGACGCGCACCATCGCCGACGCGCTCTACGTCGGTCTGATCACCGACACCGGGCGCTTCATGTACGAGAACACCGGGACCCAGGCCCATCTCATGGCCGCCGACCTCATCGAGGCCGGCGTGGACGTCCACGACATCTACCGCCATGTCTATGAGGGCGTGCCCTACGGCAAGCTGGCCCTGCTGGCGCGCGGACTGGCCAACGTCGAGCGCTACGACGACGGCCGGCTGACGATCACCGACCTGTCCGTCGGCGACTTCTCGGATTCCGACGCCGAGGAGAGCTACTCCGAGGGCGTCATCGACCATCTGCGCGCGGTCCAGGGGACGCGGCTGGCGGCGCTGGTACGCGACCGGCTCGGCGGCCCGGGCAACGGCGGGACCCGGAAGGTCTCGCTGCGCGCCGGCGACGACGCCATCGACGTGTCGGCGATCGCTCGCGCCCAGGGCGGCGGCGGTCATCGCCAGGCGGCCGGCTTCAGCACCGAGCTGTCCTACGACGAGCTCGTGTCATTCCTGCGCGCGCAGCTCGCCGCGCAGAGCTGACCGCGCGCGTGACGGCCGGCGACGGTGCCGTGAGCGGGGTGGGCGGGGGCCCGAGCCACATCCTGCTCTACGACAAGCCCGCCGGCGCGACCTCGCACGACGTGGTGGCCACGGTGCGCCGGACGCTGCCGCGCAACACCAAGGTCGGCCATGCCGGCACCCTGGACCCATTCGCCACGGGGCTGTTGCTGGTGCTGGTGGGGCGAGCCACCCGCGCGCAGCGGTTCTTCATGGCGCTGCCCAAGCGCTATGAGGTGGTGGCGCGCTTCGGCGCGGTCTCCACCACCGGGGATCCGGAGGGCGAGATCACCGAGACCGGCAACGTGCCCGCCGGGGACCTGACGCTGCCTCAGGGGACCGTGAGGCAGCGCCCGCCCGCGTACTCCGCGGTGAAGGTGGGGGCGCCGGGCCTACGAGCTGGCCCGGGCCGGGGCCGAGGTGGAGCTGGCCGAGCGCGAGGTCACCGTGTACCGCTTCGAGCAGCTCTGGCACGACGGCGAGCGCCGCGCCTTTGCCATCGAATGCTCGTCGGGCACGTATGTCAGGAGCCTCATCGCCGATCTCGGCGACGCCTACTGCCTGGAGCTGCGGCGGACCCGCATCGGGGACTTCGACGTCGGCGACGCCGACCCAGAGCGGCCGGTGGTGCTGTCGGAGGGGTTGGCGTTCCTGCCCGAGGTCCGACTGGCGGGAGAGGATGCCCGGCGCGCCGCGCACGGGGTCCGCGTCGACACCCCGGCCGCGCGGGCCGGCGGTGCCGGCACGGTCGTGCGCCTCACCGACGACGACGGTCTCATCGCCCTCGCCGAGCCCATGGACGGGGGCGCGGCTCGAAGCCGATCGTCGGCTTTCGGGGCTGAGCAACGGCCGGGAAGGGGTCCGGGCGCAGCGCCGATTAGGCTTGCAGCCGATGCAGGTGACGATGCTCGCGGACGTCGAGGCCCGCCCGCGCCGCGTGGCGGTGGGCGAGTTCGACGGCGTCCATCTCGGCCACCGTGAGGTGATCTCCGGCAACGACACGGTGCTCACCTTCGAGCCCCACCCGCTGGCCGTCGTCCGGCCCGAGGCCGCGCCGCGGCTTCTCACCAGCCTCGACGCCAAGGCGGAGCTGATCGCCACGCTCGGGGTCAAGGAGCTCGTGTTGATCGGATTCGACGAGCGCTTCGCCGCCCAGACCCCGCAGGAGTTCATCGACCATGTCCTCGTGGAGCGCCTCCAGGCGACCCACGTGTCGGTGGGGGAGAACTTCCGCTTCGGCCACGGCGCCGCCGGGGACACCGACATGCTCGGCGCCGATCCGCGCTTTGAGACCCGGGTCGTGCGCCTCGTCGAGGTCGACGGCGAGATCGTGTCCTCCAGCCACATCCGGGCGCTGGTGTCCGCCGGTGACGTCGAGCACGCCGCCCGTTTCCTCGGCTCGCCCTTCCAGCTGCGCGGGGAGGTGGTCACCGGGGATCGGCGTGGCCGGGAGCTCGGCTTTCCGACCGCCAACATCGTCCCCGACGAGGAGTTCGTCTGCCCCGGCCACGGGGTCTACGCCGCGCGTGCCGACAGCCATTGTGCGGCCGTCTCGGTGGGGGTGCGTCCCACCTTCGGCACCGGGCGCGCCGTGCTCGTGGAAGCCTTCCTCCTGGACTTCGAGGGCGATCTGTACGGCCAGGTGCTCCGGGTGGACTTCCTGGCCCGCCTGCGCGGCGAGCGCCGCTTTGACACGGTGGAGGCGCTGGTGGAGCAGATGCGCATCGACGTGGCGGACACCCGCCGGTTGTGCGGGTGATCTCTGCTAGCCTCACCGGCCGCATGACTCTGACCCAGGAACGCAAGCAGGAGCTGATCGAGAAGTTCGGCGACACCCCCACCGACACCGGCAAGACCGAGGTTCAGGTGGCGTTGCTCACCGAGCGCATCAACCAGCTCACCGTGCACCTGCGCACCCACGCCAAGGACCATCACTCACGCCGCGGGCTGCTCATGCTCAATGGCCAGCGCCGCCGGTTCCTGAACTACCTGCGCAAGACGGATCTCGAGCGCTATCGCTCGCTCATCCGCGAGCTCGGCCTGCGTCGGTGATCGCAACCGGGACCCCGGTTCCCGAGTTCACCCTCAAGCGCGGCGACGGCAGCGAGTTCACGCGCGGCGATCTGGAGGGCAAGACGACCGTGTTCGTCTTCTACCCCTTCGCCTTCAGCCCGGTCTGCACCGACCAGCTCAACCTCTATGAGGAGGTCCTGGAGGATTTCCAGGCCAAGGGCGCGACCCTGTACGGGGTCTCCTGCGACGCCACCTATTCCCAGACCGCGTTTGCGGAGAAGCTGGGCGTGACCATCGAGCAGCTCTCGGACTTCGAGCCCAAGGGCGCGGTCTGCCGCGCGTTTGACGCCTACCACGAGGGCGGCTTCCCCCAGCGGGCGCTGGCCATCATCGGCCCCGACTGCGTCGTTCAGTGGTCCTATCAGGCGGCCTCCCCCGGCGACCTGCCGGGCGCCAACCTCATCTTCGACGCGCTGGGCTGAGCGAAGGGCATCGTGAGCGAGCTCGGCTCCGCTCCCGTCCCCGAGCTCTCCGACGCCGACCACCGCCGCGGCTCGGGCCCGGTCACCATCGTCTACGCCGACTTCGAGTGCCCCTACTGCGCAGCTCTCGAGCTGCGCCTGCGCGAGCTGCCCCTGACCGTGGTCTTTCGCCACTTCCCGGTGCGCTCGAGCCACCCCCGGGCCTGGCCGGCGGCGTGCGCCGCCGAGGCCGCCGGGCGCCAGGACCGCTTCTGGGAGATGCACGACCTCCTGTTCGGCGATCAGGCGCGCCTGGAGGACCCGCATCTGTGGGACCGGGCACGACGGCTCGAGCTCGATCTGGAGCGCTTTGACGCCGACCGCCGCCGAGACGACGTGCGCGAGCGCGTCAAGGCGGACTTTCGCTCCGGCGTGCGAGCCGGGGTGGTGACGACGCCGGCGCTGTTTGCCTGGCAGGACGGGGTCGCCGAGCTTCTGAACGCCGCCGAGCTGCAGCGCCGCTTCGGCGCCGTCAGTCCGTAGCGACCGCGCGGGGGCGCTCAGGCGCTGGCGGCCCGGCGGGGCGCGGCCTTGGGGGCCTTGGCGTCCTCGAGGTCCTGCAGCGAGGGCGGTGAGCCGCGCAGCGGCCGCTCCAGCCCGGCGGCGCTGATCGCCGAGCGGACGAGGTCGAGCTGGCGCAGGATCACGTCGGGCTTGACGTGCTGGAAGGAGGCGACCGCCTCGCAGACCCCCTTGACCATCATCAGCACGTCGACCGCGCTGATGTCGGTGCGGATCGTCCCGGCGTCCTGTGCCTTGCGGACCAGCGCGTCGAGCACGCCGATGAGCTCGCCATGGATCTCGCGGATCTCGTCGTTGGCCAGCCAGGTCTCGGCGATGGCGTCGAAGAGGGCGCGGTCGGTCTGAGAGCGACCAACGGACTGCTCGATGAGATCAAACAGCGCCTGGCCGGCATCGGCGGCCTCCAGGGCGGCGTGGCCGCGGATGATCGACTCGCGCATCCGCTCGACCACGATCGCCGCGATCAGGTGCTCTTTGGAGGGGAAGTTGCGAAACAGCGTGCCCCGGCCGACGCCGGCCTGCTGCGCGATCTCGCCGACGCCGACGTCCAGGCCGCGCTCGCAGAACATCTGCGTCGCGGCATCCAGAAGCCGGCGCCGGTTTCGCTCGGCGTCCGCCCGCATGGTGCGGCGCTCCTCCATCGGATGGGGATTGTGCTCCATCGGCATGACGAACGCTAGTACAGACCGTTAGGCGGGGAGGGGCTGCACGCCCGCCTCGATGGCCCGCTCGACCTCGCGCATGTGCCGGCGGCGCAGGGCGAAGGACATGATCACCACGCCGGAGGCCAGCATGATCGCCGCCGCCAGGAAGGCGACGTGGTAGCCGGAGACCCGGGCGGCGAGGACCGCCGCCGGGCTGGTGGCGTGCAGCACGCTCGTCGTCTGGCTGGCCGCCAGCGTGGACAGGATGGCCAGACCCAGCGAGCCGCCGACCTGCTGGGCGGTGTTGAACAGTCCGCTGGCCAGCCCGGCGTCCTCGTCGCTCACGCCGCTCGTGCCCATCAGGGTGATCGGCACGAAGGTCAGGCCCATGCCCAGGCTCATCGGCAGCAGCCCCACCAGCAGGTCGGACACGTACTGGCCGTGGACCGGCAGCTGGGTGAGCACGAGCATCCCGGCGGACGCCAGCGCGATCCCGAAGGTGGAGACGTTGCGCACGCCCACCCGCTTGATGAGCTGCTGGGCGAGTCCGGCGCCGATGATGATCCCCGCGGTCACGGGCAGGAAGGCGAGACCCGCGCGCAGCGGGCTGTAGCCGAGGATCTCCTGGACATAGAGGGAGGCGAAGAAGAACATCCCGAACATTCCCGACGCCACCAGCAGGAGCACGAGGTCGGCGACGGCCAGGGCCCGGACCCGGAAGATGCTCAGGCGCATCAGCGGCGCCTTGCTCCGGGCCTCGATCGTCATGAACACGGCGAGCAGCGCCACCGCCGCGGCGAGCAGGCCGATGGTCTTGGCCGAGCCCCAGCCGTAGGCCTGGGCCTTGACGATGGCGTAGACGAGCACGACCAGGCCACCGGTGACGGTGACCGCGCCGGCCAGGTCAAACGAGCGGTTCTCGACCTCGATGCGCGACTCGGCGACGTAGCGCACGGCCATCGCGATGGTGATGATGCCGACGGGCACGTTGACGAAGAACACCCAGCGCCACGAGGCGACGTCGGTGAGCACGCCGCCCATGAGCAGGCCCACCGCGGCGCCGCTGGCGGCGATGGCGCTCCACACGCCCAGCGCCTTGGTGCGCTCGCCGGAGTCGGTGAAAGTGGTGGTGATGATGGCCAGCGCGGCGGGGGAGACCAGCGCGCCCCCGAGACCCTGCAGGCCCCGTCCGACGATCAGCATCCCGGAGGACTGGGCAAAGCCGTTGAGCAGCGAGGCCAGGGTGAACAACAGCACGCCGGCCGTGAACAACCGCTTGCGCCCGAGGAGGTCGGCAGCGCGGCCCCCGAGCAGCAGGAAGCCGCCGAAGATCAGCGTGTAGCCGTTGACGACCCACTGGAGGTTGGCCGCGGAGAAGTGCAGTCCGCGCTGGACCGAGGGCAGCGCGATATTGACCACGCTGGCGTCGAGCACCACCATGAACTGGGCCAGGCAGGCGATGACCAGAACCAACCATTTGCTCGGGAGGGCTCTGGGTGGTCTTTCCACGACGGTGGCGGTGGGAGTGAGGGCTTCGGTCATGGTCGCTCCTAGGGCGAGTCGGCGCGTGAGGTAAACTGGACCTGTCGGTCCGCTTACGGTAACACAAGCGGACCGCACGGTCCGTTTATCTGTGGTCAATGTCACACAAGACCACCGCCGGAGCCCGATCTCATCGGTGCCCCGCCATGCCGCGCAGGCGCGGGCGGGCAAGCGGGCACCCGCTAAGATCACGAGGGTTCGGAACGAAACGAAGAGAAACGGACTCCGCCGACCGAAGGGCGGAGCAGAAGGGAATTGAATATGTCTGACGCCGTTACGCGCGTCTCCGTCGAGATCGAGGGGAAAGAGATCTCGTTCGAGACCGGCAAGCTGGCCAAGCAGGCCTCCGGCGCCGTCGTCGTCCAATCGGGCGACACCATGGTCCTCTGTACCGCGACCGCGGGCAATCTCCGCGACGTGGACTTCCTCCCGCTCACCGTCGATGTGGAAGAGCGGATGTACGCGGCCGGGAAGATCCCCGGCTCTTTCTTTAAGCGCGAGGGTCGCGCGGGGGAGAAGGCGACGCTGACCGCGCGCCTCATCGACCGGCCGATCCGGCCATTGTTCCCCAAGGGCTGGCGTTATGAGACCCAGCTCGTGGCCCTGCCGATGTCGGTTGACCACGTCAACCCCTACGACATGCTGGCCATGAACGGCGCCTCCGCGGCGCTGATGGTCTCCAACGTCCCGTTCCCGTCGCCCGTCGGCGCGGTGCGGGTGGGCAAGATCGACGGCAACTTCGTCGTCAACCCCGACGAGGAGCTGCTCGTCGAGAGCACCGATCTCGACCTGATCGTCGCCGGCACCGAGGACGCGATCCTCATGGTCGAGGCGGGCGCCAACGAGATCCCCGAGGCCGAGATCCTCGACGCGCTCGACATCGCGCACGAGAACATCAAGAAGCTCTGCGCCGCCCAGCGCGAGCTGGCCGAGAAGGCGGGCAAGGCCAAGACCGAGGTCGAGATCCCGCAGGTCCATCCTGAGCTCTACGAGCAGATCAAGGCCTCGCACGGCGCGGCCCTGGACGCCGCCACTCAGGTGGAGGACAAGCTCGATCGCCAGGACGCGACCAAGACCGTCGAGGAGCAGATCCTCGAGCACTACTCGGGCGAGCCTGACTCAGAGACCTACAAGGAGTACCGGACCAACGCCCAGCGTGCCTTCGAGAAGCTTGAGAAGACGCTGATCCGCGAGCGCATCGCGGTGCAGAAGAAGCGCCCCGACGGGCGCGGCACCGATCAGATCCGGCCGATCTCGATCGAGGTCGATGTCGCTCCGCGCACACACGGGTCCGCGCTGTTCACGCGCGGCCAGACCCAGGCGTTCAGCGTCGTCGCCCTCGGCACCACCCGCGAGGAGATGCGGCTGGACACGCTGGGCCTGGAGACGACCAAGCGCTACTTCCACCACTACAACTTCCCGCCGTTCAGCGTCGGGGAGGCGGGCTTCATGCGCGGCCCCAAGCGCCGCGACATCGGCCACGGCGCGCTCGCGGAGCGGGCGCTGGTCCCGATGATCCCCAGCCAGGAGGACTTCCCCTACACGATCCGCGTGGTCTCGGACATCTTCGAGTCCAACGGATCGAGCTCGATGGCGAGCGTGTGCGGGTCGACCCTGTCGCTGATGGACGCCGGGGTGCCGATCAAGGCTCCCGTCGCCGGTATCGCCATGGGGCTGATCAAGGAGGGTGACGACTACGTCATCCTCACCGACATCGCCGGCGTCGAGGATCACCTCGGTGACATGGACTTCAAGGTCGCCGGCACCAAGGACGGCATCACCGCCCTGCAGATGGACATCAAGATCACCGGCGTCACATTCGAGATCATGCGCGACGCCCTGGCTCAGGCCAAGGTCGCTCGCGAGTTCATCCTGGGCGAGATGGGCGCGGTCATCGACATGCCGCGTTCGGAGCTGTCCAAGTACGCGCCGGGGATCTCCTCGGTCAAGATCGACCCGGAGAAGATCGGCCTGCTCATCGGCAAGGGCGGCGAGACGATCCGTGCCCTGCAGGAGGAGTTCGAGTCCCAGATCGACGTCAACGACGAGGGCATGGTTCTCGTCTACGCCTCCAATCGGGAGCTGGGCGACGCGCTGGTGGCCCGGATCAGTTCGATGACCAAGGAGGTCGAGGTCGGCGACGAGTTCACCGGCAAGGTGGTCAAGACGACCACGTTCGGCGCCTTCGTCGAGCTCTCCAAGGGCACCGACGGCCTGCTGCACATCTCCAACGTCGCACCGGGGCAGCGGATCGCCACGGTCGAGGAGGTCCTCAACAAGGGCGACGAGATCGCCGTCAAGGTGGTCGAGGTCGACCGCGAGCGGGGCCGGATCGGGCTGCGGCTCGCCTCCGATCCCGAGATCCAGGGCAAGACCCTGGAGGAGCTGTCGGCCATCGCCGCCGCCGAGAACGGCGGACAGCGCCGGGAGCGCTCCGGCGGTGGTGACCGCGATCGCGGCCGCGGCGGAGACCGTGGTTCACGCGATCGCGGCCCGCGCGGCGGCGGCGGCGACCGGGATCGTGACCGCGACCGGGATCGTGACCGCGGCCGGGTGCGCGACCGCGATCCTGACCGGCCGCGTTCCTAGCCAGCTCAGCGCTGTGGAGCAGCAGCACCGCCTGACCACGCTCGAGTCGGGCGTCCGGATCGTGACGGAGGCTATGCCCTCCGTCCGGTCCGTGTCGCTGGGCTTCTGGATCGGCACCGGCTCGCGCTATGAGGCCGACGCCGAGGCGGGGCTCTCGCATCTGCTCGAGCATCTGCTGTTCAAGGGCACGGCCAAGTACGAGTCGCTGGAGATCGACCAGATCTTCGACGGCATGGGCGCCGAGCTCAACGCCGGCACCGGCAAGGAGACCACGTCGGTCTACGCGCGGGTCATCGACGATCACCTCGTCGACGCCTTCGACGTGATGGCCGACATGGTCTTCCGGCCCGCGCTCGCCGACATCGACTCCGAGCGCGAGGTCATCCTCGAGGAGATCGCCATGTATGAGGACGATCCCCAGGAGAAGGTCTTCGACATGCTCGGCGAGGCGGTGTTCGGCGAGGATCCGCTGGGCCGGGCCATCATCGGCCGCGCCGCTGTCATCTCCGGCACCCCGCCGGCCGACATCGCGCGTTTTCACCACGCGCGCTACCGGCCTGCGAACGTGGTCATCGCCGCCGCCGGCGCGGTGGACCACGACGCGCTCGTCGCGCTCGCCCGTGAGCGCTGCGACGCCCCGGCCCCGCCCAACGGCGACGCGGGCACGGTGCCGACGCCGGCGCACCATGCCGCGGTGGCGGCGATACACCCCGGCCGGCGCTTTGAGCGCAAGGACACCGAGCAGTACCACGTGTGCCTGGGCGGGACGGGCCTGTCGCGCCACGACGACCGCCGCTTCGCCCTGCGCGTGCTCGACACCATCTTCGGCGGCACCTCGTCGAGCCGCCTCTTTCAGGAGGTCCGCGAGCGCCGCGGCCTGGCCTACTCGGTGTACTCGTTCACGAGCGCCTACTCCGACATCGGCCAGGTGGGGCTCTATGTGGGCACGCGGGCCGACAACCTGGTCCAGGCACTGTCGGTGGTCGGCGCCGAGCTGCAGCGCTTCCGCGCCGAGCCGGCGACGGCCGAGGAGCTTCACCGCGCCAAGGAGAACCTCAAGGGCCGCGTCGTGCTCGCCATGGAGTCCACCGGGGCGCGGATGAACCGGCTCGGCTCCGAGATCCTGGCCGAGTCGCCGCTGATGGCGCTCGACGAGGTGGTGGAGTGCATCGACGCGGTGTCGCTGGCTGACCTCGCTGCCCTCACCGAGGAGCTGTGGGAGCCCGAGCGCCTGTCGGCGGCCGGGATCGGACCCGATGCCGAGCGGTTTGATGAGGCACTGGGCGGGGTGGCGCCGGAGCTCGCCGAGATCCCGGTCGGCTGAGGGTGGCCGGGTCGCCGATCAGGGTCGCGGTCGCCGGCGCCGCCGGGAGGATGGGAGCGACGGTGTGCGAAGCCGTCGAGGGCGCCGATGACATGGAGCTGGTCGCCCGGGCCGATCCGGCCCTCGGGACCTCGCTCCAGGACGTCCTGTCGGCCGCGCCCGACGTGCTCGTGGACTTCACCATCCCCACCACGGCGCTGGCCAACGCCCACGAGGCGGTGGCGGCGGGCATCCACGTCGTCATCGGGACGACCGGCTTTGACCTGTCCGCCCTTGACGATCTGCGCGAGGCCAAGGCCAACGTGTTCGTGGCCCCCAACTTCGCCATCGGGGCGGTGCTGATGATGCAGTTCGCCGTCGAGGCGGCGCGCCACATGGCGCGCGCGGAGATCATCGAGCTGCACCACGACGGCAAGGTCGACGCCCCCAGCGGCACCGCGGCGCGGACAGCGGCGCTCATGCGCGAGTCCGGCGGCGCCGACGTGCCCGTGCACTCGGTGCGGCTGCCGGGACTGGTCGCCCACCAGGAGGTGATCCTCGGCGACGTGGGACAGACGCTGACGATCCGCCACGACTCGATCGACCGCGTCTCGTTCATGCCCGGCGTCCTGCTGGCCGTGCGCAAGGTCGCCGGTCTCACCGAGTCCCCGACGGTGGGGCTCGAGAAGCTGCTGGACTAGCCACCGTCTCGCCGCCGGGGTTTCGCGCGCGGCGCCGTTGCGGCAAGAATCGCGCTATGCCCGGACCGGGACCGTCCTTTCGCTCAAGCCTCCTGCCGATGGTGATCGCCGACGACGAGCGCCGCTATGTCGCCGTCAACCCGGCCGCCTGCCTGCTCCTGCGGCTGCCCGAGGAGGAGGTCCTGATGCGCCGCGGTCGACGACCTCACACCGTCCGAGGGACGCGGTCACATGGACGAGATGTGGGCGGCGTTCCTGCGCGAGGGGACCCAGCGCGGGAGGTTCGAGCTCCAGATGCCCGACGGGCCGCGTCTGGCCGTCGAGTACAGCGCCACCGCGCACATCGAGCCGGGCCGCCACCTGTCGATCTTCATGTTCCCGCCGCCCTCCGGCGACGTGGAGCAGGACCCCGGCCGCCCGGCGGGCACGAGCTTCTCACCGACCGCGAGCGCGAGGTCCTCAACCTCGTGGCCATGGGGATGGGGAGCGCGTGGATCGCCTCGGCGCTCGGCGTCTCGAGCTCCACGGTCGAGACCCACGTCCGCCACTGCCTGCGCAAGTTGGGCGCGCGCAACCGAGCGCATGCGATCGCGCTGGGCGTCCGGCGCGGTGAGATCCGCCTGGATCTGGGCGACGGGCACGCCCATAAACGTCTGAACGTCCACGATATTGGGGATGGACTTCGCGGCGGCGGGAGCGGAGAATGGGTGCGTGGGGCGAGGCGCTTCCATCGACGGGGACGAGTTCCCCGAACCTGTCTTCACCGAGCACGCCGTCGACTTCGACGTGGTCAGCGTCAGCCGCGACGACGAGGTGATCGTCGCCCTGCGCGGCGAGGTCGACCTCGCCACCGCACCGCTGCTCGAGCGCGAGCTATCGCTCGGGCCCGTCCGGGAGGCCCGCGCGGTGCTCGTCGACCTCGAGCGGGTCGCGTTCATGGACCTCACCGGGCTGCGTCCGCTGCTGTCGCTCGTGATGCCGTCGCGCCCCGGCCACCGCGTCGCCATCACCGCCGGCCCGCCGCCCGTGCAGAGGCTGCTCGAGCTCAGCGGCCTGCGCCGCCACTTCACCGTGGTGACGGAGAACTGGGTCTAGAGCCGGGCCGGCGGTCAGCCGTCGCGCACCGTGGCGGTCGAGATCGCCGCTCGCGCCAGGCCCACGTACCAGTTGGCGACGTCCTCGCGCGGGACCTCGGGCTTCTTGAGCCACCAGTTGGCCAGCGCCTCGCCGGCGCCGACGATCGCCTCGGCCACGCCCTCTGACGCCGGCGGGCGCAATCCCGCCCACGAGGGCTCGTCGTCGCTCTCGAGCATGCGGCGGACCTCGTCGACGACCTCGGAGCGCAGCTGGCTGACCTGCTCGGCCAGCGGCTGGCGCGCGTTGAGCTCGCGGAAGAGCACCGTCCAGCCGTCGCTGTGCTCCTGCACGAAGGCCAGGAACTCGTTGATGACCGCTCGCAGCCGCCCGGTCTGTGGGGGGTTGGATGGGTGCGCGGCGACTCCGCGGTCAGCGCTCACCAGCCGCTGGACGAGCTCGCCGCCGGTGCGTTCGATGTAGGCCAGGTACAGGCCCTCCTTGGAGCCGAAGTAGGCGTAGAGCATCGGCTTGGACACGCCGGCCAGCGCGGCGATCCGATCCATCGAGGCGCGCTCGTAACCGCCGTCGGCGAAGATCTGCCCGGCGACGCGCAGGATGAGCTGTTCGCGCATGGAGCGCGGCATCCCCTGGGTTCCCGCTCGGGTTTGGCTTCGGCCAGTCGCTGTGGCCTCAGGTTGTGACAAACCGGGTAGGAATCTACTGAAACGGATATTACTCATGAGTAGGTAGCCATGCCCGAACGAGGAGCCAGACCCAACGTCCACCCGATCCAGCGCCGGATTCTCGGCGCTCTGGCGGCGCTCAGCTCGCCGCTGCTGATCGACGACTACCTCGAGCTGATCAACCCGCTGTGGTCCACCCGCGAGCTGCGTGGGCGCATCGAGTCGATCGATCACGAGACCCGCGACGCCGCCACCGTCCTCATCAAGCCCGGCTATCGCTGGGGTGGCCACGAGCCCGGCCAGTACCTGCGCATCGGCCTGGACATCGAGGGCGTGCGCCACTGGCGCGCCTACTCGCTGACCTCGGACCCCATGCGCACGGACGGGCTCATCTCGATCACGGTCAAGAACGTCGACGACGGCAAGGTCTCGCCCTACCTGGTGCGCCGCGGCCGGCCGGGGACGATCGTCTCATTGGGCGGGGTGGAGGGCGAGTTCCTGCTGCCCGACCCTCTCCCTCAGAAGCTGCTGTTCGTCAGCGCGGGGAGCGGGATCACCCCGATCATGAGCATGCTGCGCCATCTGAACCAGGCCGGCGAGCTCGACGACGCCGTGCTGCTGCACTCCGCCCGCCACACCGACGAGGTCATCTTCGGCGATGAGCTGCGCGCCCTCGCCCGCCGTCACGAGCGCTTTGTCCTGCACGAGCAGCTCACCGCCGACAACGGGCGCATGGGCCCCGCCGACCTGGACCGCCTCTGTCCAGACTGGCAGGAGCGCGACACCTTCATCTCGGGACCCAACGAGATGCTCGACGACTTCAGCACCCACTTCGAGCAGGCCGACGTCACCGAGCGCCTGCACATGGAGCGCTTCCAGCCCAAGCTCGGCCTGGGCGACGGGGAGGAGGGCGAGGGCGGCACGATCACGTTCCTGCACTCCGAGACCGAGGCCGAGTCCGACGGCAGCCAGCCGATCCTCGTCGCCGGCGAGGAGGCCGGGCTCGATCTTCCCTATGGCTGCCGTGAGGGCATCTGCCACACCTGCGTGGGCGAGCTGCGCTCCGGCCGCGTGCGCGACCTGCGCAACGGCAAGGTGCACGGCGAGGAGGGCGAGGTCATCCGCACCTGCATCCACGCCCCCGAGGGACCCATCGAGATCGAGCTCTAGGCCGAATTTTGCCCCCGAACCCCGAGGAGAACCGATGACGACGACCGCCGTCCACAATGGCAACGGCCGGGCCGCGCCCGAGCCCGGCGCCGCCGACTCCGAGAACCCGCTGCATCGGCTGACGCCGGAGCAGATCGAGGCGCTGGGCCGGGAGTTCGACGAGCTGCACGAGCAGGTCAAGGCCGACCTGGGCGATCGCGACGCCACCTACATCCGGTCGATGATCGCGTTCCAGCGCAAGCTGGCGCTGATCGGGCGGGTGGAGCTGATCGCCTCGCGGTGGCGGGTCCCGTGGTTGCTGGGCGCCAGCACGCTGGGCATGGCCAAGATCCTCGAGAACATGGAGATCGGGCACAACGTCATGCACGGCCAGTGGGACTGGATGAACGACCCGGTGATCAACTCCCGCGCCTGGGACTGGGACACCGCCTCCACGGCCGAGGCGTGGCGCCATTCTCACAACTTCATCCACCACACCTACACCAACATCATCGGCAAGGACCGGGACCTCGGCTACGAGATCATGCGGATCGACCCGGCGCAGAAGTGGCACCCGTTCTATCTCCTCCAGCCGTTCTACAACGTGCTGCTGGCGATGCTGTTCGAATGGGGGGTCGCGGTCCACGACCTCGACTTCGACGCGATCCGCGCCGGCGAGAAGGACGTCAAGCTGGTCCGCAAGGAGCTCAAGGGCATCGCCGGCAAGGCCCGGGCCCAGATCACCAAGGACTACATCGCGTGGCCGCTGATCAGCGGCCTGGTCATGACCGCGATCGAGGCCGGGGTGATCGCCGCCAAGGCGCGCGACGAGACCCGCGCCCAGGGCCTCAGCCGCAAGGCGCGGCGGGCGGTGCGCCGCGCCGCGCGCCGGAGCGGGTCCTCTGATGGCCTGCTGTCCCAGCTCATCGCCCGCCGCTCGTTCCGCGAGCCGTTCGTGCGGACCTTGACCGCCGACGTCGCCGCCAACCTGATCCGCAACGTGTGGTCCTACGCGATCATCTTCTGCGGCCACTTCCCCGATCAGACCTTCACCTTCACCCAGGAGGAGACCGAGGACGAGAGCCGTGGCGGCTGGTACGTGCGCCAGCTGTTGGGCGCGGCCAACATCGACGGCGGCCCCCTGTTCCACGTGATCAGCGGCAACCTGGGCTATCAGGTGGAGCACCACCTGTTCCCGGACATGCCGAGCACCCGCTACGGCGAGATCGCCCCCAAGGTCCGCGAGATCTGCGAGCGCTACGAGCTGCCCTACAACACGGGCCCGTTTCACCAGCAGCTCGGGATGGTGCAGCGGACGATCCTGCGGCTGGCCCTGCCGGGCGGCAAGTCGCGGCCCAAGCCCGGCCCATACCACGGGCCGCGGGTGCGCGGCAGCGGGGAGCAGGTGGCCGTCTAACGGACCGCTAACAACTCCAGCCGGTTCCCGAACGGGTCGGCGGTGAAGAAGCGCCGGACGCCCGGCAGCTCGGAGTCCCAGACCACCGGCGCGCCGACCGCGGCCAGGCGCCGGCCGAGCATCTCCAGGCGGGCGATCGTCCCGATCCGCAAGGCGGGATGGGCCTTGACCGCAGGGGCAAAGTCCTCGGCCACGCCGACATGCAGCTGCGTGCCGGCCCCCAGCGCGAACCACACCCCGCCGCGCGGCGCGAGCGTGGCGGGCTTGTCGACCTCCACCAGGCCGAGCAGCTCGGCGTAGAACCGCCGGGCTTGGCGCTCGCATCCGACCGGGGCGGCCACCTGCACGTGGTCGAGCGCCGGCAGGGCGTCCTCGTCAGGACTCATGGGGTTTCACCTCCGATACGGTTGCGAGCCCATGCCGATCGACGTGAGACCCGTGAACGGCTTCAGCGACCTACGGGAGTTTGTCGCGTTGCCCTTTCGCCTGCATGCCGGGACCCCCTGGATCCCGCCGCTCAAGCTCGAGCGCTACGCGTTCCTGATCCGCCCGCTCAACGCCTTCTTCAGCCACGGCGAGGCCAAGTACTTCCTCGCCCGGCGCGAGGGCCGCGTGGTGGGCCGGGTCACCGCCCAGATCGACTTCGCCTTCAACCAGTTCCACGGCAGCCGATGGGGCATGTTCGGCTTCCTGGACTTCGAGGACGACCAGGAGATCGTCGATGCGCTGCTCGTCGCCGCCGAGGAGTGGTGCCGGTCGCGCGGCTGTGACCGCATGGTCGGGCCGATGTGCTTCCAGATCAACGACGAGGCGGGCGTGCTGATCGATGGGTTCGAGCGCGAGCCGCTCATCCGCGAGCCGTGGAACCCGCGCTACTACCAGGCGCGCTGCGAGGCGGCCCCGGGCCTGATCAAGGCGATGGACCTGTTCGGATGGGACCTCTCGATCAACGATCGGGAGCGGATGAACCCGATCCTGCCCAAGGTCGCCGAGCGCGCGCACTCCAAGCACGGGATCACCATCCGCCACATGTCCCGCCGCCACCTGCGCCGCGACATGGACGAGTTCGCCAAGGTCTACAACGCCGCCTGGTCGCACAACTGGGGCTTCGTGCCCTACTCCAAGGCCGACCTTGACGCCTACACCCTTGACATGCAGCTGGTGTTCTCCCGTGACTGGTTCATGATCGCCGAGCAGGAGGGCAAGACGGTGGCGATGGCGATCACCATCCCGGACATCCACCAGGTCTACAAGAAGATGAAGGGCCGGCTCCTCCCGCTGGGCTGGCTGTACTACCTCGCGCGCAACCGCATCATCGACCGGGTGCGCGTGGGGTTCCTCGGCGTCCTGCCGGAGTACCAGCACACCGGCGTCGCCGCCGCGCTCTACCTCGAGCACTTCGACGTCGCCAGTCGCGTACGCCAGACCGAAGGGGAGGCGAGCTTCATCCTCGAGGTCAACAGCTCGATGAACCGCGGGCTGGAGGCCATGGGCGGCCGCCTGGTCAAGCGCTGGCGGGTCTACGAGCGGCTGCTCGAGCCCGGCGCTGAGCCCTCGGCACCGGCGGCTGAGGCATCCACGGGCTGACCCCCCGCTCACCCTGACGCCCCGACCCCTGCGATAATGGCGCCGATGACAGTGAACTTCGGCTCGATCCTGACCGCGATGGTCACTCCGTTCGACGAGCGCGGCGCGCTTGACGAGGACGCCGCGGTGGCGCTCATGCACCACCTGGTCGACCACGGCTCCGACGGCCTGGTCGTCTGCGGCACCACCGGTGAGGCGGCGACCCTCAACGACGAGGAGCACCTCCGGGTGATCGAGCTCGCCGCCACCGAGATGCGCCGCACCTGCACGGTCATCGCCGGGGTCGGCTCCAACGACACCCGGCACGCGGTGAGGCTCACCGAGCGGGCCACGGCGCTCGGCGTCGACGGTCTGCTCCACGTCAACCCGTACTACAACCGCCCCAGTCGCCGCGGCATCCTCGCCCATTACCGCGAGGTGGTCCGCGCCACCGACCTGCCGATCCTGCTCTACAACATCCCGCAGCGGACCGGCTCCGACATGGCCAACGACCTGCTGGCCGAGCTCGGTCAGATGGACAACATCGCCGGGGTCAAGCAGGCCAACCACGCCAATCTGGCCCACGTGGACGGCCTGGTCATCTACGCCGGCAACGACGACATGCTCGTCGACGTGCTCGACATGGGCGAGGCGGGCGGGATCCTCACCAGCAGCCACATCTTCGGTGAGGAGATGCACCGCATGGTCGACGAGCCGGAGAACCGCCGGCAGATCCATGACGGCCTCCAGGACGTCTATCGGGACATGGGAATCGCGCCGGCAGCCTGCAGCAACAAGGCGGCGCTGAACATGATCGGCGTGCCGGCCGGCGTCCCCCGGCTGCCCTACGTCGAGCTCGACGCCGACGAGCAGGCGGTGCTGCGCGCGATGCTGGAGCGCCACGGCATGCTCGCCGCCGCGGCATGAGCGCCGTGAACACGTGAGCAAACTCCGTGTCCTGCCGCTGGGCGGCCTGGGCGAGATCGGCAAGAACATGACGGTGGTCGAGTACGAGGGCCGCATCGTCGTCGTGGACACCGGCCTGCGCTTCCCGACCGCCGACATGCTCGGCATCGATCTCGTGCTGCCCGACTTCGCCTACCTGCGCGAGCGGGCCGAGGACATCGAGGCCATCGTCGTCACCCACGGCCACGAGGACCACCTCGGCGCCCTCCCGTGGGTGCTGCGCGAGCTTGACAACGGCGACGCCATCCCGGTCCTCGGCGGCCCGCTGACCATCGCCATGGCGCGCTCCAAGCTCGACGAGCACAACCTGCGCGAGGTCGACCTCGAGGACCTCGCCGCGGGCGAGCAGCTTCAGCTCGGACCGTTCTCCCTCGAGTTGATCCACATGACCCACTCGATCCCCGACTCCTGCGCCGTTGCCGTCGGCACCGAGCTTGGAACGGTGCTGCTCACCGGCGACTACAAGTTCGACCAGACACCCGTAGACGGCCTGCCGGCGGACGTCTCGCGGCTGGCCGAGCTGGGCTCGGAGGGGGTGCTGCTGCTGTGCGGCGACTCCACCAACGCCGACCGGCCCGGCTTCTCGCCCTCCGAGCGCGACGTGGGGCCGCGCCTGGAGGAGGTCTTCGGCCGCGCCGAGGGGCGGATCGTCGTCACCAGCTTCGCCTCCAACATCCACCGCGTTCAGCAGGTGATCGACGCCGCCGCCGCGCTGGGGCGCAAGGTCGCCCTGGTGGGACGCTCGATGCGCAAGAACGTCAACATCGGCCGCTCGCTGGGTCACATCGAGGTCCCCGAGGGGATGCTCATCCAGCCTCATGAGGTCGAGGACTGGCCCGACCATCGCGTCGTGGTCATCTCGACCGGGTCCCAGGGCGAGCCGCTGTCGGCGCTGCGGCGCATGGCCTACAACGACCACCGCCAGATCACGCTGCGCAGCGGCGACACGGTCGTCTTCTCGGCCACCCCGATCCCGGGCAACGAGCGCGCCGTCAATGAGACCGTCGACCGCCTCTACCACATCGGCTGCAACGTGATCACCCCCCGCGAGGCGCCGATCCACGCCTCCGGCCACGGCTTCGCCGAGGAGCTCAAGCTGATGCTCAACCTCGTGCGCCCGCGCTACGTCATGCCGATCCACGGCGACCACAAGCGCATCCACCTGCACGCCCAGCTCGCCGACGCGGTCGGGATCGACCCCGAGGCGGTCTTCCGGCTCGAGAACGGCCTGCCGCTGGATATCGACGCGTCCGGCGCCACCATCGGCGAGCGCCAGGCCGCCGGGATGATCTTCGTCGACGGCGTCGACATCGGCGACCCGGCCGACGTCGCCCTGCGTGACCGCCGCATGCTCTCGGCCGACGGGATCTTCATCGTCGTCGCCACCGTCTCCGAGCAGACCGGCGAGTCCGTCGTTCCGCCCGAGGTCATCTTCCGCGGGGTCCCGTTCATCGAGCAGGCCGACGAGCTCGTGTCCGACATCCGCGAGGAGGTGGAGCGCTCCCTCACCGTGGCGGCGCGGGAGGGCGTGCGGGAGATCGATCTGCTCCAGCAGAGCCTGCACGACGACCTGGCGGCGTTCGTCTATGACCGGCTGCGCCGGCGCCCGATGGTCCTGCCGGTCGTCGTCGAGGTCTGAGCCCCGCCGTTCTCGGCGGGCTCTCCGACCGGCACGGTCGCGCCCGCGACGTGCTCGCTGGGGATCCGGATGACGAAGCGCGTCCCCACGCCGCTCGGGGGCGTCTCCAGCGCGACCGTCCCGCCGTGGGACTGTGCCACCGAGCGTACGATGGCCAGGCCCAGCCCGGAGCCCTTCGCGCTGTCGCGCCCGCCGCGGACGAACCGCTCGAACACGCGCTGTGACAGCTCCGCCGGGATGCCCGGCCCGGAGTCCTGCACGATGAGGATCGCCGCCCCGTCGCGCGCCTCGGTGGAGGCCTCGACGCGCGTCCCCGGCGGGGTGTGGCGCACGGCGTTCTCCAGCAGGTTGAGGACGAGGCGGTGCAGCTCGTCGCGCACGCCGTCCACCATCGCCGGCCGAGCGTCGATGGACAAACCGTGGCGCTCGGCCATCGGCCCGAGCTCGGCCGCGGCCTCGATGAGCACGTCAGCCATGTCGGTGGGGCGGTGGGGCTGAGCACGGCGCGCGTCGGCGCGGGCGAGGAGCAGCAGGTCGCCGACCAGCCGGCGCATCCGCCGCGTCGAGCGCAGCGCCGCCTCGGCGGTCTCGGCCTGCTCGCCGCTGAGCTCCTCGGTGAGGAGATCGAGGTTGGCCAGCACGCTGGTGAGGGGCGTGCGAAGCTCGTGCGAGGCGTCGGCCACGAACTCGCGCTGGCGGTCGAGCATCGTCTGGGTGTCGCTGCGCGCCGCGTCCAGCGCCGCGAGCATGCCGCTCAGCGTGCGCGCCAGCTCGGCGATCTCATCCTCGGCCTCGGGACTGGGCATCGCCCGGGTGGGGTCCCGGGTGCGCTCGATCTCGCGCGCGGCGTCGGTGAGCTCGACGATCGGCCGCATCGCGCGCTGGGACACGAACAGGCCGGCCAGCATCGCGAGCACGGTGCCGCCGAGGACCCCGAGGAGCAGGAACGCCTCGACGCGGGCGAGGGTGTGGTCGACATTGGACAGCGGCAGGGCGTAGAGCAGCGTGACGGTCCCGGACGGCTGGACGTGGAGCTGGCGGGACGCGACCCGGTAGCCCGACTCCTCGAAGTATCCGGACGTCTGACGCGGTCGGGGTGGGTTTGCGAACAGCCCGCCCGGCGCGGTGAGCTTCACGTCGGCCGACGCATACCCGTCCTGGGTGGCGAGGAGGATTCCGTCGCTGTCGTCGAAGATCCGGACCTGGGCGCGATCGCCGCTGGCGAAGTCGGTGAGTGAAAGGATGTTCGACTGGTCCAGGTACAGGCCGTCGTTGTACTTCAGCTCTGTGGACAAGCTGCTCTCCAGGCGGCTGATCGCGGAGGTCTGCGAGTCGTTGAACTGCGTGCGGACCTGGCGGTTGGTGAGCACCCCGACGATGGCCGCGAAGCTGGCCAGGATGACGAACGTGAGCGCCGCCGAGCCTCCGGCCAGGCGCCAGCGGACCGGGACCCGCCTATACGCGGAGTACGTATCCCGCGCCGCGGATCGTATGGAGGAGCCGAGGCTCGCCACCCGATTCCAGCTTCCGTCGTAGGTTGGAGACGAACACCTCGATGGTGTTCGTCATCGAGAACGGGTCATACCCCCAGACCTCGTCGAGCAGACGCTGGCGGGAGATGACGATGCGCTCGTTGCGCATGAGGTATTCCAGCAGCTCGAACTCCCGCTGGGTGAGGTCGACGTGGCGGTCGCCGCGGGTGACCTCGTGGGTGTCGGGGTTGAGCTTGAGATCGCCCACCGACAGGTGCGCCTGCCCGCGCGGCGGGCGGCGCCGCAGCAGCGCGCGCAGCCGCGCCAGCAGCTCCTGGCGCTCGAACGGCTTGACCAGATAGTCGTCGGCGCCCGAGTCCAGCCCCTCCACGCGCGACTCGACCGCGTCGCGGGCGGTGAGGACCAGGATGGGGACGTCGTCGTCTGACTCGCGCAGGCGCTTGGCGACCTCGATCCCGTCCATCCCCGGCAACCCGAGATCGAGGAGGACCAGATCGGGCAGGAACGCGTGCGCGCCCTCCAGCGCCGCCGGTCCGTCGCCGGCGACGCGGACCTCGTAGCCCTCCATACGCAGGGAGCGCTGGAGCACCTGGGCGATCGCGTCGTCGTCCTCGACGACCAGCACACGGGGGGGACGCTCGAAATCAACCATCTGGAGGTGAGATGGTACGGGGCAGGGGGCGGGGGTCGCCCCGGCCTTATCAGACCCTTATGGTCGGCCCGGCGCTCACGCCTCGTGACCGGCGTTGCGCGGGCGTGCGCGCGTGTGCGCGGCAGGAGGCGGGGCGCCGCCGTCGAAGCCAGCACTTCGGAGATGGCCACCAGCACGAAGCCTCGCCCCAAGCCCAAGCCGCGGCGCAAATCACCCCCGCCCCGGGCGCGTCGCTCACTGCTGGCCAGCCGCCCGACGCTGCCGACCGTCGCGCTGGAGCCCCACCACGTCGACATCGTCGCCCTGGCGCTGATCGCCGTCGGGGTCTTCCTGGGCGGGGTGTCCTACCTGCATTGGGCCGGCGGGGCGCTCGGTGACGGCGCGGTCCGCGCCACCAGGTTCGTCTTCGGGGCCCTCGGCTACGCCGTGCCCGTGGCTCTGGTGGTGGGCGGGGCGCTCACCCTCATGCGCGAGTGGCGCCCGCCGACGCGACCGCTGCGCACCGGGCTGGGGTGCCTGGTGGCGGCGCTCACGCTGATGCTCGCCGCCGGCACGCTCGGCATCGGGCCGGGCGCAGCCCCGACCGGGCAGTTCTGGCGCGCGACCGTCTTCGAGCGGCGCGGCGGCGTGGTCGGTCAGGCCGAGTTCTGGGCGATGTCGCACCTGCTCTCGACGCTCGGCGCCGACATTCTGGCGGTGTTCCTGTTCGTGGCCGGCCTCATCCTGGTCAGCGGCGCGACGCTCGCGACGGTGGTGCGCGCCACCGGCGCCAGCGTCGTCGGCACGGGGCGGGCGGTCCGGCGCTCCACCGACAGCGTCTCGGCGACGCTCGGCGGACGGCGGCCCTCCACCGCCGCGGCCGCGACCCGCCCGCGCGGGCGGTCGGTCACGGTGACCGGCGACGCCGAGGGGCGTCTCACGGCCGACCGCCTGCTCGACCCCGACCTCCTGGGTCCCGACGCGCTGCCCGAGCCGCTGCTGCCTCCCGATGGGCGGGCGGGGTTCGATACCGAGCTCATCGTGCGCGCCACGCACGTCGAGGCCCCGCCCAACGACGGCCGGGTCAACGACGGCGATCCCGCGCCGCCCCTGTTCGACCCCGACGGCGACGGCGGCGAGGGGGAGATCGAGGCCTCCGACGAGCGCCCCGAGCCCGACGCCCCCCGGCCGGCCCGCCCGGACGTCGACCCCGCCGATCTCACCCCGCAGGGCCGCTACCGCGAAGCCATCACCGACGACCCCGAGTTCGAGTGGCAGCTGCCCAACACCCGCTTTCTCACCCGCTCCACCGGCGAGGCGGCCAAGCCCGACACCGCCGGGCAGGAGCGGGTGGCCCGCACGCTGCTCGAGACCCTCGGCCATTTCGGGATCGAAGCCAAGGTGATCGGCCGCGTCACCGGCCCGCACATCACGCGCTATGAGATCCGGCTGGCTCCCGGGATCAAGGTGTCCAAGATCGCCCAGCTCAAAGACGACCTCGCCTACGCGCTGGCGGCCACCGACATCCGCATCCTGGCGCCGATCCCGGGCAAGCAGGCGGTGGGCGTCGAGGTTCCCAACGCGCGGCGCAAGATCGTCCACCTCGGCGACGTCTACCAGGACCCGCCGGCTGACTGGTCGCCGCTGACGGTGTGGCTGGGCAAGGACATCGCCGGGCGGGCGATCGGTGCCGACCTGGCCAAGATGCCGCACCTGCTGGTGGCCGGCACCACCGGCGCCGGCAAGTCCGCGTGCGTCAATGCGATGCTCTCCAGCATCCTGCTGCGGGCCACGCCCCACGAGGTGCGCATCGTGCTGGTGGACCCCAAGCAGGTCGAGCTCAACCACTACGAAGCGGTCCCGCACCTGCTCACGCCGGTGATCACCAGCCCGCGGATGGCCGCCAACGCGCTGCAGAACCTGGTCAAGGAGATGGAGCAGCGCTACGGGATCATGTCGCTGGCGCGGACGCGCAGCCTCCCCGAGCTCAACCGCGCGCGCGATAAGCGCGGCGAGCCCAGGCTGCCCTACATCCTGTGCGTCATCGACGAGCTGGCCGACCTGATGATGGTCGCGCCGGCCGACGTCGAGGACTCGATCATCCGCCTGGCCCAGAAGGCGCGGGCGGTCGGCATCCATCTCGTGCTCGCCACCCAGTCACCGCGCGTGGACGTCATCACGGGCATGATCAAGGCCAACGTCCCGTCGCGCATCGCCTTCGCGGTCTCCAGCCAGACCGACTCGCGGGTCATCCTCGATCAGAACGGCGCCGAGTCGCTGCTGGGTCAGGGCGACATGCTGTTCTCGCCCGTCGGGACCTCCAAGCTGCAGCGCATCCAGGGCGCCTACATCGACGAGGAGCAGATCCTGCAGCTGACCGAGGCGTGGGGCCGTCAGGGGGAGCCCGAGTTCCAGGAGGAGCTCCTGGAGGAGGTGGAGTCAGCCGACGATGGCGTCGGGGGCGACGAGGACGCGCTCTCCGCCGACGAGGACCCGCTGCTGGAGGAGGCCATCTTCCTGGTGGCCTCGATGGGCACGGCCTCGACGTCGATGCTCCAGCGCCGGCTGCGGCTGGGCTACACGCGCGCCGGCCGGCTCATCGACATGCTGGAGCGCCGCGGGATCATCTCGGGCTACGAGGGGTCCAAGCCCCGCCAGGTCCTCATCAGCGAGGCCGACGTGCCGCGGATCCTCGCCCACCTGGCCGAGGCCGATTCCGGGGGCGGCGGGACGAGCTCCCGGTCCACTCCCGAGGTCGACCAACCGCCTGAGGCGCCAGACGCCGAGCTGGACGAGCCCGGCGACCCCGACGGGCTGCGAGGCTAGCCGGCCCCTGCGGCGCCGGTAGCCTTCTCGAGGCGATGGCAGAAATCGGCGCCACCCTGCGGGAGGCGCGGATGCGCGCCAAGATCGACATCAACGAGGTCGAGACGCGCACGAAGATCCGTGCCAAATACCTCCGCGCGATCGAGAACGAGGAATGGGGCCTGCTCCCCGGCGATGTCTACGTCAAGAGCTTCCTGCGCACGTACGCGGACTACCTGGGCCTGGACAGCCGCCAGCTCATCGACGACTACAAGCGGCGCTATGAGCGCCCCACAGACCACGAGCTGCGGCAGATCGCGCCGCTGGGTCGCGACCGCGACCGTCGCGACCGAGGACCCCGGGCGGCCGGCTCGCCGCGGCTGCCCCGCGGCCCGCGCGGCCCGCTGATCCCGCCGTGGGCGCTGATCGGAGCCGTGCTGGTGGCGATCGTCGTCGCCCTGTACTTCCTCGGCATCCAGGGGGGCGGCACGCCGGCCGCGTCGACCTCCAGCACCCAGACGCAGACCACGTCGACCACGACCAAGGCCAAGCAACACCGCCCACCTCATCGGTCGCGCACGGTGGCCAGCACGGTCAAGCTCGAGCTCGTGCCCACCGGCGCGGTCTACGTGTGCCTCGTCGACGGCCGAGGCAAGCGCCTGATCCCCGGGGAGATCTTCAACGTCGGCCAGACGATCCCCACCAAGACCTCCTCCAAGCTGCTGCTGACCCTCGGCAACGCGGCGGTGAGGATGAAGGTCAACGGGGTGTCGGTGGCCGTGCCCTCGACGGGCAAGCCGGTCGGCTTTGATCTCACCCCGGCCTCGCACGCGATGCTGCCCGCCGGCAAGCAGCCCCAGTGCGCATGAGCGCGGCCGGCGTCGAGAGCCCGCGGAGCGCCGGGACCCCGCCACGGGCCGGGATCCTCGTCACCGGGACCGAGGTCCTCACGGGGATCATCACCGACCGCAACGGCCCCTGGCTGTCTGAGCGCCTGCGCGAGATCGGCGTGGACGCGGCGATGATCCAGATCGTCGGCGACCGCCCCGATGACCTGCTGGCGACCCTTGCCTTCATGCGCGAGGCCGGGATGGCCCTGATCATCACCAGCGGTGGTCTGGGCCCGACCGCCGACGACCTCACGGCGGAGATCGTCGGCCGGTTCTCCGGGCGCGAAATGGTGCTCGACGGGCCACTGGAGGAGCGCATCGCCGAGATCCTGCGGCCGCTGATGGAGCGCTGGCCCGACCTTGACCCAGAGTCCGTGCGCGAGTCCAACCGCAAGCAGGCGGTCATCCCGGAGGGCGCGACGATCCTCGAGCCCGTCGGCACCGCTCCCGGGCTGGTGGTGCCGCCGCGCGACGGTGACGGCCCGACGGTCGTGGTCCTGCCCGGTCCGCCCCGGGAGCTTCAGCGGATGTGGGAGATGGCCCGCCAGACCGAGGCGTTTGCCGCGGCGATCACCGGCGCCGTGGAGTACCGGCGCGAGATCGTGCGCCTGTTCGGGATCCCGGAGTCCGAGATCGCCAACACGCTGCGCGCCGCCGAAGAGGCTGGCCTTGACCTGGTCCCGCTGGAGATCACCACCTGCCTGCGGCGCGGCGAGATCGAGGTGTCGACCCAGTTCGAGCCCCCCGGCCAGCGAGCGTACGACGCGTTCCTGGACTTCATCCGCGAGCGCCACGCCGACACCCTCTACTCCGAGGACGGGTCCACCATCGACGATCAGCTCGCCTCGCTCCTGGCCGGCCGTACGCTGGCCGCCGCGGAGTCGTGCACGGCCGGGCTGTTCGCCGGGCGGATCACCGACCGGGCAGGGTCCTCGGCCTACTTCCTGGGCGGCGGGGTCGTCTACTCAAACGAGGCCAAGGTGGACTTCGCCGGCGTCGATCCGGAGCTCATCGAGCGGTTCGGGTCGGTGTCCACCGAGGTCGCCGAGGCGCTGGCGCAGGGCATCGCCGAGCGCTTTGACGCCGAGCTGGGCATCGGCATCACCGGGATCGCCGGCCCGGGCGGCGGCACGCCGGAGAAGCCGGTGGGGCTGGTCTGCTTCTCGGTGTGGATGCGTTCCGGGGCAGATGACCCCGCCCGCCCGCCGCGCCGGCTCACCCGGCGCTCGGTGCTGCCCGGCTCGCGCTCAGACATCCGGGACCGCTCGGTCACCGTGGCCATGCACCTGCTGCGCCGTGTCCTGCTCGGCGAGTCTGACGAGCAGCCGGCCCACGCCGCGGGCGCCGACGCCGCCTCGTGAGCGACGAGCGCGCGCGGCTCTTCGTCGCCCTGGAGCTGCCCGCGGAGGTGCGAGGGGTGCTGGCCGGCTGGGCTGGCGAGCACACCGCCGGGCTGGACCGGGTGCGCCCGGTCTCGCTCGAGTCGCTGCACGTGACCCTGTGCTTCCTCGGCTCGCGCCCGGCGGCCGAGGTGGCGGACATCGGCGCTGTGTGCCGGGACGCGGTGGCGGGGCTGGTTGCGGCGCCGCTGACGGTGGGCGACGCGCTGTGGCTGCCGCCGCGCCGCCCCCGCGTGCTCACCGTCGCGGTGGGCGACGAGGCGGGCCGGCTGGCGGCGGTGCAGTCGGCGCTGGCCCAGGCGCTGGCGGCCGGCGGCTTCTACGCGCCCGAGACGCGTCCGTTCCTCGCTCACGTCACCGTGGCCCGCGTCCAGCGCGAGGGCCGCATCCGGCCCGCGGATCTCCCCGCGCCTGAGCAGGCTCGCTTCACCGGCGAGCAGGTCACGCTCTACCAGTCACGACTGGGCCACGGCCCTGCCCGCTACGAAGTGCTGTCAACCGTGGCACTGCGCCCCTGAGCAGTGGAAGGGGGACAGCTACGGCAGCTGCGACTCCATCCACTGCTCCATCGCGGGGCCGCTCTCGACGCTGGTGATCAGCGCGTAGCGCGTCCCCGGGCCGTGGTGGTAGCCGCCGTGGTACAGGAACTCCGAGTCGACCACCGCCTGCTGGTACTTGGGCAGGGCGATCTTGACCTCCGAGGCCTTGGAGAACTGATCGCGGCGCACCACGAGGGCGCTCGAGTCGTCGTCGGTCAGCTCCAGCCACGAGCGCACGACCCAGCCGTTCTCCTCGGGCTTGTTGGCCGCGTTGTTGTTGTCCAGGTGCAGGCCCCAGCGGCACTCACGCATGGTGTTGGGCTTCATCTTGAGCAGCTGGACGCGTCCGAAGCGGGCGCCGATCGACTCGACGTACTTGACGATCGACGGGCACTTCTTGGCGTTCTCGGTCCACACCCCGTCGAGGTCGGCCTTGCCGTAGGACTCAAAGCCCTTGAGCTCCAGCTCGCCGGTGCAGGACGTGATGGGCGCGAAGGTGGTGGAGTCATCGGTGGAGTACGTGGTGTACGTGAGGTTCTCGTACTCCTCGCGCGGGATCTCCGGGCCGTCGTACTTCTTGAGGCGCAGGTAGCCGCCGTTGGCCTGAAGCTTGGGCATCCGGTAGTGCGGCGTCTCGCGCTGGGTCAGCGACGGGCGGCGGACGCCGGTGACATAGAGGATGCGCTTTGTGTGCTCGTTCTTGAGAGCTTCGACGAGAGGGGACACGGTCTCTCCAAAAGGTCGTTTAGTTATGTCTACTGAGTGATTCTCGCAACTAGGGCGGCGGGAGGGTCCGGCGCATGGCGGGCTCGGCGCGTGGCGGCGCGCGAGCGCGGGCGGCAGGGTCCGCTTCCCCTAGGCACATTCCATGTAACCACCTTCGGTCCTGCCCGGGCGGCCGGCTGTGCGTGCACGCGCGGGGACGACGCACCGTCCGGCTCTGGCGGCGTGATTCTTCGGGCCTGGGTCCCTCAGCGCTGGGTCCCTCAGCGATCTCCGGCCACACCGGCGAACGTCAACTGCGGCTGGGGAGGGGGGAGCGCGGCTTCGGCGTGGCTGGCGGGCTGTGAGAGGACTGCCCTACCACAGACGTCGCCAATCCGCCGACGGAGGCGCTCAAACCGGGGGTCGTGGGAGATCTTCCCTCTCCAGCGATGAAGATCTACCACGACCCGCCCCGGCACCGCAGAGTCTGAGAGGCATTGGCTATCACAGCATCCAAAATCTCGCCACGACGCCTCGTCACACACGCTGCCCTCCCCAGCCATGCCGTCGAGGTTCGCCGGTGTCGCCGCCCCACGGGACCCCTCCCACCAGCTGCAGCCCAACGGCGCAGCACCGCGCGGCGGCCCGCCCCGAGCGGGCGCGCCGGTGGGCGGGCGCGCCGGGCGGGCGCCTCGCCCATCCCCACTGCCTAGCCGGGGCGCACCTCGGCCAGGTAGGTCTCGGTCTCCGCGGGGTCAAGGCCGCCGTGCTGCCCCCGAAACCACCGCTCGTTGGCCCGCGCCGAGCGCAGCCACACCTGGCGCCCCGGCGCCGCCAGCACGGCCACCTGGCCCAGCCGGGCGGCCAACCGGGGCCCGATCCGGTCAAACAGCTCGGCCGCGGGCAGGACCCGAGCCCCCGGCCGCCCGGTCGTCCAGCCGGGCGGGCAGCTCGGCCAGCACCGTGTCGACGTGCTCATAGCGCACGTGCAGGAAGGCGTCGCGTGAGGAACCGGCCGGCCGCGCGTGCGACAGCATCGCCGGCAGCTCGGGCCACAACTCGTCCAGGTAGTCCACGCGCTCGGGCGACACCGCCACCTGGCCGTGGTCGGCGGTGAGGAGCACGGTGACGTCGGCCAGGTCCTCCAGCCGCTCCTGGACCGCGTCCAGCGCCGCCGCGTGCCGCCGCGTGGAACTCGGGCGAGCCGGGACCGCGCTCGTGCCCGGCACGGTCGATCTCGTCCCAGTAGAGCAGCGCGTAGGCGGGCCCGTCCACGGCGCCCATGAGGTCCGCCAGCGCCTGAACGCCGTCGACCGGCCCGTCGAACGCGTGCACGCGCGCGCCGCGCGTGGCCAGGCGCGTGAACACGGAGTCGGCGATCGCCTCCGGCTGGAGCACGAAGCAGGGGACGCCCAGCGACTCATACAGCGTCGGTCCCGGCAGCAGCGCGGCGGGGTCCAGCCGCCCCTCAAGCTCGCCGGAGACCTTGGACTCGGCCAGGGTGAAGCGCAGCGGGCAGATGATCCTGTCCAGATCGGGCTCCAGCACGTTCCATTCGTAGAGGCCGTGGTCCTGCACCGGCAGCCCGGAGTGGACGGTGGTCACGTGCGCGGTGGTGGTGGAGGGGAACTGCGTGCGCAGCGGGGTGATCTGGAGGCGCTCCAGCAGCGGGTGGTCGTCGTGGCGCAGCAGGAAGCGCAGGCCGAGCGCGTCGAGCAGGAGCAGCGCCACCCGCTCGCCGGCGGCGACCCGCCGCCGGACCTCGTCGGGGATGTCGGCGAAGGAGCCGTCCGGCCTCATGAACAGAATCGTCACGCATTTGTTTGCAGGGCCGTCACAGATGCGTCTTGTTTCGTCACAGGGCCCCGGGCTAGCGTGGGTTTTCCGTCCGCCGGCGGACGTACCGTGATGGGTTCAAACGCGCAGAGACAAGGAACTGGAGCGAGCATGAGCGAGAACGAGAGAAGCGCAACCGTCGGCGCGTCTGACCCGAAGGCTGACGCCAAGCGCCAGGCCGCCCTGCAGGGGGCCCTGACCCAGATCGAGCGTCAGTTCGGCAAGGGGACCGTGATGCGCATGGGCGACCCCGATGCGCGCGTGAACTGTGATGCGATCCCGACGGGAGCGCTGTCGCTGGACATCGCGCTGGGGATCGGCGGCGTGCCGCGCGGCCGGATCATCGAGATCTTCGGCCCCGAGTCCTCCGGCAAGACCACGCTCGTCTACCACCTGATCGCCGAGGCCCAGAAGCTCGGTGGGGTGTGCGCCTTCGTCGACGCCGAGCACGCGATGGATCCGCTCTACGCCCAGAGGATCGGCGTGGACATCGACGAACTGCTCGTCTCCCAGCCCGACTACGGCGAGCAGGCGCTCGAGATCGTGGACATGCTCATCCGCTCCGGCGCCGTCGACCTCGTCGCCGTGGACTCGGTGGCGGCGCTCACGCCGCGCGCCGAGCTGGAGGGCCAGATGGGCGACCAGACCGTCGGCGCGCAGGCCCGGATGATGTCCCAGGCGATGCGCAAGCTCGCCGGCAACCTCAACCGCGCTCAGACGCTGTGCGTGTTCACCAACCAGATCCGCGAGAAGGTGGGCGTGATGTTCGGCTCGCCCGAGACCCAGCCCGGCGGCCGGGCGCTGAAGTTCTACGCCTCCCAGCGGCTGGACATCCGCCGGATCGAGACCCTGAAGGACGGGACCGAGGCGGTGGGCAACCGGGTGCGGGTCAAGGTCGTCAAGAACAAGGTGGCGGCCCCGTTCAAGCAGGCGGAGTTCGACATCGAGTTCGGCAAGGGCATCTCCACCTCAGGATGCCTGCTGGACTACGGCATCGAGCACAACATCGTGACCAAGTCCGGTTCGTTCTTCTCCTATGGGGATGAGCGGCTGGGGCAGGGGCGCGGCAACGCCAAGGCCTTCCTGGACGAGCATCCGGAGATGGCCGACGAGATCCAGGACAAGATCTACGCCGCCCTCGGCATCGGCCGGGACCTGGTCAAGGAGATCGAGCGCGACGAGGCGCCGCTGGCCGCCGTCGCGCCCGCGGCCTAGTGGCGCCGCCCCCGGAGACGTCTGAGCGCGGCCCGGGGGCGCGCGGCGCCATCTCTGAGGAGGAGCGCCTTCAGAAGGCGCTTGATCTGGCCTACTCCTACCTCAACGCGCGCGACCGCACGATCAGCGAGGTCCGGCAGCGCCTCCAGCAGCGCGGAGTGTCGGAGGAGCTGACCGAGCGAGCGATCGAGATCCTGGGGGGCCAGGACTTCCTCGACGACACCCGGTTCGCGCGGCTGTTCGTCGCCGACAAGCGGGCGCTGGAGCAGTGGGGGAGCGAGCGCATCCGGCGCGGGTTGCTCTCCCGGGGGATTGATCGCCATCTCGTCGACGCAGCCCTGGCCGGGGAGCCCGTCCTCGAGGGCGATGACGAGGAGCCTGAGAGCGAGCTTGACCGCGCGCTGGCGGTTCTGCGCCGCCGCTTCCCGGACCCGCCCGAGGACCGCCGTGACCGCAATCGCGCGCTGGGCATGCTGCTGCGCAAGGGCTATGAGTCCGAGCTGGCGCTCGACGCGCTGGCCGCCTACGCTCGCGGCGACTGACCGCGTTATTGCAGTTTGCATCGCGTGTTACGAACGCGTTGCGCCCGCAACCCTGCGGTACTACGATTGAGACAGTGAACGAACGGTCCGCGTGACCGCAAAACGCCAGCAAATCCCCAGATATCGAACACAGAGATCTTCTTGTTGACGGCAATCCACAACGGACCGGTGCGACGGTCCAGATCGTCGGGCTAGTCGGGCTAGCTGTCTAGCCGGATCGCTGAATGCTGTTTTGCCTGGGATGGCTGTCCCGTGCTCCGCACGGGCCGCTCGGTCGCTCTCAAAACATCATGAACAGTCGGATTGTGGCCCGGATTGGCGTGGGCCAGATGAGAGGAAACGACCATGGACATCATCGGTGCCGCAGCGCTCATTGCGGTCGGAATCGTGATTGCCGCGGTTCTCTACGGGCGCACGCACGGCGCCAGCCCGGCGGGCGGGGAACGACCCGACGCCGCGACGGTGGCGGCGCTGCAGGCGGCGCTCACCGAGCGCAGCGCGGCTCTGGAGCGGCGCGAGGACGCGCTGGAGCGGCGCGAGGCCGAGCTGTCCGAGCAACGCGAGGAGCTGACGCGCGACCGCGCCGAGGTGGAGACCAGCCTCGAGCGCGTCGCCGGGATCTCCGCGTCGCGCGCCAAGGAGCTCCTGCTCGAGGAGATCGAGGAACAGGCCAGGCACGAGTCGGCGCGCAAGATCCGCCAGATCGAGGAGGAGACCAAGCGCGAGGCCGAGCGCCGCGTGCGCAACATCCTGTCGGTGGTGATGCAGCGGCTCGCCGCGGGCCACGCCGCCGAGACGACGGTCTCCGTCGTCCAGCTGGCCGCCGACGACATGAAGGGACGGATCATCGGCCGCGAGGGCCGCAACATCCGCGCGCTGGAGAACCTCACCGGCGTCGACTTCATCATCGACGACACGCCAGGCGCCGTGGTGCTCTCGGGCTTTGACGGCGTGCGGCGCGAGATCGCGCGGCTCACGCTGGAGAAGCTGCTCCAGGACGGGCGCATCCACCCGGCCCGCATCGAGGAGATGTACTACCAGACCAAGTCCGAGCTGGAGGGCCACATCGTCGAGCTCGGCGAGCAGGGCGCCTTCGACGCCGGCGTCCAGGGGCTGCACCCGGAGCTGATCAAGCTTCTCGGGCGCCTGCGCTTCCGCACCAGCTACGGCCAGAACGTGCTCGCGCACTCGATCGAGGTCGCCCAGCTGGCCGCGATGATGGGCCATGAGCTGGGCGCCAGCGCCAAGACGGCGCGCCGTGCCGCGCTGCTGCACGACATCGGCAAATCGGTCACCCACGAGATCGAGGGCCCGCATGCGCTCGTCGGTGGCGACCTGGCGCGCAAGTACGGCGAGTCGGCCGCGGTGGCGCACGCCATGGAGGCCCACCACAACGAGGTCGAGCCGCAGACGATCGAGGCCGTCATCGTCCAGGCCGCCGACGCGCTCTCCGGGGCCCGCCCCGGCGCCCGTGGCGAGTCCCTGGAGCAATACGTCAAGCGCCTGCGCGACCTCGAGCAGATCGCCACCCGTCACAAGGGCGTGGACAAGGTCTACGCCATGCAGGCAGGGCGCGAGATCAGGGTCATGGTCGCCCCCGGGGACATCGACGATGACGCCGCCACGATGCTGTCCTACGAGATCGCCCGTGAGATCGAGAAGGAGCTCGAGTATCCGGGACAGATCAAGGTGACGGTCATCCGCGAGTCGCGCGCGGTCGAGTACGCCCGCTAGGACCGCGCTGCCAAGCGATGGCGCCAAACGTCGGGACCCCGACCACGAAAGCCGAAGTCTCGTTAAACAGCGGTGTTCACTGGACCGGATCTGGGTACACCCCGATTACGGGCCAGAGACGGGAGGCTGGCGGCTTAGTGGGCCCGGGCCGCCTAGAAAGGACACTCATGTTTCAGGGTTCTCGGCCGTTCGGCGGACGGCTGTCGGCTGGGCTTGCGGCGTCGGTGACCGTCGCGCTGGCGACCGTCGCGGTGGGCGCCGGCAGCGCGAGCGCGGCTGGACTCACCGCCCACGGCCAGCTGCTGCACCTGGCCCCGGGCCTCAAGCTCAACGCCAATCAGAGCAGCAACTGGTTCGGCTACAGCCAGGGCACGCTCGAGCAGGGCACCAAGCTGTTCAACTCCGTCACCGGCGACTGGACCGTTCCGGCCGCTACGCAGCACACCCCGGGCCAGGCCGAGGCGTCGTCTGACTGGATCGGGATCGGTGGCGGCTGCGTCGACGCCGGCTGCACGGTCACCGACTCGACGCTCATCCAGACCGGCACCGAGCAGGATGTCGACGCCACCGGGGCTCCGTCGTACTCGGCGTGGTGGGAGCTCGTCCCGGCGCCGTCGATCTCGATCAGCAACATGACGGTCTCGCCCGGCGACCACATGCACGCCTCGGTCGCCGAGGTCGTCAACGACGCCGACGCGTGGACCATCACCATCCAGGACGTCACCAAGAACGAGTCGTTCTCCACGACCGTCCCGTACCCGTCCACCCACGGCACGGCGGAGTGGATCGAGGAGACGCCGCTTGAGATCGGCACCAACGCCGGCTTCGCCGCGCTGCCCAACCTGACCAACCCGGCCTTCAGCTCGGGCACGGTCAACGGCGCCGCGGTCAAGCTGACCCCCTCGGAGGAGATGCAGCTCATCGACTCCAACAGCAACGTCATCGGCACCCCGTCGGCGCCCAACGCCGCCGGCAGCGGATTCGACGCGTGCACCTGGGCCACCAGCTGTAGCTGAGTCGGCGCAGCTCCAGACTGTCACGCAGGCACGGCGCCCCGGCTCACTCCGGGGCGCCGCCGCGTTAAGCGTCCGCGCCGCGCGGCCGCAGGCACTACCCTTGGCCACGATGAAGCGCTACCACGTGACCACGTTCGGCTGCCAGATGAACGAGCACGACTCCGAGCGCATCAAGGGGATGCTGGAGTCGCTGGGCTACGCCGAGGCCGGCAGCCGCTCAGACGCCGACCTCATCCTCTTCAACACCTGCTCGATCCGCGAGGCCGCCGACAGCCGCTTCGTCGCCCACCTCGGGGAGGCCAAGCGGCTCAAGCGCGAGCACCCGGACCGGTGATCGGCGTGGGTGGGTGCTGGGCGCAGTCGGTCAAGGAGGAGGTGTTCGCGCGGTTCCCGTTCGTCGACGTCGCCTTCGGCCCCGGCCAGGTGCACAAGCTCGCCGAGTTCCTCACCTCGGACTCGCTCACCGCCCAGGGCTTCTTCGAGTTCGAGGGCTTCACCGGCCACCTGCCCGCCAAGCGCGCCCGCGACTTCCAGGGCTGGGTGCAGATCAGCGTCGGCTGCAACTCGGTCTGCTCCTACTGCATCGTGCCCTCCACGCGCGGGCGCGAGGTGAGCCGGGCGCCCGGCGAACTGGTGGAGGAGATCCGCCGTCTCGCCGACGACGGGGTCCGCGAGGTGACGCTGCTGGGCCAGAACGTCAACTCCTACGGCCGCGACCTGCCGCGCGACGTCGCGCATCACCTTCTCGGAGCTGCTGCGCGAGGTCGACGCCGTGCCCGGGCATCGAGCGCATCCGCTACACGAGCCCGCACCCCAAGGACATGCGCGAGGACGTCATCCGCGCCCACGCCGAGCTGCCGGCGCTGTGCGAGCACATCCACCTCCCGCTGCAGTCGGGCTCGAGCCCGGTGCTCAAGCGGATGCGGCGCACCTACACCCGCGAGCGCTACCTGGACCGGGTCGCGCTCATCCGCGAGCACGTCCCCGACTGCGCGCTGACCACCGACATCATCGTCGGCTTCCCGGGCGAGACCGAGGCCGACTTCGAGCAGACCCTCGAGGTCGCCGAGGCGGTCGGCTTCGACGGCGCCTTCACCTTCATCTACTCGCCCCGGCGCGAGACCGAGGCGGCCGACCATGCCCGACCAGATCCCGCACGAGATCAAGGTCGCGCGGATGGAGCGCCTGGTCGAGGTCATCCAGCGCCGGGCCCGAGAGCGCGCCCAGCGCTTCGTCGGGCGCACGCTGGAGGTGCTGGTGGAGGGACCGTCGCGCAACGATCCGACCCGTCTGCGCGGGCGCTGCCGCCACAACAAGGTCGTCAACTTCGACGGCCTGGGCGAGCCGGGCGACCTCGTCGAGGTCGAGATCAGCGCCGCCACCAGCCAGACGCTGAGCGGCGAGGCCTCGCTGGTGGCCCGCGCCGCGGGCTGAGTCGCCCGCGGCGCGATCGGAATCGGTCAGGCGTCCCGGTGTCCGGGTCCGCCACGCCGCCCACGAGCTGGGGGATGACCAGCCAGGCGCAGATGACCACCACCGCGATGCCGGTGGCCATGATCACCGAGTTGTCGCCGGAGCCGAGGTTGAGCCGGCCATGATCTGCGTCAGCGCGGGGGTGAGCAGGGCATCGCGCGCCGAGCCCAGCGAGGACACGTTGACCAGGATGTTGGTGAGGATCGCCTGCCAGCCGATGACCGCCGTCAGGGTCAGCGCTCGCGAGCCGGTGAGCGAACCGACGCCGACCGACAGCGCCACCACGACCACGTTGGCCAGCGCGATCCAGGCCGCGCCCTGCAGGATGAGGCCGAGGCCCGGGGTCGGCGTGCCATCGGCGAACACGAACGTCGCGATCAGCACCACGGCGTAGGCCGCGGCGCTCATGCACAGCGTGACGATCGCGGCGGCCGGTAGCCGCACGCCGAACAGGGCCAGGCGCGAGCGCCCGGTGGTGACGAGGTCGCGGAACACCCCGCTGGAGATGTCGGCGGTCCCGACCTCGGCGCCGATGAGCACCGCGGCGAGCATCCCGAAGAACTCGCCGAGGTCGCGGATGCCCGCGGTGCATGCCCAGAGTGCCGCCGGCGGGCTCGTGCTGCAACGGGTTGGAGGAGTGCTGGAGGGCGACGTAGCCGTACATGAGCACGACGACGCCGACGGTGAGCAGGAGCGCGAAGGCCATCACGCTCCGGTTGCGCCGGACCTTGAGGATCTCGGCGCCCACCATCTGGCGGAACACGGTGAGCGTCATGACTGACCTCCGACTCGAGACGTCATTTCCAGGAAGCGCTGCTCCAGCGACTCGCGCACCGGCTCCAGCCGCGAGACGAGGACCCCGCCGGTGACCAGGCGGGCGTTGATGGCGGCGGCACCGTCGATGCCCGCCAGCGTCACCCGGATCCCGTCCGGCGTGGGGTAGGCGGCCGCCACCGCGGGGTGGCCGTCGAGCAGGTCGATGGCGGCGTCACGGTCATCGCAGCCGATGTCGATCTCGTTGTGCTCGTCGGCCACCAGCTCGGAGATCGGGCCCTGGGCGATGATGCGCCCCCGGTCGATCACCGCGGCCGCGTCGCAGGTCTTCTCCACCTCGTCGAGCAGGTGGGAGGAGAGGAACACCGTCCGGCCCTCGCCGGTGAGCTCGCCGATCATCGTCCGGAACTCCAGGATGCCCCCGGGGTCCAGGCCGTTCATCGGCTCGTCGAGGATGAGCAGTTCCGGGTCGGCGAGCAGGCAGCGCGCCACGCCCAGGCGCTGGCGCATGCCCTGGGAGTAGGTACGCACGCGGTCGTCGGCCCGGTCGTCGAGGCCGACGCGCCGCAGCGCGCCGTCGATCCGCCCGCGGACCTCGGGGCCGCGTACGGCGGCGATGACGCGCAGGTTCTCGCGTCCGCTGAGATGACGGTGGAAGTGCGGCTCCTCGACGATCGCCCCGACGCGGGCCAGCACCGCCGCCCGCTCCTCGGGCACCGGCCGGCCGGAGATCCGCATCGTTCCCGCGTCCGCCTGGGTGAGGCCGAGCAGCATGCGGATGAGCGTCGTCTTGCCGGCCCCGTTGTGGCCGAGGAACCCGAAGGCCGATCCGCGGGGGACCGTCAGGTCCAGGTCCATCACCGCGGGCCGCGCGCCGAAGCGCTTGGTGACCCCGCGGGTCTCGATGATGTTCGTGCTGGTGATTGGCATGCCGAGATGATCGGCGTGCGCGGCCGGCCGTGTCGTCGGCCTGCGGGGCGATTGGGCCTCCGGCGCGCAGCGGACGCTGCGGCCGCGTCTCCGCCTTACGGGGGAGGCGGCTCGGTGCCGGTGCCGGGCTTGACCAGCCCGATCTCGTAGGCCAGCACGACGGCCTGCACGCGGTCGCGCAGCCCCAGCTTCATGAGCACGTTGGAGACGTGCGTCTTCACCGTGGCGTCGCCGACGACGAGCGCATCGGCGATCTCGGCGTTGGACATCCCGCGGGCCAGCAGCTCGAGCACCTCGCGCTCGCGGTCGGTGAGCTCGGCCAGGGACTCCGGCGTCGTGCTCGACCGGCGCGGGCAGCCGCCGCGCCACGCGGTCCAGCAGCTGGCGGGTGACCGCCGGGGTGAGCAGCGCCTCGCCGGCGGCGACGACGCGGACCGCGCGCACGAGCTCGTCGGCGGGGACGTCCTTGGTGATGAAGCCGCTGGCGCCGGCGCGCAGCGCCTCGACGATGTACTCGTCCAGGCCGAAGGTGGTGAGGATCAGGACGCGGTGGCTGGGCAGCCGGCGGATCGCCTCGATCCCGTCGAGGTTGGGCATGCGGATGTCCATGAGCACGACGTCGGGCTTGGTGGCCCGCGCGGCGCTCACCGCCTCCAGGCCGTCGCCGGCCTCGGCCACCACCTCCATCTCGCCCGGTGGCCTCGAGCACGGCGCGAAAGCCGGCCCGCATCAGCGGCTGGTCGTCGGCGATGAGCAGGCGGAGCTTGGGCATCAGCGTCGGGCCAGGTCAGCGGTGGGGATGAGGGCGCGCACGCGGTACCCGCTGCCGTAGGTGCGCTGCCCGGTCTCGAGCTCGCCGCCGAACAGGGCGACGCGCTCGCGCATGCCCACCAGCCCGTGGCCGCCGTCGCCGTGGTCGCCGTTGGGGCCCGTGCCGTCGTCGAGCACGGTCACCTCCAGCGCGTCGGGCGCGTAGCCCAGCGTGACCGTCGGCCTGGCTGGGCGTGGGCGTGGCGGATGACGTTGGTGAGCGCCTCCTGGACGATGCGATAGACCGACAGGTCCACGGCCGCGGGCAGCTCGCGGGCCGGTCCCTCGACGCTGAGGGTGGCCTCCAGGCCGGCCTGGCGCGTGCGCTCGATCAGCGTCGGCAGGTCGCGCACGCCGGGCTGGGGCTCGAGCTCGGGCGCCCCGCCGTCTCTGCAGGCGCAGCACGCCGAGCATGCGGTGCATCTCCGACAGCGCCTCGCGTCCCGAGGTCGGCAACGCGGCCCAGGGCCTCGTGCTGGGTGTCCTGCGGGCCGGTGGCGGCCAGCGCCTGCGCCTGGACCACCATCAGCGACACGTTGTGGGCCACGACGTCGTGCAGCTCGCGGGCGATGCGCACGCGCTCGTCGCCGACCGCCTGCTGGGACAGCAGCTCGCGCTCGCGCTCCAGCCGCTCGGCGCGCTCCTTGAGCCCGTTGATGTAGTCGGCCCGCGCGCGCAGATAGAGCGCCACGGCGACGACGAGGCCGATGACCACCAGGCGCGACCCCACGGTCCCGGTCGTGACCTGGTCGTGATGGATGAGGAGCGTGGCGATCGTGGCCACGCCGGTGACGGCGGTGGCGCCGATGACGACCGGGCGCTCGGTGTACTCGGCCACGTTGAAGAGAGCCAGCAGGACCGGGAACAGGACCACCGGGCCCCAGCCGAGCGCAACCTCGATGGCCAGGGCCAGCCCCAGCACCGTCAGCGGGGCGCGATGGCGGAGCAGGAGCGCCGCGGTGATGATGACCAGGCCCAGCAGCAGCACGCCGTGCGAGGCGTCGCCGACGGCGTGCTTGGCCGCCAGCGCCGCGCCGCCGACGACGAAGATGAAGGCGACCGGGCCGATGTCCAGCAGGCGGCCCGGCAGGCGCCAGCCGAGAGCGGTCGTCAATGGTCGTTCGGTGCGCGGACCCACGCTCTGAGAGTAAGCCCGGCAGCGCGCGTTCGCCTCCGTCCGGCCGGGGAAGCGCGGCTCATCCGCAAGGGGGAGAGGCCCGGTCGTGAGCGGTCCGTCCGGCCCGTATGCGAACATACGTTCGATGCGATGGAGCAATCTCAGCATGGAGGAAGAGGAGCGGGCCCGCCTGCCCGGCTACCGCGACGACGCCGTGATCCGTCATTTCGAGGCTCCGGACGCGGTCCCGACCCGGTTCTACGAGGTCCGGGCCAAGTCGATCCTCAACCGGGTGCCCGAGGCGTCGCAGATGCCGTTCCGCTGGACCATCAATCCGTTCCGCGGATGCACTCACGCTTGTGAATTCTGCTTTGCCCGGCCCACGCACAAGTACCTGGACTTCGACGCCGGCCGGGACTTCGAGCGCGAGATCGTCGTCAAGGTCAACGCGCCCGAGCGGCTGCGGGCGGAGCTGGCGCGGCCTTCGTGGAAGGGGGAGCACATCGCGCTGGGGACCAACACGGACCCGTATCAGTGGGTGGAGGGCCGCTACAAGCTGATGCGGGGCATCTGGCAGGCGATGATCGACGCGCGCAATCCCGGTTCGATCCTCACCAAGTCTCCGCTGTTACTGCGGGATCTGGATCTGATGAAGGAGCTGGCGTCGCGGGCGGATTTCAGCGCGGCGCTGTCGATCCCGACGATGGAGGAGAAGGCGTGGCGGGCGACCGAGCCGCACACGCCCAACCCGCGGGCGCGGATGGAGGCGGTGGCCGAGCTGACG
The DNA here is from genome assembly GCA_963830945.1 of uncultured Actinomycetota bacterium. GTDB lineage: Bacteria > Actinomycetota > Thermoleophilia > Solirubrobacterales > Solirubrobacteraceae > Palsa-465. The sequence continues at coordinate 51,872 of CAWHOH010000019.1, read as the reverse complement.
CGGGCGGGGATCAGAACGGGCATTCTGATTGCCCCGCTGATGCCCGGGATCAACGACGACCCGGCCCAGGTGGCGGAGATCCTGGAGATGGCCAGCGAGGCCGGTGCGGCCTATATATCCGGCATTGCACTGCATTTGAGAGGAGAGGTGCGGGGATTGTTCATGGCGTGGCTGGCCGAGCATCGTTCTGACCTGTTGCCGCGCTATCGTGAGCTCTACCGTCGTGGTGCGTATGCGCCGCAGCGGGAGCGCAGGCGCTTGGCCGAGCTCATCAAAGGCCCGGATCTGGCGCCCTCGGAGCGTGGCAGAGGTGCCTTCCTCGGGCCGCTCGACCCACCGCCTCCGGCGCGCCAGCCGCAGCAGGAGTCACTATTTGAGCTATACGGCTCGTCGTGAAACCGCATCTCGGCCCGCCGTGTTGTGCCATCACCTGATCCCGACAACGTTTAGGAGCCATGCCCAGGCAATTCAGGCCACGTAGAGACCAACTCAATCTCGATCGGATGTTCGAGACCCGGAGCGACGCCTGGGAGAAGGTCGGGCTGTCGTTCGAGGTCAACAAGCGCGAGGTCAAGAAGGCCCAGTGGCGGGCGCTGGTCTTCCTCGCCGGCCTGATCGCGGTCAACATCGCGTTGCACATCCTCCTGAACAAGAGTCACTTCAAGAGCAGCTGCACCAGGCCTCCCAGCTGCGAGCACGTCTCACTTCTCTACAAATGGGGCGTCGGTGACCTTGAAACGGTTGTGCGTGTCATCGCCGTGTTGCTCGTCCTCGCTCTGGGCTGGGGCCTGGCCCGCTCCATCGGCCGCTTCGTCGGACCCGACGTTCATGCGCCGGATGGACCCCGCCACCGCGGGCACGTTCGGCTTCCTCATCCGTCTGATCACGATGGGCATTGCGCTCATCCTGGCGCTGAGCGTCGCCGGCGCGTCGCTGCAGTCCCTCGCCGTCGGTGGTGCCTTCACCGCCGTCATCGTCGGGTCTCGCCGCCCAGCAGACGTTGGGCAATGTGATCGCGGGGATGGTGCTGCTCAGCGCGCGGCCGTTCCGCGTCGGCGAACGGGTCCGCTTCCAGGCCGGTGCCGTCGGCGGCCAGGTGGAAGGGCATCGTCAGCTCGCTCGGGCTGCTCTACACCACGCTGACCGCCGGCGCCGACCAGATCATGATCCCCAACAACGTCGTGCTCGCCGCGGCGGTCGTACCGCTGCGCGAGCCGGACTCCGTCGACGTCAAGGTGCGGCTCACCTCGGGCGTGCGGCCCAGTCAGGTCCAGGCCATCCTCGACCAGGAGCTCTCGACGGCCACCCGCAGCGGCGCCTCCGTGCTGCTGGAGGAGGTCGACGGAGACGACGTGGTGGTGCGCATCCAGGCCACGCCGGAGATGCCCGACGAGGGCGCCAAGCTCGCCGATGAGATCATGGTGGCGCTGTCATCGGTCACCGGCGAGCACGAGACGGTCGACAGCGCTCACCGCTGAGGCGGACGACGTCCGCCGCGGAGCGCCGGGGGAGTCCGCGGCTCAATCGCCGGGGCGCTCAGCTCTGGCGGCGCCGGTGCCCGGCGTCCATCTCAACGGCGATGTTCCCCGAGCCCGAGCTTGCTGCTGACCCATCCCGCGGGCCCCGGGGCCACCGAGGCGGCGGCGCTGCCGAGCCGCAGGCTGAGCGGCGCCACGTCGATCTCCGCACGGTCGCCCTCGATCGCCCGGATGACCGCGGCGGCAACGTCCTGGGGAGTCCTGGTGCCGACGCCCGGCGGGAGCTTGACGCCCGTCTTGACGAACATCCCCGCATCGCGGATGAACCCCGGCGCCACCACCGAGACACCCACGCCGGACCCGCGGAGATCTTCGCGGAGCGCCAGGCCAAAGCCGCGGAGCCCGAACTTCGTCGCCGAGTACAGCGAGGAGGCGGGCTGTGCGGACTTGCCCGACAGGGACGAGATGAACACCAGATGCCCGCGCCCGCGCTCGACCATCGCCGGGGCCAGGATGCGTGCGAGCTCGATCGGCGCGCGGAGGTTCACGTCCAGGATGAGGTCGATCTCGTCCTGGGTGAGCGCGGCCAGCATGCCGGTGGCCGGGTGTGCGGCGTTGGCCACCAGCACGTCGACCCCGGCATCCAGCGCCTCGGCGGCGAGGCGATCCACGTCGGCGGCCACCGCGAGATCGGACACCACGGCGCGCGCGCCCAACTGCTCGGCCATCTGAGCCAGCTCAGCCTCGCGGCGGGCGCTGAGCAGCAGCCGCGTCCCGCGGGCCCCGAGCGCACCGGCGATGGCGCCGCCGATCCCGCCGGTGGCGCCAGTGAGCAGCGCCGTGCTGCCGGCCAGCTGGAGGCTCCCGCGTCGCGTCACGGCGGGCAGTCTACGGGGCCTCAGCCCGGGAACACGGCGAGCGTCGCGGTGAACCCGTGCAGGAAGCTGCGCCCGCCAACGGGCCCGATCTCCCCGGCGGCGAAGAACCCCGCCGCCGGCACGCCGCTCAGCTCGTCCTGGACCAGGCCCGCGTCGTGGTCGCGGGTCCCGAACATCCCGTGACCGCGCCCGTTGCAGGAGAAGAGCAGCGCCCCCGCCGGCCGCTGACCGCCGATCGCCGCCGCCCGCAGCCGCAGCTCGCGGCGCAGGTCCTCGTCAGCCGACCGCGCGTCGCGGGCGTGCAGGCGCACCACCTCGCCGGGCGTGACGACCGCGCCCACCGTGATCGCGCCCGACTCCGGGTCGGCCCCCGTCACCCCGCGGACCAGGAAGTCCCCCTGCTCGTACTCGGGCTTGCCGCCGTCGATGACGATCCCGATGAGCAGCCCGGCGGCGACCAGCGCCCGCTCATCCAGCGCCAACTCGCCCACCGCGTCCTCGATGGCCTGCACCGCCGGTCGCCCGGCGAGCTCGTAGATGACGTTGTCCTCGGCGGCGGTGACGGTCATCTCGCGCCCGAGCGGCGCGGCCCCCTGCGAGACGCAGGGCAGGAGCTCCACGCCGTTGAGGCACACGCCCACCGCGCCCTCGTCGAGGACCCGCCCATCGGCGAACAGGACCGCATCGCCCATGGGCGAGCGGGCGCTCGACAACCCGCCGAGCACCGGGACGCCCGGCGCGGCGTCGGCGATGCCGTCCAGCACCGCGTCAGTGGGGAACGAGTACGGATCAGAGAGCATGATCAGGGCCGCGCCGGAGCCGATCTCCGGCATTCCGTCGAGCACGCCGACATCCTCCTCGCGGCGCACGGTGGCGTGAAAGGCGCGCGCTTCGCCGCCCTGGAGCGCGGCCGCCCACACCGCCACACCGGTCCCGCCCTCCAGCTCCCGGCCACCGCCGAGCACGCCGCCGGCGCCGCAGCCGACGAGCGCGGCGGGCGCAAGCTCGGCATGGACGGCGGCCAGCATCTCCTCGGGGTCGACCAGGTGCGCCCCGCTGGCGAACACCAGCACGAGATCGGCCTCGGCGCCGCCCAGCTGCTGCGCGGCGGCCCGAGCGGCCGCGGCCGCGCCGGTGGGCGAGTCGAGCTCGTCGGAGAGCCCGGTGCCGACCCTCATCGCGATTCCCCTGCACCCACGACCATCGCTGCACGATACTGGGACCGTGGCTGCGGCCGAGGTCATCGCCGTGTTCGGACCGACGGGCGTCGGCAAGACCGACGTCGCGATCGCGCTCGCCCAGCGGCTGCGCGAGGTGGGGGAGTCTCCGGTGGCCGTGTCCGCCGATGCCCTCCAGGTCTATGTCGGGCTCGAGATCCTCACCGGCGCCGCCGGCCCGCGCGAGCGCGCCCAGCTCGAGCACCGGCTGCTGTCCTTCCTGCCCGTCAACGCCACCTTCAGCGCCGGCCAGTACGCCGAGTTGGCCCACGCGGAGATCGACGGCCTGCTCGCCGCCGGCCGGCGGCCCGATCGTCGTCGGCGGGACCGGCCTGTACCTGCGTGCCGCCCTCACCGAGCTGAGCCTGCGCCCGGTCCCCGCCGAGGGCGTGCGCGAGCGGTGGATCGCCGAGCTCGAGGCCCGCGGCCCGGTCGCCCTGCACGCGGTGCTGGCCCGCCGGGCACCGTGGGCCGCCGAGACGATCGAGCCGACCGATCGCCAGCGCATCGTCCGCGCCCTCGAGCTGCTGGACAGTGGCGACCTCGAGCCGCCCTCCGGCGAATCGGAGCTGTGGACCGCCGACACGCGGCGCAGCACGCTGCTCGTCGGCCTGGTCATGGAGCGCGAACAGCTGTATGAGCGGATCGACGCCCGGGTGGACCAGATGCTCGCCGACGGCGTCCAGGACGAGGTCCGCAGCGCGCGCAGCGCGGGCGCCTCGGACACCGCGCGCAAGGCCCTGGGCTTCGAGGACCTGCTCGGCGGCGACATCGAGCAGATGAAGCGCCGCACGCGCAACTACGCCCGCCGTCAGCTGACCTGGATGCGCAAGCTGGCCGGAGTGACGGTCATCGACCGCACCGAACGCTCGGCCGACGATGTCGCGGCGGAGATCTTCGCCGCCTGGCGTGCCGCGCCGCGCCGCCGGGTGCCGGCGCCGTAGCCGCGCTCAGAACGCCGCCACGAACGGATACATGAGCACCACGGCCACCAGGACCCCTAACGCCCACACCCCGACGAGCCCGCGCAGCCACATCCGGCCGGTCCGCCACCCCAGCGCCGCCGCATAGGTGGCGGCGACGTAGATGCCGGGCATGACGACGACCATGTAGTAGAGGTAGCTGGTGCGCTGGTCGATCAGGCTCAGCACGGCAAACGGCACCCACGCGCCGATGAACCAGCTCACCGCCAGCATCGCGAGCTGCTGATCCTCCGGTGACTGGCCCGGGCGCCGTCCGCGCTTCAAGCGCCACACGCAGAAGACCAGCGCGGGGATCCCCAGGACCATGATCGGCGGGCTGGGCATTCCCCAGACGGCGGTCACCGGATGGATGGCATGGAACTCCTGGCCCGGGAGCGACGGGTTGATGCGCAGGTAGAGGATCGGCTTGAGGTCCACCAGCCACTGCCACGGGTAGGACGCGATCCCCTGCGGACCGCCGGGGCTCACCTGCTGGGCCGCGTAGGTGAACATGTGCGCGATGTGCTGGAACGGCCCGCCGCTGATGAGCTTGGCCTCGGCGTCGGCGTACGGGGTCGCGATCAGCCCCATGATCGCCAGCAGCCCCACGAACACCCCGACGCTGGTGAACACCGTCGGCACGAAGCGGCTGATCACCCCGCGCAGCCCCCATTCGCGGCGGGCTATCGGGGTTGCGCCAGCGCACGAACAGGCGCCCCAGCTCCAGCAACGCCACGATGCCGAGCGCGTAGGGCCCCACCAGCTTGAAGCAGAAACCGATGGCCAGTGCGATGCCCGACAGGACCGGGCGGTCCTGTAAGTAGAAGGCGACTCCCCAGATCATCATCGCCACCACGTAGATGTCCAGGGTGAAGATGCGGCCGTGCACCAGCAGCAGGTTGTCGGTCGCCATCAGCGTCGCCGCCCCGAGCGACGACCAGCGTCCGCCCCCCGCGCTGCGCACCAGCGCGTACATGCCCAGCAACGCGATCGTGCCGAAGATGAGGCTGCCCAGGCGCCAGGCGAACGGGCCGTCGCCGAACAGCTCGATCGACGCGGCCACGATCAGCTTGGCCCCCTGCGGATGCTCGGCGTTGGGGTCGGTACCCAGCGGCGAGTTGGCGTAGTGGGCGCCCTGGGGCGGGTGGATCCCCACGATCACGCGCGCGGCGTTCACGTAGTACGCCTCGTCGAAGATCATCGTGTGGTCGTCGGCCGTGTTGCACGGCGACTGGCAGGGCTCGTCGAGCAGCAACGCGCGGGCGCCGAGCGACAGCACCGACACGAGGATCAGGCCGATGATGGGGGCGCGCGTGGAGGCCCGAAGGCGCGCGAGCACGCGTGGACGAGTCTGCTCCCTAAGCATGGCGGGGGCGACGGTACACATAGACTGCCCCCGCGTGTACTTCGAGAAGTGGCATGCGCTGGGCAACGACTATCTCATCGTCGAGGCCGACGCGCTGCCCTTCGTGCTCACCCCGGCGCGGGTACGCGCGATGTGCGCCCCCCACACCGGCGTGTTCGCCGACGGCGTGCTGCTGCTCTCGGCCGCCGACGAGCCCGGTCACGTGGCCCGGCTGCGCATCTTCAACCCCGACGGCTCCGAGGCCGAGCTCTCGGGCAACGGGGCGCGCGAGGCGGTGCTCTACCTGCGCCGCCGCGGCTGGGCGACGGCGGACACGTTCTCGATCCAGACCGCTGCCGGCGAGATCCGCCCGACGATCACCTCCGCGTCGACGGCGTCCCTCGACATCGGCCGCGCGCGCCTGCGCTCCGCCGACTACCCGTCGGGCGCTGATCGACGGCGCCGGCACGCTCACCGCGGATGGGCGCGAATGGACGTTCCAGCACATCCAGGTCGGCAATCCGCAATGCGCCATCCGGATGCACGACCTCGCCGCCCTCGACGCGCTGGACCTGCCGGCGATCGGGTCTGCGATCGAGCATCACGAGCTGTTTCCCAACCGCACCAACGTTTCCTGGTACACGGTTTTTGACCCGCATCGGATCCGCGCCCGGATCTTCGAGCGCGGCGTCGGCGAGACCTCGGCCAGCGGCACCGGCGCCACCGGGGCGGCGGTGGCCCACGTCCTGGCCGGCGGCGAATCCCCGGTCACGGTCGTCCTGGACGGCGGCGAGCTGGAGGTCGAGGTGGGGGAGGACCTCCGCGTTACCCTGAGCGGCTGGGCGGTGCCGGTGTTCTCCGGCACGCTCGCCGATGACTTCGTCAAGGAGCTGCATGAGACCGAGTAGTCGCCTGGACCAGATCCCGCCGTACCTGTTCGCCCAGCTGGAGCGCAAGATCTCCGAGAAGCGCGCCGCCGGGATCGACGTGATCAGCCTGGGCATCGGGGACCCCGACACCCCCACCTACGCGCCCATCGTGGAGGCGGCGCAGCGGGCCGTCGCGGACCCCAGCACCCACACCTATCCCACCAACCGCGGCCGGCCGGAGTTCCGCCGCGCGGTGGCCGCCTTCTACGAGCGCCGCTTCGGGGTCACGCTGGACCCCGACAGAGAGGTGATGGCGGCGATCGGGGCCAAGGAGTGCATCTTCAACCTCAGCCTCGCCTTCCTGGACCCCGGCGACGTGGCGCTGGCCTCAGACCCCGGGTACCCGGTCTACACCGGGCGGCCCGACCATGGCCGGCGGCGAGGCCGTGCTCATGGGCCTCAGGCCCGAGCTGGGGTTCGCGCCGGACTTCGGCGCCATCGACGCCGATCACCTGCGCCGGGCGCGGCTGATGTTCATCAACTACCCGAACAACCCGACCGGGGCGATCCTGCCCGACGGCGTGTTCGAGTCCGCGATCGAGCTCGCGCGGGCCAACGATCTGCTGGTCGTCCACGACAACGCCTACAGCGAGACGACCTACGACGGCTACGTCGCGCCGTCGTTCCTGGCCACGCCGGGCGCCAAGGAGGTCGGCGTCGAGGTGTTCTCGCTGTCCAAGGGCTACAACATGACCGGCTGGCGCTGCGCGGCCATCGTCGGCAACGCCGAGGCCATCGAGCAGTACTGGCGGTTGAAGTCCAACATCGACTCGGGCAACTTCGAGGCGGTCCAGCTCGCCGGCGTGGCGGCGCTGGCGCCCGAGGTGGACGCCGAGGTCAAGGCGATGAACGAGGTCTACGCGCGCCGGCGCGACCTGGTGTGCGAGGCGCTGGCCTCGGCGGGGGTCAACGTCACCCCGCCCAAGGCCACGATCTACATCTGGGCCCCGGTGCCGCCGGGCTTTGCCACCGCCGCCGAGTACTGCGAGCACGTGCTCGAGCAGGCCGCCGTGGTGATCTCTCCCGGCGGCGCGTACGGCCCCAACGGCGAGGGTTTCTTCCGCATCTCGCTCACCGCGCCCGATGACCGCCTGCTGGAGGCCGTGCAGCGCCTGAGCCGTCTCTGACCCGGGCCCCGCGAGCCTATGCGCGGGTGGGGCCCGGTTCGGGGCTACCATCCACGGAGTTGGCCCAGAGCAGAGACACCGATAACGGGAATCGCGCGTCGCGCCAGGATGGCCAGCGCCAGCGTGGCCGGGCCCGTCAGCGTGCTCTGATGCTCGCGGCGGTGCCGGCGGGCGAGGACCATCATCTCGCCGAGCTGGAGGAGCTGCTGCGCACGGCGGGCGTGGCCGCGGTGGGGGAGATGGTCCAGCGCCGGGACCAGCCCCACCCCAACACCTACCTGGGCGCCGGCAAGCTCGACGAGGTCAAGGCGCAGATCGCCGCCGCCGACGCGAACCTCGTCGCCTGCGACGACGAGCTCTCGCCCCGCCAGGAGCGCAACCTGGAGACGGCGCTCGGTGTGCCGGTGATCGATCGCACGGCGATCATCCTCGACATCTTCGCCTCCCACGCCCACACCGCCGAGGGCAAGCTCCAGGTCGAGCTGGCCCAGCTGGAGTACAACCTCGCGCGGATGCGCGGGTTGTGGTCGCACCTCGAGCGCCTCGGCGGCGGCATCGGCACCAGGGGTCCCGGCGAGACCCAGATCGAGACCGACCGCCGCCTGGCCCGCGACCGGATCGCCGCGCTCAAGCGGCGCCTCGCCCAGGTCCGCTCCACCCGCTCGGTGATGCGCGCCGAGCGCGAGCGCGCCCATCTGCCCCAGATCGCGCTGGCGGGCTACACCAACGCCGGCAAGTCGACGCTGCTCAACGCCCTCACCGGTGCCACCGTGCCCGGTGCGCGACCGGCTCTTCCACACGCTGGACCCGACGACCCGGGTCCTGCGCGCCGGCGGCCGCGACTACCTGCTCACCGATACCGTCGGCTTCATCCGCAAGCTGCCCCACCAGCTGGTGGACGCGTTCGGCGCCACGCTTGAGGAGACCATCCGCGCCGACCTCGTGCTCCACGTCGTCGATGCCTCCGTCGACGAGGAGGAGCTCAACGCGATGACTCGCGCCGTCGACGACGTCCTGCACGAGATCGCCGCCGACGAGGCTCCGCGCCTGCTCGTGCTGGCCAAGGCCGACCGCATCGATTCGAGAGCGCCGCGCCGAGCTGGCGCACCGCCATCCCGGGGCGCTGCTCATCTCCGCGGTGACCGGCGAGGGCATCCCGCCGCTCATCGACCGCATCCAGGTCGAGTTCGCGCGCCGGCTGTTCGACGTCGAGCTGCTCGTCCCCTACGAAGAGGGGGGACGGCTCGCCGAGCTGCACGAGCTCGCCGGCGATCTGGAGCGCGAGGACACCCCCGACGGGGTCCGCGTGTCCGCGCGGCTGCCCGCCAGCGTCGCCGCCCGCTACGCCCCCTTCGCGCTGTCGCCCACCGCCGACCGATGAACCTGCGCATCGCGCGCCTGGACGAGCGCGCGCGGCTGCCCACCCGAGCCCACGACGGCGACGCCGGCCTTGACCTCTATGCCCTCGAGGGCGTGGTGCTGGCGCCGGGGCAGCGCGCGTCGGTCCCCACCGGGATCGCCGTCGAGATCCCGCCCGGCCAGGCGGGCCTGGTCCTGCCCCGGTCGGGCCTGGCCGCGCGCCACGGGATCTCGGTGGTCAACGCGCCCGGGCTCATCGACTCCGGCTACCGGGGCGAAGTACGCGTGCTGCTGCTCAACACCGACCGTGAGCAGCCGTTCGAGCTCGCTGCCGGGGACCGCATCGCCCAGCTCGTGCTCGTACGGGTCGAGCTGCCCACGCCGGTCGAGGTCGCGTCGCTCACCGACAGCGAGCGCGGCGCCGGCGGCTTTGGCTCGAGCGGCAGCTGACCCCGGCGGGACGCGGCCAGGGTGCTCAGGGGGTCGGGGGCGTCAGCAGGTCGGTCCGGGTCTGCAGGAACTGGTGGGCCACCGCTCGCGGGGTCCTGCCCGGCGATGGAGACCGCGTAGTTGAGCTGGCGGACCGCGTCGGTGGTGAGCGTGTCATCGACCCGCTGGATGGTGTCGGTGAACGCTGAGCCCTCGGCCGCGACCGCCTTGGCCGAGACCACCGGGACGACGTTGCCCCAGCCGAAGGTCCGCCGGGGGTCGCGCATGAGCGACGTAGTCCCCGGTGGCCAGCTGCCCGTCGGTGCTGTTGACGTCGGCGGCCTGGATGGTGCCGTTGTTGAGCGCGGCGTACTGGTCGCCGACCGCCATCGCGCCGGTAGCGCGATGGGCACGAACCCGTAGGCGATGTTGAGGTCGGGCAGGCCGGGGGATCCGGTCTGGAACTGCGGCGGCCCGCCGACGGTGATTCCCGGCGGTGAGGTGGTTGAGGTCGCCGATCGAGCGCAGGCGGTTGTCCGCGGCGTAGGCGACGGTGACCGCGAGCGCGTCGGTGTTGGAGAACGGGGTCGGGGCCAGCACCTGCATCCCGTGGGCCAGGGCGTAGTGCTGGGCTCCCTGGTAGGCGTCCAGCAGCGTCCGGAAGCGCGTGGTGGTAGCCCGCGATGGCCGTGTTGAACGTGTTGAGGTACTCGGGGTAGACGGTGAGCGATCCGCTCTGGAGCGCCGGCACGGTCACCGTCGGTCGGCCCGATGTTCTGGTTGATGTTGACGCTGTAGCCCTGGGCGCGCAGGGCCTGGACGTAGAGCTGCCCGAGCACGAACTGCTCGGCGAAGTTCTTGTCACCGACGGTGATCGCCGGCTTGCCCGTGCCGGGCAGGGCGGTGGTGTCCGTGATGCTGGCAGTCTGGCCGCTCGTCGTGGCCGTGGCCGCGCTGCTGGTCGAGCTGGTCGTCGTGGTCGTGCGGGTGGTCGTGGTGACCGTCGCCGACGAGGTGCCGCGCGACGTGCCGCAGGCGACGCAGCATCGCCGCGGCCAGGACGGCCGCGGCCAGACGTGCGGCGGTTGTGGCAGAACCGGGAAGACGCATCGAGTGGCGGCGAGCGCGATGCTAACCTTAGACGCCCGGCGGCCCGCCGCGCCTCCGCATGCGCCGCCTCCTCCAGATCATCGTCGAGCGTCGCCAACGGCTCCGCAAGGCCCAGTGCCGTCTCGATGAGCCAGTCGGCGAACCACGCGTTCTTGGGCAGCAGCGGCCCGTGCAGGTAGGTGCCGATGACGTTGCCGGCCCGGACCCCCTCGTGCCCGTCGCCGCCGTTGTTGCCGTGCCCCTTCAGGACGCGCCCGAGCGGCTGGGCGTCGCCCAGGTATGTCCGGCCGCCGTGGTTCTCGAAGCCGGCGAGCACCCGCCGCGAGATGGCCCGTCCGGGGCGGTCGGCTGCGTTTCCACCTCGATGGCGACGTTGCCGATCAGCCGCGATTCCTCGCTGCGCACGGTGTGCAGGTCCACCAGACCCACACCCGGCAGCGTCTCGGCGCCGAGCTCATAGGAGCGACCCAGGAGCTGATAGCCGCCGCACACGGCGAGGATGACCGCTCCGCGCGCCGCGGCGCCATGCACGTCGTCGCGCTTGCGCTCGGCGAGGTCGTGGGCGCAGAGCTTCTGGTCGCGGTCCTGGCCTCCGCCGATGTAGTAGATGTCGGCGCCGTCGGGGTCCAGCGGCTCGCCCAGGCCGGCGGAGGACAGCTCAAAGCCGATGTCGCGCCACTCGCAGCGGCGCTCGAGCATGATCAGGTTGCCGCGGTCGGCGTAGATGTTCATGAGGTCGGGGTACAGGGCGCACACCCGCAGCCGGCGCTCAGGCACGCAGCATCACCACCGTGCTGCCGACGTAGTCCTCGGTGGCCGCGATCTCCATCCGGCTGGCGGCGCGCAGCCCCGCCGCCTGAGCCTCGGCTTCCAGCGTGTCCGGGTCCACGCGATCCAGGTGGATGAGGTCCTGCTCGGTGCTCAGCCGGCCGTCGGCGGTGACCGTCTCGCGGCGGCGCTCGAGCTCGAAGCCGTCGCCGTCCGTGCGCACCGCCACGGGCCGGCTGCTGTAGACAACCCCGTCATGCTCGACGACGTCGGGCAGCGGGCCGGGGACCGTGCCGTCGGTGACGTCGAACAGCTCGAGGTCGTCGGCGATGGCGATGGCCAGCACCCCGGGCGATTCAAGGTGGTACACAGCGCACTCCAGGAACGAGGCGCGCCCCTCGGCGCCGCCCAGGAGCTGGATCGTCTGCATCGGCACGATGACCAGTGGGAAGCTGGATTCGAACCAGAAGGCCCGTGCATCGGCGACGATCGTCGTGATCTCGAGCCCGGCGGCCCGCTCGCGCAGCTGGCCCAGCAGCTCGTCGTCGCAGTCGATCGCGACGACCTCGTGGCCCTCGCGGGCCAGCTCCAGCGCCGTCCGTCCGGTCCCCGCGCCGACGTCCAGCACCGGGCCGCCGACCTTCTGTGCCAGCGCCCGCCAGAACATGAGGTCCGCGGTGTAGCTGCCGCATTCCAGGTCGTGCCAGATCGCCTTGGTCACGGTCGCGCCTCCGATGTCTCGCGGGACCAGAACGCCGCGACGTGCCCGCGGCGCTGGAGCTCGGCACGCAGCTCCAGCAGTGCCGTGTAGGTGGGCAGGGCGAACACGCGGCCATCCGTGGAGGCCTGCAGGGCGGCGTCGAGGGCCGCGCCGAGACCCGGCACGACGCTGAGCCGCTCGCCCGGCAGGCCGGCGTACTTCAGACGCAGCGCCAGCTCGGCGGCGCGCGTCCCGGCGCAGGTGACGCGGCGCGCGCGGCCGGCCAGCAGCTCGAAGTCGGCGTCCCAGATCCAGGAGATATCCCGGCCGTCGGCGGTGCGGTCGTTGAGGATGGCCAGCAGGTCCAGCTCATCGGGCTCGAGCACGAGCGTGCGCAGGATCTCGTTGGCGCCGGCGGGGTTCTTGATGAGCAGGATCGACAGCTCCCGGGCGCCGATCGTCACCCGTTCGGCGCGGCCGAACGCCGGGCTCACCGCGGCCAGGCCGGCGGCGATCCTCTCCAGCGACACGCCGAGCCCCAGGCACAAGGTCGCCGCCCCCAGGGCGTTGTAGACGTTGTAGAGGCCGGGGAGGGGGAGCTCGATGGCGGCCCGCTCGGTCCCGGCGTGCAGGACGAACGCGGCGCTCCGGGTCCCGTGCAGCTGGATGTCATGGGCCGAGATGGCCGGCTCGGGCCGGCGCTGGCCGCAGTTGGGGCAGTGATAGACGCCCGAGGTGGCCGAAGTAGATCGCGTCGTAGTCGTAGGCGTGGCCGCAGCGCCGGCAGTGCTTGGAGTCCGAGGCGTGCTGCATCTCCGCGGTGGCCATCGCCGGATCCTCGACGCCGAAGTAGCGCACGCCGGGGTGCTGGCGACCGAGGTCGGCGATCAGGGGGTCGTCGGCGTTGCAGGCCAGCACCGCGCCGGCCGGCAGGCCCGCCACGGTCGCGGCCCAGCGGTCGGCGATCGTCTCGAGCTCCCCGTAGCGGTCGAGCTGATCGCGGAACAGGTTGCCCAGCAGCAGGGCCCGCGGGCGCAACTGGGGCACCACCCGGTCAAGCCAGAACTCGTCGAGCTCGAACAGCCCGAGCTGTCCGTCGATGGCGCCGCCGCGGCGCGCCGCCTGCAGCAGCGTCGAGGCGACGCCCCCGGCCATGTTGGCGCCGGCCCGGTTGTGGACGAGCGTCGTGCCGCCACGCTCCAGGATCGCCGCCGCCATCGCCGCCGTGGTCGTCTTGCCGTTGGTGGAGGAGATCACCGCGCAGCCCTGGGGCAGCCGGGCGGCCAGGCGCTCGATCGCCTGTGCGTCCAGGCGGGTGAGGACCTTGCCCGGCAGGCTCGTCCCGCCGCCGCGGCCGGCACGCCGGGCCAGCTCACCGACCGCGCGGGCGGCGGCGATCTTGACGTCGAGCACGCTCACGCCGGGGTGGCCGGGGACGTCGTCGTCGTCGGCACGAGCGTCTGGACCGCTCCCGGCAGCACCCCGACGGTCACCGGCAGTTCGGCGATCGGGTCCCCGTCGGCGTACATCGTGAACGGCCGCGAGGCGGCGATCTCGATCGTGCGCCCACGAAGCAGCTCGACGTTGTCCAGGCGCACGTGCGCGCCGGTGAACACCGCCGGCGCCTTGCGCAGGAAGCGGAGCTTGGGGGTCTCGAGGATCAGCACCACGTCAAGCATGCCGTCCTGGAGGGTGGCGTCGGGGGCGAGCATCATCCCGCCGCCGTAGTAGCGCGAGTTCGCGGCCGCCACCGTGTAGCCCGACACCGTGCGCGGCGGCGTTCCGTCGACCGCGACCGTGAACGTCGCCGGACGCCATCCCGCCAGCGCCCGCAGCAGCCCGTAGGCGTAGACCAGCCGGCCGCGCACGAGGGTGGTCTCGTTGGCGATCCGGTTGGCCTCCGAGTCAAACCCGCAGCTGGCGATCCCGATGAACGTCTTGTCCCCGATGGCGCCGAGATCCAGGCGGCGGACCTCCCCGCCGGCGAGGACCTCACACGCCGCCTGCGGCGAGCCCGGGATCCCGAGCATCCGGACGAAGTCGTTGCCCCGGCCGCCGGGCAGCACCCCCAGCACCCCGTCGGTGTGGCGCAGCGCGTCGGCGACCGCACCGATGAGCCCGTCGCCCCCGAAGGCGACCGCGGCCTCACCCGCCTGGGCGGCGGACAGTGCCAGCTCGCGCGCGTGATCGAGGCTGCGGGTCCGCTCGACGTGATGGTCGAGGCCGAGGCGGCGGAGGGTCGCCTCCACGCCGTTGAGCTCCCGGGCGGCACGGCCGCCACCCGCGAACGGGTTGATGATGAGCGACAGGGTCATCCGGTCACCAGCGCGTAGAGGTTCTCTGCGACGGCCACCGGCGCGGGATCCTCGGCTTCCTCGGCCTGGGCGCGGGTGGTGACGCCGGTGAGCACGATCGCGCCGTCGATGCCGGCGGCCGCGGCACCGCCCAGGTCGGCGTCGAGCCGGTCGCCCACCATCAGCGCCGGGCCCGGGCCCAGACGGTCAAGCGCGGTCTCGAACAGGAGCACGTCGGGCTTGCCCGACGCTGCGGGCGGTGCGCTCGGTGGCGTACTCCAGCGCGGCCAGGATCGCGCCCGTCGCCGGCCAGTAGCCGTCGCTGGCCGGGAAGGTGCGATCGCGTCCGGCGGCGATCATCTCGGCGCCGTTGAGCACGGCCTGGGTGGCGGTCCGCAGCTCGGCGAAATCGAAGTCGTCGTGGCCGGCCACCACCACGATCTCGGCGCTGGCCGCGCGGTCGGTCCCGTTGACGATGCGCTGGCCGGCGTCGGCCACGTGGCGGAAGATCGCCGCCGAGCCGATCACGAACGTCGGCGTGCCCGGGCGGCGGTCGGCGAGCACGTACTGGATGGCCGAGCCGACGGTGACGATCTCCTCCAGCGACGCCTGCAGCCCCATCGACCACAGCTTGCGCACGTACTCCTCGGGCGCGAGCCGGCTGTCGTTGGTGACGAACGCCAGCGTCTTGCCGTGGTTGCGCAGCTCGGCCAGCGCCTCGCGGGCGTTGGGGGTCGCCGTCTGGTCGACCCAGACGCATCCGTCGAGGTCGAGCAGCACGTGCTCGTAGTTGTCAAACAGAGGGGAGAGAGACATGGAAGAGGCGGCGGACGCGGCCCGGATTATCCAATGCGCCGGGATAAGGCTCCGCGCGTTGGGAGCCTTATGACTCGTAGCGCACGGGCCGCGCCGCAAACTCCGTAGATCCTACGGACTCCGGTCCGCAGTCCCTGCGGTCGACCCCGCCGACACCGGGCCGATACGTGTCGGGCTTCCCGATTGAGCGACCCCTCTCCTGGAGGAAATCTTGAAGCCCAGCCACCCAAAGCGGACGCATGTCCCAGGAGGCTCTCCTCAGCCTCTGGCGCACCTATAAGGACACTGGGGATACCGCCGCGCGCGATCGCCTGGTCTTCTCGCTGGCGCCCGTCGTCAAGGCGATCGTCTACCGCAAGATCCGCGAGATCCCGGCCTACCGGGACGTCGACGACTACATCTCCTGCGGCCTGGAGGCCCTGATCAAGTCGATCGACCGCTATGACCCGGACAAGGGCGCCACGCTCGAGCAGTTCGCCTGGACCCGGATCCACGGCGCCGTGCTCGACGAGCTGCGCCGCTTCGATTGGGCTCCACGCTCGCTGCGGCGCATGGAGCGTGAGATGAACATCGCCCGCGAGCGCTTCAACGCGATCCACGGCCGCGCGCCCAGGCGGGCCGAGCTCGCCGAGCTCCTGGCGATCTCGCGCGATGAGCTCGAGGCGCTGCAGGCCGACCTCGACCGTTCGGAGGTCGGCTCGCTGAACGCGACGGTCACCGCCGACGACGACAACGCGGCCGAGCGCATCGATGTGATGCCCAGCACCGACCGCGACGCCGACCCCGAGCACGTCGCCATGCGCGAGGGCGCCGTCGCCCGGTTCCGCGCCGTCTTTGACCAGCTTCCCGAGCGCGAGCGCAAGGTCGCGCTGCTGCTCCACGTCAACAACCTCACCCTGCGCGAGGTCGGCGAGGTCCTCGGCGTGTCCGAGAGCCGCGTCTGCCAGATCCACGGCAAGCTCAAGCGCGGCCTGCGCGAGCGGCTGAGCGCGGACGAGCTGCTCTTCCTCGAAGTCGCCTGATCCCCACCCGTGGATGTGAGTCCGCGGAGCCGTTCCCTCCTGTGTGCACAAGGCCGGCGTCCACCGGCGCCGGCCTTTGTGCTGCTCACAGCGGCTTTGCCGCGGCCGGTTTGGGGTCGAGCGCAGTGGACGGAAATACAGTTGATCGAAGGCCGTTGTTCGGGCACGATTCCTGCCGGACGGTCGACAGACGCCGGGCCCTTTTTCGTTCCCCGAGGGTGCTCGACCCCTCCCGGGCTGGTTGACTAACGCGGATGCGCGAGCGTCGCCTGGTCTTCGGTGAAGTGGCCGAGCTCTATGACCGCCATCGCCCGACCTACCCGCCCGCGCTGATCGACGACCTGTCGCCGAGGCCGGCCTCGACGGCAAGCAAGGCGGTGCTCGAGGTCGGCGCCGGCACCGGGAAGGCGACGGTGCTGTTCGCCGCAGCGCGGCATCCCGGTGGTCGCGGTCGAGCCGAGCGCCGCATGGCGGCAGTCGCCCGCCGAATCTCGGCGGCTACGCCGACGTGGCGATCGAGCAGAGCGACTTCGAGGCCTGGCACCCGCGCGGGCGACGAGTTCCCGCTGCTGTTCTCCGGCCCAGGCGTGGCACTGGGTTACGCCCGCCGTGGGTCTACGCCAAGGCGCAGACGTGCTGCTGCCGCACGGCATCCTCGCCGCCGTTCTGGAATCGGGTGGCCTGGGACAGAGCCGACGTGCGCGAGGCGCTGATGGAGGTCTACGCACGCGCCGCACCGGAACTGTCGCGCGACGGCCCCATGCACCCGGCGAACCCCACGACGGACACCGGCGACGACTGGGATGCCGGGGTCGCGGCCGTCGACGGCTCTGACCGATGCGGAGGTCCGTTCACTACGAATGGGAGCAGGACTACTCGGCGAGCGGAGTACGCCGGCTTGCTCGCCACCGCGTCCGAGGTGCGGCTGCTCGACCCCGAGCGCCGGGAACCGTTCCTGGCGGCGGTCACCGAGGCCATCGAGGCGCACGGCGAGCCGCTGAGCCATCCCGATGCGCACGCGGCTGTGCCTCGCGCGACGTGGGTGAGGGCGTCTGGACGGCGTTGCAATGAGCCTGGCGAGCGCAGGACCGGACGCCTTAGTTCATCCGCACACCCGAATACAAGTGGGGGCCCCCAGATGGGTGTCAGAATTCTGACAGTAGGGTCCAGAAATCGCGCTCCGCAATCCGGTGCTGCGTGCAGGGCTCTGGACGGGTCAAACCCACCCGCTATCGGCGTTCAGTGCCCTGAACTCAACAGGACCAAACACCCAGCTGGACGAACGTACTAGTCCCTGGGGGGCCGCAGCTATTGATTACCCGCAGATTCGCAGGCAGAATCCCGCACGGAAAGTTGACGCCGAGGGGCAATCCCGACGTCAACCCCAGTATCCGCAGTACCAAGCCCATCCAGCCCGCTTGGGTAAGGAGGCAATATGGGTTTTAAGACTGGCCGCTAGGCGGTAGTCTGAGGGGCTCGCGTGCAAGGCGGGCCCCTCTTCCTTTTCCAGTCGCGGAGCTGTATCGGCGTCCCGCGCGATCGCTTGAGCAAATGTCCAGACGCTCTGGACGACCTGTTGAGCGCACGACGATGTCCTGGCCGATGTATGAGGGCTCGATGTGCCAGACTCGAACCGACACGGATGGCACGGCGGGTCCACTGTCTCCGCAGCGCCGGCTCTCGCCATGCAGATCGCGCTCACCGCGGCGCTGCCTGCTCGTGGCGGTCAGCAACGTCGCGGGCGAACGACTGGTCCTGGCCGCTCTTCGCCGTGATCGCGGTCTTCACCATCGTCGAGGACCTCACCGCCGTCGCGACCGGTCCGATGCTCACATCTCGGGCAGCTTCCTCGGCATCGTGGTTGCCGCGGCGATCCTCGGCCGGAGGTCCCGGTGCGGTTCTGGGCGCGCTCTCCATCGTCGGATGGCTCGTCGTTCGGCGCAGGCCGCTTCACTTCTTCGTCACAACTTGGCTCAACTTCGCGGCGTTCCCTCTGGCGCGGGCTGGCATCTTCTCCCATCAGGTCGCCCGAGCCACTCACCTCGACTCCGAGCCACGCCGACTACTACTCTGCTGGTGTTCGCAGCGTTTGTCGTCGCCCTCGGATTCGAACTTCCTCAGAGTGCCGGCTCATGTGCTGGCTTGACGGCGATGTCCCTCTCCGATAAGGTCCGTGAATGCTGGTCCCGCTGCTTTCCGCGCGAGCTCTTCTCCGCTCTGCTGACGCTGGCCGCGGCTACCTGCCGATCGAGCTGGGCGTCATGGGCATCGTCCTGTTCGCGCTTGTCCTGGGCATCTTCCAGTACCTCGTCGGCGAGTTGCTGACCTCCAAGCGCCGCAGCGACAAGCTCCAGCGCATCGCCACCACCGACGAGCTCACCGGACTCGGCAACCGCGAGCAGTTCCACGCCGCGATCGCCAGAGCGCATCGCCGCGGCCGGAGAGTCGGACGGCAGCTTCGCCGTGCTCCTCATGGACCTCGACCGGTTCAAGGAGATCAACGACACGCTCGGCCACCACTACGGCGACGTGCTGCTCAAGGAGCTCGGCCCGCGCCTGACGGCGGCGATCGGCGACGGCGGCTTCGTGGCCCGGCTCGGCGGCGACGAGTTCGGGATCCTGCTCGCCGAGGACACCGACGACATCGGCCGTCCTGGACGTGGTGATGACGCGCCTGTTCAAGTCGGTCAGCCAGCCGTTCATGATCGACGAGCTGTCGCTCGAGGTCGGCGCCAGCGTCGGCGTGGCCCGCTTCCCCCAGGACGGCGAGGACTCCCACGCGCTGCTGCGCTGCGCGGACATCGCGATGTACGCGGCCAAGGAGACCCAGACCGAGTACAAGATCTACACCGCCGAGCAGAACCAGCACTCCAAGCGCCGGCTGGGCGTCCTGAGCGGGATCCGCCACGCGCTCGTCCAGGACGAGATCGTCGTGCACTACCAGCCGATCATCGACCTCGACGAGATGCGCGTGCGCGGCGCCGAGGGCCTGGTGCGCTGGCAGCATCCCGAGCACGGCCTCATCCCGCCCGGCGCCTTCGTGCAGACCGTCGAGCAGACCGGCCTCATCGGCCCGCTGACCCGCCACGTGCTGGAGCGGTCCATCGCCGAATGCGCCGCCTGGCGCAAGGACGGGCGCGAGATGTCGGTGGCGGTCAACCTGTCGGTGCGCAACCTGCTCGACCACGATCTGCCCAAGGAGATCGAGCGGCTGCTGAGCGCCTACGGCCTGCCGCCCGAGGCGCTCCAGCTCGAGATCACCGAGAGCATGATCATGTCCGACCCCGAGCGGGCGCTGGCCACGGTGAGCCGCCTGAGCGCCCTCGGGTGCGCGCCTGTCGGTCGACGACTTCGGCACCGGCTACTCGTCGCTGGCCAATCTGCGCAAGATGCCGATCGACGAGCTGAAGATCGACCGCTCCTTCGTCTCCCCGATGCTGCAGCAACGAGAGCGACCTGATCATCGTGCGCTCCACGATCAACCTCGGCCACGACCTCGGGCTCAACGTCATCGCCGAGGGCGTCGAGGACAGCCCGACGCTCGAGCAGCTCGCCGTGCTCGGCTGCGATCTCGCCCAGGGCTACCACGTCTCCAAGCCGATGCCGGCCGACGCGTTCAACAACTGGCTCACCGAGACCTCTCCGCACCCGCCGCCAACGGACGGCCGGCACCGGCAGGCGCTCCGGCCAGGGCGCCCCGGCCTCGGTGGCGCGCGGCGCCGTCGACCTCGGCGGCCTCACCTTCGCCGCCCCCGAGCAGTAGGCGCGCGCTAGAACAGCGCCTCCTGGGCGCTGGGCGCCGGCGGCGCCAGGCACTCCGGACCGTCGTAGCGCGCGTCGTTGACGGCGAAGCCGACCTCCGTCACCGCGGTTGACTCGGCGGGCAGGCCGGCGAGGATCTCGCGCAGTTCCGAGCGCGGGGTGGAGGTGTCCAGCCAGGCGGACTCGGCGCCCGGGCCGAGGATGACCGGCATCCGGTCGTGCAGCGACGCGATCGCGGCGTTGGCGGCGGTCGTCAGGATCGTGCAGGTCCGCAGCGTGCCGCCGTCCTCGGCGTGCCAGATCGACCACAGCCCGGCGAAGGCGAACGCCTGGCCGTCGGCGCGGGTGATGTGAAACGGCTGCTTGGGGCCTCCCGTCGGGCTCGGCCCCGCCGCCACTCGTAGAACCCGTCGGCCGACGATCAGGCAGCGGAAGCGCTCGAACGCGCGGCGGAAGGCCGGCTTCTCGGTCGCGGTCTCCAGCCGGGCGTTGATCATCTTCAGGCCGGTGTCGGGGCTCTTGGCCCAGGACGGCACCAGGCCCCAGCGCAGCATGTCGCCGCGCGGTGCCCTTCGCGATCGGTGGTGACGGCGAGCACCTCGTCGCCGGGCGCGACGTTGTAGCGGGTCCGCGACCTCGATCGACTCGCCGATCGGAAAGCGGGCCCGCAGACGTCCCCGGATCGGGCGTCGCCAGGCTGTAGCGCCCGCACACGGCGGCCGAACCTCGTCCGGCTCAGCGGCCGCGCGCCGCGACCTGCTCGGCGCGGTCGGCCTGGGCCTTGCGTTGTCGGCGCCGCCCGAAGAAGGCGAGCACGCCGATCGCCACCACCACGAGCACGAAGCCCCAGAAGATCCGCAGATCCAGCGACATCCCGCCGGTGGCCAGCGCCACCAGGCTGACGATGCCGAAGCCCAGCAGCAGGACCCCCACGATCGAGGGCGATGATGATGAGCACGCCGCGGATCCGGGCCAGGGTGCCGGCGCTCTTGGGCGGGGCCACCAGGCCCATGAACTTCAGCCCGCGCAGCTGGCGGTTGGTCGGCGCCTCGACGCCGAGGCGCTCGGTGGCGCGCTTGAGGTCGTCGGCCCGCCGCTCGGCCAGCGCCAGCGACGCGTCGGCCATCCGGCGCAGCTGCAGGCGCTCCTGCGGACGCGCCGCGGCGATCGCGCGCTGGAAGTGGGCGCGGGCGGCCTTGGCGTCGTAGCGCTCGGCTGCGCGGGCGCCGAGGATGGCCTGCGCGGCGGCCTTGAACTTGGTCTCGGCCTCGAGTTCCTCGTCGCTGCGGCTCTCCATCTGCTGCATCGCGGCCAGCTGGCTGCGCTGCTCGACACGCATCGTTCGCTGCTGCTTGGGCATGCCTGTGAGTCTAGTGGTCGCTCGTCGCAAATACGGGCGTACTTGCCGAGCGGCCACTGGTTCCTCAGTGCTTGGGCTTGATGACGAAGATGCGCTGCCCGCTCAGCGACTGACCGATGTCCAGGGCGCTGGACGGCGGCGGCCGGTAGACGTCGATGTGGCGGCCGTTGATCGCGCCGCCGGTGTCCTGGGCGACGAACCAGCCCCCGAAGCCGTCGTTGCGGTACGCCGGGCACGTAGACGCGGCTGCCCAGCGGAATGACCCTCGGGTCCACGGCGATCGACTGGAAGTAGCGCAGCGGCAGCGAGGCTCCCGGCGGCGAAGGTCACGTCGCGCAGCGGCACGTACCTGGCGCCGCGGCCGTTGGACCAGCCGCCGGCGGCGAGCGGGAAGGTGACCGCGCGCTTCTTGTTGCGCCAGTACCCGCCGGCCCGCCAGTACGGGGCGCCGGCCGACCAGCCGTTGGACGGCGAGGTCGCCGCGCCCGTCGTGGTCACCCAGCCGCCGTCGCCGAGCGCATCGATGTGGTACGGCTGCCCGTCCAGGCCGATGCCCGAGCCCTCCATCGACAGGCCGGTGGCCGAGTAGAGCCAGTCGATGCGGTGCAGGCCGGGCAGCCCGGGCGCCTTGACCATCTTGCCGACGAACCATGACTCCGGCGCGGGCCAGTACTCCGTGATCGCGACGCTCTTGAGCCACTTGCCCTTGGCGTGCTTGCTGGGCGGCGGCAGGGATGCTGCGTCGGGGTCGATGCCACCGGGGCAAGCCCACCACCCTCGAGCCCTGCGCCACCGGAGCCCGAGCTGGGCGGCGGGGAGGAGCCGATCGGGGCTGCCGCCGCCTCCGGCGCCCTGGGCGGGGAGGGCCGCTTGACATAACGCCGCGGCGGCGATGACCGCGGGGGCGAGGAGGCGGGCAATGACGCGTTGACGGGGGGTCATCGGACGTGGACGGATCGGGGCGCCGGCGGACGCATTGGATGCCGGCGCCGCGGCGGCGCCGGTGGGCAACGCGCGCAGCCTATCGCCTGGGTTCGTCGTCGTGCCGGCCACACCTGCCGCAGCGTCAGTACGCCGTGTGCATGAGCCGCTGGACCTCAGCCAGTGTGCGTGATGCCATCGCTTTGGCCGCGCCCGTACCGTCGCGCAGCACCTCGCGCAGGTACCCGCGGTCCTGGATCAGGGCGCTGCGGCGCGCGCGGACGGGCCCTAAGCGCTCGTTGACGGCCTCGGTGACCACCCGCTTGAGGCCGGCCGCGCCCGTGTCGCCGATCCCGTCGGCCACTCGCTTGTGGGTCGCGTTGCAGGCAGAGGGCGGCGAGCAGCACGAGGTTGGAGACGTCGGGGCGCCCGACCGGGTCATAGGTGATGTGACGGATCGAGTCGGTCCGGGCGCTCCGGATGAGGCGAGCTGTCTCATCCGCCGACGCGCCGATCGCGATCGCGTTGCCCCGGCTCTTGCTCATCTTCTGCCCGTCGGTGCCCAGCAGGACCGGGGCGTCGCTGAGCAGCGCCTCGGGCTCGGGGAAGTAAGGCGCGGCGGGCTGTAGCGCTGGTTGAACCGCCGGGCGACCATGCGCGTGAGCTCGAGGTGGGGCAGCTGGTCCTTGCCGACCGGCACGACGCTGCCGTGACAGAAGAGGATGTCCGCGGCCTGGTGGACGGGATAGGTGAACAGCAGCCCGGATGCCGACGGGAGGCCCGCGGCGGCCTGCTCCTCCTTGACTGTCGGATTGCGAGCGAGCTCGGGGACGCTGACCAGGCTCAGGAAGGGCACGACCAGCTGATTGAGCTCGGGCACCTGGGAGTGGGCGAAGATGATCGAGCGAGCGGGATCGATGCCGACGGCCAGATAATCGGCCACGAGCTCCTCCACATCGCGGGGCAGCGACGCCGGGCTGTCGCGGTCGGTGATGGTCTGGTAGTCGGCGATCAGGACCATGGTCTGCACCCCCAGGTCCTGTAGCCGCACGCGGTTGAGCAGCGTCCCGAAGTAGTGCCCGAGATGCAGCGGGCCGGTCGGCCGGTCGCCGGTGAGGACGCGATACCCGCCCGGATCCGACAGGAACGCGGCCTCGATCTGCACTGAGCGCAGGCACGCGTCGGCGAGCGAAGGCTCGGCGGCTCGATCTATGGAGAGGGTCTGGGACATGCGCATGCTCCTTGGGAGAGAGCTGCTGTGAGCGCATATCCGTGGTGCGGGTGGCAACGGGCGCTCTCAGGCAGCCCGTTGACAGAGATCAGCAAGGCCGCGCTAGAGGCGCAGCCACCACCCACACACGAGTTCGCTGTGATGCATCTCCCTCATCGTAATGGAGCCTTCCAGACGTCCGGCCGGGCGGATCCGCGCCTACGCAAGCTCGCGGCCGGCGAGAAAGGCCGCGGCCTCGTCTCTGAACTGCGGGCCGAACAGCGCGGTGAGGTGATCGCCGGGCACGCGGCGCAGCCGGCCCTGGGGCAGAGCGGCGGCGAGGTCCTCCACGGATCCGCGGTCGGTGTCGCCCTCCCCGGCCATGACCAGCGTCGGCACCTGCACCGCGGCGAGCGCGTCAAGCGGCGTATCGACGAACGTCTTGAACACGTGCAGCAGTGCGACCGGGTCACCGTTGGCGCTGGTCAGGAACTCCTGCATCTGGGCCTCCGGCGTGCCGGGCTCAGTGGCGCCGAGGCGGGCGAAGAGCCGCCGATAGTTCTCGCCGCGACCGGCGGCGTGGACGATCGGGGCAAGGCCCGTCCCGCCCAGCACGGCACGCCGCGGCTGCGCGCCCAGGGCCAGTAGCCGTGCCGCGATCCGGGCGCCAAGCGAGTAGCCAGCGAGGTCGTAGTCGGTGAGCTCGAGGCGCGCGATGAGCGTCTGGACATCACGGATGAGCGCGTCGGGCGGGTAGGCGGCGGCGTCGTGGGGTTTGGCGCTGTCGCCGTGGCCGCGCATGTCGGGCATGACCAGCCGCCGCCCGTCAGCCAGCAGCCCGGCGGCGGCGCCGCTGCGCAGCCAGGTGTCTCGCGCCGCCGAGATGTAGCCGTGGAGCAGCACCACAGGCCGCCCGGAGCCGACCTCGTGGTGGACGAGCGTGAGGCCGTCCTCTGACTGGGAGGAATGCGTCGCGGGCTCGCTCACCGAGCGCGACGTGATTACGCGGCCGGCGGCTGGTCGATACGCACGAGATTGCCGGACGGGTCGCGCACGGCGAAGTCGCGCGTGCCCCACGGCTGCTCGGTCGGCTCCTGGACGATCTCGGCGCCCGAGTCGCGGATCTTGGCGAAGGCAGCGTCGAGGTCGTCGGCCTGGAAGTGGACGCCGTTGAGCGCGCCCTTGGCGACGAGGCCGGAGAGGGCGTCGATGTCGGCGGGACTGCCGTTGAGGTAGTTGGTGATGCAGATGGCGACGCCGGGCTGGGCGGGAGCGCCGACGACGAGCCAGCGGAAGTCCTCGCGGGCGACATCGCTGCGCAGCTCGAGGCCGAGCGCGTCGCGGTAGAAGGCCAGCGCCAGCTCGGGATCGTGGACCAGGACGAAGCACTGGGAGAGCGTGAGATTCATGCCCGCAACGTTACGGGTCCAGCGGCGAGCGCGTGTGTCCGTTCCGGCCGGGTCTGCGGATCGGCCGGGTGACATCCTTGGCGACGCAGGCCGACACGTTCATGAGCGCGCTGTGATCACGGGCCCGGTAAGCGGTCGGTGTCTCACCGACGAGCTCGGTGAAGCGGGCGCTGAACGACCCCAGCGACGTACACCCGACCTCCAGACAGACCTCGGTGACCGACAGATCGCCGCGGCGCAGCAGCGCCTTGGCGCGCTCGATGCGGCGCGTCATCAGGTAGGCGTAGGGCGTCTCGCCGTAGGTGGCGCTGAACTGCCGCGAGAAGTGCGCGGGCGACATCAGCGCGGTGCGAGCCAACGTGGCCACCACGAGCGGCTGGGCATACTCGCGGTCCATGCGATCGCGGGCGCGGCGCAGATGCGCGAGATTGGCGAGCTCCTCCGGCGTCACAGTAGGAGGGTACCGGCGCGACCGATGAGTCTTGGTCGGTGTGCCGGTCTGATGATCTGAGGAGCGCGCTTCTGCGTTTCGCCATCGACCAGGAGGGATGTGACGTGGCCAAGTTGATCTATTCGGCGATTGCCTCGCTCGACGGGTATGTGGAGGACGCCGAGGGCACGTTTGAGTGGGCGGCGCCCGACGAAGAGGTGCACGCCTACGTCAACGACCTCGAACGGCAGATCGGGACATACCTCTACGGGCGGCGGATGTACGAGACGATGGTGTTCTGGGAGACGGCGAGCCCCGGCCGCGATGACTCGGCGGCGACCCGGGACTACGCGCAGATCTGGCAGGCGGCCGAGAAGGTCGTCTACTCGCGGACGCTCGACGCCGTCTCGAGCGCGAGGACGCGGGTGGAGCGCGAGTTCGATCACGCCGCGATCAGAGAATTCAAGGAGTCCTCGCACTCGGACATCAGCATCGGGGGCGCGGAGCTGGGCGGCCAGGCGATCGCCGCGGGACTGGTCGACGAGTGTCATCTCTTCCTGCACCCGATCCTCGTGGGTGGCGGCAAGGCCGCGCTCCCCGTCGACGTGCGCGTGCGGCTCGAGCTCCTGGAGGAGCGCCGCTTCGCGGGCGGCGTCGTCTACCTGCGCTACGGCGTCACAGCCTCGGTCTAGTTGCGGGCGGCTCGCGGTGGCGGCAGGTGGGGGCTGTAGTAGCACTCCTGGCCGTCGGGGACACCGCTATCGGGCCGGTAGGCAACCCACGCGCCGTAGTGCGTCGGGCAGCGCTTGGCCATCGGCTGCCACCAGTCCACCCAGTGCGCGTCCGCGTAGGCGTCCGGCTGGCCCGGGCAGCTCGTCGCGGGCTGACCGATCAGTGCGCAGAAGCTGGCCCGTGGCCTTCCCGCAGAGTCCACCAACGCCGAGTCCCAGCTGTGCAGGATGGGCAGGCTCTGCCCAGTGGTCAAGACGACTCCGTTGGCAAGCTGGCACGGGTCGCCCGGGGTGCAGGTCATCGCCGCCAGCGCGAACTGGTACCAGAAGAGCTGGGTGACGCGCACCACGCCATGGGTCGTCGGGGCGGTGACTCCAGCGAGCTCGCGCCACACCTGGGCCCCTCGGGCCTGGGCCGCGGCGTTCCCGTCGACAAGGCAGCCGAACGTGTTGTCGGCGCCGCTGGGCGAATGGCACGTGACCCCGTGGGGCTGGTTGGCGTCTTGACGAGAGCCGGCGTCCAGGTGCACCCCGGACTCGGTCACCCACACCGCGGCGGTGGCCCCGGCGGCGTAGCGGTCGTTGAGCCGCGCCAGGGTGGTGACGAACTCGCGCAGGTCGGCGGTGCCCTGAACGGTCGGGTCGGTGTAATCGTGGACCGCCCAGTCTGTGGGCATCGTCGTCGGGTTGACGGTGGGCTGCTGGCAACCTCCGTACCCGGGGGCGCAATGGACGATCTCGTACAGCGACTGGTAGTAGCCCGGGTACAGCGATCCCTGAGCCCTCATGAGGCTGGTGTGCCCGGCATCCAGATAACCGAGGTTCTCCGGAGCACCGAGGGTCAGGGCCGCCACCGTCACCGGGGGGAATCCGGGAGTGGCCTGATGCAGTGCGTTGGCGTCGGTCTGGGCCAGGTACCAGAGCATCGCCGCGCGCCACGGCCCCGAGCAGGATGGCATCGCGATGGCCGATGCCGGACACGAGCCGTGGGCCGCGGTCCCGGGGCTGAGATAGCCGGCCATGTCCGGCTCGTTCCACGCCTCGACGTCGACCGGCATGCCGGTGGACTGCCGGGCCGCCCACAACCCCTGAAGCGCCATGTCGACCCCGCAGGAATAGTCGGTGGCCTGCGCGGAATCGGCTGGGTCCGGCATGGCGGGAGTGCCCCCGATCCCAGTGCCGGGGCTGAAGACGATCTGCGGCGTCAAACCATCGGCACGAGCTTGGGTGAGTTGCGCCATCAGCGCGTTCCAGGCGGCTGCGCCGGCGGTGTAGGCGGGCGACGACGCGCACGCCGTCCCATTGAAGGACCCGCGGGCGTCGTAGGGGACGAAGAACCGCACGCGGCCGCGTGCGCCCAGGACGTCTGAGGCGAATAGCCGTCCCGCCGGCGTTGCCGCCGCGGCCAGATAGTCACCTGAGACCCCGAACGGCGACGCAACCGGCGGCGGCGGCGATCGCTGGGCCAGCCGCGGCGCGCGCACGGGATGGCCACCGCCGGCGACTGGGGCCAGCAGCAGCCCGGCGGCGATGACCAGCACGGCAACGAGCCAGCATCTCAGCGCCCGAGCGGGCGCGGTGTCGCGTCGACCGGTGATCACTCCGCGTCGGTGTCGGGCTGTCGAGAAGCGGACAGGATCGGCTCGACGGTAGTGGATCACCTCGACGCGTTCACGCCCACGACCGTTGAGCGAGGGGGTCCAGCGCATTCCTTTACTGTTAGAGTAAAGGAATGGCGAGGATCTCCACGAAGAATCAGGTCACGATCCCGGTGGCAGCACTCCAGGAGGCCGGGCTGCACGCGGGGGAGCAAGTCACGGTCGAGCCGGCGGGAGACGGAGAGCTGCGGATCAGACGCGCCACGACGACATTTGAGGATGCGTTCGGGGCACTGACGGGAACGTATCCTGCCGGCTATCTCGATCGGCTCGACGCGGAGGATGATCTCCAGTGAGACGGCTGCTCGATGCCGACGTGCTGATCGGCGCACTCGATGCCGACGACGCCCATCACGCTCGCGCTCGTGAGCTCCTCACCCAATGGCGCGCGGACAAGGACACGTGCGCCGTGAGCGTCGTGAACCTCACAGAAGTGCTGATCGCACCTTCAACCGACGTTGCGCGGCTCGCTGCCGCCCGCGAGGCGATCGCCGCGCTTGGTGTCACCGTCCATCAGCCCAACGAGGCAATCGGAGTCGAAGCCGCTCGCCTGAGGCACCGACACCCGATCAGCCTCCCCGGCGCGTACTGCCTTGCCACCGCCAAGCACACCGACTCGGCCGTGGCGTCGTTTGACGAGAAGATCCTCTGGGCCGCCGGACGCGAAGAGATCGACGTCGCCTGAAACCTTGGCCCGTTTTGCCCGGCAAGTAGACATAAGCCCGATTATCGAGCATGAAATAGTGGTCGCCGAGACCGCTCCTTCTTCCGACGTGGGTCTTCGCCAGCCGCGCTCATGCCCCCGGCCCCTCCTCTTGACCGCATGCACCTAGATTGGGTGTGGCACACCCAATCCGCTACGATCTTTCCCCGTGAAGACGATCCAGATCCGGAACGTGCCTGATGCTGTTCACGCAACCTTGCGCACGCGTGCAGCTGCCACTGGCGTCTCGTTATCGGACTACGCGCTAGCTGAACTCGAGCGGGTTGCGGAGCGTCCGGCCGTCAGCGACGTGTTGCAGCGGGCGGGATCGCGCTCCGGCGGTGCCTCGGCCACTGACATCGTTGCCGCCGTGCGCTCGGGCCGCGATCGCGAGTGACCCCCCAATGCTCATCGTCGACACGTCCGCCGTGCTCGCCGCGCTGGCCGAGCGGCCGCCTGACCGCGCGCTCGTCCAGCGCCTGTCCGACGACGGCGATCTTCATGCCCCGCATCTGATCGACGTCGAGATCCTGCAGGCTCTTCGCGGTCTGGTGCGCGGCGGAAAGCTCAGCGCAGACCGCGCCGAAGACATTCGTACCGACGTTTCGGACCTGGCGATCACCCGATATGGCCACGAGCCGCTCGCCGATCGCGTCTGGGCCCTGCGGGACAGTCTCACTGCGTACGACGCCGTGTTCGTCGCGCTTTCCGAGGCGCTCGACGTTCCACTCATCACGTGTGACGCCCGGCTGGCCGCGGCCCCTGGGATCCTGGTCGAGCTGTACCCGCACGTCTAGCGGCTTGGCGCAACCTCGTCTGGCACCGCCGCTCAGCGGCGTCGCACGCCTGTGTAGGACGTCCCGAAGAACCGCCCCGACTTGACGCGGACCCTACGACCGGGTCCATAGCGTCGGGCGCCGGCATGATCAAAGGCAAGGCCTCGGCTCCCATCGCACTGGCGCTCGTTGCCCTCGCACTGCCCGCGACTGCCCTGGCGCTCAGCCTGCGCGCCGCCGCCGTGAAGTCGCCGGTGAAGGACAAGCGCGTCCCGGCCTCCAGCACGTCGACCGGGGTCGCGGAGATCGGCGCTCTGTACGCCAGCGCGAGCGCCACCAAGCACCAGTGCACGGCCACGGTCGTCCACAGCACGCATGGCGACACGCTCATCACCGCGGCGCATTGCGTGACCGGCAGCGGCACCGGGATGGTGTTCGTTCCGGGCCAGCGCGGCGCCCAGGCCCCCTACGGCCGCTGGACCGTCACGGCCGTTCACCTGGCCTCGCGCTGGACGACCCGGCAGGATCCCGACGACGACGTTGCGTTCCTGACCGTCGCCCCGCACACGGTCGCCGGCGCGAGGACCGCGATCGAGCGCGTCACGGGCGCATTTGCCCTTGGGGCCACACCCCCTCGCGGCGTCCGTGTCGCCGTTACCGGCTATCCCGCGGGCACCGCCAACGATCCGATCACCTGCTCCACGACGACCTACCTCACGCGGGCGTTCCCGTCGTTCGACTGCCGCGGCTACGTCAGCGGCACCAGCGGCTCGCCGTGGCTGCGGCCCACGCGGTCGGGCACCGAGATCGTGGGCGTCATCGGCGGGCTCGATCAGGGCGGGTGTTATGACTACACGTCCTACAGCTCTCCCCTCGCACGGGACGCCGATGACTCCTACCGCCGCGCTTCCAGGCACGCGCCGGCGGACGTCGCGCCGCAGCCCGGCAGCGACGGCTGCTGATCTCAGGTCCGGTCGCCTCGCGGGAGCCCACCAGCTCGTCCGTCTGTCACATCTCCTGATCGCCACGGGTCTACCGCGTGGACACAGAAACCCGGCCGGTGTGACCGCACCGGCGCGTGAAGGAGAACAGAGATGGAAACAGCCAAGAAGATCGCAGTCGCAGGAGCAACGGGACGGGGTCGGCAGCCACGCCGTCGCGGTGCTGAGGGAGCAGGGATATGACGTCGTCGAGATCTCACGCGCCAACGGCGTTGATGTGATCACCGGCGAGGGTCTGGCGGAGGCTCTGGCTGGCGTCGAGGCATTGATCGACGCCGCCACGGGCCCGTCGCCCGAGCAGCAGGCCGCGACCGAGTTCTTCACGACCTCGGCGCACAACCTCCAGAAGCTCGGCAAGGAGGCCGGCGTCGAGCGGATCGTCGTCGTCTCGATCATCGGCACCGACCGCTTCAAGGGCGGCTACGGCGCCGCCAAGATCGCGCACGAGCGCTCCCACCTCGACGGTCCGGTCCCGGCTCACATCCTGCGTGCGTCTCAGTTCCACGAGTTCGTCGAGCAGCTCGTCAACTGGGGCCGCCAGGGCGACATCAGCCGTGTGCCGGTGATGCGCACCCAGCTGGTCGCGGCCCGCTCGGTGGCCGACGAGCTCGCCGCGGTGGCCTCCGATCCGGAGCGGTTCGCCGCCGCGGGCGCGGGCTCGATCTCAGAGATCGCTGGACCGCGGGAGGAGCGACTCGCCGAGATGGCACAGCTCGTCGTCGCGCGGCAGGACGAGTCGGTCACCATCGAGGAGGTCAGCAGCCCCGACGATCCTGACCACGAGATCAACGAGGCCGGCGGCCTGTTGCCCGGCCCCGACGCGAAGCTCGTCGGGCCGACCTTTGAGGAGTGGCTCAACGGGCAGTCCTGACCTCCCTACGAGGGCCGCAGCGCCGAGGGTGACGACACGCCCGCACACGCCGTCACCCCGGCGCCGCGGGCGGTCGCGATGCGCCGCCGGAGGACCGCGAGCAGCGCGTTCTGATCGGCGGGAGGTCGTGCAGGCGGGCGGTCTGTTCCAGGACGCCGGCTTCGATGTGGATCTCCTGGGTCAAGGGACCTCCGGTCGCGCGAGGTACTGCGCTCGGCCCTGCAAGTTCCGTTGACTCGTGTGACCGACTGCGACGCGCCCACCCCACCCCGCCACCCCGAAATTCCCGATTGCCGCGCGCCCCCGCGAGAGTTACGCTTCACCCACACGCGCACGGAGGTTGGGATGGCCGCATTCGTGGTTGCCAGCGTGGTGGGCCTCACCGTCGTCGGCGGAACAACGGCGGTGCTCTACTTCGGGCTGCTGAAGGTGTGGCAGTCGACGCCGCCTGACCAGCGCCGCACGGTCGTGATCTGCACAGCAGCGCTCTATCTCGCCGGCGGTAACATCGCCGCACTGCTGATCACCGCTCCCTGGGGCAGACAGCACACCTTCCTCTACGTGTTCGGGGGCCTCTGCGGGGTCGCGTGCGTGTTCGGGTTCATCGGGACGCTGGTGGCCGCGAGACAGGATCTGCGACGCCATCGCGGGCCGCGATGATGACGCGGGAGGACGGCTCCGTCCCGGGTCGAGTGCCATGAACGACCGCGACCTGAGGCAGTCGATGCGGATCGCCGCAGAGGCGGTGCTCGAGTCGCGCCAGGACGCTCTGGACGATCTACCGGCAGGCGTCCGCTTCCTCGACAGTTGGAGCAACGAGGGTCACGGCGCCGCGCTGTTCTGGGTCGACAAGGAACTCAACCTGAACGGCTGGGGCTTGCCGTGCTTCACCGCGCGGACTTTGAACGCACTGACGACACGTGGCGTCACACCGGCGGCGGGATGGGCGCCCCCAGCACGGCGGACGGCCTCGAGGCGGATGGCGCCGGTCTGCACCGGCTCGGCGGCGGGTCACGCGATCCGCTGCGGCTCACCGTCGCACTGGCAAGTCCTGACATCGCCACGATCGAATTGCGCCACGATCGCGCACGGTCGACGCGACCCCCCGGTGTCGGGGGGTTCTACCTGTTCGGAATCACCCACGGCGACCCCATCACGTATGCGCGCCCGCTGGACTCCGATGGTCAGCCGGGTGCGGGCGAGCCCCTCCTTCTCTAACCGCACCTCTCCACCGGACGCCTCCTGCTCCCTCCGCGCCCATTGACAAGACTTCTTGTGACAAGTACTCTTGTGAGACATCGAACTGCTCAAGGAGGCGTCGTGCCCAACAACCCCGCGCTGGTTCGAGCGCTTGCCAGAGAGCGCGCCACTGAGCTGCGCCAGGCCGCCAATTCAGGCGCGTCGAGCCGACACGAGGTGCCACGGGCCCCTGTGATCCTCACGGCCAGGCGTGCCACGGGCTGGCTCTTGGTCGACGTGGGTCTCCGGCTGGCGCTGCCCCGGCGTTCGATGACGCGTGCCGCCGCGCGAGCGCACCGGTAACCCGGTGACACCCTCCCCACGGTCCGGCCGCCAGGTCGTCACCGACGCGCGCGCCATGCGGGCTCTCGCCCACCCGTTGCGCGTAGCCCTGCTGGAGGCGATGCGCCGCGACGGGGAGATCACCGCCACCCGAGCGGCCGAGCTGCTGGGCGAGAGCCCCGGGAACATGTCCTGGCACCTTCAGACCCTTGCCAGGTACGGCTTCGTGGAGGACACAGGGCGAGGGCGAGGGCGCAGCCGGCCCTGGCGCCTGACCAGCAAGTCCCGCATCTTCGAGACGGGCACCGGAGAGCCCGACGCTGCGAGCGCGGGCGAGGCACTCGAGCGCACGTTCGTGGACCGCACGTACGGCCAGCTGCGCGAGTGGTGGACGCGACGGCTGGCGTATCCGGTGAAGTGGCGGCGCGCGGCGTTCATGGCCGACACGGTCAGATACGTCACGGCTGCCGAGCTGGCGGCGATCCTGGAGGAGATCCAGGCCATTTTCGACCGCTACGCGGACCGCGACGACAAACAGCATCGCCCGGCGGAGGCCCTGCCGGTCCACCTCTACGCGCACGGGCATCCCCTCCCGCCCACTGCTGCCGGCAACTGACGCCTGACGATCTGCGAGGATCTGGCGCAGTGGCGGCCCGCGGGCGGGCCGCAGCCTCGCATCGAGGGAGCTGAGGGTTGGGGTTCTTCAACCGCGGAGATGGCGAGGACCGGGAGCAGGACGAGTCGCTGAAGCGAGTCGAGAGCGGCGGGATCCCGCTCGGCGCCGAGCAGCGTCTGCGGAATCTTGGCGCCGAGAGCTCGATGTTCACCAGCGGCCTATCGGTCAAGGAGTTCGCCCTGCTGCGCCAGATGGGGCCGCAGCCGCATCGCGCAGGTGATGGGCGCGAGCGTCGTCCGCACCGGCTTTCAATACCTGCCGGCGCTTCCGCCGGGAGAGATCGTCTCGGGCGGGAGCGGCATGGGCTACTACAACACCCGGCCGGGAGGCTACGTCAACCGGTTCACCGAGCCGTCGGCGTGGCCAGATCCGCAGCTACCGCTGGCACATGACGGAGGTGTGCGAGCTCGACGTGCTCACCAACGCCTGGAACACCGCCCGGCGCCGCGCCTTGGATCGTCTCTGCGAGGAGGCCCTGCAGGTCAACGCCGACGTCGTCGTCGGCGTCCGCGTGCATCGGGGTGACCACGACCTCGGCCGCGGAACGATCGAGTACGTCGTCACTGGCACGGCCGTCCGCCTCCCCGGGTCGTCGGCTGTGAACTGGCCGGTGCTCACCGACCTGTCGGTGCAGGACTACTGGCGGCTGCACGAGGCCGGCCAGGAGCCGGTCGGTTTCCTGGCGACGACGGCGGCCATGTTCGCCTCGCCCCCGACGTCCACACGCCTACGGAGGGTGCGCACGACGCGGCTCAACCAGGAGCTCGAGGAGCTCAGCGACGCGTTCCGTCTGGCTCGCGAGAGCGTGCGCGCTCACATCCAGGGCCAGGTCTCCGACGCCCACGCCGCGGGCGCGGTGGGCCTGACGCTCTCGCACTCCGTCCACCGCGACAAGCTGTCGCTCGCGTCGTCGCTGCAGACCGCCCCGTTTCGCGGATGGAACCGCGGGCGCCTGGGCATCCCCTACTACGTGTCCGGCCGCGGCGAGGCCGAACGCCGCGGCTGGATCATCACCATGCACGCCGCCGGGACCGCGGTTCGGCCGCGCTCGGGACCGTCGCAGTTCCATGTCAAGCCGGCCGTTCGAATGGGAGCCACGTGAGCGAATACGAGCCAGGGTCACTCGAGGGCATCCCGGAATCCGGCCGTGAGCGGTTGGAGCAGAACCGCCAGGGCCTGTACACGTCAGACCTGAGCGTCAACGAGTTTCTGCTCGTCACCGAGGCGGGCTTTGACCCCGTCGGCCTCGTTGTCGGCAGCTCGATCTTCCACATCGGCTTCCAGGTCACGGGACCGACGACGAGTCGTGAGCTCGATGTGCTGTCGCAGGCGATGTACAGCGCCCGCCACCTGGCGATGACGCGGATGGAGGAGGAAGCCGACCAGCTGGGCGCGGACGGCATCGTCGGCGTCCGCCTGGACATCGGTCGCTATGAGTGGGGAGCCAACATGGCCGAGTTCATCGCCATCGGGACCGCGGTCAAGCACCGCGACGGGGTCCTGCACCGCGCGCCGAACGGACGGCCGTTTCAGAGCGATCTCTCCGGGCAGGAGTTCTGGATCCTTCTGCGGACCGGCCACCGACCGGTCGGGATGGTGATGGGCAACTGCGTCTACCACGTGGGCCGCCGCGGCCCCTGCGCACGATGTCCCAGACGGGCCGCAACGTCGAGCTGCCCAACTACACCCAGGCCCTCTACGACGCGCGGGAGCTGGCCATGCAGCGCATGCAGACCGAGGCCCAGGAGCTCGGCGCCGAGGGCATCGTGGGCGTCACGCTCACCGAGAAGAGCCATGGCTGGGGAAGTCATGTCATCGAGTTCTTCTCAATCGGCACCGCGATCGTCGCGACGGCGGCCGGGTCCACCATCGAGCCGCCGATCTCGGTGCTCGACCTCAACGATCGCTGACCACGCGCGATCGTCGCGTCTCTGACGCCGGCGAGCGGGTCAATCGACGGGCACGCCGCTGCGGCCCAGGTAGTCCTTCTCCCAGGCGGAGACCTCAAAGGCCTGCCCCTGCGGCGCGCCGACGGCCAGTACCAGCGTGTCGCTGATCTTCGCGGTGGCGGAGCGCACCAGCGCGGGATCGCGGACGGCCACGAACGTGCCCGCGGGCGCGTCGATGGCCTCGCCGCCGACAACGAACGCGGCGTGGCCGGCGACGACGAAATAGAGCTCCTCGTGGCCGTTGGCGTCGGTGTCGGGGCGCTCGTCATGCTCCTCGATCACGAGATCGCCGGGCTCGGCGCCCCGGAACAGGCCGGTCCCGAAGGCGTGCAGGCCGAAGTGGTGACGGACCGGCCTCCACTCCGGGTCGCCCGGCTCCAGTGGAACAGGCACGATCGCCGAGTAGTGCGCGGCTTGGAAATCATGAGTGGGCATCAGCCTCCGATCCTCCTGTCCGCCCCGCGGGGACTGTAGAGCAGACGCGACGTCCGCTGTCGACCGTCCACGTATCCGGCGCGGCCGGATACGGTTCTCCCCGTGTTCGACGGCTTCGAGGCCCGCGACCTGCCCACCGAGCGCGGCAGCATCCACGCGATGGTCGGTGGTGAGGGCCCTCCCCTCCTGCTTCTTCACGGCTATCCACAGACGCATCTCATGTGGCACGCCTGGCACCGCTGCTGGCCGAGCACTTCACCGTTGTCGCCGCGGACCTCAGCGGCTACGGGGACTCGTTCCGGCCGCCTCCCGCCAGCGACCATGTCCCACACTCCAAGCGCGCGCTGGCACTGGACCAGGTGCAGGCGATGGCGTCGCTCGGGCACGAGCGCTTCGTCGTCGCCGGTCACGACCGTGGCGGGCGCGTGGCCTACCGGATGGCCCTGGACCACCCCGATCGGGTGAGCGCGCTGGCGGTTCTGGACATCGTGCCGACGGCCGAGGTGTGGGCGCGCGCCGACGACAAGCTGGCGCTCGGATACTGGCACTGGGGATTTCTGGCCCAGCCCACGCCGCTGCCCGAGCGACTCATCGGCGGCGACCCCGACGCCTACTTCGACCACCATCTGCTGATGATCGGCCTGGGCACCGATCCCGAGGCCTACCCCGACGAGGTGATGGCCGCCTACCGCCGCCAACTGGACGACGTCACTGCGGTCAACGCCATCTGCGAGGACTATCGCGCGGGGGCGACGATCGATCGCCAGCTCGACGAGGCCGACCGGGGCCGCGAGATCGCCTGCTCCGTGCTCTGCCTGTGGGGCGCGCGGGGCGCCCTCCCCGTCTTCTACGGTGACGTGCTGGAGGTGTGGCGCCCGTGGGCGCCCGGCGTCACCGGGCGTGCCGTGGATGCCTCCCACTTCCTGGTGGAGGACCAGCCACGTGAGGTGGCGGCGGACGCTGACCGCCTTCTTCCAGGCCGCGTGAGCCGTTCGGCTGCCTGACCCCTCGGCCGCGCGAGCCACTGCCACCGGACCGGCCTGCAAAGGGAAGAGCGGCGGCCCGGCAGGCCGGACCGCCACCCTGTCCTTCCCGGTGCCGGGTCGGGCTTCCCCCGGCTCCGGTGCGCGCGAAGGTCCCGGGTGTGGGGGCGGGGCGAGAAGCCCACCCGGGAGTGCGGCGCAATCGGAGTCCGGGGGAGCCGGACTCGCCCGACTGGAACTACGACTGGCTCATGCTGGTGGTGCTGCTGCTGACCAGCTCGACCTCGTTCCAGAACGCGCCGGCGCTGTTGATCGTCAGCTCCGCCTTCGTGACGGCCATGCCCGGCGTGATGGCGCACATCGTCGTTGCGTTGTCGTTGTTGTCGCCGTTATCTCCGTTGCCGTTGTTGTCGCCGTTACGCTGTTGTTGCCGTTACCGCCGTTGTCGCCGCCGCCGGGGCCATGGTCTGCTGACCCGGTCGCCGTGCTCGACGTCGTTGTCCCCGTTGTCGTTCATGTCCGCGGGGTTCTCGCACTTGACCTCGGTGTCGTTGGTCACCTCACCGCTGACGGTGTTGCCGTTGGTCAGCGTGATCGTGAGGAGGTTGTTGGCAAACGAGGTCACGGTGCCGGCCGTCGGCTCGGTGCCGGTGGTCGGGCTGCCGGTTGCTGGCGCTGCTGTCGTGACGGTGGGCCACGAACTTCTCGTGGCGCACGCGTACGTGGTGGTGATGGCGCTTGTGATGGTGGCCGCTTTGGGCCAGTGCCACCGTCGGCACCGCGACGAACATCGCGGTACAGGCGAGGATGGTGAACAGGATCCTGCGCATCGAGGGGTTCCTCCTTTTCGCCGCCGCGTCCTGGCGGCGACACATCCGGGGGGTTACGAGGAGGAAGAGTCGAGCGAGCCGGAAACGTCACGCGACCCGCTGGAATTTTCTTTGCCCCCGCTGCCCGACCCGCCGCCGGAGCCCCCGTCGCGCGAGCTCGCTGCCGGCTCCCGCTGCCAGAGCTCCGACTGCCAGAGCTGCCGCCACCGCCGCCGCCTGAGGTCGCCCCACCGGCGGCCGGCACGGATGGCGCCGACCCCGAGGAGCCCGACGTCGCGGCAGGGGTCGGCATTGCCGTCGAGCGAGCTCACGCTCCCGCCGTCGCCTCCGGAGTGCCCGGACCCGTGCCCGCCACCGCTCGAAGCGGCGCCGTCACCCGACCCGGAGCCGGACGAGCCGGTCACCGATCCCGAGGACGATCCGGAGTCGCTCTGATGTCCGCTCCCGGAGCCCGATCCGCTCCGACCGCTACCCGAGCCGCTCCCGTTAGAACCCGAACCGGAACCGGAACCCGAACCGGAGCCGGTGCCGGATGATGAGCCTGGCCCCGGCCCCCGTGTCCGGAGCTGCCGCGCTGGGAGCCGCCTGAACCGCCGCTAGGTGCGGATGGCGGCCCGTCGCGCCCGGGGCCGGCGGCGCGCGCCGCGGCGGGACCCCGGGCCGCCGTGACGGCCCGAACGGGTGCCGAAGAGGCGCCCGGGGCCGCCCTGAGAGCGACCGTCCCTGCGCACGCCCGCCGGCCCGTGCTCGCGCAGCCGCACGCTGTTGATCACCGATGCCGGGTCGCTGGGCGCCCTGGACGGTGCCGACGTCACAGATACACGCGCGGGCGCGTGCGTGGGGGCGAGGTGATGACGGGCGCCGCGGGCCTGCGCTGGGGCAGGCTGGCGCGTCGGGAAGGTGTGGGTGACGGCGATGGAGGTAGCGACGACGCCCGAGGCCAGCAGCGCGCCGACCTTGATGACCAGGCCGCCGGAGACGGCCGTGCCGGCGCCGAGGACCGCGTCAGGGGCGGCGTCCACGCCGGAACGGGCCGCCCCGAAGAACCTGAGCAGCGGGAACGGGATGAGTCGCTGTCGCCGCCTGGCGCAGGCGCAGGCGCGGCCCGGTGCACCAACTGGCGCACCGCGCCCTCCGAGAGTCCCATCGTGTGCGCGACGTGGGCGCGCGGGAAACCGAGGACCGCGGTGCCCAGGAGCGCGTCGCGCTGGCGGTCGGGCAGGGCGCTGAGCTGACCAGCGTCGCGCGGGCGGTGGCGCGGCGTTGCACGGTGTCCTCCAGCGTCTCGCCGTAGGCGGTCACGGCCGCCTCGAGCGGCGCGTCGACCGGCACCCGCGCCCGGGTGACCTCGTTGCGAAGGATCTGGTGCAGCCAGCCGCGCAGGTGGCGGACCTCCCGCCGGCCCTGGAGCGCAGCGAAGGCGTTGAGGAATGCCTGCTGCACCGCGTCCTCCCCCCTCCCATCCGACGTGAGCCGACGCGCCTGCGCCTGCAGCTCGCGCTCGTAGCGCCGGACGATGGCGGCGAACGCGGCCTCGTGGCCGGTCTGGACCAGGCTGACGAGCTGCTCGTCGGGCTCAGCATCCAGCAGCCGGTCGCTGCTTTCGAGCAGCCGGTCAGAGATCACCACCGCCATCTACAGCCTCTCGACGCCCTCATCGCGGAAACCTTCCCCGCGCACCGCAGGGGGCGATTCCACAGCGACTACCGCTCCTCCGTGGCCGGGTCATCCGGAACACGCCATCGACGACGGTGTAGTCGGCCGGTCCGCCCAGCCTCGCCACCGGGCGCAGCCGGGCGGTGTCCACCGTGCCGTCAACGATCGCCGACTCGTCGAGATGGACCCCCACCACCTGACCGATGACCAGGTGCTGGTCGACGCTGCGGCCGTCCACGTCATGCAGCTGGAGCGCGTGGACCACCTTGCACTCCATGGCGCAGCGCGCCGCGGCCACCCGTGGCGGGGCCACGAGCGTCGACGGCGCCATCTCCAGCCCGGCGCGCTCGAACTCGCTGCGGCCGCGGGGGAGCGGCGCCGAGGTCTCGTTCATCTGCTCGCGCAGGTCGAAGGTGACGAGGTTCCAGACGAACTCCCGCAGCTCGCCGGCGAACGTGGCCGAGTCCTTGGCCCCGCTGCTGGAGAACGCCAGCATCGGCGGGCCCTCGCCGATCGCGTTGAAGAAGCTGTACGGGGCGAGGTTGATCGGACCCGTCCGCCGCCATCGTCGAGACCCATCCGATCGGCCGCGGCGCGACCAGCGCCTTGAACGGGTCATGGGCAAGCACGGCCCGATCGCGCTTGTCGGGTTCGTAGAAGATCACCGGCGACAACCTATCGAGTGCGCGCCCGATGGCCGCTCCGCGCGCAACTTCCGACCGGCGCGGCGGTATAGAAAGCGCAGGAATCCGCGAGGAGGCATTGAATGAGGCGCATTTTGCAGGTGTTTGTCCTGACCACGGTCATGGCGGCGTCGGTCGCCGGCATCGCGTCTGCGGCGGGCTCCCCGGCGATCGCCACCGGAGCCGCGACCAAGGTGGGCAACACGACCGCGGTGCTCAACGGCACGGTCAACCCCAACGGCCACGCCACCCAGTACGACTTCACGTACGGCCCGACCACCGCGTACGGCGCGACGACCACGTTGCACAACGTCAAGGCCGGGCACCAAGGCGGTCGCCGTCACCACCACGATCACCGGCCTGACCCCGGGCACGACCTACCACTACCGGATCAACGCGATCAACCCCGGCGGCGCCGTCGGTCGGGGCCGACCGGACGTTCACCACCACCGGCCACCCGCCGGCCGCCGTGGTCACCGGCGGCCCGTCAACGTCGGCAAGACCGTGGCCACGCCGACCGGCGTCATCAACCCCGAGGGCGCGACGACCACGTGGGTCATCCAGTACGGCCTCACGACGGCGTACGGGATGCAGAGCTTCGCCGAACACCCTCGCCGGCGTGACCACGCTCCCTGTCGGTGTCGGCGACCGCTGACCGGGCTGGCCCCGGCGACGCTGTTCCACTACCGGATCGTGGCCTTCCACGGGTCCGACGTCGTGTCGGCCGGGGCCGACGCCACGTTCTTCACCGAGCCCTCCAAGCGACCGGCGCCCAAGATGACCGCGCACACCTCACCGGGCCGTGACCGGCACTCGCCGTACGCGTTCACGACCTCCGGATCGCTCGGTGGCGCGGCTTCATCCCGGCCGCGCAGCGCTGCACGGGCAACGTCGGCGTCCGCTTCTACAACGGCCGCCGCCAGCTGGCGTTCGTGGTCGCTCCGGTCCAGCCCAACTGCAAGTTCTCGGTCTCGGCGAGCTTCCGGCGCCTGCACGGCAAGGGCCCGGTCGGGCTCAAGGTCACGGTGGACTACCGCGGCAACGGCTACATCGCGCCGGTCAACCGCGTTGACCACGTGACCGCCGGCTGAGCTGAGATAGCGGGCGTCGAGGCCGACCGGCCAGGCGCCCGCCCCACCGGTCGGGCGTCCGCCCGACCGCCCGCGGGCGCATGCCCTCACGCTGACGCGTGATCGCCCACTAGTCTTGCCCGCCATGCCGCAGAGAGGGCCGCGTGTCTCGCCGGTGGAGACGGTGCTGCTGGCGGGCCTGGCGGCCTGGGCGCTGTTCCCGCTCGTGCTGCTGCTCGTCCACGCCGGGCACCTCCATGCCCGGTTCACCGGCGCCGACGGGCTCATCGGCGCCGACGGCGTCCTGGGCGCCGACCAGCTTCAGTACCTGGCCTGGGCACGTGACGCCGGCGCCCACGGCGGCCTGGCGTCAGACCTGTTCAGCTTCTCCCAGGGCGGCCACGTCTATCTGCAGCCGCTGTTTGCCATCACCGGCGCCCTGTACCGGCTGGGCCTCTCGCTGCCGCTGGCCTACCTGCTGTGGAAGCCGGTGGGGATCGTCGGCCTCGGCCTGGCCGCCGTGGCCTGGGCCCGCCGCTTCTTCGGCGACCAGCTCGCGGCACGGGCAGCCGTGGTGACGATCTCGCTGTTCTTGTGCACCCCGCTGGCGGCCCTCTACAGCTGGACCCAATGGGCGGCGGGGTCGTTTCGCTTCTCGCTCTATCTGCTCGGTGACGAGCTGCTGGCCGCCGACAAGCTGTGGGGCTATGTGCCCAGCGCGCTCGGACTCGCCCTCGTCCCGGTGGCCCTGCTGGCGACCGAGCG
This sequence comes from uncultured Actinomycetota bacterium, assembly GCA_963830945.1. Classification (GTDB taxonomy): domain Bacteria; phylum Actinomycetota; class Thermoleophilia; order Solirubrobacterales; family Solirubrobacteraceae; genus Palsa-465. The sequence goes on along the minus strand of CAWHOH010000019.1, from coordinate 10,038 downwards.
AGCGCTGGATCCCGACCGCGGCGCGGCCGGCGCCACCCTGCGCCCGCGGGCCCGCCGCGTCGCCGTGCGGCCTCTGCTCCTGGCAGCGCTGGCGGCGCTGGTCGCCTCGTGGCTGCACCCATGGCAGGGGATCACGCTGGGCCTGATCTACGTCGGCCTCGCCGTGGTGCGGCGCCTGCGCACCTGGGCCGCGCTGGCGCTGCCGGCGATCGGCGCCGGGCTGCCGCTCCTCTACTACTACCTGCTCTCGCATCACGACTCGGCCTGGAAGCTGGCCGGCCAGCACGAGGTGATCTCCCGCCTGCCCGCGATCGTCCTGCTCGCCGGCTTCGGGCCGCTCGCGCTGATCGCGGCCTTCGGGGTGAGGCGGCCCGGCGACGACCTCGTCGAGCAGGCGCTGCTGCTGTGGCTGGGAGCCTGCGTGGTGACCTACTTCGCCAACGACTCCTTCGCGCCCCATGCGCTGCAGGGGCTCAGCCTTCCCTTCGCGGTGCTGGCGGTGCGTGGCTGGCGGCGCCTGCGCCTGCCCGCGATCCTCGGCGTGGCGGCCGTGGCGCTCATCACCATCCCCGGCCTCGCCTACAACGCCCGCAAGTTGGCGCGCACCACCAACAGCGGCAAGCTCGTCCAGTACTACCTCCCCCAGCCAGACGCCCAGGCTCTGGACTGGGTTGCCCAGCACGGGCCGCCCGGTGGCGTCCTGGCCCCCACCCCCTTTGCCGCCGTCGTGCCCTCTCAGACCGGGCGTCCGGTCTGGGTCGGCCACGGTTACTGGAGCCAGGACTACCCCGTGCAGGCCCGAGAGGTGGATCGCCTGTTCGGCGGTCGGATGTCCAAGACGGCTTCCCGGGCCTTCGTGGCCTCCACGCGCGCCACCATCCTCGTCTCCGACTGCCGCCACGCGGCCGACCTCACCCGCAAGCTGGGGCCTGCGCTGGGCGCGGTGCACCAATTCGGGTGCGCGCGCGTGTACGTGCTGAGGCAGGCCTGACCGGTGCCGGCTCGCCAGAGCCGGGCCGACTCGCCAGATCAATGCCGGCCGGGCTGACCCGTACGGTCCGAGAGGCGGTAGACGAACCGCAGCCCCGACCACGTCGCGTCGATCGCGCAGACCTTGTTGTCGACCAGACCGCTGGCGAGGCCCAGCTCGCGCACCGTCTCGTCGCCCAGGTCGGTGGCGACGCCCGAGCTGCGCTTGGGCCATGCCACCCACAGCCCGCCGGCCTGGTCCAGCGCCTGCTTGAGCGCCGGCAGCCGGCGCTCGAGCTCGGAGCGCTTCTGCACGAAGACCACGAGCACGTCGAAGCTGCCCCGCAGGCGCCGCGGTGCACGGTCACGCCCGGCGGGAGCTCGCCCAGCACCTCGTCGAAGTCGTGGGGCGCCCCGATCAGCCCCAGGCGCGCCTGCGGCTTGATGCCAAGCTTGCGCGGCAGTGGGGTGCCCGAGTAGCCCGCTGAGGCGGCGCCGGCCATGGCCCGGGAGCCTACGCGCTGGCCCGTACCGGGCGTCAAGCGCGAAAAGATGCAAAGAGCGAGGAGTTTGTGGGGTGCGTGACGAATGATCGACGGCCATTTCGGGTAGCTAGGCCTCGCCGATGATCAGGTCAGCCGCCGCGCCCACCGAGTTCGTCCACCGGATTGACCCGCCGGCCACGCCGGAGGCATGCTTTGCCGCCGCGACGCTCCTGGCGATCCCCCCGGATGTCCGGCAGGCGATGCGCGACGCGGTGGCGACCAGCCTGGGCATTCCGATCGACCGCTACGGCCCCGATGTCGACGCGATGGATCCAGCGCTCCAGGCGGCCTACGACTCAGACGTCGACGATCTCTTCGACTGCTGGGTGCGCAAGCACGTGTTCGACTCGGTCGACGACACCCTGTTCCGTCGCGCGCTTCGGATCGCGCCGGCGCAGGACGCCGTCCAGTAGCTCACCGCCGCAGCGTCGGGGGCGGGTCACAGGCCCGCCTCCGCCACCACCTCCCCGATCAGCGCCGAGAGTTGGCTGCCCTGCCATGCCACCGGCGACCGGCCCGGCTCATCGGCGACGAGGCGGGCGCCCGGGATCGCGTCGGCATAGGCCTCCCCCACCGCCTGCGGGTGTTCGGGATCGGCCTCGTCGCTGGAGGCGACCACGACGGTCGGCACCTCGATCGCGCTCAGGTCGTGGAGCGCGCCGAACGGCCGCGACCGCGGGACCGCGCGCAGCGCATCGGCCAGGGCGTCGGGGTGCTCGTGCAGCGCCAGGCGCTGGCGGATCACCTTGATCACCGTCTCGCGCCAGCGCTCGGGGACCGGCGGCTCGCCGTAGGCGGCGACGAAGCCGTCGATCCCGCCGTGACGCAGGCCGTCGGAGAGGGCGTCCCACCGGGCCAGGCGCTGCCGATCTGTGTCCTCGGCCCCGCTGAAGGCCGGCGTGATGATCACCAGGCCCGCCACCCGCTGCGGTCGGTGCAGGGCCAGCCAGGCCAGCGTATGGGCGCCCATCGAGGCGCCCGCCAGCACCGCTCGCTCTGCCCCCGCGTGATCGAGCACCGCCTCGAGGTCGGCGCCCAGCTCGTCGTAGGCATACGCCTCCGGGCTCGCGGCCGGCGAGGACGCGCCGTGCCCGCGGGCGTCGTAGGCGAGCACGCGGTGCCCGCCGCGCTCCAGCGCCGATGAGCCCATCACCACGTAGCGCCGCGTGGCGGTGAGGCCATGTGCCAGCACGACAGTGGGCCCGTCACCGGCGTCGGTGCCGGCCAGGGTCACTGCGCCACGGGTCACCGTGAAGTCGGCCACGCCCTCGTATCTAGCAGCCCCGGGGTAGGCCGAGGCCGGTGGCTACCATCTGAGATCGCCATGGACGTCACCGACACCACCTTCGAATCAGCGGTCATCGAGCGTTCGCGCACGGTCCCCGTCGTCGTCGACTTCTGGGCCGAGTGGTGCGGCCCCTGCCGCCAGCTCGGGCCGGTGATCGAGCGCGCGGTCGCCGCCCGCGAGGGCAAGGTGGAGCTGGCCAAGATCGACGTCGACGCCAATCCTCGCGTGGCCCAGACGTTCGGGATCCAGAGCATCCCGGCGGTCAAGGCCTTCCGCGACGGCAGCGTGGTGGCCGAGTTCGTCGGCGCCCAGCCGCCCGCCGCCGTCAACAGCTTCCTGGACTCGCTCCTCCCCTCCGAGGCCGACGGCCTCGTCGCCCAGGGCGATGAGGAGTCGCTGCGCCGCGCGGTGGAGCTCGAGCCCTCCCGCGCCGACGCCGCCGTGCCGCTGGCCCGCATCCTGCTCAGCCGCGGCGACGCCGAGGGTGCGCTGGCTCTGCTCAAGGAGGTCCCGGGCAGCTTCGCCGCCGACGGGCTCGCGGCCCGGATCCAGCTGCAGCGGCGCGAGCCGCCCCTGGACCTGGGTGACGCGTTCACAGCGCTCGACGCCGGCGACCACGCGCAGGCGCTGGACCTCCTCATCGGGGCCCTGCCCAGCGCCGACGGCGCCAAGGACGACATGCGGCGCGTCGTCGTGGGGATCCTCGACGAGCTCGGGGTCGAGAGCCAGCTGGCGCGCGAGTCGCGCCGGCGCCTGGCCAGCGCGCTGTACTAGCGCCCCAGCCTCACCTGCGGCACTGGTGCCCGATCAGCAAATTCGTCCGGGCTTACCGGACGGGACACTAGACCAGGAGCGTCAGCTGCTCGACGTCGGTCGGCGTGCCCGACTGCAGTCCGGCCACCCTCACGCCCAGCAGGCGCACCGGGCGCGGGGCGGCGAAGCGGCGCAGCAGGTCGAGTGCCACCGGCAGCACGCGATCCAGCGACGCCACCGGCTCGGCCAGTGTGCGGGCCCGGGTGTGGGTGGAGAAATCGTCGAGGCGCACTTTGATCCCGATCGTCCGCCCCCGCCGCTCCTGGCGAACCAGGGTTGAGCAGAGCTGCTCGGTGAGCCGCTCCAGGACCTCCTCCAGCGCCGCCGGATCGGTGATGTCGTAGTCAAAGGTCGTCTCCCGCGACTCCGAGATGACCTTGCGCTCCTCCGTGACCGGGCTGTCGTCCTCGAAGCGGGCACGGCTCTGCAGAGCGGCGCCGAACCGTGCACCGAACCGCGAGGCGAGCTCCTCGGGCGATGCCGCGGCAAGCTTGGCCAGGGTGTCGAGCCCCGAGCGCGTCAGGCGTTCGGCGGTCTTGGGCCCGATGCCCGGAATCAGCCCGCAGGGCGACTGGGCGAAGCGCTCGCGGGCCTGCTCGGCGGTGAGGATGACGAAGCCCCGCGGCTTCTCGGCATCGGAGGCGACCTTGGCCACCAGCTTGTTGGGGCCGATCCCGATCGAGCAGTGCAGCCCCGTCTGCTTGGCGACCTGATGCACCAGCCGGCGCATCTCGGCGTGGGGCGCGGGCAGCCCCGAGAGGTCGAGGTAGGCCTCGTCGAGGCCGATCACCTCGACCTGGTCAGAGCAGGCGCGCACCAGGCCCATGACCTCGCGGGAGGCCTCGCGGTAGTAGGGGAAGTCGGGTGGCAGGTAGACCCCGTCGGGACACAGGCGCCGGGCGCGCGAGGCGGGCATCGCCGAGCCCACCCCGAAACGACGAGCCTCGTAGGAGGCGGTCGTGACCACCGCCCGTGGGCCGCTCCCGGCCACGACCACCGGCAGTCCGCGCAGCTCCGGACGCCGTCGCAGCTCGACGGAGACGTAGAACGCGTCCATGTCGACATGGGCGATGCAGCGCGCCGCCATGCCCTCAGACAGTAGGCCACGCGCCAGACGGTCAACCTGCCCGTGCGCGGGCAGCAAAACGCCCCCGGAACCGCCACGAAGACGGCGCCGAGGGCGTCTTGGCGCGGCGACGTCCCCTACCGGCTGGACCAGACGGTGCCCACGCCGCCGAAGCCGAGCGCGGACGCGGTGTTCTGGTTGAGATCCCAGTCGCGACCGCCGGCGTAGGGCCCGCGATCGTCGACGACCGCAGTCACGGTCCGGCCGCCGTAGTGGAGCATGACCTTCGTCCCGCACGGCAGGGTCCGGTTGGCCACGCCGAGGCCGGCGTGAAAGCCGCACGCGGTGTTCCCGGCGTCGTCATACCACGACGCCAGGGCGGGGTGCAGCACGGTCATACGGCCCGCCGGGCGCACTGCCTGCCCGTTGCGGCCGTCGCCGTCGAACACCATCCGGAGCCGCTGGCCGTCGGCGTGGCCCGGCGCGAAGCTCAGGCGGTAGCCGCCCCGGGCCCCGGTCCGTCCGGTGCTCAGGGTGTGCCAGCCGCGGGCGCCGCGGCCCTGTACGCGCACCCGGCGGCCCGAAAGCGCCGGCAGCAGCTTGCCACCGACGTGAACCGGACGGCTGCTCAGCACCGCCGACGGGTGGCGCGCCGGGGTGAACCGGGCGCCCACGGTGACCGTCGGCTGCGGGCCCGGCGCGGTGCTCTGCGCTGGGCTCACCGCCACTGTGCGGTCGGCGGGGGCGGCGCGGCGCCTGCTCGACCGCACGCACACGCCCCGAGCGGCGCGGCGTGACGCGTGCCCGGAACGTGCCGGTCGGGCTGATCATCGCCGCGCCCAGCGAGCGCCACGAGGACTGGCCCGGGGCCGCCGTCTGCACGAGGACGTGCTTGCCGGCAGCAGCTGCCGGTGCGGTCCCGCTGATCGTCACCGGATCGCCGAACTGCACGTGGCGCGGGCTGATCTGTAGGTTGAGGGGGGTCTGGACTGGATTCTGGACTGACCGGGCGGACCTGGACGTCACGCCCGAGAAGGCGAACGCCGAGGCCGGCACGGCCAGCATCATTGTGGCAATAATCACATGTACTGAGCGCATCCGGCGCAGCGTGAATCTGGGCCTCAAGGTGAGGACCTCCTTGGGTTCGACCAGTCGCCTACGGGGTTAGCTGTCGGGCTCGCGGCCAGTGGGAAGCGCTGCGCTGAGGCAACGTTTCTTCAGAGGTCGCTACGGACGCGGCTGACTGCGCCAGGCGAACGATTCGCCCCGTGCCGGTGCGGTACTGCCATCCGGCGGTGGGTCCCCCGCTCGTCCCCGCACCGGGCAGAGACGATTCGGCAGGTCGTTTTGGAAGTCGGCGAGGCTCGCAGGACCTTGAACGAATTTGTGTGAGCATCGTCACACCCAGCTCTCGTGTCAGAATCACCCCGTGCCCAACCCGGACCGCTTGACCGGACTCGACAGCTCGTTCCTGCACCTCGAGCGCGACTCCGCGCACATGCACGTCGCCGGGTGCATGGTGTTCGACGGCGAGGCCCCCACCTATGACGAGCTGGTGGAGCAGCTCACCGGGCGGCTGCACCTCGTCCCGCGCTATCGCCAGCGCCTGGCCTTCGTGCCGTTGAACCAGGGCCGGCCGGTGTGGGTGGACGATCCGCACTTCAACATCGCCTTCCATGTCCGCCACACCGCGCTGCCCAGCCCCGGCGACGAGGCGCAGCTCAAACGCCTGGCCGGGCGCGTGTTCTCGCAGGCCCTGGATCGCTCGCGCCCCCTCTGGGAGATCTGGCTGGTCGAGGGGCTCTCCGACGACCGCTTCGCGATGCTCTCCAAGACCCACCACGCCCTCGTCGACGGCGTCTCGGGCGTCGACATCTTCACCGTCCTGTTCGACACCGCCCCGGAGCCGATGCCGGTGGCACCGCCCGATCACGAGTGGGTCGCGCGGCCGCTGCCCACCGGCGCTCAGTTGCTCGCCGACGCGCTGCTGGAGCGCGCCACCGTTCCCGCCGAGATCGTTCGCGGCGTCCGGGCCACCCTGCGCGGCCCACGACACGTGGCGCAGCGGATCGGACGCGCGGCAGGCGGCGTCAGCGCGATGGCCCGGGCGGGCCTACAGGCGGCGCCGCCCAGTCCCCTCAACGTGCGCATCGGGCCCCACCGCCGCTTCACCTGGGTGCGCGGCGACCTGCAGGAGTTCAAGGCGATCAAGAACGCGCTGGGCGGCACCGTCAACGACGTCGTCCTGGCCGTCGTCGCCGGCGCCCTGGGCCGCTACCTGCGCATGCACGGCGAGGCCACCGAGGAGCTCGTGCTGCGCGCCATGGTCCCCATCTCGGTCCGCGCCGACGTGGAGCGGGGAGCACTGGGCAACCGCGTGGCCGCGATGTGGGCGCCGCTGCCGATCGGGGTCACCGATCCAGTCCAGCGCCTGCTGACGATCAGCCGTGACATGGACGGGATCAAGGAGTCCGGGCAGGCGGTCGGGGCGCAGGTGCTCACCGAGCTCTCGGGCTTCGCGCCGCCCACGATCATGGCCCAGGCGGCCCGGCTCCAGGCCCGCCAGCGCCTGTTCAACCTCGTCGTCACCAACGTGCCCGGCCCGCAGTTCCCGCTCTACATGCTCGGCCGCGAGCTCGACGCGATGTTCCCGATGGTCCCCCTGGCCGAGAACCAGGCCCTGGGGATCGCGATCATGAGCTACAACGGGCAGCTCAACTTCGGCCTCAACGCCGACTATGACGCAATGCCCGACCTCGAGGCGCTCGCCGACGAGCTGCGCGCCTCGATCACGGAGCTCGCCGCTGCCGCCGGCGTTGACTCCCCCGACGGTGCTCGCGGCCGGAGCCGACGCGCGGTGCGCTCGGCGGAGTAACCCTCCCGGACCCAGATCACCCATGCCCCGTCTGATCGAGCGACTGCTCATCGTCGTTGTCTCGTTTGCCGTCGCCATCGGGGTCATCGCGCTGCTCTCGGGCGGCCTGCTGGCCGGCCACGACAGCCCGGGCGTGTCAGGGGCGGCGAGCGGCCCCGGCGTGGCCTTCCCCGACCAGGGCAACGCGCAGCTCAAGCCCGGTCAGGCCCACCCCAACTACGACTCCGAGCCCCCGACGAGCGGCCCCCACCTCCCGGCGGCGACGACCGCCAACGGCGCCCAGATCACCGACGATCAACTCCTGCAGGCGCTCTCGGTCGGCGACGTGGTGCTGATGTACGGCACCCGCAAGCCGCCGAGGGGCCTGGCCGCGGCGGCCGGCGCCGTCGCGCCGGCGGCATTCAGCCCGGCGCTGGCGGCCACCGGCCAGGCGGTCGTGCTCGCCTACCGGCCCGGGACCACCGGGGTGATCGGGCTCGCCTGGGCCCACATGGTCCACGTCCGCTCCCCCACCGACCCGACCCTGCACGCCTTCGCCCAGTACTGGCTCGGCCGCGGCGCGCCCCGACGCACCGGCGCGTTGCCAAACAGCTAAGGCTGGGCCGGCAGCGGGCGCACAGCGACGGTCACCCGCGTCAGCGCGCACAACCGCCCGTCGTCGTCGGTGAGCTCGACCTCCCACACCCAGGTCGTACGCCCGCGATGGCGAGCGCGCGCCACGGCGGTGATCGACCCGGTGGTGACCGGGCGCAGGAAGCTGGTCTGGTTGGAGAGCCCCATCGCGGTGTTGCCGCCCGCGAAGACCATGGCCGCGGTGCCGTTGGTGGCCAGGCTCTCCGAGATCGCCGCGTAGACGCCTCCGTGGACCAGCCCGGCGGGCTGCTTGAGGTCATCGCGGACCTGAACGCGGCCGCGCACCAGCCCATCGGCGATCTCGGCGATCTCCAGGCCGTAGACGCGGTCGAATCCGAGGGTGGGCTCAAACGGCAGTTCGAGGCTCATGCGGCTGCGCACCTTAGTGATTTGCCGACCGCAAGCGCCCGTCCACGTTGGGCATTCCGCAGCAGGCTCATCTACGCTAGGAGCGACAATGCCATCGTTGAACAATCTTCCGGGGGATCAGCGCGCCGTTCTGGAGATGGTCCTCAAACGCGGCCGCAGCTACGACGAGATCGCGCGGCTTCTCTCCCTGGACCGTGCGGCGGTGCGCGAGCGGGCGCAGATCGCGCTGGACACCATCGGCCCGCACGCCGAGGTCGCGCCCGAGCACCAGCATCTCATCGCCGACTACCTCCTCGGCCAGCTCTCCGACGCCGAGGCCGTGGAGGTGCGCGACCTGCTCGCGGACTCGCCCAGCGACCGTGCCTGGGCGCGCGTCGTCGCCTCCGAGCTGGCCCCGCTGACCGAGGGCAGCCCGCTGCCCGAGATCCCGGTCGAGCGCTCGGCGCCTCGGGCGCCCGATACGCCGGGCGACGCCGCTCCGACGCCCACCGCCACGCCGCCGCCGCCGGCGCCCGAGCCTCTCGTCGCCCCCGCCGGCGAGTCCACCGCCTCGGGCCTGGGCCCGGCACAGCCCGATGCCGAGCCCAAGCGCCGCCGCGGCCGCCGCCGCCAGCGCGAGGAGGGCGGCGCTGCCGTCCCGGGCCCGCGTCGCAGCTCGCGCCTCGGGGGCGCGGTGGTGATCCTCGTGGGCCTGATCGCGGTGGGGGTGGTGCTGTTCTTCGTCCTACGGGGCGGCGATGCCAAGAAGCACACCCCCTCGACTCCGGTCGTGACGACGTCGGCCTCGGCGGCGAGCGGCTCGTCGACGCCCACCTCGTCGACCCCCACCACCTCGACCTCGGGCACGAGCGCCAGCGTGGTGGCGCAGATCAACCTGTCGCCGCCGTCCAGCGACAAGAAGAGCAAGGCGGCCGGGATCGCGGAGGTGCTCAACGAGGGGGGCATCGACGGGGTCGCCGTCGTCGCGCAGAATGTCCCCGCCAACACGACCAAGCCCCCCAACGCCTACGCGGTGTGGCTCTACAACTCCCAGAACGACGCGAAGATCCTCGGCTTCGTCAACCCAGGGGTGGGCAAGACCGGCCGCCTGTCCACCGCCGGCCGGCTCCCGACCAACGCCTCGCACTACAAGCAGCTGATCGTCACCGTCGAGACGACGGCCAAGCCCAAGGCGCCGGGGACGATCATCCTCCAGGGCGCTCTCACGAAGCTGTAGAGATCCGCGCCAGCCCGTCCAGGGCCTCGTCGAGCTTTGACGCGATAGCGCGCCGCAGCAGGAACCCCCCGGTGCGCGAGTAGCCGCGCAGCTTCTGCTGCTGGGAGATCGTCACCTCGGTCCCGGCGGGCGCCGGCGCGAGGCGCACCTCGATCACCGATGAGCTGAGCACACGCTCGAACGGCGTCCCGGCCACCTCCTGCGCCCACGAGCGGGTCGTCGGGGGCTCGGACTCCCGCACGCGGAAGTCGGCTCGGACGGACC
>CAWHOH010000018.1:0-28343 GCA_963830945.1 uncultured Actinomycetota bacterium | reverse complement strand
CAGGGACCTTCAGCTGGACCGATCTGAACACCACCGATCAGGAGTCGGCCAAGGCCTTCTACTCGGCTCTGTTCCGGTGAAGATCGAGGACATGCCCGCCGGCGAGGGCGTCGTGTACTCGATGGCGGCGATCGACGGTAAGTGGGTGGGCGCGATCTCGCCTCAGCCCCAGCAGCAGCGCGACGCGGGCGTGCCGCCCTCGTGGAACTCGTACATCACCGTGGCCGACGCCGACGCCACCGCGGCCAGAGCCGCGGAGCTGGGCGCCCAGCGTCCACGCACCGCCCGTTCGACGTCATGGAGGCCGGGCACATGGCGGTCATCCAGGATCCCCAGGGCGCCTGGTTCCTCATCTGGCAGCCCAACCAGCACCTCGGCGCGCAGCTGGTCAACGCGCCCGGCGCGCTGTGCTGGAACGAGCTGGGCTCGCCGGACCTCGACGGCTCGGCGGCGTTCTACAGCGGCCTCTTTCGGCTGGACGACCAGCCCGATGGAGGACAGCGAGATGCCGTACCTGGTCATCAACAACGCCGGCCGCTCCAACGGCGGCATCCGACCGCCGATGCCGGCGGGCACCCCGCCGTTCTGGCTGGTCTACTTCGCCACCGAGGACCTCGACGCGACCCTGGCCAAGGTCTCTGAGCTGGGCGGCAACGTGCTGATGGGCAACACCGACATCGGGTCGCCCGGATCGCCGTGGCCCAGGATCCCCAGGGCGCGGTGTTCGCCCTCTACGCCGGTCGCCTGGACGACTGAGCCTCAGCGGCCATCGCACAATCCCGCGGGCGTCTGAGCGCCGCGCCCGGCCGGGACCGTTCGCCATACTCGGCCGGGTGCGTACGCGCAGGATCACGGTGGTCGCGCTGACGGCGCTGGCGCTCGCTGTCGCGGCGTGCGGGGCGCAGTCGGGCCCCCAGGCCGCGACCACCTCCTCGGCCACCCCCGAGGCTCCGCTCCCGCAGGGCCATCCCCAGGTGATCCAGCCGGTGGCGGGCGCGTCGGCCAGGATCGACCCGGCCTCGGCGCCGGCCACCGCCGGCGTGAGCGTCGGGCCGCCCGCGCCGTCCCTGCCCCAGCCGCTGTCGGTGGCCGACATCCGCAGGCAGCTGGCCCAGAGCGGGATGACCGCCTCCACCACCCAGGCGACGCTCACCCCCGACGGCCTGGCGGTGGCCCCGATCGGCGCGCCGGCCGCGGTCCAGGCGGTGATCGCCGCCGGCAACGAGATCGCCCGCCTGCCCTACCGCTACGGCGGCGGGCACATGACCTTTCAGGACACCGCCTATGACTGCTCGGGCTCGATCAGCTACGTCTTCGCCGCCGCGCACCTGCTCGACCGCACCGTCGTCTCGGGCGACCTCGAGCGGTGGGGCGACCCGGGCCCCGGCAAGTGGATCACCGTGTTCGCCAACGCCGGGCACACCTTCATGTACGTCGCCGGGCTGCGCTTCGACACGGTGGCGCTGGCCGAGACCGGTTCGCGATGGTCGAACCGTTCGGCCGACGAGCCTGACCTGAAGACCTTCTCGGTGCGCCACCCACCCGGGCTCTGAGCGGTCACGTCCGGCCCCTGTGTAAGGGGCCGGGAGGTCGCCTACGCAGCGCATTTGGCCACCGAGACCGTCCGGGGGCGGCTCTATCTTCGTCCGCGATCATGCAGGTTCGAGAGCTTCGGGAAGGAAGCCGGGTCGCAGGGGTGCTCCTGCTGCGGGCCGTCGACGTGCGCCGCCGGCGCGAGGGTGAGGAGTACCTCAAGCTCACGCTCGGCAACCGCACCGGCGTCCTTCCTGCGGTGGTGCTCGACGACGTCGCCGCCGCGCGCGGGGTGTGCCGGACCGGCGAGGCGGTCCATGTCGTCGGCGTGTTCTCGGTCCACCCGACGCACGGGGGGCGCCTGGTCGTCGAGGCCGTCCGCCACGCCGAGCCTCGACGAGTATGACCCCGACATCGCTGCTCGACGGGCCCACCCGGCCGGCCGCGCAGATGGAGGCCGACCTGCGCGAGCTCGTCGCGACCGTGCAGGACTTCCACCTGCGCCGCCTGCTGGAGGGGTCTCTCGGCGACGACGCGACGACGTGGCCGCAGTTCCGCGACGCTCCCGCGGCCAAGCACTATCACCAGGCCTACCGGCACGGCCTGCTCGAGCATTCGCTCACGTCGCCCAGTCGGTGAGCGCCATCTCGGCGACGTTCCCGGGCATCGACCGCGACGTCGCGGTCACCGGCGCCCTCCTGCACGACATCGGCAAGCTCGACGCCTACGAGCTGCGCGGAGACACGATCGAGATGTCCGACCAGGGCCGGCTCTACGGCGAGATCCCGCTCGGCTACTACCGCGTGCGCAGCCTCATCGAGAGCCTCGAGGGCTTTCCCCAGCAGACCGTACAGGCGCTGCTGCACATCATCCTCAGCCACCACGGCTCGCTGGAGCACGGCAGCCCCGTCATCCCCTGCACGCGCGAGGCGACGCTCGTCCACATGGCCGACAACCTCGGCGGCCGGCTGGGGAGCTTTGACCGAATCGAGAAGGCGCTTCCCGCGGGCGCGCAGTGGTCGCCGTGGGACAAGGGGATCGGGGGCGGCGCCTATTTCGCTCCGCCCGCCGCCGTGGCCGACGCCGACGCCGAGCGCCGCGCCGCCTGAGCCGGCCTCCCGACCGGCCACTCGACAACCGTTTGGGCACACCTGTGACGCGCTGCGCCAAAAGTGCGCAAATTCCGTGTGTTGGCGCGCGGGCAGGTTCGCCGTCCACCGGCCCCCGGCTAGAGTTGCTGCGGGGATGGCCAAGGACACCGAGAAACTGATCCGTCAGCTCTCGTTGATCTCGTACCTGATGGCCGAGCGCCGGCCGGTCACCGCGCCGGAGATCAGGCGCGATGTCGAGGGTTACAGCGTGATGAACGAGGATGCGTTCGCGCGGCGCTTCTACGCCGATCGCTCCGAGCTGGAGGCCCTGGGGATCGTGCTGGCGGTGGAGAAGCCCGTCGATGGCCTGGTGGAGCAGGAGAACTACTCGCTGCCCCCCGAGAACTTCCACCTGCCCCCGATCGCCTTCACCGACAAGGAGCTGGCCGCGCTGCACACGGCCCTCCATCTGCTCGACGGCGAGTTCGCCTACGCCGAGCCCCTGCGCCTGGCGCTCCAGCAGATCTCGTGGGGGCGGCCCAGCCCGCTGTCGGCGCCCGAGCAGAGCACGGTCGCGCTCGGGATCACCGGCTCGGCCGGCGGCCACGACGTGTCCCAGCGCCTGGCCAAGATCGAGACCGCCATCTTCCGCCGCAAGACGATCGTGTTCGAGTACCACACGATGGAGCGCGACGACATCGGCACGCGCCGCGTCGACCCCTACCAGCTGCTGTACCAGGGCGGCCAGTTCTACGTGGTCGGCCGCTCCCATGAGCGCGACGCCATCCGCGTCTTCCGCCTCTCGCGCATCCGCGGCAAGGTCGGCTACGCCACCAAGGCCGAGCACGACTTCCAGCGTCCCGACAACTTCGACCCGCGCGCGTATGCCAACCGGATCGACTGGCAGTTCGGCGAGCCCGTGGGGACCGCCGAGGTCTGGATCGGCAACCGCATCGCCTGGCAGATCGAGCGCCACTTCGGCCGCTACGGCGAGATCCGCCCCGCCGAGCGACGACGACGTGCTCTTCATCACCCCCTACGCCAACCCCCGCCAGCTCATCGCCTGGGTGCTCGGCCTGGGCGAGAACGCGCGCGTCGTCGGCCCGCCCGAGCTCGTCGAGGAGTTGCGCGAGCGCGTCGGGCTGCTCGTGGAGCGCCATTCCGGGGAGGCTCAGGTCGCCGACGCCGTCCCGTCGCCCGCCGGCGCCGGCGAGCCCGACGGCCCGGCCGCCCGCTCCGACGCCGGGGCCAGCCCGGCCGGCGGCCGCGGGCGCCGGCGAGAGCGAGGACTCCAATGGCCACCGGGCCGACGCCGCCATCCGCCCCGAGCGCTTCGCCCGCCTGGTCACGCTGGCCAGCATCCTCATCGACGCGGGCCGCGCCGGGCGCGTGCTCAACGCCGGGGAGCTGTGCAGCGCGCTCAAGGTCTCAGATCAGGAGCTGCGCGAGGACATCTCGGTCCTCAACGTCGTCAACTTCGGCGCCGGCACCTACGTGCTCTACGCCGAGATCCTCCCCGACGGCTCGATCGAGGTCGACCCCGAGCCCTACGGCGACTCGTTCGCACGTCCCGCGCGCCTGCTCCCCGTGGAGGCCAAGGCGCTGATCGCGGCCATCGACCTCATCGGCGAGCACATTCCCGAAGGGTCACTGACCTCCGTGCGCCAGAAGGTGGTCGGCGCGCTGGGCGAGGATCCCGTCCACGAGGGCCTGCAGTTCTCCACTCCGGGGGGCGACAACGTCGAGATCGCCGGCGTGGTCTCCAGCGCGATCGCCACCCGGCGGATGCTCACGTTCGAGTACTACAAGGAGAACGAGGACGAGTTCACCTCACGCCGCGTCGAGCCCTATGCGCTGATCAACGGCCGCGAGGGCTGGTACCTGGCCAGCTTCGACCCCACTCGCGACAGCGTGCGCCACTTCCGGCTGGACCGCATCAAGTCCGCCTCGGTCACGGACGAGTCGTTCGAGGCCCGGCCCGACGTCGACCCCGCCGCCGACGTCGACGGATGGCCCAGGACCGGCGAAGTCCCCGCGTCCAGCCGCGCGCGGGTGTGGATCTCCCCGGAGCGCGCCCGCTGGGCCCGCGAGGAGCGCCATGTCGTCGCCGAGCTCCAGGACGGCGCCCTGATCGTGGAGCTCGGGTTCGCCGGCGCGGACTGGCTGGTCCGCGAGACGCTCAAGGAGGCCGGCGACGCCGTCATCCTGGAGCCCGCCGACGCGCGCGAGGCGGTCCGCCACGCCGCAGAGACCATCGGCGCCGGGGCCCAGCTCGTCTCCTAGCGGCGGGTCGCGCCCATGAGCCGCCGCGACCAGATCCAGATGACCGACGCGGAGCTGCGCGCGTTCCTGGCGGAGCAGCGCACCGTCATCTGCGCCACCAACGGCGTCCGGGGCTGGCCGCACCTGATGCCGCTGTGGTTCATCGTGCGCGGCGGCGAGATCTGGGCCTGGACCTATGCCAAGTCCCAGAAGGTCCGCAACCTGGAGCGCAACCCGCGCGCGACCCTCCAGATCGAGACCGGCGACAGCTATGACCAGCTGCGCGGCGTGATGGTCGAGGCCACCGCCGAGCTGCACCGCGATACCGACGAGGTGGCGGCGCTCGGCGCTGAGATCCTGGCCCGCTACGGCGGCGGGGACGCCCGGCCGAGATCAACGATGCGATCCTCGCCCAGGCGCGCAAACGCGTGGGCCTGCGCTTCGTTGTTCAGCGCGTCGCCAGTTGGGACCACCGCAAGCTCGGCGGCACCTACTAGCCGCCCTCCCCGTGAGCGCGGGGACGTCCGCGAGATCTCCCACCACCCACTAGATTTGCGCAGATGCCTGCACTCAAGGGCCTGATCCTGTCCGGCGGCAAGGGCACCCGCCTGCGGCCGATCACCCACACCAGCGCCAAGCAGCTCGTCCCGGTCGCCAACCGCCCGGTCCTGTTCTACGCCGTCCAGGCGATGGCCGACGCGGGCATCGAGGAGGTGGGGATCATCATCGCCCCCGAGACCGGCGACGAGATCCGCGAGGTCACCGGCGACGGTCAGCAGTTCGGGGTGCGGATCACCTACATCGTCCAGGACGAGCCCGCGGGCCTGGCGCACGCGGTGCTCACCGCCGAGCCGTTCCTCGGCGATTCGCCGTTCGTCATGTACCTGGGCGACAACCTGCTCCAGGGCGGCATCGGGGACCTGGTGCGCGCCTTCAACGACCATGGGCCCGACGCCCTCATCCTCCTCACCGAGGTGCCCGACCCTGAGAACTACGGCGTGGCCGAGCTGAAGGACGGGGTGGTGGTGCAGCTCGTCGAGAAGCCGAAGGAGCCGCGCACCAACCTGGCGCTCGTGGGCGTCTACATGTTCACCCCGTCGGTCCATGCCGCCGCCCGGGCGATCTCGCCGTCGGCCCGCGGCGAGCTGGAGATCACCGACGCGATCCAGCACCTCGTGGACAACGGGCGGCGGGTGGACCCCCACATCGTGCGCGGCTGGTGGAAGGACACGGGCCGGCTGGAGGACATGCTGGCCGCCAACCGCCTCGTCCTGGACACGATGAGCACGCGGGTGGACGGCGAGCTGGTCGACTCCAAGGTGGACGGCCGCGTCATCATCGAGGCGGGGGCGCGGCTCGAGCGCTCGTCCGTGCGCGGGCCGGCGATCATCGGCGCCGGCGCGCAGCTGACCGACGCCTACATCGGCCCCTACACCGCGATCGGCGAGAACTGCGTGGTCGCCAACGCGGAGGTCGAGCACTCGATCCTGCTCAGTGGCTGCGAGGTCCGCGATCTCGACGGGCGCATGGAGTCCTCCCTGCTGGGGCGCAACGTCAAGATCGGCCGCGGCGACCGCCAGCCCCGGGCCTACCGCTTCATGGTGGGCGACAACTCCGAGATCGGAATCCTCTAGCCGGGCGCCCGTCCGCACAAGTAAACTTATAAGTTTACTTCTGGCGGGGCTGGCGCGCCCCGCCAGGGCGGGCGGCGGAGGCGGTCAGAGCGGCTTCTCGCCCCAGAACACCGCCACCGGGTTGCCGTTGAAGTCGGGCACGTCGGCGTAGCCCTCGTCGCGGTACAGCCCCTCGGCGTGGCCCTGCTTGGGCCCGGTATCGAGGCGCGCGATCGGATAGCCGAGCCGGCGTGCGGTCTCCTCGAGCTCGCGCAGCAGCGCGCGAGCCACACCCTTGCCCCGCATCGCCGGAACGACGTACATCTTCTTGATCTCACATCGCTCGTCGTCGAGGCGCTTGACGCCCCCGCAGCACACCGCAGCGCCGCCCTGATAGCCCACGACGAAGGCGCCTCCGGGCGGACTCAGCTCGGCCGCGCCCGCCCTGGGCATGGTGTCCCCGTCGAGATCGAGCCCCTCGTACATGACCGCGATCTCCTCGCGCATGGCCTGAGCCAGCGGCCGCCGTCGCCGTCGTCGACGCTCGCCGGCCGGAAGGTGAGATGCGCGCGCTCTGCCATGCCGAGGCCTCAGAACCTAGCGGGCGCACGGGGTACGCTAGGCCCGCGATGTCCGCGCCGCCCGCCGAAGTCTCCGAGCGCCTGCTGACGGCCTGGCGCGGTGAGATCCTCGCCGGCGCCGTCTACCGCCTGATCGCGCGCCGCCTCGAGCCGCGCGAGGCCGCGATCATGGCCAGGATGGCCGACGCCGAGGGCGGCCATCGCCGCCGCCTGGAGGCGCGCATGACCGAGCTGGGGATCGCCATCCCCGACCCCGGCGCCGTCAAGGTGCCCGCCTGGCTGCGCCTGCAGGCGCGGGTCGCGCCGATCGACCGGCTGCTCGCCGCGCGCGAGGCCGCCGAGGACGAGGAGGTCGACGACCTCTACAAGCGCTCCACGGGCGACGCGGTCACCGATCAGCTGCTGCGCGAGATCCGCCGTGAAGAGCGGTCGCACTCCCTCGCGGTGGCCGACATGCGCGCCACGGGCGGCAACGCCAGCCGAGGCTCCGGCGACCTCACCGCGCCGCCGGCCTCGCCTCCCCCCGACCGCGGCGACGGCCCGCCGATCGCCATCCCGGGGGCCCAGGCCCGGCTGGACAAGATCCTGGGGCGCGAGAAATGGCACCGCACCGGCGCGAGCTGGATCTCGGGCGCGATCTACGGCGCCAACGACGGCCTGGCCGCCGTGTTCGGCATCGTCGCCGGGGTGGCGGGCGCCACCAACGCGTCGAGCGCCGTGCTCACCGCGGGGCTCGCCGGCGCGATCGCCTCGGCGCTGTCGATGGCCACCGGCGCCTTCCTGGCCGAGCGCTCCGAGGCCGAGGTGGCCGCCGCCAACCTCGAGCGCGAGCGCCAGGAGATGGCGCAGCACCCCGAGGAGGAGAAGGAGGAGCTCTCGCTCTTCTACCAGCTCAAGGGCGTCGACGAGGAGACCGCCGACCAGCTCGCCGAGCAGATGTCGCGCAACCCCGACGCGATGCTCCAGGCCCTCGCCGCCGAGGAGTTCGGCATCAGCGGCACCGGTGGCGGGGACCCGGTCCAGGCGGCGATCGCCGCCGGCATCTCCACCGGCCTGGGCGCGATGGTCCCGGTGATCCCGTTCATCTTCGCCACCGGCACGGTGGCCATCATCGTGGCCGCCGTCGTATCGCTGGTGGCGCACTTCCTGGTGGGCGCGGCCAAGTCGCTGGTGACGCTGCGGTCCTGGTGGGCCGCGGGGCTGGAGATGACGCTTGCGGGCGTGATCGTCGGCGGCGCGCTGTACGTGATCGGGCTCGCCCTGCCGAGCTGAGCCCCAACGCGCAGTGGCTACTCGAGCAGGTCGGCGAGCTGGGTCTTGAGGTCGGCGACCTCGGCCTCCAGCGCCGCCACCCGTGCCTCCAGTGCGCCGTTGTCGCGCGCGGCCGGAGCAGGGGGCGACGCGCCTGGCGCAGGGCCCGGCGTGCCTGGCGCCCGAGCCTGGGCCAGCGGGGGACTCGCGGTCACCGCCGGGGCCGGGGCCGGAGCGGGCTCGTCGTAGCTGCGTGGCGAGAACTCGCGCGCTCCCGCCGGCGCGACGGGCTCGTCAAAGCCGCCGGTGGCGATCGGCCCCTCGGCGCTCGCGCTGCCCCCGTCGCCGCCGAGGAGGTGGCGGCAGCGGTCCTCCTTCTGGCCCGGGCGCCGTCCCAGGCGCTCGGCATACCCCTTGTCGCCGAGCTCGGCCAGCACGCGCTCAACGTCGGCCAGCGACGGAAGGTGAGCCATGCGGTCGCTGCGCGACTTCAGCTCGCCCGGCGTCTGGGGACCGCGCAGCAGCAGCACACACAGGATCGCCAGCTGCTCGCGATCCAGACCCAGCCCCTCCTCGGCGAGGTGGCGGTACTTCGTGGCGCGCGACCCGGCGCCGCTGGCCAGGCGGGCCAGCCCGTACTTCGACAGCCGCTGCGCGGCGTCGCGCACCTGTCCCTCCTCATAGGCGGTGACGGGGTCGCGGTTGGTCGACTGGTTGCACGCCAGCCGCAGCGCGTTGAGCGACAGCGGGTACTGATCAGGCGTCGTCCAGCGCTTCTCGATGAGGCAGCCGAGGACGCGCTGCTCGACATCGGTCAGCTCGGCGAAGTGCACGGCGCGAGCATAGACCAGCCCCCCGGGGCTTTTCCTAGCGCGTGAACACGGTCACATCGCGGCCCTCCGGGAGCTCCCACTCACCGGCTCGCCACCCGATCGTCCTCCCGTCGGCCAGGCGCGCCGCGGTGTGGCCGAGCCGCGGCGTCCCCCACAAGGTGGCGTGCAGCGGGCGCTCGAGCTCACCCCGCCACCGACGTCGCCCAGCCCGGCGGCGATGTGCTCGGCCGGGTAGGTCACCACGATCGACCCCGCCCGCACCCACACGGGGATGCGATCGATCGGCGCTGGGACCGTCACGTCCGCGCCGCCGCGGACCGTCTCACCCGACCACGTCTCCACCCACTCGCCACGCGGGAGCGGGACCTCGCGCTCGCGCATCCCCTGCTCGAGCACGGGAGCGACCCACAGCGCGGGGCCGAAGCCGTAGGCGTCGGTGATGGTCCAGCCGCGCGGGTCGGAGGGGTCGGTCAGGCACAGCGGGCGCATGATCGGGACCCCGGTGCGCGCCGCGGTGAGCGCGGCGGCGCGGATGTAGGGCACGAGCTGCTCGTGCAGCAGCACGTAGGCGCGGTAGAGGTCGAGAACGCGGTCTCCGTAGTTCCACGGCTCCTGCGGCATGCGGGCATGGGCGTGCATGAGCGGGGAGAAGCAACCGAACTGCAGCCAGCGCACGAGCAGCTCGGGCGGGCATCGCTCCACGAGCTTGTGCCCCAGGTAGCCGCCGACGTCGTGGGAGAAGTTGGAGATCGCGGTGCAGGCGCCGGTGAGGGCCGCGACCACCAGGACCCGCAGCGACCAGAAGTCAGACACCTGATCGCCGCCCCAGGTGAGCCCGGTGGCGTGCTGGCCGGTCCAGCCGCTGCGCCCGAAGAGCACCCCCTCGCCGGGATGGACCTCGTCGAGCGCGCGCTGCAGGCACTCGCGGTGCATCCCGCCCAGCGCCCACGCCGCCTGCGCGCCGGTGCGCCCGTCGGCGAGCGTGACGCGGTCGGGGATGTAGTAGCCGTCGCCGTCGTCGGCCTTGATCCCGGCGACGCCCAGCTCCAGCACCCGCTTGGCCGACTCCGCCACCAGGCCTCCGCGCCGGGGCTGGTGAAGTCCACCACCGAGCCGGTGCCCATCCACCACTTCGTCACAAACGGCTCTCCGGACGGCTCGGTGACGAAGTGGCCGGCCGCCGCCGCGGGGGCGTAGTTGGGGGCCGGCTGGGCGTGCAGGCGCTCGGACGCCGGCTGGGGCGGGATCTGGCCGTCGCGCGAGTCGAGGTTGACCCACGGCGTCACCCACACGACGGTGCGGACCCCGTCGGCCCGCATCCGCGAGATCATCCCGTGGGCGTCGGGGAACTGGTGGGGGTTGAACTTCCAGGTGTTGTACTGCGTCGCCCACGGCGAGTCGATGACGATCGCGTCCAGCGGAATCGCGTTGCGGCGAAAGCCCTCGTAGTCGTCGATCACGTCGTCCTGATGCTCGTGGACGTCGCGGCTCTTCCAGAAGCCGTAGCCCCACTCGGGCAGCTGCATCGGGAACCCGGTGAGGCGGCACAGCGCGCGCAGGTTGGCGGCCGGCGTCCCGGCGCACATGACGTCGAGGACGAGCGGGCCCGACTGGGCGCGGCTCGACACCGAGATCCGCTCCCCCGCGAGGTCAAAGCATGTCCCGTTGGCGTCGGTGCGGCAGAGGATGCCGTAGCCGCGGCTGGACAGCAGCCACGGCACCGGCGCGCAGTCACCCTGGGGCACCCCGCCCTCCGCGAGCATCTCGGCGGGGCAGTCGGGGCCGGTGTAGCGGCGGTCGGCGCCGAGCTGGATGTCGCGCCCGGCCTGGTCAAAGCGGGTGTGGTGGCGCAGGCCCAAGCCCGACCAGGTGCTCCTCGGCGCGTCGGTCCCAGTCAAGGCCCAGGCGCAGCGGCTCTGAGTCGGCCTGCAGCGTGAGGCGGACGCGGTCGGGCGCCACGATCTCGATGCGGACGTGGGCGGCCCGCCCGCCGTCGAGGCGGAAGCTGAGGCCGACCCCGCGCTCGGTCTCGCGCATGAGGATCGCGTGGCGGGCGCGCTGGGCCGGGGCGCGCTCCTCATGGGCGATCACGCCCTCGGTGAACTGCACGAACTGGTCGCGGATCTCGCCGTCGGCCGCCCACGCCCCGCCGGCACGCAGGAGGCGGCGCCCGTCGCGGCGGATCGTGAACGCGAACGGCCGCACCGACACCTCGACGCGTAGACGGCCCGCCTCCAGCAGCGCAGAGTCGCTTTCCGCAGCAATGGACAACTCCGGCGGCACCATGTGCCCCATGGTTCTCGCCTGACGGGGCCAGGCATGCACCGGTTCACAGGATCGTCACAGGATGTGTGCGCCTTCTTCACGGGCATGGATCCCCGCACCAATGCTGTGGGCCATGAACGAGAACAGTCGCGCCGACATGCATGTCCACTCGACAGCGTCGGAGCTGTCGAAGCTCGGGATCCAGCGGTCGCTGAGCCTGCCGGAATGTGCCACGCCCCCCGAAGAGGTCTATGAGCTGGCCAAGCGCCGCGGCATGGACTTCGTGACGATCACCGACCACGACACCATCGAGGGCGTGCTGGCCATCGCCCATCTGCCCGACACGTTCATCTCCGAGGAGCTCACGGTGTGGTTCACCGGCGAGCCTCAGGCGGTCCACGTGCTCTGCTACGGGATCACCCCCGAGGACCACGAGTGGCTGCAGGCCCACAACGACAGCGTCGAGAACTGCGCGGCCTATCTCCAGGAGCACGGGGTCACCACCGCGCTGGCCCATCCCTTCTACGCCGTGGAGGCTCCGCTGACGGCGCGCCACCGCCGCCGCCTGGCCCAGCTCTTCCCCATCTGGGAGACGCGCAACGGGTCCCGGGCCAAGGAGCTCAACCTGCCGGCGTTCGTCTACATCGAGACCCATGGCGGTACCGCCATCGGGGGCTCCGACGACCACGCCGGAATCGACATCGGACGCACGTTCACCGAGACGCCGTGGGCCGCGACGCCGCGGGAGTTCCTCGCTCACGTGCACGCCGGCCACGCCGAAGCTCACGGGTCCCAGGGCTCGGCGGCGAAGTGGACGCACGCCGCGATGTCCCTGGCCATCCGCAGCCTGGCGCCCTTCCAGGACACCGGGCGTCCGAACCCCGCGGCGGTGCTCCAGATCGTCGAGCGGGTGATGCGCGAGGGCGACGTGCGCCGGGGCCGCGCCGGCACCGATCTCGGTCCCGACGACGCCCGGGCACTGCTGCGCTCCTGGCTGGTGTCGATGAATACGGACCCCACCCACCCCCTCGACGAAGAAACGTTGCTCGAGTTGCTCCAGGAGGGCGAGCTAGCCACCCCGACCTGTGCCGCCGGGCGCGGCGCATCCACGAGCGCAAGCTCGCCCAGGCCGTCCACGAGATCGTGGCCGATCCCGAGGCCACCGGGTGGGTGGGGTCGTCTCGGCGCGCCACGCCACCGCGCTGTTTGACGCCTGCATCCCCGGGATCCCCTACGCCGCCGCGGCGGCCTTCCTCGGGCGCGAGAAGTTCAAGCTGACGCGCTCGGACGGCGACCGGCCGCGGGTGGCGCTCATCGCCGACGGCCTGGGCGGGATGCACGGGGTCACCCACACGATCCAACAGATCCGCGAGCGCGGCGTCCCGGGCTATGAGGTCGAGGTGATCGGCACCGACTGCGACGTCGACCGGCGGCTGAGCGCGGTGGCCGAGATCGACATCCCCTTCTACCAGGGCCTCCAGGTCGGCGTCCCCAGCCTCCCGGCGATCGTCGAGACGCTGGCCGAGGGCCGCTACGACCTCGTCCACCTCACCTCGCCCGGTCCCTCGGGCATCGGGGCGTGGCTGCTGGCGCGGGTGCTGGACCTGCCGGTCATCGGCAGCTATCACACCGAGTTGGCCGCCTACGTGGGGCTACGCACGGGCGCGGCCGCGCTGGAGGCCGCCGCGGGAGCGGCGCTCGGCGCCTTCTACGGCGCCTGCGACGTGGTCCTGTCCCCGAGCCCGGCCAGCGATGACCGCCTGGCCGAGCTCGGAATCGCTTCAACCCGGGTCGCCCGCTGGGACCGCGGCGTGGACCTGGATCGCTTCGACCCGCGCCTGCGCGACGCCGAGATGTTCGGCGGCAAGGTCAACGTCATGTACTGCGGGCGCCTCACCAGGGAGAAGGGCGTCGACCTGCTCGCCGACGCCTTCCTGCGTGCCCGCGAGGAGGATCCGCGGCTGCACCTGGTGCTGGCCGGCGGCGGCCCCGAGGAGGGCGTTCTGCGCGACCGCCTCGGCGACCACGGGACGTTCCTGGGCTGGCTGTCGGGACCCGACCTGCCGGCGGCCTACGCCTCGGCCGACGCCTTCCTGTTCGCCAGCCGGACCGACACCTTCGGCCAGGTCATCCTCGAGGCCCAGGCCTCCGGGCTGCCGGTGATCGCCGTGGCCGAGGGCGGCCCCCTGTCGCTGATCGCCGATGGCGAGACGGGGCTCCTCGCCGAGCCGACGCCCGACGCCCTCGCGAATGCGCTGCTCTCGGTGGTGCGCACGCCGGCGCTGCGCGAGCGTCTGCGCAAGACCGCGCTGGCCACGGTCCAGGAGCGGACGTGGGGCGCATCGCTGCGCCAGCTCGCCGGCGGGTACCGGTCCGCACTGCTGCGCCGCGCCGCGCCGGGCCGCGCGCAGGCCGCCTAGCCTCGCCGCCTCGCGGAGGGCTAAAAGGCCGTCGCGAGGGCCAGCGGGATGACCCGCTGCGCCCCGGCCTTGCGGAGCTGGCCGCCGACCATGGCCAGCGTCCATCCCGAGCCGCGGCGGTCGTCCAGGAGCACGCCGGCGCCGGGCGGGGGCCGGCCGGTCACGCGAAACGCGCCGCGGACGTTGGCGGCCTGCTGCACCGCGTTGGCCATCTCCGCCTGGGGCGGACGGGGCTCGGCGCGCTCCAGCAGCGGCAGCGACGGCGCGCCCAGCTCGGCGGCCACCTGTGCGGCCAGCCGCTCGAGCACACCCCCGAGCCTGGTCGACGGGACATGGGTCACCCAGGCCACCTCGCCCGAGCCGCCGCCCTCGGCGGCGCGGGCGCCCGCACGGACCGCGTCGGCCAGCGCGGCCACGACATCGGCCTCGAAGCCGTCGCCCCCCAATCCGCGCTGCACCGCGGGCCACCAGCCGCCGTCGCCGAAGCGGGCCAGCGCCCAGCCGGGCTCCACGCGCACGTCCTCGGGGATCTTGCGCATCGACCCCGACGCGTCGGGCGCCATCTTCTTGACCTCGAGCTCGATCGGCGCCGAGCGCAGGTGACGTCCGGCCAGCTCCACCAGCGCGGGGTCCGGTGGCGCGGCGAAGCGCGGGGCGGTGCACACCGCGCAGCGCCCGCAGTCCTGGGGCTCGGGATCGTCGAGCTCTGACTGCAACGCTCGCATGAGGCAGCGCCCGTCGGAGCCGAAGCTCGCCATCGCCCGCTGCTCCTCGCGGCGCAAGGCGGTGACGCGCGCGTAGCGGTCGGCGTCGTAGGTCCACTGGGAGTCCTCCGCGAGGACCCAGCGCGAGCCGTCGCGGCGCAGGGCCCCCTCGACGTCGAGGATCTTCAGCATCGCCTCCAGCCGGCCCCGGCCGATGTTGACCACGCCGAGCAGCTCCTGGGTGCTCCGGCCCGCGTCACCGGCCGCCCGCAGGTCCTCCAGCACCGCCGTGACCCGCTCACGTGACGGAAACGACTGCTCGATGAAGAAGTCCTGGATCCGGCGGTCCTCGACGCCGCGCAGCAAGATGACGTCGGCGTGGTCGACGCCGCGCCCGGCCCGGCCGACCTGCTGGTAGTAGGCCACCACCGATCCCGGCGCCTGGTAGTGCACGACGAAGCTGAGATCGGACTTGTCGTAGCCCATGCCCAGCGCGCTGGTGGCGCAGATCGCCTTGACCTCGTTGGCCAGCAGTCGATCCTCGGCGGCGACGCGGTCGGCGGTGTCCTGGTCGCCGCTGTAGGCCAGCGCGCTGATGGCGCGCGCGTTGAGGAACGCCGCCACCTGGTCGGCGTCGCGCTTGGTCAGGGTGTAGACGATCCCCGAGCCGTGAATCGAGCCGGTCGGGCCCAGATTCTCAGCCAGCCAGGCCAGCCGCTGCGCGGGGCGTGGGAGCTCGACCACCTCCAGCCGCAGGCTGGTGCGAGCCAGCGGCCCGCGGTAGGCGCGCAGCGGCGCGGCGCCGGAGGTGGACGGGTGGGACGCGGATTCCGCGGCGAGCTGCTCGGTCACGTCCTCGACCACCCGGTCATTGGCGGTGGCCGTCGTCCCGAGCACGGCGACGCCCTCGGGCAGCAGGGCGAGCATGTCGCGCACGCGGCGGTAGTCGGGCCGGAAGTCGTGGCCCCAGTCAGAGATGCAGTGCGCCTCGTCGATGACCAGCAGCCCCACCGACGCGGCGAAGAGCGGGAGCATCTCGTCGCGAAAGCGCGGGTTGTTGAGGCGCTCGGGGCTGATGAGGAGCAGGTCGATGCTGTCCTGCGCCAGCAGATCGCGGATGGCGCTCCAGTCCTCCCGGTTGGTGCTGTTGACGGTGTGGGCCGAGAGCCCGAGCCGCTGCGCGGCCGCGATCTGGTTGCGCATGAGCGCGAGCAGCGGGCTCACGATGAGGGTGGGCCCGGCGCCGGCGTTGCGCAGCAGCGCGGTGGCCACGAAGTAGACCGCCGACTTGCCCCACCCGGTGCGCTGCACGCACAGGACGCGGGCGCGATCGGCCACCACGTCGCGGATCGCCTCGAGCTGCCCGGGGCGGAACGCCGCCGCCGGGTCGTCGGTCAGCGTGCGCAGCCGCGCAAGCGCAGCGGCAGTGAGGGTCTCGGTGTCGGCGGGGGCCACCTCCCGATAGTGGCAGCCCCGCCAGCCGGACCCGCCAGGGCCCGGCCGGGCGCCGATCAGCCGGCGCCTCCGCCTCGCCTCCGCTCAGCCGCCGCCTGCCACCGGGGTCCCGAGGCTCGCCTGCAGCTGCTGGGGCGTGAGCACCCGGCCATCGGACATCCTGATGCGCCAGTCCGCCTGGAAGGCCGGCTTGCCCGGGTTGGGCGGGATCCTGAGCACGTAGACGTTGTTGACCACGCTCGAGGTGATGGTCTGCGCCGGGTGAGATCCAGAGGCGTCGTAGTGCGCTGTGACGGCGACGGCGCCATCGGGGACCATGCCGGAGATGATCGCGCCGCCGCCGCGATCGCCGGAGCCGTTGCCGCCGAAGCCGGGAACGAGCCCCTGCACGCCCGGACTGCAGCCGAAGCCGACCGCGCCCGGATGAGGCCGCACCTGGAGCCCGATCTCGATGAAGCACAGCCCTGAGCGATGCTCGGCCTGCGCACGCATCCCTGAGAGCTGGGTGCGCTGGGCCTCCAGAGCCTGCGCTCGCAGGGACGGCGAGGCACCATGCAGGTCGCGCAGCAGCCTGCAGTGAAACTCCCGGTAGCAGCGGGCCGGGATGGGGCCGAACGGCGTCGTCCGCGCCTCGGGGACGATCCAGTAGCTGCGCCCGTATTCGGTGCGCGCCCGGCGAACGTAGTTGACGTACACCCCCGCCCCGATGTCCCAGCCGATGCTGTTGAGCACCTTGTTGGTCGGGTCGGCCGGCAACGGGGGCCGGCGCAGCACGCCCAGCAGGGACAGGACGGCGTGTCCCGGCGAGCCGTGGTCGATGGTCTGCCCGCGATTGGTCGGCTGCGAGCAGACGTGATCGTGCGCGATCACCTGATGCTGCGCCGTGGTGGCCAGCTTGGATCCCGGCGACGGCGGCGGATTGGGCGGCGGGACGGTGTGATGGACGGCACCGTGGCCGGCCGGAGGCGTGGCGTGATGCCCCGCGGTCCGGTGATGCAGGGCGACGAGCCCCACGGCGACCACCGCGAGGGCCACGGCCACCGCCAGCGCGATGCCGGCGCGCCGCGCGCCGGCCAGCGCCCAGCCTCCCGCCGGCCGGCGCCGCGCCACGGCGGGCGCGCCCTCCACGGTCGCCTCGCGCATGTGGACCGCGAGCAGGTCCCGCAGGTCCGCGAGGATCGGCAGGTCCTCGAACCGGTCCCGATCACGCCTCTCCATCACCACTCCTTCCGGATCTCCGGCCACCGCGCGCCGCAGCGCGCGCAGACCGCGGCTGACACGCGCCCGCGCCGCCTGCTGGCTGACGCCGAGCTCGCGTGACACCGCCTCATAGGAACGTTCGTCGAGCACCCGCGCCCGGACCGCCAGGCGCTGATCCTCGGAGAGGCCCGCCAGCGCCTCGGTCAGGGCGCCGCCGTCGTCGGCCTCGGCGAGCCGCTCGATGGCGGACAGCTCACCGGCGGTCGGTGCGCGCAGCGCCGCCGCCAAGCGCTCGGTGGCGCGGCGCTCGATCGCGCCGCGCCGGTGGTGCGCGGCGAGCCGGTTGGCGGCGATCCGGTACAGCCATGCCGCCGCCTCGCCCTCTGACCGGCGCGGCACTGGTCGCGGTGCTCGAAGGCGGCCAGGAACGTCTCGGAGAGGAGATCCAGCGCGAGGTGCGGGTCACGGGTGCGCCGGGTGAAGAACCCCAGCAGCTCCCGGGCATGGCGGTCATAGAGCCCCAGGACGCCATCGGCACCCATGGCCCTGCTCCCGAACCGTGTCACCACCGACATGTCCCTACAGATGAACAACGCCGCCGATCTGTGACGCCGCCGTTCTTCGTCCTCACGACCGATCTCGCTAGCCTTCCGCCCCGCAATGTCGACCCCTCGCGCCCCGTACCCTCTCCCGCATGAGCACCGTCGGCGAACGTCACCTCGGCCTGCTGGCGCAGCGGGCCTTCGAGCGCCGCGGCGACTACCCGGCGCTGCTCTTCGAGGGGCGCTGGCACCGCTCCGGGGAGCTGTGGTCGCGCTCGCAGCGGCTCGCCGCCGGGCTCGCCGAGCTCGGGGTGGCGCCGGGGGACCGCGTGGTGGTGTGCATGGCCAACTGCCCCGAGGTGTCGATCGCCTACCAGGCGCTGTGGCTGGCCGGTGCGGTGATCACCCCGGCGACGTTCCTGCTGCCGGCCCCGGACCTGCGCCACATCATCGCCAACGCCGAGGCCCGAGCGGTGATCACGACGCCCGAGTTCATCGACAAGGTCGCCGAGGCCACCGACGGGCTCGCGCACGTGCGCTTCGTCATCTGCACCGAGGCGACCGGCGACGGCGACGGCGTGCTGGCGCTGGCCGAGCTCGAGCGCGCCGATCCCCGCCCCATCGTCGCCCGCTCCGACGACGACCTCGCCGCGCTGCTCTACACCGGCGGCACCACCGGCCGGGCCAAGGGCGTGATGCTCTCCCACGCCAACCTGTACTTCTCCGGCGGTCAGGCCCACGACGCCGCCCACGTGCCCGGCGTCAACCGCCAGCTCACCACGCTCCCGCTGTCACACGCCTATGGCCTGCTGGTGACGATCGCCGCGATGCACAACTCCGAGCAGGGCATCAACGTGCTGCTGCGCTGGTTTGATCCGGCCTCGTACCTGGCGTTGATCGCCGAGCACCAGCTCCAGCTCAGCGCCGTGGTGCCCACGATGCTCCAGATCCTGCTGGGCATGCCGCTGGAGGACTATGACCTCTCGACGCTGCAGTGGCTCAGCTCCGGCGGCGCGCCGCTGGCCCCCGAGGTGGAGCAGGAGTTCTGCCGCCGCGTGCCCTCGGTCTCGATCCGCCAGGGCTACGGCCTCACCGAGAGCGCCGCGCTGATCTCCACCAACCCCACCGGCGGCGTGAAGCAGCGGCTCGGTGGGGCGCCCGGTGCCGGGCACCGACGTCGAGATCCGCGACGGCGACGGCCGCCCGCTCCCGCCCGGCGAGGCCGGCGAGGTGTGCGCGCGCTCGCCCGGGGTCATGCAGGGCTACTGGCGCGCTCCCGAGGCGACGAGCGAGGCGCTTCAGGACGGCTGGCTGCAGCACCGGCGACATCGGCTACCTCGACGCCGAGGGCTATCTGTACATCGTGGACCGCAAGAAGGACCTGATCATCCGCGGCGGCTTCAACGTCTACCCCCGTGACGTCGAGGACGCCCTGGTCCAGCACCCCGCGGTGCAGATGGCAGCCGTCGTCGGGCGGCCCTCAGACCGCCACGGCGAGGAGGTGGTGGCGTTCGTCAGCCTCGCCGCGGGTGCCGGGATCAGCGGCGAGGAGCTCGTCGACTGGGCCCGGGAGCACATCGGCGGCTACAAGTACCCGCGCGAGGTGCACCTGGTCGACGCGATCCCGCTCACCCCGGTCGGCAAGATCGAC
Organism: uncultured Actinomycetota bacterium; assembly: GCA_963830945.1. GTDB lineage: Bacteria > Actinomycetota > Thermoleophilia > Solirubrobacterales > Solirubrobacteraceae > Palsa-465. The sequence continues at coordinate 8,942 of CAWHOH010000018.1, read as the reverse complement.
CGCAAGGCGGTCCGGGCGCGCGTGGCGCAGGCGCCGTCAGTCCACGAGCAGATCGGCTGAGCCCAGCGACAGCCGATCGCCGGGCTCCAGGCGGCAGCGCCCGACCCGCTTGCCGTTGACCCGGGTCCCGTTGGTGGAGTCCAGGTCGCGCAGCACCCAGTGCCCGTCGCGGAAGCTCAGCCGGGCGTGCTTGCGCGAGACCGACGGGTGGCCCACCACGACGTCACACGCGTCGTGGCGGCCCACCAGCAGCTCGTCGCGGCCGCCGGACCAGTCCAGCGCCAGCAGCGCCGCCGGTTCGGGCGGGCGCGGGCGGTCGAGCGCCGCGGCACGACGCAGCGCGACCAGCACACGCTTCAAGGTGGCCGACAGCGACCCGGCGCGGCGGACGGCGCAGCGTCAGGTCGCCGACCAGCCCTGCCGGGTCCACCAGCTCAGATCCGAAGAGCAGGTCCAGGCGCTGCACCAGCGTCTGTTGGCTGAGCAGCCCGTCGCCGTAGGCGGCGTTGAGCGTCCGTTCCATCCGGCGTCGCGCATCACCCGGGCGCAGCATCCGCGCAGTCTCGCGCGCCGCGCCCCCGTTGTCCACAGAACAGGATCGGCACGCGCGCCGCCGAAACCACTTGGCGATGGGGACCAACCGGCTGGAGTCGTTCTCCGACGGGGTGATCGCGGTGGCGATCACTCTGCTGGTGCTCGACCTCCACGTCCCCGACGCTCGGCCGGCACCAGCCTGGTCCACGGGCTCGGGCACAACTGGCCGCACTACGCCGCCTACGTGGTCTCGTTCCTGACCATCGGGATCATCTGGATCAACCACCACGCCATGATCACCCGCCTGCGCGAGGCCGACCACTCGATCCTCATCCTCAACCTGATCCTGCTGATGACCATCGTCATCCTTCCCTTCGCCACCGAGCTGATGGCCGCCTACCTGCGCGACCGACTCACGGGCAGAACCTGGCCGCGGGCGTCTACGCCGGCTCATTTCTGCTCATGTCGCTGGCCTTCTCCGCGCTGAACCGCCACATCCTGCTCGCCCGGGCCCACATGCTCTCGCAGCCGAGCTGCCCGTCCAGGAGCGCCGGCGGATCCTCGTCGCGCTCGGTCACGGGACTGCCCCCTACCCCGTCGCCACGATCCTGGCGGCGGTCTCCGCCTACGCCACGCTGGCCATCTGCGGCGCCCTCGCCATCTTCTACGCGCTGCCCGTCGCAGCGGCGGCGGACTGCGCGTCAGGGTAGCATCGGGCCGTGGCCGTCTCCGCGTCCACCGCCACCGTTCAACGAGCTGCGCTCCGTGCTGGGCGCAGACAGCGTGCTCCCGGGCGACACGCGCGAGTACCTGAGCGACTACTCAGAGACCCACAACCTGCGCGGGCGCGCCGACGCCGTCGCGCTGCCCCAGGACGCCGATGCCGTGGCCGCCACCGTGCGCTGGTGCGACGCCCACGACGTGCCGATGATCCCGCGCGGCGGGGGCACGGGCCTGGCCGGCGGCGCGGTGCCGCTTGACGGCGGCGTCGTCATCAGCCTCGAGCGCCTCACCGGCCCGGTGCAGCTCGACGCCGAGCTGTGGCGCGCCCACGTCCCAGCCGGCGTGCGCACCGGCGACCTGCAGCGCCGGGCGCGCGAGTCCGGCCTGTTCTACGCGCCCGACCCCGGGGCCCTGGAGCAGTCGCAGATCGGCGGCAACATCGCCACCAACGCGGGCGGCCCGCACGCCTTCAAGTACGGCGTCACCGGCACGTGGGTGCGCGGCCTCGAACTCGTGCTCGCCTCCGGCGAGCAGATCAGCATCGGCGGTCCGGTGCGCAAGGACGTGGCCGGCTATGACCTGCGGTCGCTGATCGTCGGCTCCGAGGGGACGCTGGCGATCGTCACCGCGGCGTGGCTGCAGGCTGTCCCCGCGCCCGACGTGGTACTGCCGGTCGTCGCCTTCTACCCCGACGTGCAGAGCGGCTGCGAGGCGCTGGCCACGGTGATGGGCTCGGGCCTGCAGCCGGCGGCGCTCGAGTATCTCGACGAGCCGTGCGTGGCGGCGGCGATCGGCGCCTTTCCCGCCGGCGCGCCGGCCGAGCCCGCCTTCATGCTCCTCGCCGAGGCCGACGGCTCCGCCGAGGAGGCGGCGCGGCTGCAGCCCGAGCTGCTGGAGGCGATGGGCCCGGGCGCGCTGTCCACGTACGCGCCCGAGGAGCGCGGCGCCATCCGCGAGCTGTGGCGCTGGCGCGGCGGCGTCGGCCCGGCGGTGACCACGGCCCGCGGCGGCAAGATCTCAGAGGACATCGTCGTGCCGCTGGATCACCTCGCCGAGGGGATCCTGGCCACGCGCGAGATCGGCGAGCGCCACGACCTGCCCGCGTGCAGCTGGGGCCACGCCGGCGATGGCAACCTGCACTCCACCTTCATGCTCGACCCCGACGACGAGGCCGAGGCCGTGCGCGCCGAGGCGGCCGTCCAGGAGCTGTACGCGCTGGGCGCGTCCCTGGGCGGCTCGGTGTCGGGCGAGCACGGGCTCGGCGTGGCCAAGCGCGGCGCGCTGGCGCTCCAGTGGCCCGCGCCGGCGCTTGACCTGCACGAGGCGATCAAGCGCCTGTTCGACCCCAAGGGCCTGCTCAACCCGGGGAAGAAGCTCGCGCGCGGGTGAGCGGCTCGTAGGCGTCGGGCCGCCGCGTCGTCAGGAACGGGAACAGCTCCAGCCAGTCGCGACGCTGGTCGAGGTCCAGGTCGGCGACGAGCACCGCCGGGCGGTCGCGCGGGGCCTGCGACCAGCACGCGGCCGTAGGGGTCCGAGATGAAGCTCGAGCCGTAGAAGGTCAGTGGATCCTCGACCCCGGTCCGGTTGATCGCGACCATGAAGGTGCCGTTGGCGATCCCGTTGCCGACGATCACCTGCTGCCACAGCGGCTGGGTGTCGAAGTCCGGGTGGTCAGGCTCTGAGCCGATCGCCGTCGGGTAGATGAGGACCTCGGCGCCCTCCAGCGAGTAGGCGCGCGCCAGCTCCGGGAACCACTGATCCCAGCACGTGGGCGCCCCGAGCCGGGCTGGGTGGGCGGGACCGTTTCCCGTGGGCAGCCCGATCAGCGGGAACGCGTCGCCGCCGGCCGGGCCGGGGCGGAAGTAGTGGTCCTCGTAGTAGCCCGCGGTGACCGGGATGTGCAGCTTGCGGGTGCGCGAGACGAGCGTGCCGTCGGGCGCCACCACGATCGCGGTGTTGAAGCCCAGGCCATCGCTCGCCCGTCGGCGCGCTCATACAGCGAGGCGTGGACGTGGACGCCCGACTCGGCGGCGGCGCGGCGCGCGAAGGACACCGTCGCCCCGGACTCCAGGTCCTCGGGCTCTGCCCCCGCCGCCTGCGGGCCCGCCCGCGGTGACGGCGAAGTACGGCGACAGCGTCAGCTCCTGGAGGCACACGATCGCCGCCCCCTCGCCCGCGGCCATCCGGATGCCGGCGGCCAGCGCGGCCTCGTGCTCCTCGGGGTCGGCGTGCCAGCGCTCCTGGACGAGGCCGAGGCGCAGCGGCGCGCGGTCGGGCGGGCGGGTGCGCGCCGGCGAGGGCGGCGGCGGGAAGGCGGTCAGCAGGCAGGCGGCTCACGACGGGCATCGGCCAACGGTACCTGCTGGGTGATGCAGTGCGGACCCCCGCCGCCGTAGGCGAGCACCAGCCCCGGGACGGGCACCACCTCGCGCCCGGGATAGCAGCCGGCGATGATCTCCAGCGCCGCCGCGTCGGTGTCGGCGCCGGCCACGGGCACGATCACGCCCCCGTTGCAGATATAGAAGTTCAGGTAGCTGCCCGCCACCGTCTCGCCCGCCACCGTCGCGTAGGGCAGGTACGGCAGCTCCACCACCTGTACCCCCGCAGACACCAGTACTGAGTGGTTTTTTTGGCAGTGGGCGTGGTTCGGGTTGTCCTCGGGGACGGTCTGGAGCAGCACCTCGCCGGGCTTGGTGAACGCGGCGATGAGGTCGACGTGGCCGTCGGTGTCGCGGTCCTCCAGCAGCCCCATCCCCAGCCACAGGATCGTGTCACCCCCAGCCGCTCGCGCAGCGTGGCCTCGATCTCCTCGCGCGACATCGACGGATTGCGGTTGGGGTTGAGCAGGCACTGCTCGGTGGTGAGCAGCGTCCCGGCGCCGTCGGTGAGGATCGAGCCACCCTCCAGCACCATCCCGCCCTCGACCACCGGATCGCCGAGGTGCTCGGCGATCAGCCGCCCCACCGCGGCGTCGCGGTCCCACGGGGGGAACTTCTCACCCCAGGCGTTGAAGCCGAAATGCACCGCGGTCCGCGACGCCCCGTCGTCGCCGCGACGTAGATGGGGCCGCAGTCGCGCAGCCACGAGTCGTCGAGCGCCAGCTCCACGATCTCCACCCCGGCGGTGCAGGCGGCCCGGGCATCGGCCGCATCCTGGCCGGCGTTGGCGATCATCGTCACCGGCTCGAAGGCGGCGACGGCGTTGGCCACCGCCGCATAGTCCGCGCGCGCCTGGTCCATCGTCTCGCCCCACAGGTCGGCGCGGCACGGCCACCCCATCAGGGTCCGCTCGTGGGGCTCCCATTCGGCCGGCGTGCGCACGCCGGGACAATCTAGTGCGAGCGCGGCTCGCGGGGGTTCCGTGGGCGTCCCCGGCGGGATCAAACGAACGTCAACGGCAGCAACGAAGGGGGTGCGGGCTGGCCCGGCGGTCGCAGCGGACCTTCGGCCGGCCTCTGGGCGGTTCTGACTCTGTGACAAGCAAATCTACCAAGACTCCCTGCAAATACCGCTATCGCTCAAATCCGCCTTCCCAAGTCCGCCGTTGACGTGCGCCGATACCCAGGCGGACGCCACAAAGATCGCCGCCACAAAGACCGCCGCGCCACGACGCCCGGGCGCGAACGCCCCAAGGAACAGCGGTCGGCCCAACGACGGCTAGGCCAGATGCAACCGGTGCGCCACCGCCGCCGCCTGCGTGCGCCCCTGCACCCCCAGCTTGGCCAGGATCCGGGAGACGTGGACGCTGGCGGTCTTCTCGGCCATAAACAGGGCCGCGCCGATCTGGCGGTTGGTGGCGCCCTCGGCCAGCAGCGCCAGGACCTGGCGCTCGCGCGGGGTCAGGCCGAACGGGTCCTCCTCGGCCGCGTCGGCTCGGCCGGCGCCGTTGCCGTTGGCGGCCCCGGCCCCGGCCGCGGACGCCGCGGGCTCGAGGTCCAGCCGGGCGCGCTCGCCCAGCGTCCGCACCTCGCGCGCCAGCCACTCGGACCCGAGCGCCTGGGCCCCGGTGAGCGCGGCGCACGCCGCCTCGGCCGCGCCGGCACGGTCATCGGCGCCGGCCAGAGCCTCGGCCTCGCGCCAGCGCGCGTTGGCCGCCTGGTAGGGGCGCTCGATCTTCTCCCAGGCCTCGGCGGCGCGCCGCCACTCGCGGGCCGCACCGCGACCGCGAGCCTCGGCCATCTCCGCCTTGCCCTGCGCCAGGCGCGCGCGCTCGACGGGGCCGCCATCGTGGGCGGCGGCGGTGAGGCGGTCCACGTGGATGCGCGCCCGCGCGAGGGCATCGCGCCGGTCGGCGGGCTCGCGCAGGTCGCGGGCACGCTGGGCGCGGTCGGCCTCGACGCGCATGCCGACGCAGCTGATACGGGCGATCCCCATCACGTCGTCGGTGCACACCTCCAGGCGGTCCAGGGCATCCTGCACCGCACGCTGGGCGCCGGCAAGGTCGCGCCGGCGGGTGAGCAGATCGGCGCGCAGCGCCCCGTAGAGCGCGATCCACTGGGGCTTGAGGTCACCGCCACCAGATCCTTGGCCGCGTCCAGGCAGGCCTCGGCGGCATCCTCGTCGCCGATGCCGAGCTCCACCACGGCGTCCATGATCTGACGGAAGACGAACAGCAGCCCGGACGCACGGCTCGGTGTGGGCGACAGCGCCGCCTGGGCTCCCCGCCAGTCGCCCGCCTCAAACGCCATCTCGGCCAGACCAGGGTCATCCACGCGTAGCTGCGCACGTGGTGGGGAGGAGTGGCGGCGAGCCCTTCCTTGGCCGTATCGAGCGCGGTCCGCGTCGGGCCCGACGAGGTCTGCATGTCGGCGAGGTTGCTGTAGGCGGTGGCCAGACTGTCGAAGTCGTCGCGTTGGCGCGCCAGGTCGATCGCGCGCTCCAGCGACGCCACTCCCTTCTCGACCTCGCCCAGCGAGACGTAGGCCATCCCCAGGGTGTTGAGCACCTCGGTCTCGGCGAAGCGGTCACCGGCGTCGATCGCCACCGCCAGGGCAGCCTCGCCCTCGCTCGCGGCGTGGCGGAAGCGGCCCCGCAGATACCGGGTGCGCGCCAGCCAGGCCAGCAGGCCCGGCCGCTCGCCGCCCGGATCGTCGGCGCCGAGCATCGCCTGCGCGCGCTCGGCGATCTCCAGCGCCTCCTCGCCCCGGTTCAGCGCCCACGTCATGCGCGCCTGCTGCACCAGCAGGCCGGCGTAGCGAGCGGGGTTGACGTCGGGATCGAGCTCGCGCAGGGCCTCGGTGATGAGCACGACGCTGCGCATCCGCTCGTCCATGATCTGGTGGGCGCGGGCGGCCATCGTCAGGAGGCTCACGTGGTCCAGGCCGGCCACCTTCTCGGGGTCATCGACGCGCGGCCACAGCTCCAGTGCGCGCTCGGTGAAGTCCGCGGCCTCACCGTAGGCATAGACCTTGTGGGCCGCGCGCGCGGCGTTGATGGCGCTGCGCAGCGCGTGAGGCTGGTCCCCGGCCGCACCGTAGTGGGCGGCGATCGCCGAGGCGCGCTCGAGCTCGCGGTCGTCGTCGGCGCCGCAGCGCTGCTCCAGCTCGCCCGCCAGCGCGATATGCAGCTCGCCGCGCTCGCCGGGCAGCAGATCGTCGTACAGGGCTTCGCGCAGCAGCGCATGGCGGAAGCCAAAGCGCCCGTCGGCGCCGGCGACCAGGACCTGCTCGGCCACCGACTCGCGCAGGGCGTCCTGGAGTCGTTGCGGTCGATCCCGGTGACCGCGGCCAGCATCGACTCGTCGGCGGTGCGGGCCACCGCGACGGCGCGCGCCACCCGCTGGGCGTCGGGCGACAGCCGCTCGATGCGCACGAGGAACGCGTCGCGCAGGCTCTGCGGAGCGGCCCCGCGCCCGTCGAGCCCGGCGGCCAGCAACTCCTCCGTGAACAGCGGGTTGCCCTCACTGCGGGTGAACAGCCGGTCCAGCATCGCGCCGTCGGGCTCGGCGCCGAGGATGTCGGCGAGGGCCTCGCCCAGCTCGGCGCGATCGAACGGCGCGAGCTGGATGCGCCGGGCGCGCTCCAGCCGTTCCAGCTCGGACAGCAGCGGCCGCAGCGGGTGACGGCGATGCAGCTCGTCGGCGCGGTAGGTGAGGATCATGCACACGCGCTCCTGGCGCAGGGTGCGGGCCAGGAACGCCGTGAAGGCGCGCGTTGAGCGGTCAGCCCAGTGCATGTCCTCCAGGATGAGAATCAGGGAGAGGTGCTGCTGAGACAGTCGATGAGCTCCAGCGCGGCCTCGAACAGCCGCAGCTGATCGTTGGGGGTCCGTGGCTCGTCGGCGGGGGCGGGCGAGATGTGCTCCTCCAGGCCGGGGAGGATGGTCGCCAGCTGCCGGCGGCCGCCGGGGCTGAGGTCCTGCAGGGCCGGATGGTGCTCGCGCACGAGCGGGCGCAGCGCGCTCAGCAGCGGCGCGTAGGGCAGCTCGCCGTCGGCCTGCTCGACCCCGTCGCCGCGCAGGATCAGCGGCGCCCCGTCGCGGCCCGCCGACAGGCGGTGCTCCAGCTCGCCGACAAGGCGGGTCTTGCCGACACCGGAGTCACCGCCGAGCAGGACGAGCGTGGGCCGGCCGTCGCTGGCCTCCCGGACGGCGAGCTCGAGCTCCGCCAGCTCGCCGACCCGTCCGACGAAGTGGTTGCTGGTCAACCGGGATGGCATGTATGAAGTATCGCCTGAGCGCGGATACGAGTCGCGCACCGGACTCCTGGTGACCCCGCGCGCGGTCGAGGGCGCGCTTGAGGTCGCGGGCGTGACTCTCGGCGATGATGGCGGTGAGCTGGGGGTGCATGACGCTGGCCTCTCGATCGTTGACACCGTGCGTCTCAGAATGGACTGAGACGTGCCGGTGCGCATCGGAGAACGCAGCGCATTCACCGGTGACACCCCTTACCCGCTGAGGCGGGGCCCCTTAGCCCGGATCCGCCGCGTCAGCTCCTCATGCTCGCCGGCGGCTGGAGAACCGCACCTCGGGCACGAACGCCCGCGCGCTGATCACCTCCAGCTCGCGGAGCCTGAGGCGGAGCGGATCGTCATATGAGTCGCCGCCCGGCGTTTCGGTGAGGGTCTGCGCCGAACGGTCGCGGGCCAGCGAGTCAGACACCAGCAGCTCCTGCGTCTCCTTGGCGTTGCGCCCGCTCACGTCGGATCGCTCCGGCGGCAGGTACCACAGCTCGGCGTCCTCATACTGGCCGCACAGCGCCAGGGCCAGCGGGTACTGCGCGGGGTGATAGAGGATGACCACCCGCAGCCGTCCTGGCAGCCGTAGCCGCCGGGCCTGGCGCATCGGCGCGGCGTTGCGCAGCAACGAGGGGGTGCGCCACCTCGACGCCTCCAGCGCGACCACCCGCGGAATCGAGAGCAGGCTGCGCGCGTGGTCCTGTCGCTCGAATCTCGAGGGGGCCGGGGAGCAGCAGGATGGCCATCGACTCGCGGTCGGTCGCGGGCATCGCCGTCACGACGGCGGCGGGAGGTTCGGGCCCTTGGGCGCGACCTTCAGCGCCGCCAGGCTGATCGCCCGGGCCAGCGTCAGTTCGGCATCGCCGTGACGACGCCTGCCGCTCACCTTGATCGTGACGTAGCTGCCGCCCAGGCTCTGGGTGCCGTTGGTGGCGAACAGCAGGCGCTGCGCCGGGACCCAGCCGACCAGCACCCCGGGCGCGTTGACGATCTTGGGGATCTCCGCGGCCCG
>CAWHOH010000017.1:0-17897 GCA_963830945.1 uncultured Actinomycetota bacterium | reverse complement strand
GGGTCTCACACACGAGGACGACCACTGAAGCCTAGCTCCAGGTGACGCTGAGCTCGTCGCGCTTGCCGAAGCGCTCGAGGTGCGAGCCGACGACGTTGGGCAGCCGCTCGCGGTTCTCCTCACTCTCGGCGGTGACCGTGAGGTACAGCTCGCCGTCACCGGCGCGCAGATCGCAGCGGCCGGCCTCGAACTCGATGTAGCCGCTGTCGTCGTCGAAGGCGGCGTCGATCTTGTGGGCGAAGCGCTTGCAGAGCTGTCGCATGTACTCAGACCGGCTTCTCGGTGGCGACAGTCGCCTGGGAGGAGAGCGTCGTAGTCATGCCGTCAACGTTAGCCGGGCACGACATCTAGCCGGGCACGACATCTAGCCGGGCACGACATCTAGCCGGGCACGACATCTAGCCGGGCGCACCCGCCAGCCACTCGGCCCCGTGCCGGTAGAGGTCCTCGACCTCGGGTCCGATCAGCCCCGGCATGTCGCGCTTGACGTCGTAACCGATCTTCGCCTGGATGTAGGCGAGATGGCGGTAGCCGGAGGGAAACTGCGCGAGCAGGCCCTCATCGAGCTCCGGGCCGGGTCCGCCCGAGACGGGGGTGAGGCGGTCGATCTCGTAGATCGGCTGGCGCAGAAAGAGCCGCCAGACGTCGTCGCGGCGCTCCAGGAAGTCATAGAAGCGCCCGGTGCAGACCACGTCGCACTCCACGCCCTCGACGGTCGTGCGCTGGGTGATCGTCATCTTGGTCTGGGCGATGGCGCGATCGCCGCTGAGGTCGACCGACGTGCCGCCGAGGAAGTGCAGGATGCGCACTCCGCGTTCGAACCCCTCGCGGCTGACGCGGATGAAGTCGCGGGCTGGTCCCTGAAACCAGGTGGCCATCATCACCCCGTCGTCGTGCCACACGGTCGCGAAGCGCTCCCAGTCCCCGGCGTCGCGCCACACCACCCAGTTCTCCACCAGGTCGCGGATCTGCCGGGTGTCGTCGGCCGCGGTCACGCGAAGACGCCGTCGGGGGCGTAGGTCCCGGAGGGAGCGCCGGGGATCTGGCTGGTGGGCGGAATCGGGGGGCCGACGGTGCCGTTGACATCGGGCGTCCCGTAGGTGTGGAAGGTCTCGATCGTCTTGGTGCCCCAGGCCTGGCCGCGGGCGCGCTCCCCCTCGGTCCAGGCGACGGGCCGGTACTCCGGGTCGTAGATGAAGTGAGTGCCGGTGGTCACCTCGACGCGGTTGCCGCCCGGCTCGTAGACGTAGAGGAACATGCCCTGGGCCACGGCGTGCTTGGACGGCGCCGCCTCGATGGGCACGTCGGCGTCCACGAACAGGTCAGCCGCGCGCAGGCACTCCTCGCGCGTGTCAACAAACCACGCCAGGTGGTGCAACCGGCCATGGCCGCCGGCATGGTCGGCGGTGTAGATGAGCTCGTGCGCGGCGATGCTGAGGCTCATCCACGCGCCGGACTCCTCGCCCGAGCCGAGGATCACCTGCTCATAGGTGCGATAACCCAACTGCTCCTCGGCAAAGCGCCGGTTGGCGGCGATGTCGGCGGCCAGGATGTTGACGTGGTCGATGCGCTTGACCGCGGCGCCACGGTCGACGTGGCGCTGGGGCACGTTGCGCAGCCGGGGGCGCAGGTGCTCGGGCGGGATGTAGCGGTCCTGCTCGTAGAACAGCTCGAAGCGGTGCCCGTCGGGATCGCGAAACCGGTAGGCGGCTCCGTGGCCGTGGTCGCCCTCGATCCACCCCTCCCCCAGGCCGGTCGCCTCGATGCCCTTGACCCGCCGCTCCAGCGCCTCGGGGTTCCAGGCGCGAATGGCGACGTGGCCCAGGCCGGGGAGCTTTGACTCGGTGAGCTTGAGCCCGTAGGGCTGGTACTCGCCCCACCCCCGCAGGAACACCGACTGTCCCTCCTGATGCTCGATCTGCATCCCGAACAGCTCGACGAAGAAGCGCAGGCTCTCGTCGGGGAACGGCGTGAGCAGCTCCGCGTGGGCGATGTGGGCGAGATCAGGCGGCTCGGGCATTGCCATCACGTTCCTTCCACGCGCTGACGCAGACCGTCGAGATCGTAGGACAGCGCGCCGGCCTGGAGCTGGAGGCGCTTGACCCGCTCGTTGTCCTCGCGCTTGCGCGAGGCCTCGAGCACCTCGTCGATCCGCTCGGCTTCGACCACGGCGGCGCCGTCGGCGTCGAGGACCACGATGTCGCCCTGGCGGATGGTGGCTCCGCCGACCTGCACGGGCTCGCCGATCGTCCCGGGGATGTCCTTGGTCGCGCCCTTGATCCGGACCCAGCGCGCCCAGATGGGCAGACCGAGCTCGGCCAGGGTCTCGATGTCACGCACCCCGGCGTCGATCAGGATGGCGGCGGCGCCATGGGCCTTGGCCTGGGTGGCCAGCAGGTCGCCGACGACGCCCACCGCTCTCGGCTCGGGCATCGTCAGCACCAGCACTTCGCCGGGCTGGACCTCGGCCATCACGGCGTGGACCATGAGGTTGTCGTCCTGGCCGCAGGTCACGGTGCGCGCGGGCCCGGCCACGCGTGATCCGGCGAGGATCTGGATGAGGTCGAGGTCGACGTATCCCCGCCGTCCCCCGGCCTCATAGACGGTGGCGGAGCCCAACGCTGCCAGCTCCGCGATCGCATCGGTCATAGGCTGCTCACCACCTGGGGGGTGACCCGCTGGAAGGCCTCGGCCTGGCGGATGTCCTGGTTGCCCGAGGAGCGCCGGGCGTGGTTGCCACGGTGATCGGCGCGCTCGGCGTAATAGGTGTGAAGGTACTTCTGGGCCTTCATCTCGGCCATCGCGGCGCGCTTGGCGTCCATCACCGCGGTGATGTCGACGAACGTGGTCGGCATGAAGTTGCACAACTCGGGCTGATGGGGCTCGAACAGGAAGAACTCGGGTGGGCGGACCGTCTTGAACGAGCTCTGCACCCCGGCGCCGGCGGCGAGGCTGCGGGCCCGCCCCACGGCGGTGTTGGCGACCGGATGGTCGGGGTTGAACGGGTCGGTGTCGGTGTGGGTGATGAGCACGTCGGGAGCGAACTCGCGGATCTCGTCGGAGATGCGCTCCAGCGCGTCGGCGTCGATCTGAAGCGGGTAGTCGCCGAGGTCCAGGCAGCGGAAGTCGGCCCCGAGGTGGCCGGCCGCGCGCTCGGCCTCGCCGTGGCGGATGTGCTTGACGTTCTCCACCGTCTGGGGGTGGGCGGGGTCCGAGTCTTTCCACAGCTCGCCCGACTCGCCCTTCTCCCCGTAGGACAGCGCGATCACGCGCCCGGTGCCGCCGCCGGAGGTGGCCACCGCCAGCGCGCCGCCGGCGCGCCAGACGAAGTCGGCCGAATGGGCGCCGATCACCAGCATCCGACGGGTTGGGCTGGGTTGGTTCACCACGGGTCGGCTCCCGCCACCCGGCGCGTGTTGGCCACTGCCATCACCTGCACCTCCTCGTCGTTGAACCCGGCGTTGAGCAAGCGGTCGACCATGATCCCCATGCCGTCCTCCACCGGCGGGTTGAACACCTGCCCGAGGTCGGTGGAGAGGATCGAGTGCTCGGGCCCGGTTGCGCGGATGTGCTCGATCCACTCCTCCCAGGCGATCTTGCCGGTGTGCGGCGTCGTCATACATCGCTCCAGCAGCGCGCCGCGCTGTGCGAGCGCCTTCTGGTCTTCGACGCCCAGGCTCTGGGCCGGGAACTCGGGATGGGTGATGACGATCTCCGTCACGCCGGCTTCGAGCGCCGCGTCGACGACGGCGAAGATCTCGTCGCGGGCAAGGTGCCCGGTGGCCAGCAGGAGCCCGTGGTGGGCGATCCGCTCAAAGACGGCGCGCGTCTCGGGCAGGACCGCGCCGCTGTCGTCGACCACTGGCACGGGCGGGATCTCGATCCCCTGCTCGCGCAACTCGAGCTGGAGCTTGACCCACACGGGGACGCTGGCGGGCGGATGGGCTGGGTCCACGTCGCGCTCTTGGGACTCGTTGACACTGTCGACGGTGGGCATCCACACCGTGCGCACGCCCTCGCGGGCCGCCACCTCGACAGCGAGCGCGTTCATCCCGCCGACCGCGCGGTTGAGCACGATCGCGCCCAGCGCCTGGATCCCCGGAACCGCGGCGCGGACGACGCTGGCCCGCTCCGCGGTCGCGGTGTAGTGGGACTTCAGGATGAAGCCGTCCATCCCCAGCGTGGCGAACCGCTGCGCGAGGGTGATGTCGTCGACGATCCGCGGCACGACGTCGGGAGCGACGTGGATGTGGGTGTCATAGGCGCCGCGCAGCAGCTCGCGCGCGCGGGCTGAGACGGTGATGGGCTCCCCGGCCGCGCTCATGTGGACTCCTGGCTGGTGCGCAGCGCTTCGGCGACGTGGGACAGGTGCCGGCGCATCGTCCGCTCCGCGGCGGCGCTGTCGTGGGCGGCGATGGCGTCGACGATCGCGGTGTGCTCGGCGAAGGAGCGCTCGCTGCGGCCGGGGACGAGGATCGTCCGGTAGGTGAAGCGCACGAGCTGCGAGCGCAGCCCGTCGATGAGGCGGTTGGCGGTGGCGTGGCCGCCGATCTCGAGCAGCCGCTGGTGCAGGACCGCGTTGGTGTCCGAGGCCTTGAGCAGATCGCCGGCGTCGAGCAGCCCGCGCATCTCGGCGAGGATCGCCTGCAGGTCGGCGACGTCGGCGTCGGTGGCGTTGCGCGCGGCCCGGTTGACGGCCAGCCCCTCGAGCGCGGCGCGAGCCTGCAGGATCTCGACCGCCTCGGGAACGCTGACCAGGCGCACGCGGGCGCCGCGGTGGGGCTCGAGCTCGACCAGGCCCTCGTGCTCCAGGCGCGCCAGCGCCGTGCGCACGGCCGAGCGACCGACGCCGAGCCGGCGGGTCAGGTCGGCTTCGACCAGGCGCTCGTTGGGGAGCAGCCGGCCGGCGACGATGGCTGCCCGCAGCGTGTCCTCGGGCCGCTCCGGATCCTCACTTTCCGGCGGCTTGATCATTGTCGACAATTTTGTCCACGAAAGCAGGATAAACCTAACGCCCTCTGTGGGGTAGTTTGCGCATGCTGACCCCTGAGGAGATCGTGAGCGAAGACCGTCCCCGCAGTGCCGACTTCGTCCAGTCGCTGGAACGTGGGCTGCTGGTCATCCGTGCCTTCGATGCCGAGCATCGCGAGCTCGGGCTGAGCGAGGTCGCGCGCATCTCCGGCCTCACCCGCGCGGCCGCGCGGCGGTTCCTGCTCACGCTGGCCAAGCTCGGCTACGTGACCTTCAACGACGGGCGGTTCTCACTGACCCCGCGCGTGCTGGAGCTGGGCTACGCCTACCTGTCCTCGCTGAGCCTGCCCGAGGTCGCCCAGCCTCACATGGAGGCGCTCGTGGCCCAGGTCAACGAGTCCTCGTCGATCTCGGTGCTCGACGACACCGAGGTCGTCTACGTGGCCCGCGTGCCCACGCGCCGGATCATGAGCATCACCCTGTCGGTCGGCACCCGTCTGCCCGCCTACGCGACCTCGATGGGCCGCGTGCTCCTCGCCGCCCTGCCCGAGGCCGAGCTCTCGGCGCGGCTGGAGCGGACCGATATGCGGCCGCTGTCGACCCACACGATCACAGAGCCCGAGGCACTGCGCGCGGTGCTCGATCGCGTGCGCCGGCAGGGCTGGGCCGCGGTGGATCAGGAGCTCGAGGAGGGGCTGCGGTCCCTGGCCGTCCCCATCCGGGACGCGAGCGGGACGGTGGTGGCCGCGCTCAACGTCTCGGTCCACGCCAGCCGCGGCACGATGACCAGTCTGCGCCGCGACATCCTGCCCCTGGCCCAGAGCGCCGCCCTCGCGATCGAGACGGATCTGCGGCGGGCGACGGGCACGGACTCGCGGTCGCTGCGGCGCTGACGCGCAGATGGCGCGGAGGGCGCGCCGCGGAACCTGCGCAGCGCGAAAAACCTCGGCACGCGCCGGAGCGCTTGCACAGAATGCATCTGGGACATGCACTCCGCGAGAAACGTGATGGCGCCGCCGAGGTTTTTCACGTGGTGCAGGTTGGCGCCCCGCCCGATCGGCTCCCTCCCCGAGCCCGTCGTCGACCTTCGCCAATACCCCGCGCACACATCCGAGGGCGGCTCAAACTGCGACAGGCGCGCTGGCAGCGGCCTCATCAGGCGAGAGCTCCCGCGCGAGCCGTGTCAACAGCCCCGCCAGCTCCTCGTTGTCCTCGGGCTGCCACCCCGCGCACACCCGCTCCAGGCTCGTCCGCCGCTCCTCCACGAGCCGCCCCGCGATCTCGGCTCCCGCGGCGGTGACGCCGACCACGCGCCCGCGGTCCTCGCCGGCGGTCGGGTCGCGTTGGAGCAGCCCCCGGTCGTCGAGCTCGCGCAGTGCCCGCTGCCCCGCGTCCAGCGGGATGTCGAAGTCCTCGCACATCTGCGGGATCGATGCCGGGTGCGCGGCGTCGGCCTCCTGCAGGCGGACCAGCAGCCACGCCGCGGCGGGGGAGAGGTCGACCCCGGCGCGCTCGCACAGCCGGGCCACCAGCGCGCGGCGGCCCTCGCGGCCGATCAGCACGCTCATCGCCCGTGACGCCTCGGCCAGCGAGTCGGTGGGCTTGGGCGCGGCGAAGGACTCCCCCAGGCCGGTGCTGGCGGTGATGGTCTCGCGCAGCGGGCGCTGCTCCAGCGCCCAGCTGAGCAGGAAGGCGACCGCAGCCACGCAGGCGGCGACGATGAAGATGGTCGACAGGGCGTTGGTGAAGGCCGTGAGGTAGGCCTCGTGGACGGGCGGCGGGAGCTTCTTCAGCGCCGCCGTGTTGAGGCTCGCGCCGGTGCCCAGGGACCCGCCGGCCGAGCGCGGCAGCGCCGAGGCCAGCTCCGCCGCCAGGCGGTTGGAGAAGATCGAGCCCAGCACGGCCGTCCCGACCGATCCGCCGATCGAGCGAAACAGCGTCGCACCGGAGGTGGCCACCCCGAGGTCCTTGTAGTCCACGGCGTTCTGAACCGCCAGGACGAGCACCTGCATCGTCAACCCGAGGCCCAGACCGAGCACGAACATGAACCCCGAGGCGGCGCCGCGCGTCGTCTGCGGGTCCATCGTGGAGAGCAGGAACAGCCCCAGCACCATGATCGCGGTGCCGGCGATGGGGAACGCCTTGTAGCGGCCGCGCCGGCTGATGAGCTGGCCCGAGGCGATCGAGGTGATGAGCAGCCCGGCCATCAGGGGCAGGATCTGCAGCCCCGACCCGGTGGGGCTGGCCCCGAGCACCACCTGCAAGAACAGCGGCAGGTACGTCACCGAGCCGAACAGGGCAAAGCCGACCACCAGGCCGATCGCGCTGGTGACGCTGAACACCGAGTCGCGGAACAGGCGTGGCGGCAGCACCGGCTCGGCCGCGCGCTGCTCCACCAGCACGAACGTCACCACGAGCACGATCGCGATCACGCCGAGCACGACGATCTGCGGCGAGCCCCACGCGTAGTCGGTCCCGCCCAGCGTGCACACGAGCACGATCGCGGTCAGCGCGCCGGCCAGCGTGCCGGCGCCGAGGTAGTCGATCCGGTGGTGGCTCTCGTCCTGGCGCGAGGGCAGCGTCGCGGCGAGCACGGCGAACGCGGCCACCCCGATGGGCAGGTTGACGTAGAAGATCCATCGCCAGGTGAGGCTGGTGGTGAAGAACCCGCCCAGCAGCGGCCCGATCACGCTGGCCAGCCCGAACACCGCCCCGAAGATGCCCTGGTAGCGACCACGATCGCGCGGCGGGACGACGTCGCCGATCGCCGCCATCGTGCCCACCATCAGCCCGCCGCCGCCGAGGCCCTGGAGCGCGCGGAAGGCGATCAGCTCCGTGAGGGTCTGCGCGGCACCGCACAGCGCCGACCCGATCAGGAACACCACCAGCGCGACCTGCAGCACGATCTTGCGGCCGTAGAGGTCGCCGAGCTTGCCGTACACCGGCGTGACCGCGGTCTGCGCCAGCAGGTAGGCGGTGACCACCCAGGAGATGTGGCTGAGGCCGCCGAGGTCGCCGACGATCGTCGGCAGGGCGGTGGACACGATCGTCTGGTCCAGCGCCGCCATGAGCAGCACCAGCATCAGCCCGACGAAGACGACGAGGATGCTCCGCCGGGCGTCGGACTCCGCTGCGGGGGCGCCGTTCGCGCTCACGCCGACCCGCCCGCCATCGCGTCCTCCCAGATCACGTCAGCTGTCGATCATACGACCGCATGCGCCGGGTCGGGGCGGCGGCGCGCCGCGGCCTCGGTGATGGCCCAGATGACCAAGGCGAGCAGTGCCGTGGCGCCTCCCAGCACGCACACCCCGCCCCACCCGTCGGAGCCGTAGAGCGACGAGGTGATCGCCGACAGGGCGGCGCCGCCCAGGAAGTAGGCGACCATGTAGGCCGTGGTCAGGCGGCTGCGGGCCTCCGGGCGCAGCGCATAGATCGCGCTCTGGTTGGAGATGTGCATCCCCTGGATCCCGAGGTCCAGGACGGCGATCCCGACGATGAGCGCCACCACCGAGGTCCGGCCCAGGGCCAGGATCCCCCAGCTGACCAGCATGAGGAGGATCGAGCCGGTGGTCGTCCTCCCGTTGTGGCCGCGGTCGGCCAGCCGCCCCGCGACAGAGGCCGCCAGTGCGCCGACGACTCCGACCAGCCCGAACAGGCCGATGACGGCATTGCCGTAGTGGTACGGCGCTCCCGACAACAGGAACGCCAGCGCGGTCCACAGGGTGCTGAAGCAGCCGAAGTTCAGCGCTCCCACCACCATCCGCTGGCGGAGGATCGGCTCCTCGCGCACCAGGGTCATCACGGAGCGCAGCAATCCGCCGTAGGAGAGGTCGGTGGTGGGGGGGACGCGCGGCAGCACGCGGCGCAGGGTGGCGGCCAGCAGCACCATCGCCGCCGCGGCGAAGACGAAGACCACGCGCCAGCCTGCCGCCGCGGCGATCAGCCCGCTCACCGTGCGCGCGAGGAGCACCCCGATGAGCAGGCCGCTCATCACCGTGCCCACCACCGAGCCGCGCTCGTGCTCGGCCGAGAGCGAGGAGCTCATCGGAACGACGATCTGGGCCACCACCGAGCTCACGCCCACCACCGCCAGCGCCGCGCCCAGGACCGCGAAGGCCGGGGCCGCAGCGGCCAGGGCCAGCGCGGTCGCGGTGACGAGCATCGTGCCGGTGATCAGCCCGCGCCGCTCGTGCAGGTCGCCCAGCGGGACCAGCAGCATCAGCCCGACCACGTAGCCGAGCTGGCTGATCGTGATGAGCAGGCCCGCGGTGCCGTTGGAGACACCGAAGGCGCCGGCCAGGGTGTGCAGCAGCGGCTGGGCGTAGTACAGGTTGGCGGCCGCGGTCCCGCAGGCGGTCGCCAGCAGCAGCACGAGACCGCGGCTGATCCCGCCTTCGAGCTCCGCGTGACCGGCGCCGGGGCGACGCGTCGCGGGGCGGTGAGGCATGTCTCATTGACATTAGTGACCCGGGCTCAAACGTCGGTGCGGGGGTGCCGACAACCACTAGATGCACCCAAAGGTGGAGATGCCTGCTGGGCTGCGGCGGGCACGGCGCTCGGCCGCCGTGGCACGGGCCAGCCTGGCCATCGCCGGCTCGCTCATCGCCGTCGCTGACGCACCGGTGACACGCCACCACGCGCGCCACCCCGTGCTGGTGCTCATCGGCTTCGCGATCATCTTCGCCACCGCGCTGGTCCAGCTCGTCGCGCCGCGCGCCGAGTGGATCAAGATCGAGGAGTCGCTGGCCCCGGTGTCGGCGATCCTCATCGTCGGGCTGGGCCCCGAGCGAATCACCACTCCGTGGCTGCTGTGGCTGGTCGCGGTGGCCTGCGGCGTGCTGGCCCGCGGCGGTCGCGTGTTCTGGGTCGGCCGGGCGATGCTGCTGGCCTCGCTGGCGCTTCCCATCGTCCGCTACGGCCACATCACCCTCACCTACGGCTGCGTCTGTCTGGCGGCGATCACGCTGCTGCTGGTGTGCGGGCGCGTCACCCAGGAGCTGCGCGCGATGCTCGACCGGGCGCGCCACGACGCTGACCACGACGGCCTCACCGGGGCGCTGAACCGGGCGGCGTTCCGCCGGGCGCTCGACGCGTTCCTGGTCAGCGGCGGCGACGGCGCGGTCCTCCTGCTCGACCTCGACAACTTCGGCGCCATCAACAAGTCGGCGGGTCACGCCGCCGGCGACACGGCTCTGCGCCGCGTGGTCGAGCACCTGGCGCAGGTCGCCGGCGACCACGGCATCGTCGGACGCCTCGGCGGCGACGAGTTCGCCGTCATCCTCAGCGGTCTGGACCCCGAGCCCGCCGCCCGCCGGATGCTGGCCGACGTCGTCGCCAAGCCCGACAGCGGCCCGGGGCTTCACGCCTCGATGGGCATGGCGCTGTTCCCGCGCGACGGCGAGGACGCCGAGTCCCTGCTGCGCGCCGTGGACGTGGCCTTGCGGGTGGCCAAGCGGACCGGGATCAGCCAGCTCTCCGTCTACGCCGGGGACCCGATCGCCGGCCGCGGCCCCGGCGGCGCCCATGACGCACTGGAGCGCCTCATCTCCGGCGAGGGCCTGGAGATGGCGGTCCAGCCGATCGTGTCGGTGCCCGAGGGCACGGTGCACGCCTACGAGGCGCTGGCTCGCTTCCGCCTGGGCTCGAGCTCCAATCCCCTGCACTGGTTCGCCCTCGCCGACGAGTTCGCCGTGCGCGACCGGCTCGAGCTCGCCTGCCTGCGCGCCGGCCTCAAGCTGCTGGGCGACCTGCCCGACGGCGCGCGCCTGAGCGTCAACCTGTCCGGCCCGCTGCTGCTGGACCCGCGCACAAGCGACCTGCTGCGCGAGACGCCCCACCTCGATCGCCTGATCCTGGAGATCACCGAGAACAGCCTGCTGGAGGACACCCCGGGGGTGGCGGCCGAGATCGAGCGCCTCATCGGCGAGGGACTCAACTTCGCCGTCGACGACATGGGCGCCGGCTACTCGGGCCTGCGCCAGATCACGACGGTGCGCCCGAGCTACCTCAAGCTCGATCGCTCGCTGATCAGCGGCATCGACTCAGATCCCGACCGGGGCGCGCTCGTCTCCGCGATGCTCGGCTACGTGCGCCAGACCGGCGGGCACCTGATCGCCGAGGGCGTGGAGACCGAGGCCGAGCTCGACACGCTGCGCCGGCTCGGCGTGACCCTCATCCAGGGCTATCTCCTGGGCCGCCCGGCCGCGCCGTGGCCGTCGGGGTGACATGCCCGCGGCGCTGCGTCCCCGCACCGCTCGACGCCCCGCCCTCGCCAGCGATTAGGCTGCACGGCGCCCAAGCGTGAGCCGTGGGGCCGATGGCCCCGCGGCGGCAGAAGAGAGAGGACGTTGACGATGGCTGACCGTTTCGCTGCGCGCTGCGCGCGCCCGGGTTTCGGACCGTGGGCCCGGACCGCCCTGCTATCGGCCGTGTGCGGCCGCGGCTCTGGCCGCGCTGGCCGGCCCCGCCCTGGCCAAGGCGCCGGCGGCGTCGTGCCAGCCGTACTCCGGCAAGCCGTGCCTGTTCCCCTTCCCCGACAACCGGCTCACGCGGGCCGACCGCACGAGCGCCACCAAGCTCCGCGTCGACCTTCCCGCGGGCGGGATGCCCGTCAACGCCAAGGGAATCCGGGTGGCGCCCGGCCCCTTTGACCGCAACGACGGCTTCAGCCCCGGGCAGCACGATCGTGCTGCACATCCCCGGGCTCGACAACGCCGCCGCGCTGACGCGGACCGGCGTGGTGCCGATCACCAACATCGCGCAGTCATTGGCCAAGCGCCAGGCCGTCGTGCTCATCGACCAGGCGACCGGCCAGCGCCAGCTCCTGTGGGCCGAGCTGGACGCCAACGCCAAGGGCGCGGCCAACACCGATCTCCTCATCCACCCCGCCAAGCTGCTCGCCGAAGGTCACACCTTCGTGGTGGCCCTGCGCAACCTGCGCACCAAGGCCGGCAAGCTGATCACGGCCCCCCAATGGTTTGCCCGCCTGCGCGACGGCGCCAGGCTGCCCGCCGCCGAGCGCTCTGAGAAACCGCGCTACGCCGCGATGTTCAAGGCGCTCACGCGGGCCGGGATCGCCGCCAACCCGAGCCTGTACGAGGCGTGGAACTTCACCGTGGAGTCCCCGCAGAGCCTCACCGGCCGCATGCTGGCGATCCGCGACAACGCCTTCGGCCAGCTGCGTGACTCCAACCTCGGCGACTCGGTCGACTCCGGCCACGCGCCGTCGTTCACCGTGACCGACACCAAGCCGCTGGTCACCTCCACGGGGGCGACCCTCACCCAGGTCGACGGGACCCTACAGGTGCCGTGCTACCTGGTCGTGTGCGGCGACGCGACCCAGCCGGGGTTCCACTATGCCTCGGCCAGGCCCGACGCGACGCCGACCCAGATCGCCGGCAACGTCGCGACGACCTCATTTGAGTGCATCGTCCCCAGCACCGCCACCCCGGTGACTCCCGCGCGGATCTCGCTCTACGGCCACGGGCTCCTGGGCTCCCGGGACGAGGTCCACTCCGGCCCCCAGGAGGCGCTGGCCATCGGCCACAACATCGTGCTCTGCGCCACCGACTTCTGGGGGCTGGCCGAGAAGGACACCATCAACGACGCCGCGGCGCTGGGCAACATCAACCTGTTCGGAGCGGTCATCGACCGCCTCCAGCAGGGTGCGCTCAACACCCTGTACCTGGGCCGGCTGATGCTCAACCCGGCGGGGCTGGCGTCCAGCGCCGCCTTCCAGGTGGCGGGCCAGCCGGTGATCGAGACCTCGAACCTGTACTACGACGGCAACAGCCAGGGCGGGATCGAGGGCGGGATGGTCACGGCGCTCTCGCCCGATGTCCGCCACGCGGTCCTCGGGGTCACCGGGATCGACTACGCCAACCTGCTCGTCCAGCGCAGCACGGATTTCGCGCCGTTCGGCGGGATCCTGTACCCGGCCTATCCGGGCGACTCGGTGCACCCGCTCGTCCTCGATCTCATGCAGCAGCTGTGGGACCGCGGCGAGCCCGACGGCTACGCGGAGCAGATGACGGCGCATCCGCTGCCCGACACGCCGTCGCACCAGGTGCTCATGCAGATCGCCTACGGCGACCACCAGGTGTCCATGTACTCGGCCGCCGTCGAGGCCCGGACGGTGGGCGCCTCGGCCTATGCGCCGGCGCTGGACCTGAGCACCAACCGCTCGCGCGACCGTAACCTGTTCTACGGGCTGCCCACGATCAAGAGCTACCCGTTCAACGGCTCGGCGATCGAGATCTGGGACAGTGGCCCCGGCCACACCCAGCCGCCGCCGCTGACCAACACGGCACCCGTGGACACCGCCGCCAACCAGGACCCGCACGAGGACCCGCGCAACACGCCCGCGGCCCAGCAGCAGACGTCTGACTTCCTACAGCCAAACGGGATGGTGACCAACGTCTGCGGTGGCACGCCGTGCCACAGCTCTGACTACACCCCGTAGCCGGGGCGAGATACGGGCGTCCCGGTGGCCGGGACGCCCCCGGCGGCCTACGGGCGCCGCTTGGCGGACGGTGGGCGGTGAAGATCGAGTCGCCGGCCCAGGCGCTCCTCGAGCGAGTCGTCGTGCTCGGCGATGAGCCGCGCCTCGTCCCACAGCTCGTGCTCGGCGATGGTGTCGAGGATGGCGTCGCGCGCCGGTCCGTCCAGGGCCATCGCGGCGAGGACCATCTCCTTGCGCTGGCGCTTGTGGAGGTGGTTGAGGAGGTCGAGCGCCTCCAGCCACAGTCCCTCGTTCGCGGCCGCCACGATGACGCCCGCCGATCGCCCCTTGGGCAGCTTGGCGAACAGGCGGCTGAGCTGGGATGGGTCCTCGAGCACGAAGGCCACCTGGAGCACCGCCTCGTCATCCATCGTGGCCAGCGCGGCGGCGATCGCGTCGTCTGAGAGGTGGCCGACGAAGCGGCCCATCGTCACGTACTCGCGCCGCGCCACCAGCTCGGCGGTGACCTGTCCGATGAGGGCGGGGGAGATGCTGGCGATCAGGTCCGAGGCGCGGCGCGGATCCAGCTCAGCGGCGACATCGGCGAGGAAGGGCGGCGGGAGCTTGGTGGCCACGTCGACGGCCTTGTCGGTGTCGAGCAGGCCGGCCAGCCGCGCTGAGAGCAGCGGCCCGAACGCGCGCTGCCCGATGGTCGCGGTCAGGCCCGCGGGGAGCAGCCGGCTCGCCGCCGCCAGCCGCCCCAGCGAGCTGCCGTTGGCGTCATAGAGGGTCTCGGTGACGCCGTCGCGCAACGCGCGCAGCTCGTCGGGCCCGAGACGCTCGAGGTAGGCGAGCTCGCCGGGCTCGCGCCCGAGCAGGCGGGCCAGCTTGGCCACCTCGGCGTGGGCACGGAGCAGCTCGGCGGCTCGGCTCATCCGACGATGCGCTTGATGGGCCCGCGCAGCAGGCGGGGGATGTGGCTCAGCGCCCGGTCGCCGGCCTCGGCCAGCGCGGCGGCCTGGCGGTGCCGGGCGTCGGCGACGGCGGCCGCGAGGTCGGCGAGCTCATCGTCGGAGAGCTCGCGCAGGCCGTCGGGGGCGGCTCCCCGCAGCTGCGCGGAGAGCGCGGTGAAAGCGTCATCGGTCACGACTGCGTACGTACTACCCGCTGACGACCCGGCCGTCCTCTGGGGTGCTGGGGCAGGGCGGGACGGGCGGTCACGGCCGCGTAGTATCGCGAACCGATGCGCGCCCTCGTCTCCCGCCAGGAGCCCCCGTACGTCGAGCTGGCTGAAGTGACCGAGCCCGAGCCTCGCTCTGACCATGCCGTCGTCTCGGTCAAGGCGATCAGCCTCAACCGCGGGGAGGTCCGGCGGCTGGAGCGCATGGCGCCGGGGACGATCGCCGGCTGGGACCTCGCGGGCACCGTGACCTGGCCGGCCACCGACGGCAGCGGCCCCAAGGCGGGCGCGCGGGTCGTCGGGCTCATGCTCGTCGGCGCGTGGGCCGAGCAGGTGGCCGTTCCGGTGGAGTACCTGGCCGCGCTGCCCGACGGGATCTCGTTTGAGCAGGCGGCCACCCTGCCCGTCGCCGGGCTCACCGCGCTCCGGGCGCTCGAGATCGGCGGCTACGTGGTGGGCAAGCGGGTGCTGGTGACCGGGGCCAGCGGCGGCGTCGGGCGCTTTGCCATCCAGCTGGCCAAGCTCGCGGGCGCCCATGTCACCGCGATCGCCCGCCGCACCGAGGGACTGGCCGAGCTGGGGGCCGACGAGGTCCTGCCCGAGCTCTCCGCCGGCGGGGACACGTTCGACGTCATCCTCGACGCCATCGGCGGACCGGTGCTGGGGGCCGCGCTGCAGCGCGTCGCGCCTCGAGGCCGGGTGATCAGCTTCGCCGCGACCGTCGGCGAGCCGGTCAGCTTCCCGACCCGCGAGCTGTTCTCGCGCGCGCCGGGCGCGCAGCTGCATGGCCTCTACATCTTCGACGAGCTCAGGCACACGCGGAGCGCAGCGGCCGACCTGGGGCGGCTGGCCGACCTGGTGGCCGCCGGGCGCCTGGACCCCCAGATCGACGTCACCCTCCCGTGGACCGAGGCGACCGGTGCCATCCAGGCACTGCTGGATCGCCGGGTGGCGGGCAAGGCCGTGCTCACCGTCGAGTGAGGGCCGCGCCCGGCCCGCGCACCGGGTCGGGCGAGGTGTCGATCGTCACGTAGGAATAGTCGCCGTGGTAGCCGTCACCGGCCTGCGGGACCATGCCCGGGCAGCCGTCGCGCAGGGCCTCGCAGTCAAAGCGCCGCCCGCCCCGCCCGATGTCAATTCGCGAGTGGTAGTAGAAGGAGAACGCGTTGCCGTCGTGGTTGGGATCGACCCCGGCCTCGACGGGGTCATCGCGCCAGCGCGTGGAGAGCAGGCGGTTCATCGCGCCCGGGGCGTCCTTGAGGTAGCGGTCAAACCAGGCGGTCAGATACCAGTCGGTGATGTCGGGCCCGCGCCGCGAGGCGCCGAACGCCTGGTTGGGAATGAAGCTGAAGTCCAGGTGCGAGCCGCCCCGGATGACGATCTCCCCGGAGTCCACGCCCGCCTTGGAGTAGGCGAGCGACTCGGTCTCCTTGAAGGCCGGGTCGGGCAGCGACGTGTTCGGGGTCGGCGGCAGCCCGTAGTCGGCCGAGATGCCCAGCGCCGGCTTGGTGATGGGGACAGTGGTGCGGTCGGCGGGGTCCGCGGGGCAACCCGACTCGCCGATCGACCCCTGCGGCGAGGGGCCGCTGCCGGGCACGGCGCCCGCACTGGGACCGGGGCCGCCGAGGTTGTCGAGCGCGACGATGGCCTTGACCCGCGGGTCCCACTGCCCGATGTAGGAGACGCCGGCGGCGCCGTAGGAGTGGCCGACGAGCCCGATCTCCGAGGGGTTCAGCAGCTGCCAGTACGGGTTGTACGCCGCGTCGAAGCCGGCGGCGACGCGCTGGTTCTGCTTGGGGTCGTGGCTGGTGCCGGAGCTGCAGCTCGGCACGGGCTCATAGGGATGCTGGGGCGTGGAGAGCAGGAAGTCGATCGCGTCCTCGGTGCCGTCGTAGAACGGGCGGCCGTCGGACTGGGCGGGCACGCCCTCGTTCTGATCCGGCGACGCGCCGAAGGTGTCTGACTGGCCCTGGCCCTGTGGGTCGAAGGTGAGGACCACGTAGCCGTCCTTGGCCAGGGTCTGCGCGGCGTACCAGTAGAGCTGCTCATCGGCCTGGACCGAGCCATTGGTGAGGACGATCCCCGGGCGTTTGGCCGGGCCGGCCACTGTGGCCCAGACATGGCCTGAGAGCGTCGCGCCGTCGCGCGCGGTGAAGAGAACCGGGCGCACGATCCCGTGGCCCTTGGATGCCCAGTCATCGAGGCGGATGTCGCCGGCACACCCATTGGCGAGGTTCCAGCACAGGTCGTCGGTGAAGAAGCGCCCGGGGTCCGCGGCCTGGGTGGCGAGGGCCTGCGCGGTCGACGCCGCGCTGTCGGCGGCGAGCTGCGCCTGGTAGGACGGGGTGTCGTAGATCGCCTGGCGCTGCTGGGTGATCGAGAAGTTCTGAGCCTCGACGACGGGGTCAAACGCGGTCGGCGGCTTGGCCGCCGCGCCGGTGGCGGTGACCGCGCCGATCGCGGCGGCCACGAGGATCCCCGCCGCGGTCCGCGTGAACCGTCTCATGCACGCCCTGCTCGCGATTCCCATCTCTGTTGCTCCCTCCGTGTCCAGCGCTCCGGTAAGTGGCGCATCGGGCTACCGGCGAGTAAGTACCCCGATTGCACGGGAATCTCTCGTCAGGGGGCAGTCGAGCTCCGATCGGGGCGTCGCAGCATCGTTGTTGAGCATTGATTAAGGCGCCGGTGGGTGCTGCGCCCACCCGCTCGCATCGAAGCTCGGTTGGGATTACGCTGTGCGGTCTGGGAACACGAACCTCTGGAGGAGGATCAGTGAGTAGATACGTCAGGCCGTGGGCAGCAGCGCTGCTCGCGGTATTTGCCGCGGGCGCCATCGCCGCCTGCGGTGGAAGCAATTCATCATCGAGCAGCGGCTCGTCTTCGAGTCCCGCGGCGACCGGCTCGAGCTCCGGCACGAGCACGGGCGCCAGCACGGGCACCTCCGGTGGCAAGTCCGGCGGCGACGTCACCGTCGTCTCGGGCACGCCGCCGCAGTCGGCCGACCCGGGCCTTGACTTCACCACCCAGGGCAACGAGCTCCTATCGGTGATCGACACCCCGCTGCTGACCTTCAAGCGCGGCGTCGAGGGAGCTGCGGGAAGCACCATCGTCCCCGGCCTGGCGACGGCGCTGCCCGTCGCCTCCAACGGCGGCAAGACCTACACCTTCACGCTGCGGTCGGGCCTGCACTATTCCGACGGCTCGGTCATCAAGGCCTCAGACGTCATCACGGCGGTCGAGCGCGACATGAAGATCCCGTGGCAGGCAGCCTCGTTCATCAGCGGTTACGTCAAGGGCGCCGACGCC
>CAWHOH010000016.1:0-19749 GCA_963830945.1 uncultured Actinomycetota bacterium | reverse complement strand
CTATGAGGTACGTCGCGCCATGCATGTTGGGCGTCGGACATGAACGCAGCCTTTAATAATTAGTCGTAGTCGTAGAAACCACGGCAGGTCTTGCGGCCGAGCGCGCCGGCCTCGACCAGCTTGCGCCAGGCGGGCCGGGACGGCCGCGCCGATCTCCTCGCCGATCGCCTTCGAGACGTCGAGGCCGACGAAGTCCAGCAGCGCGATGGGGCCCATCGGCATCCCCGCGCCGAGCGTCATGCACTGGTCCACATCGGCCGGCTGCATGCCGGTCTGGACCATGAAGTCCACGGCGCTGAACAGGTAGGGGAAGAGCAGACGGTTGACGACGAACCCCGGGGTGTCAGGGACCTCCACCGGCGTCTTGCCGAGGTCCTGGCACAGAGCCCGGGCGCGCTGGCGCACGTCGTCGCGGGTCTGGGGCCCGAAGGCCAGCTCGATGAGCTCCATCCGCGTCACCGGGTTGAACACGTGCAGCCCGACGAAACGGTCCGGGTGGCCGCTGGCGACCGCCAGGTCCGCGATTGACAGCGACGAGGTGGTCGTGGCCAGGATCTCGTCGGGCCCCGTGTGCGAGGCCAGCTCGGCCAGCAGCGAGCCCTTGTGATCCGGATCCTCGACCACCGCCTCCACCAGGAATGTCGCCTGCGCCAGCTCGTCCAGGTCGCCGACGACACGTACGCGATCGGCGCACCCGTTGAGCGCGGGCAGCTTGTCGCAATGCTTGGCTACGGCGCCCCGTACGCGATCCGCGGACGCGGTGGAGCGGGCCCACAGCAGGACCTCTCCGTGGGCGGCGG
Organism: uncultured Actinomycetota bacterium; assembly: GCA_963830945.1. Lineage (GTDB taxonomy): Bacteria > Actinomycetota > Thermoleophilia > Solirubrobacterales > Solirubrobacteraceae > Palsa-465. Next base: position 18,949 of record CAWHOH010000016.1, on the reverse strand, counting down.
CGACAGCGGCAAGTCCTGCCGCGATCGTGCCGGAGCCGGCGATTGCGAGTCTTTCTTGCAAGGGATCTCCTGGTGTTTCGGGTGCGCCCAGGACCGTGCGGCCCCATGGCGCGTCAAGAGTACGGGACTGTTCAGTGGAACGTAGCTACCCGTTATCGCTCCTGCTCGGTCGGCCGGATGAGCATCTCGTTGATCGCCACCCGCCAGGGCCGGGTGACGATGTAGGCGATCGCGTCGGCGATGTCCTCGGACTCCATCCGCTCGAAATCCCATCCCGGCGGCCATCTGTTCGCGGATCTCGGGCCGGAGGTGGGACGACAGCTCGGTCGCCACCGCGCCCGGCTCCACCAAGGACACGCGGACGTGGCGGCCCGTCACCTCCTGGCGCAGCGACTCGCTGAACGCCCCGACGCCCCACTTGGTGGCGTTGTAGACGCCGCTGCCGCTGCGGGCGACGCGCCCCGCCACCGAGCTGATGTTGACCATGTCGGCAACCTGGCGCGGGCTGTCCTGCGCGGCTGTGAGCAGATGGGGCAGGGCGGCGTGGGCGCAGTCGAGCAGCCCCTTGACGTTCAGGTCGACCATCCGTTCCCACTCATCCAGCGGCGCGTCGACGATGGGGCCCAGCAGCATCACGCCGGCGTTGTTGACGAGCGTGTCCAGGCGGCCGAGCCCGGCCACCGTCTGCTGGACCAGGGCCTCGGCCTGCTCCTGGGAGGTCACGTCGGCCTCGATGGCCAGCGCCGTGCCGCCGGCGTCGGTGATGCGCGCGGCGAGCGCGTCGATGCGGTCCTTGCGCCGCGCCGCGATGGCCACGCCGGCGCCCTGCTGCGCCAGCGCGATCGCGGTCGCCTCGCCGATGCCACTGGAGGCGCCGGTCACCAGCGCCACGGTCCCGTTCAGTTTCTGAGTATTGGTCATGCAGCGAGCCTAGGGCAGCGGTCTGTGGTAGAACCGCGACCGCAATGGCATCCGGCCCCGACACCGTCCGCGCCGCCCGGCTCACCGAGCTCGGCCGGCCGCTGGAGATCCAGGAGGTGGAGCTGCCCGCGCCCGGTCAGGGCGAGGTCCGCGTCGACCTGCACTACGGAGGCGTGAACCCGATCGACCGCTACAACGCCGCCGGCCAGGTCAATCCCGACGCAGTGCGCCCGCGCACCCTCGGGGGGGAGGCGGCCGGGGAGGTCGACGGCCGGCTCGTGCTGGTGGCCGGTGAGGGCCTGGGCTTTGTGCGCGACGGCGTGTGGTCACAGGCCGCGGTCGTGGCGCGCGAGGCGGTGGTCGACGTGCCCGACGGCGTCGCGGCCGAGCATGCCGCAGCGATGGGCATCGCCGGGCTCACGGCGCTCAACTGCGTGCGCACGCTGGCGCAGGTCTGCGCCGAGGATCGCGTCATGGTGCTGGGGCGTCGGGCGGCGTGGGCAGCATGATCGTGTCGCTGGCGCACTCGGCGGGGGCCACCGTCTGGGGCCAGACGGGCTCGGAGGCCAAGGTCGCGGCGATCACGGCGGAGGGCGCCGACCGCGTGCTCGTCGGGGGCCCGGAGGAGATCGCCGCCGCGATGGCTGACTTCGAGCCGACGGCCGCCTTCGACGTGCTCGGCGACGGCTACCTGGCGACGCTCGTCGAGGCGATGGCGGCGCGCGGACGCATCGTCTCGCTCGGCGTGTCGGCGGGCGCGGATGTCACCTTCAACATGCGCCTGCTGTACCGCAAGATGCTGTCGCTGCTCGGCTACGGTGGGACGATCCTCACCCGCGACGAGCGCGGGCCGGGCCTCCGTGCCGCCCTTGAGGCGGTCCGCGCGGGTGAGCTGTCGGTGCGCATCGACTCCGTCCTGCCGCTCAAGGACGTCAACGAGGCCTTCCAGCGCCTCGTCGACCGCCGGGTCCAGGGCAAGCTCCTGCTCGACCTCAGCTGAGACGCGCGCGCTTTGAGGCGGGCCCAGGGCTCCGGAGGCGTGTGCTCGCCCGGGGCGCCGGCCTCGACGCGGAGATAGTGGTCGGGGATGAGGGAATAGCCCGTGGAGCCCGCGGCGAGGGGGGGATCTGAGGGACGGGGAGGGGATATCTGGTGGTGGGGGAGGGGGGCGGGGAAGGCGCGCGAGAGGTGGGGGGGTGGGGGGGGGGGGGGCCCCAGGGGGAGGGGGGGGAGATTTGTTGGCTGGGGGGGGGGGGGGGGGAAGATGGGGGGGGGGGTTGGGGGGGGGGCGGCGCCCCTTGGGGGAGGGGAGTCCGGGGGGGGGGGGCGGCAGGGGGGAAAAAGACAGAGGAGGAGGGGGGGGGTGTGGGGCGGCGGGGGGGGGGGAGCGGGGGCGGGGAGCGGCGGGGGGGTGAAGGTTTGGGGGTCCTGGGGGGGGGGGGCCGGAGAGTAAGCGGCGGGGGGGGGGGGGCCAGGGGGGGGATGCGGATTTTGTGGTGGAGCGCCCCTGAATAAAATTCGGCCAATAACTTAAGGCCCCGGGGGGGGGGGAATAACCCCCCTTTTCCAAGGAAGACGGTTCAGCCACACCGGCACCACCACCACCACGAGACCCCCACGCAGCCGCGCTAGGACTCCCAGCGAAAGCCCATGTCGCCGGCGGCCACCGGCAGCGGGCTTGAGGGCAGCCCCGGCGGCGGGTCGTTCTGGTTGAACCCCACCGGAGCCAGGTCGTTGGGCGTGTCGGCATGAAACAGCGAGGCCAGGTATTGCGCCTGGCCGCGCCCCGGCCCGAGCTCGAACTGGCCGCCGCCGTAGGCGCCGATGCCGTGTGCGGCGCAGTAGTCGTAGGCGTCGCAGAGCTTGTTGAGCCCCCCGATGCGCGAGGGCTTGATGTTGACCATGCGCGGCGCGAACGGCAGGGCCTCGATGTCGGCGATCGAGTGGATGGGGGCGTCCCAGGTGATGCGGTGGTGCTGGTCGGCCAGAGCGGCCGCGGTGCCCTCGGTGACGACGTCGGGGTCCTCCAGCCAGGCGTCGGGGAAGGCCACCACCACCCGCTCATAGAGCACCGGGTCAGGCGGCTGGTCAACGACCGTGCCGTGGTACAGCGCCTTGAAGTCGATCGAGTCCACCGCGCCGGTCTGCGCCAGCCCCGCGATCAGATCCGGCGACCACGACGTGGTGGCGTCGAGCTTGAAGCGCAGCGTCGGGTAGTTGGCCAGCCGCGACTCGATGGGGGTGAGCGTCGGCGGCTCGCCCAACCGCAGCGAGACCACGAACGTCAGCGGCCGCGCCTCGCGCTCCAGCGCCCGATGCAGCGGCAGGCCGGCCTGGCGCAGCGCCAGGTCAAGCGCCGCGCTGTGAAACGTCCAGCGGCGATACAGCCGCGACACCTCCCCGCGCTGGGGCTCGACCGGGAACAGATCCAGGCCGTCGATGCGCTCGCAGAACTCGCCCAGCGAGTAGCGGCCTGACAGGTCCAGCACCGGCCCGGCCTCCTGGAGCGCGACCTGATCCTCGGCGTCATAGACCACGTCCTCGCCCACTCCCTCGGCACCGCCACCGCTGAGGTGCACCACCGTCGAGAGCCGCTCGAACCCACTGGAGACCTGAGCGCTCAGCCCCTGCAGCGTGTACCCGTCCACCTCCAGCGGCAGTCCGGCCAGCTTGTCAAACGTGCTCATCGGCCCGGAGGCGTGGCGGGCGTGGGGGCCGCGACGGGCGCGGCGGCGGCCGGGGTCGGGCTCAAGCGCGCCACGAGCTCCTCCAGGCGCAGCTCCTCCAGGCCCTGGCTCACGGCGTCCAGCTCACCGGCGCAGTACTCGACCAGCTCACGGCCCTCGCGCACCAGGTCAAGCGTCTCGCGCAGCCCGGCCTCCCCGGAGTCCAGGCGGCGGATGATCTCCTCGACCCGGCCCACGGCCGACTCGTAGGTACGTGTCTCGGTTGCGGGTGTCTGGCTCATGGGTGTCTCGTTCATCCGGTCTCCTTGTCGCCGGCGACCTCGGCCGCGACGGCGCCGTCGTGGAAGCGCAGGGTGAGCTCGCGCGCGGTGCGGGCGGCCGCCGCGGAGCCCAGGGGGACCCCGGCGCGGTCCTGCACCAGCGCGTAGCCCCGGGCCATCGTGCGCTGGGGATCGTGGGCCGCCAGGGCCAGGGCCAGGCGCTCGAGCTCGCGTCCCCGGCGCGCGCGGTCGCCCTCGGCGGCGCGGGCCGCGGTTCGCCCCAGGGTGGTGGCGTGACGCGTGACCTGGAGGCGCCCGGCGTCCGTGCTGCGGCGGGCGGAGGCGCGCAGCTCGCGCAGCAGCTGATGCAGGCGCCCGCGGTGGCGCGCGATGTGCTGGGAGGGGGCACGGGAGAGCTGCGCCAGGGCCCGCGCCCGGACCAGGATCGCGGCGCGGCTGTGGTCGCGCAGCCGCGCCGCGGCGGCTGCCAGCGCCCGGCGGGCGGCGGCGCAGTCAACGGGAACCGCGGCCTCGGCGGCATGGGTGGGCGTCGAGCAGCACACCGCGGCGACGTCGTCGATCAGCGTGCGGTCGGTGTGGTGGCCGACCGAGGAGATAACGGGGACGCGCAACAGCGCCACCGTCCGGCACAGGGCCTCGTCGCAGAAGGCGTAGAGGTCGGCCAGCGAGCCCCCGCCGCGGGCGACGATCACCACGTCGACCTCCGGCGCGGCCGCGAGCTCGCGCAGCGCCGCCGCGATCCGCGGGGCGGCGTGGCGGTCCTGGACGGGGACGAAGGCCCAGATGAGCCGCCCGCTCCAGCCGCGCCGGCGCAGGCCCGCCAGCACGTCGTCGCGGGCCTTCCCGCTCTCGCCGGTGACGACGCCGATCGTCCTGGGCAAGGCGGCCAGCGGCAGGCGCTTCTGGGGCTCGAACAGCCCCTCGGCGTCCAGCCGGCGGCGCAGCCGCTCCAGCTGGACGAGCAGGTCGCCCTCGCCGGCGAGGCGCAATTCGGTCACGGCGAAGCTGAAGGCGGGGGAGGACGCCGAGCTCCCCGGGTAGTAGTCGCAGCCCCCGCCGACCACCACGCGCATCCCGTCGGCGAGCGTCACGCCGAGGCGGTCGAAGTCGTCGCGCCACATCGAGCACGGCAGCGCGCCACGGGCGTCGCGCAGCTCGAAGTAGACGCGCGCCCGGCTCTCGCGAACGCCCCAGACCTCGCCGACGAGCTGGACGCGCGCGAACTGCTGCAGGCGCTCGCGCAGCTGGGCGGCGTAGGACCCCACCGGGAAGGGGCCCGGGAAACGGCTGTCGGCGATGGCCTCGGCGGCGAGCGCAGCGCCGGTGGCGGTGGCGATCGCGGCGCCGCGGGTGGCGGTGATGGCGGAGGCGGCGGAGCCGGGCGAGCTTGTGGAGTCCATCCCGTTGCCGAGGCTACACGCCGCCCGACACGGACTCGGAGCCCGCCCGCCCAGTCCGGACACGCCGGGTCAGCGTCAGCTGGCGGCCGATCGGCTCAAAGCCCAGCGCCGTGTACATGAGCTGCGGCCAGTCGTCGGCGTCGGCGGGCACCACGATCAGATCGGCGCCCCAGCGGCCGGCGTGAGACACCGCCGCCGAGACGACGGCACGGGCCAGGCCCCGGCGACGGTGCGCCACGAGCGTCCCGACCTCCTCGACGGTCGCCACCCGGCGGCCACTCACGTCGTCATCGAGGAACAGCGCGCACATCGAGGCCGGCTCACCGCCAGGCTCCCCGGCGCCCAAGCACCGGCTCGGCGTCGTCGCCCGCAGGCGGCTCTGCGTGGCCACCAGCCGGTCTACCAGTCCGGTGCGGGCGTCGACCTGGGGCGCCTCCTCGCGCAGGGCGGCGAGCTGGAGGGTCTGCATCTCCGGCTCGGAGATGGTTCGTGCCCGCGGGTCGCGCGCGATCGCCGCCGGATCGCCGGCGAAGGCCATGTACACGGTGCGGGCGCGCTCCCACCCCGCGGCTGCGCGCTCGGCCGCCACGCGCTCCCCGGCGTCGGCATCGTCGAACACGATGTGCCGGTGGCCCAGATCACCCAGCCACCGATCGGCGACCGCCGCGACCTCGGCCGCGACCTCGGCCGCGTCGCGCGCCGCCGGGGCGGGCGTCGCGTCCAGCAGCAGCGCGTTGAGGTAGTGCACGTCGTGGAGCTCGGGATGCCGGACCACGATCCCTCCGGCCACGGGGATCGCCTCCCGGGCGGCGCGCCGCCGGATCGCCCGGTCGGCAGCCAGAGCGTCGTGGAGCTCTGCGGTCACCCCTCCAGCCGCCGGCACCACGTGATGTGTGTGCGGTACGGCGTGTCCAGCAGCCCGTCGGCGGCGACGAGGCCGCGCTCGGCCACCAGGTCCGACATCTCGTCGAGCAGGCGCTCGCGGGGCTCGGCTTCGAGCAGCGCGACGAAGCTCAGCGAGGCGATGCGGGCCCGCAGGGCGTCGGCGCGCACCCGCACCGGGTTGGGGAACGTCTGCTCCTGGTAGGGCGAGAACAGCCCGGTGGCGCCGAGCGCCTCCCGCCAGTCATCAGACCGGTCACGCTCGACTCTCGCCGCGTGCTTGGCGGTAAGCGCCCGCAGCTCGGCGATCCAGCTCATCGACTCGTCCCACTCGTTGCGCACGACGCCCAGGCCGCCGTTCGGGGCCAGCACGCGGTGGATCTCGGCCGCGGCGGCGCGGACGTCGAACCAGTGAAAGGCCTGGGCGACGAGGACTGCGTGCACGCTCCCGTCGGGCAGCGGCATCCGCTCCGCGGTGCCGTCCAGGACCTCAACGCCGGGCACCGCCCGCTGAAGCTGCTCGCGCATGCCGGCCACCGGCTCGATCGCCACCAGATGGGCGCCGAGCCCGAGCAGCGCGCGCGTCAGCTTGCCGGTGCCCTCGGCGAGATCGACGATCACGCGCTCGGGACCGAGGTCCAGCTCGTCGGCCAGCCGCGCCATCGCCGCCTCCGGGTAGCCCGGGCGCCCGCGCTCGTAGTCGGCGGCGCCGCGCTGGAAGCCCAGCGCCGCCTCCCGCGGGATGGCGCTCACGGCGCCGTGACGCGCGCGCTCTCGTCCCGCAGCCACGCCACCGTGCCGGCGAGGCCGTCGCGCAGGTCAATGCGCGACTCCCAGCCCAGGAGCCGGCGCGCCTTCTCCACCGACGGCCACCGGCGCTGCACGTCGACCTGAAAGCTGGGCAGATGATCGAAGGCGAGCTGTGCGGGATCCTCGCCGCAGGCCTCCCAGATCAGCGCGGCGATCTCCGCGACGGTGCGCTCCTCGGAGGCGGAGATGTTGAAGTCCTCGTTCTCCCCGGCCGCCGATGCCATTGCGGTGACGATCCCGTCGGCGATGTCGTCGACGTGGGTCAGCGTGCGCGTCTGCTCGCCCGAGCCGAAGATCTCCAGCGGGCGCTGGCCGGCCAGCACCTTGGCGATGAGGTCGGGCACCGCGTGGGCGATGCCGGGCTCGTCGCGATCGGGCAGCTCGCCGGGACCGTAGGCGTTGAAGGGGCGGCAGATCGTGAAGCGCAGGCCATGCTGGTCATGGGCGGCGCGCGTGTAGACCTCGCCCGAGAGCTTGGAGAACCCGTAGGCCGAGCGCGGCTGCGGGCAGGTGTCGAGATGGCTCTCGGCGGTGGGGAACTCGGTGGCGCGCTCGAACACCATCGATGACGACACGTACACCAGCCGCGTCACGTCCTGCTCCACGGCGGCATGGACGACCGCGCCGGTGAGCGCGTTGTTGACCTCGGTGAGGGTGAAGGGGAGCTTGTGGAAGTTGGCGATGCCCCCGACGATCGCGGCCAGGTGGATGACGTGGGAGCAGCCGGCGAGCGCCGCTCGCGCCACGTCGAGGTCGCGCAGGTCGCCCTCATGCAACTCACAGCCCTCGCGCACCCACGCCGGCGCCGGCCGATGATCGGCGATCCGGACCTCGTAGTCAGGGTCGCGCAGCAGGCGTCGCACCACCGCCGAACCGATCGTGCCGGCCCCGCCCGTGACCAGCACCCGGGCCATCAGAGGGCGGCGTCCGGGGAGGCGTCGACGCTCGCCGAGTCGCCGAGCAGCGCGGCGGTCTCGGCGGCGAACACGAACACCTGCCCGGTGCCCAGGCTGTTCCACGGATCGGCGAGCAGGCAGTCGTCGGAGGCGAGCGCCCGGATCTCGCGCAGGGTCTCGGGGTGCTCGAACTGGGAGTGGTTGGTGGCGACGATGACGATGTCGGCGTCACGCACCGCGTCGGCCAGCGACTGGGTCGGGGTGGCGGCGTGTGGATCGCAGACGGCGACGTCGGCGAGCTCGCGCTCGAGCAGGCGGATGAGCTTGGGCGAGAGCGAGTCGCGCTCGTCGTCGGTGTCGCGCTTGAACGTCAGGCCGAGCACCGCCACCTTGCGCGAGGCGAGGCTGCCGATACGGCGCTTGATCCCCTCTACCAGGAACAGGGGCACGCCCTCGTTGACGCGTGAGACGGCGAGCAGCATGCCGGGCGCGTGAGACCGCTCCTCGGAGAAGGCGAAGTCCTTGCGCAGGCAGGTGCCGGCGGTCAGGCCGGGCATCGCGATGCCGCCGCGGGGGTAGTCGTGGTTGATCAGGTCGATGACGTCGAAGACGTTGGCCCCGTAGCTCTCGCAGTCCATCATCAGCAGGTTGGGGAGCGCGAAGGTGGCGTAGCGCAGGATGTTGGTCCAGATCTTGGCCAGCTCGGCCTGTACCGGCGAGGTCTTGACGATCGGAGCGCCGAAGACGCTGAACAGGTTGGCGGTGTGCTCGGTGGAGCTCTCCCCGACGCCGCCGACGATGCACGGCAGTGACGTGATCTCCTGCAGGAACTTGCCGGCGGCGATGCGCTCGGGCGCGTGGGCGACGAACACGTCCTCGCCGACGCGCAGGCCGCGGCGCTTCTCCAGGTAGCCGGCGACGAACTCGGTGGTGCCCGGCGCGATGGTCGAGCGCAGGATCAGCGCGTGGCCGGGGCGCAGGAGCGGCAGCAGGTCGTCGACGGCGGCGCGGACCTGGCGCAGGTCGGACTCGACGTGGGAGAACGACGGCGTCCCGATGGTGATGACGATGTCATCGGCGCGGGCCGCGTCGGCGGCGCGATCGGACAGCTCCAGCCGTCCGGAGCGCTGCACGCGCTCCAGGAGCTCCTGGGTGCCGGCCTCCATGAACGGCATCCGGCCCGCGCGGACCGAGTCCAGGATCGTCTGGTCGTGATCGACGCCCAGCACGCGCAGGCCGCGATCGGCGAAGCACAGGGCCAGCGGCAGGCCGACGCGGCCGAGACCGATGACAGATACGGTCCGTTGTTCACTCATCTCTCTGGGTTAACGGTAGCCGCGCGTCCGGGGTGCGGTAGTCAGGTTCGACGTCTCACGGCGGCCGCCTGCCGCCACCGCGGGCCGATTCAGTGAGTGTCGCCGGGGCCGTGGCCGAGGCTGGGCAACGGCGTCAGCCCGGGTTCTGCGGCGTGCCCGCGCGTTTCACCGGAGAACGCGATGGTGTCGAGGCGGGCGATCTCGCGCTCACCCTCCACGCGCGCCGGGTGGCCTTCGGGGAGACCGCGGATGAGGTTGCGGATCCGCTCGCGCAGCTGGAGGGCGAAGTGCGGCGTGGAGGCGCCCATGAGCTGGCGCACGTCCTCCACGGTGGTCTCGTGGCCGGCCGCCAGGCGGTCGGGATGCTCGGCTCCACTCATTTGCCCTGCCCCTGCACGTTCTGGGGGACCACTTCCAGCAGCCGGTCGATCTCAGCCTGGATCGACACCGAGACCGCGCTCTGGTCGCCGATGAACCACGCGTGGTTGTAGACCGCGACGGTGGGGCCCTCCTCGGTGAAGCCCGGGGTGGCGTAGTTGAGGAAGTAGTCGAGCACCGGCTTGGGAAGGGTAGAGGCATTCTCGACCAGCAGGTCGGGACCGTAGTCGCCGCTGCCCGACAGGGCGGCCGCTGCGGCGGCGTCGAGCGGGCGCGACGCGTTGAGCAGCACGTAGCCGTGGCCGGGGCTGCGCAGCGCCCAGCCGAAGCTGTTGGGCACGTGGGCGCAGGCCTGGCCGAACGGGCAGGCGGGATCGCGGTAGACGGTGAAGGCCACGGAGTTGGCCGCTGGGTCGGCACCGCCGACGCGCTTTACCGTCCCGTACTTGCCCAGCTGGGTCATGGTGGCGGCCGGGATCACGTTGGGTGGGCCCAGCACGTAGATGTTGGGCTTGGAGTGGGTGAGGAGGGCCTGGCGGGTGGGCGCGGGGATGCCGGACGCGCCGACGAACAGGATCGGGTTGCCGCTCTCGGCCGCCCATCCCGCCGCGGGCATCGCATAGGCGGGATTGGTGCCCGACGCGATCACCACGTCCTTGCTCGGCTGGCCGGCGACTGCTGACACGAAACGGTCGATCCCGGCCGCCAGGGTGTAGGGATCGCTGCCGTTGATCGCGGCGGAGCGCATGCCCTTGACGGCGGGCACCGCGCCGACGCGGATGACCTGAGCGCCGCTGGCCGGCCCGGACCCGGTGGGGGCCAGCACCGTCAGCGCCTCCGCGGTTGCCGTCGGCAGCGACGTGCTGCCCGAGAGCAGCACCGGGGCGTGGATGGGCGACGCCATCAGCACCGAGGCCGCGATCGCGGCCTGCCAGTCGCCGGTGGGGGCGAGCGTGACCGCGGTGGGATGGGTCCCCGGGGCGGCCGACGGGAACACCGCGGTCGCCACCCCGGCGGCGTCGGCGATCGGATCGGCGCCCATGACCCGCGTCGTGTTCTTGGTGGCGATCAACGGGATGCCGAGCTTCTGCACCGTCTGCGGAGTCGACGACGGGATTCCGCCGTTCACGTTCTGATGAACCGTGGTGGTGCTGTGCAGCAGCCTGGTGCCCCCGCCGCATGCGCTCAGCGCCACAGCCAGGAGCCCGGCGATCGCCGGTATTGCGCCCCTCCGGGCGCCACGGGATACGCGGGCTCGCATGCGGGCGAGACGTTACCGACGGCGTGCCCGGAGCGCGCGACTCGCCCCCGAGCGTGCCCTTTGCGGACGTGGACACGAGGTCGCCGACCAGGGTTATGACTCCTCGCCGGACGAATCGGTATATTGCCGCTCGCCTAATCCGCGGGCTCAGTCACATCCGCGGAGCGGGGGACCCAGAGTTCCCTTGGGGCTAATCCCGCGGTGAATCCGTGGGAGGCGCAGGCTCTTTTCGCGCCAGCCCGACAGCTAACCCCGCCGGCCCACGAAAGAGAGAGATTTGCCGCTACCACGACTCATCATCCCTGCCCTGGCGCTATTCGCGCTCGCCGGCACGTCCTCGGCCTCCGCGGCCGGCGGGACCGGCGGGACCGGAGTACCGACGTCTCAGACAGGGACCACCGCCAGCCCCGCCGCCACCGGCGGCGCCGGCGTGGCACCGATGCCCGCGGGGCCCAGCACCCCGCAGCACCCGACCGTTCCGGGCACGGTCGCCAGGATCATCAAGGGCGTCGCCTACGCGCCGGCCTATGCCCCGATGCAGGTCAAGAAGGCGATCTGGGCCGGAGATCAGATCCGCCTGAAGCCCTACGCGGTCGGCGGTGGCCACGGCAAGTGGAAGGACTCCGCCTACGACTGCTCCGGCGCCGTCTCCTACGTCCTGCACGCCGCGGGCCTGCTCAAGATCTCCGAGGACTCGGGTGAGATGGAGAGCTGGGGCAAGAAGGGCCTGGGGCAGTGGATCACCGTCTACACCAACCCCGGCCACGCCTTCGTCGAGATCGCCGGAGTTCGCCTGGACACCTCGCGCGAGGGCGATCCGCACCCGGCGCCCGGGACCGGCCCTCGCTGGCGCCCGGTCATGGACACCACCTCGGGCTATCTGGCCCGCCACCCGTCGGACCTCTGAGCAGCCGCCGACTCAGAGGACAGCGCTAGCCGGCTGACCTGGTCCAACGGTCAGCCGGCTGGCGCTGCGCTTTGCTCTCAGGCGTCGTCGGAGATCTCGCGGCGGGCTTCCCGGGCGCGACGGGCGACGATCTCCTCACGCTCGGCCAGCCGGTTGGCGCGCCGCAGCTCGGCCTCGCCCATCCGGCGTGTCTCGGTGGGCGTGACCGCCAGCAGGGGCGGGATCGGCGCTGGGTCGCCGCCGTCGTCGAGCGCCACCATCGTCAGGTACGCGGTGTTGGTGTGCCGGCGGCTGCCGGTCATCGGGTTCTCCGCCTCGACGCGCACGCCGACCTCCATCGAGGTCCGCCAGGCGGCGTTGACCGTCGCCCGGAAGGTGACGAGCTCGCCGACGTAGATCGGCACCAGGAAGTCCATGCGGTCCATACCGACCGTCACCACCAGCCGGCGTGAGTGCTTGATCGCCGCGAGCGCGGCGGCCTCATCGGCGAGCTTCATGATCGTGCCGCCGTGGATGTTGCCCCGGTTGTTGGCGTCGGTGACCCCCATCAGATGGGTGATCTCCGCACGCGAGTCTGCTGCAGCCTTTGCGTCCATCGCACGATCCTATTGGTCATCCCGCTTCGGGGAGGGCCACTGATCCCGTGCGGTGCGCGTCTCCGGGAGGACCGGACCGCCCGCAGCGGCTACGCTTCGTAGCGCCAGTAAAGAACTCGCCAAGGAGGATGCGATGCCGGGCCTGTCCGGGCGCATGTCCACCGTCATCAAAGCCAAGATCTCCAAGCTGCTCGACCGGGCCGAGGATCCGTCCGAGACGCTGGAGTACAGCTACCAAAAGCAGATCGAGCTACTCCAGAACGTCAAGAAGGGGATCGCGGACGTCGTCACCTCGAAGAAACGACTCCAGCTTCAAGAGGAGAAGTACCAGCAGCAGGTGGTCAAGCTCGACACGCAGGCCCGCCAGGCCCTGGCCGCCGGCAACGAGGAGCTGGCGCGCACCGCGCTGGAGCGCAAGAGCGCTCTCCAGACCGAGCTGCAGTCCCTCGATTCCCAGATCGCCCAGCTGGAGCAGCAGCAGGAGCAGATGACCGCGTCGGAGCAGAAGCTGCGCTCCAAGATCGAGCAGTTCCGCTCCAAGAAGGAGGTCATCAAGGCCCAGTACTCCGCCGCCGAGGCCCAGGTCCGGATCTCCGAGGCCGCGACCGGCGTGGGCGAGGAGATGGCCGATGTCGGCCTGGCCATGCAGCGCGCGCTGGACAAGACCGAGAACATGCGCGCCCGTGCCGGCGCCGTCCAGGAGCTCGAGGCAGCGGGCACGTTCGAGGACCTCACCCAGCTCGGACCCGCCGAGGATGACATCGACCGTCAGCTCAAGGCCCTGTCCAGCACCACCGAGGTCGACGCCGAGCTGGCCAAGATGAAGGCTGAGCTCGGGGGCGGGAGTGCCGCCAAGGGCGAGCTGGGCGCCGGTGCTCCAGCCGCCGGCGGTGAGAGCCCGAGCGCCAGCCAGGAGCAGGCCCCGTGATCGTCCGGATCTCGAGCGAAGGGCAGTACGAGGTCCCCGACGACGACGTCCCCGGCCTCAACGAGCTCGACAACGAGGCCGTGACCAGCTGCCAGGCCAGCGACGAGCAGGCGTTCCGGGAGGTGTTCGGTCGCCTCCTGGACTACGTCCGCACCCACGGACGTGCGGTGCCAGACGACGAGCTGTTCGGCTCTGACATCATCCTGCCGCCGCCCGACGTCTCTCTGGAGGAGGCCCGGACCGAGTTCCAGGGCGAGGGCCTGATTCCAGGCTGAGCTGCGGAGGGAGTCGCTTCGGCGCGGACGGTGGGGCGGAAACGGCCAGTCGACGACAAACTTGTCGCCACATGGTCGCCCGCGCGGGGCTGCCCGCCCGCCTCGCGTCCTCTTTCTCACGTCCGCCGTGACGTGCGCTGATACCCGGGCTGAGACGCCCCGGACGATCACCGTGCCTCAGCTCGCGCCCGCGAGTTGCGACAGCAGCGCGTCCACCCGCGCCGCCGTCCGGTCCCAGCTGAACTGAGCGGCACGTCGCAGCCCCGCGGAGCGCAGCGTCTCTCTCGCGCCCGCGTTCGTGGCCGCGGCGAGCACCGCCGCGCCCAGCGCCTCCCCGTCGTCGGGATCCACCAGGAGCGCCGCGTCGCCGCACGTCTCCGGTAGGGCCGCCCGGTCGGCGGCGACCACCGGCGTGCCGCATGCCATCGCCTCCAGGCAGGTCAGGCCGAAGCCCTCGTAGCGTGAGGGGAGCACGAAGGCGCGCGCGCCGGCGTACAGCCCCGGGAGGTCGTTGTCGTCGACGTAGCCGACGCTGCGCACGCCGGCGGCCGCGGCGGCGGTGGCGAAGTACGGGCGCCGGTCACCGGCCCAGATGAGCTCGATCCCCTCCTGAGCCAGCGCGGTCGCCACCGGGGCGAGCTTCCCGACGTTCTTGCGGCGGTCATCGGTGGCGATCGTCAGCACGTAGGGCCGGTGCAGGCCCAATCGCCCGGCCGCCGCGTCCGGGTCCGCGCCGGGCTCAAAGCGTGCGTCGACGCCACCGGGGATCACGCTCAGGCGCGAGGGGTCGAGGCCGGCGAGATCGATCAGCTCGCGCCGGCTGAACTCCGACACCGTGATCACGCCCAGCGCGCGGCGGGCGGACGCCAGCCCGGCGGTGGCATGCCACGCGCGGTAGGCGCGGGAATAGGCCTCGGGCTCCCGGAGGACCGCGGCGTCGTGCATCACCAGCACGTTGCGCGGCCAGGCCAGCGGCGCCAGGTTGGCGGGGGAGAAGACGAGCGCCGCCCGTAGCCGGGCTGCCCGCGCCGGGAGGGCGACCTGCTCCCATGCCTGCGCCGACAGCCGCCGGCGCGCCCGTGGGGGCGGCTCGGCGACGACGTAGCGGTCGGCCCCCAGCGCGGCGAGGCGGCCGAGGACCTCGTCGGTCCAGCGTTCGACGCCCGTGATCGTCGGCCGCGTGGCGGCGCGGCGATTGAGGACGATCAGCGGCTGTCGGGTATCCGGCGTGCGGCGCTTACGCGGTGGCTGTCGCCGCCGGGACGGTCTCCGTGCGACGCTGGATCCACTTGGAGCTGCACGGGATCTTGGTCCGGTCACAGCGGCCCGCGTAACGGCGGGCGATCTCGGTCACCTCGGTGAGGAGATCGTCCTGGAGGCGGATCGGGTTCAGACCGAGCTCCAGCAGGTGGTCGTTGGCGACGAACAGCTCGTTCTCCGCCGCCTCCTTGCGCGGGTTGTCGACATGGTCGATCTCAGCGCCGGTGAGGCTGGAGACGAGCTTGGCCAGGTCGCGCACGCGATGGCACTCGGTCATCTGGTTGAAGACGCGCACGCGCTCGCCCTGCTCGGGGGCGTTCTCGATCGCGAGCTGGATACAGCGGACGGTGTCCTGGATGTGGATGAAGGCGCGGGTCTGGCCGCCGGTGCCGTGCACCGTGAGCGGATAGCCGACCGCGGCCTGCATGAGGAAGCGGTTGAGCACGGTGCCGTAGTCGCCGTCGTAGTCAAAGCGGTTGATGAGTCGCTCGTCCAGGCGCGTCTCGGCGGTCTGGGTGCCCCACACGATGCCCTGGTGCAGGTCGGTGACCCGGGTGCCGTCGTTCTTGTTGTAGAACGCGAATAGCAGCTGGTCCTGGGTCTTGGTCATGTGGTAGACGCTGCCCGGGTTGACCGGGTAGAGGATCTCCTGCTCGACCTCGGTGCCCTCGTCGGTGTCGATGCGGACCCGGAGGTACCCCTCGGGGATCTTCACGCCGGCCGTCCCGTAGCCATAGACGCCCATCGTGCCCAGGTGGACGACGTGGGCGTCCAGCTCGGACTCGACCAGGGCGCACAGCAGGTTGTGGGTCGCGTTGACGTTGTTGTTGACCGTGTAGCGCTTATGCCAGGGGCTCTTCATCGAGTACGGCGCCGCGCGCTGCTCGGCGAAGTGCACGATGGCCTCGGGCTGCCACTCGTTGAGGAGGTCCAGCATCACCCGGTAGTTCTCGGCGACGTTGAAGTTGTAGTAGGGGATCTCGCGGCCGGTCAGCTCGCGCCAGGTCTCCAGACGGGTGCCGATGGGCATGATCGGGGTCAGCGAGTCGGCCTCGAGCTCCACGTCGGCCTTACGCCGCGCGAGGTTGTCCACGATGGCGACGTCGTGTCCAGAGGCCGAGAGGTGCAGCGAGGTCGGCCAACCGCAGAAGCCGTCTCCACCGAGAATCAAGATGCGCAAGGTGTCTCCTTGTCCGTTCCGAATGGCACGCGCGCGCCAGGCGGCGCTGCAAGAAGGATTAGGCACTGCGCAGGGCGCAGTTAGCCAGGGTTCCGGAGCCTAGCGTACCCGCAGGCGGCGTCGGCGCCGCCGGGCATTGCTCCGACACTGACCTTACACGGGTCAGACGGGAATGCCCCACAGCGGGAACCAGCGGCTGAGCTCCGGCTCGATGGGAAGCTCGTTGCCCGCCTGGGCCTTGAGGATGAGCTCGCGCTCGTTGTCGCGCTTCTGGGAGCCCGAGGGGACGAAGGGATAGAAGGCGCCCCGCTTGTAGTTGTAGATCCAGTACAGCGCCCGGCCTTGCCCGTCCTGGAAGGCGAACACCGAGCACAGCAGCCGGTCGCCGTACCCGCCGGCCTGCAGCGCCCCTGAGACGGCATTGATCCCGACGACGAGGCTGTCGAAGTCGCTGCCGCGCAGGACCAGCCAGCTGAAGCCGTAGCTGTCGGTCGAGTTCTGGACCGTGGTGGCGCTGTCAGACGCGGTGGCGCGCACGATCTCCTCCGTCTCGCGCACGATCGAGGTGAAGTCCGCGGTGGCCAGCGACTGGAACACGATCGCGGCGCTCCCGCGCGACGTGATCTCCAGCCCCGTCTCGAAGGTCACGTAGGCGGTGCTGATGGCGAACAGTCGGTCCGCAGCCGGCTGTTCCAGCTTGCGCCTGCCCGTGAGGATGTCCAGGAAGCCCATGCCGGGTCGTGAACCTGACGGCTAGCGGGCGGTGCCCTGGAGCTGGGACTCGTACCGCGCCAGCGCCTCGAGACGGGCCTCGATCGGCGGGTGGGTCGAGAACAGTGTCGCGACGGTCGACTTGACCTTCGGCGGGAAGATGTAGAACGCGGCCAGCTCGCCGGAGGCGGCGCGCAGGTCGCGCTGCGGGATCTGGTCCATCTTGTCGCTGATCTTGATCAGGGCGGAGGCCAGCGCGCTCGGGCGCCCGGTGATGAGGGCCGAGCCCCTGTCGGCGGCGAACTCGCGATAGCGCGAGAGCGCCTGCAGGAGCAGGTACGAGACGACGTAGACGACGCCGGAGACCAGCACCACCACGAAGAACCCATTGTTGTTGTTGTTATCGCGGTCGTTGCCGCCGAAGCCGCCGCCGAACAGGAAGCCGAACTGGACGATGAAGGCGGCGATCGAGGCGAAGAAGCTGGCGATGGTCATGTACATCACGTCACGGTTGGCGACGTGCGTCAGCTCATGGCCCAGGACGCCCTCCAGCTCGGCCTGATCCAGCAGGTTCAGCAGACCCGTCGTGGCGCAGACGGTGGCGGTGCTGGGGGAGCGGCCCACGGCGAACGCGTTGGGCATCGGCGTGTCGGCGATCGCCACCTTGGGCATGGGCAGATTGGCCTGGATGCAGAGCCGCTCGATCGTGCCGTGGAGCTCCGGCGCCTCTTCGGCGGTGACCTCGTGGGCACCCATCGATGCCAGCGCCAGCTTGTCGGCGCTGAAGTACTGCACCAGGAACAGGGCCCCGGCGATGATGGCCACCGTGACCGCCCCGACGCCGGCGGCGATCAGGACGGCGATGAGCACGACGTACACGAGGCCCAGCAGGAACGCGGTCGCCAGCATCCGGGTCTGGAGACCCCGGTCGCGACCGAATGACTTGGGAGCGGCCATAGTGTCGTCAATCTTCGCAGACAGGCTAAGCCGAGCCTGAACGCCACCGATGAATTCCCTGTATACGCGGCTCTGCCCCGATGGACCGGCAACCGGGGCGCTGGAGGGGCGGGCAGCCGTCGTGCTGCGCCCGATTAAGGATGGAGCGTCACTGGCCGATTAAGAACTCGTGCGAGCCACTCGTGCTTACCTCGCCGGCCTGGGAACTGCGGGAACTCTGGTTCTCGCTGCCTCGATCCTCTTCGTGCTCGGCAGCGCCATCGTCACCTACAACGGGTGGCCCAAGCTCGGCGGCATCGGCGCGCCGGCCACGCAGACGCTGACCGCGCACCCCAGGTCCGGCTCTCACTCCTCTCGCGGGCTCGCGTCCGTCAAGGTCGTCAAGGCGCAGACCGGCGCCGCCGCGGGGCTTCCCGCCGCGCTCGCCAAGCGCAGCACGCTGCTGGCGCAGGTGGGCCAGGGCACGGTCAGCCACGCCTCGGTCCACCACTCCAACTCCGCCGCCATCTCACACCCGGTGGCGGGCCGTCAGCCCACGCACAGTTCTCCGCCGACCAAGACCGGGTCCGGCAGCACCGGCTCGGGTGGCGGCAGCACCGGCACGGGCAGCGGGAGCACCGGCACGGGCAGCACCGGCAGCGGCACCACGACCGTCACCAGTCCGACCGTTCCCATCGTGGCCACCCCCACGCCGGTCGCGAGCACGCCCACCACTCCCGTGTCCACGGGCTCGGGCAGCGGCTCCGGCAGCTCCGGCGGCTCGGGTTCGACCGGTGGCTCGGGTTCGACCGGTGGCTCGGGTTCGACCGGCGGCTCGGGTTCGACCGGCGGCTCGGGCTCCAGCAACCCGGGCGCCCCCGTCGTCAAGTCCGGGAGCGGCACCGTGGTCGTGACCCTCCCCGCCCGCCCGACCGGCACCCCCGTCGTCTCGGTGAACGGATCGTCGGGCACGTCACCGCGCGTCATCAGCACCACGGGCTCGTCTTCGTCGCCCTCTTCGGTCTCATCCAGCTCCAGCTCGTCCTCCAGCAGCGCCACCAGCACCGTCTCGAGCCCCACGAGCACCACCCCGACGCGCGTCCCGGTCGGCACCCCCGTCATCTCGCGCACGGGCGTCTCGGCCGGCGGGTCGGTCTCCGCGCACGTGGTTCCCGGCCCGGGCGACGCGCTGGGCGGCACCCCGCACTACGGCAGCCCGTCCGGCAGCCGCGCCTGCCCCCGCGGCCACTGAGCGCCGGCGTCAGCGCGCCGCGCGCCCGCGCCTGCCCCCAGGGCCACCGAGCCTGCGCCTCAGCGCCCCCCG
>CAWHOH010000015.1:0-56727 GCA_963830945.1 uncultured Actinomycetota bacterium | reverse complement strand
GACATCGATCGGCCTGCCCGGGGGCTGGGCGTTGCGCATCCCGCAGCCGCGGATGACGACCTCGCCGTCGTGGCGCTCCACCAGCGCGCCGACCGCGCCGACGGCGTCGAGCGTCGAGCGCGTGTCGGCGGCGTCGAGGTAGTTGTCGATCCGCACCGGCTCGGAGGCCATCGCTCCGATGATCGCGGCGCGGTGGGAGATCGACTTGTCCGCGGGCGGCGCCACCCGTCCGCGGAGACGGACACGGTCCGGCGCCCGAAGCGCACGTTCATGGCCGCGCCACCGGGAAGCCGAGGTCCGCAATGAGCGCCTGAGCGCGCTCGGTGGCGGACTCACCGGCGATCCACATGGCGACGACACCCTCGGTCATGTCGCTGGCCGGGTACAGCGCCATGTCGTTGATGTTCACCCCAGCCCGCCCGAGCTCGAGCGCGATCTGGGCCACCACGCCGGGCCGGTTGGGCACCGAGGCGCGCAGCTCGTTCAGATCGCCGCCGGCCAATTGTGCCTCCAGCAGCCGTCGCCGGTCAGCCGCGGCCCGCTCGTTCCACCCGGTGATCGCAGGCCCGTCGCCGGCGAGCGCCTCGCGGACCTCGTCAGGCGTGCGATGGCGCCGTCGACCTGCGCGGTCAGCGCGTCGCGGTTGGACAGGTAGATGTCGGTCCAGATGGCGCTCGGCGCGCCGGCGACGCGGGTGGCGTCGCGGAAGCTCGGTCCGGTCGCGGCAGCGCGCCGTCGCCGTCGGCCAGCGTGCTCGCGGCCTGGGAGACGAGCACGTTGGCGAGCACGTGGGGCAGGTGCGAGACGGCGGCGAGGATGCGGTCGTGGGTCTCGGCGTCGATCGCCGTCGGGCCGCGCGCCGATGCCGTGCAGGAGCCGGTGCAGGCGCTCGTACAGCATGCCCGAGGTGCCGGCGCTGGGGGTCAGATACCAGGTGGCCGCCTCGAACAGATCGGCGCGGGCGTGCTCGACGCCGGCGTTCTCGGCTCCGGCCAGGGGATGGCCGCCGACGAAGCGGGGATCGTGGTGGGCGGCGACGACCTCGCGCTTGGTCGAGCCCACGTCGGTGACCACGCAGTCCGCGGGCGCAGCCGCCAGCGCCTCGCCCACCAGCGCCGACAGGCCGCCGACGGGCACGGCCACGAACACCGCCTGGGCCTCGGCGACGGCCGCGGGGACCGTGCTCCGCGCGCAGTCGAGCGCGCCGAGCGCCAGCGCGCGTTCCGAGCGCCTCCGGCGCGTCGTCATATCCGGTCACCTCGGCGCCCAGGCGCTCGCGCGCCGCCAGGGCCACCGAGCCGCCGATCAACCCCACGCCGAGGACCGCGAGCCGCATCGACTCACCGCGGCGTCTAGGCCGCGAGGCGGCGCGCGCGCACCGCGTCGGCCAGACCGTCGAGCACCTCGACGGTGGTGTCCCAGCCGATGCAGCCGTCGGTGATCGACTGGCCGTAGACGAGCTGGCGGGTGGGGTCGGGTCACGAGGTCCTGGCGCCCGGCGACCAGGAAGGACTCGAGCATCACGCCCACGATCGACCGGTCCCCGGCGGCGATCTGCTCGGCGACGGACGCGGCCACCGCGGGCTGGCGTTCGGGCTGCTTGGCGCTGTTGTCGTGGCTGAGGTCGATCATCACGCGCTCGGGCAAGGAGCTGGCCCGCAGCAGCTCGACCGCGCGGGCCACGTCCTCGGCGCCGTAGTTGGGGGCGCCCTTGCCGCCGCGCAGGATCACGTGGCAGTCGCGGTTGCCGCGCGTGTGCAGGATCGCGGAGCCGCCGTTGACGTCGATGCCGGCGAACGCGTGCGCGACACCGGCGGCGCGCACCGCGTCGACCGCCACCTGGACGTTGCCGTCGGTGCGGTTCTTGAAGCCGACGGGCATCGACAGGCCCGAGCCCGAGCTGGCGGTGGATCTGGCTCTCGACGGTGCGAGCGCCGATGGCGCCCCAGCAGACGGCGTCCGAGATGTACTGCGGGGTGATCGGATCCAGGAACTCACAGCCGACCGGCAGACCGAGCGCCAGGACCTCCAGCAGCAGCCGGCGCGCCATCCGCAGGCCGGTGTTGACGTCCCCGGAGCCGTCGAGATGGGGGTCGTTGATGAGCCCCTTCCAGCCGATCGTGGTCCGCGGCTTCTCGAAGTACACCCGCATGGCCAGGCACAGGTCGTCCGACAGTCGATCCACCTGTGCGCTCAGCCGCTGGGCGTAGTCCCGCGAGGCGTCGACGTCGTGGACGCTGCAGGGTCCGACGACCACCAGCAGGCGGTCGTCGCGCCCGTCGAGGATCGCCTGCGCCTCCGAGCGGCCGCGCAGGAGCACGTCGACGTGCTCCTCGGTGAGCGGGAGCTCCTCGATGAGATCCCGCGGCGACGCCAGCGGGACGAGCCGGTCGATCCGCTGGTCGCGGACCGAGTCCGAGCGTTCGGTTCCGGTGAAGGTCACGCGCCGCTCGCCACCGGCTCCTCCGACAGCGCCTTGCCCGCCACGGCGGCCGCCGCGCGCACCCGGTCCAGGTACTCGGCGAATTCGTCGGCCGCCAGTTGCTGGGCCGCGTCGCAGATCGCCTCGTCGGGGTGTGGGTGGACCTCGACGATGAGCCCGTCGGCGCCGGCAGCGGCGGCCGCCAGGGACATCGGCGGCCACGAGATCGCGCCGGCCGGCGGCGTGACTGGGATCGACGATCACCGGCAGGTGGGTCAGCTCCTTGAGCACCGGGATCGCCATCAGGTCAAGCGTGAAGCGGTAGGCGGTCTCGAACGTGCGGATGCCGCGCTCGCACAGCATGACCGCCTCGTTGCCCTCCTTGAGCACGTACTCGGCGGCCATCAGCAGCTCCTCCAGCGTGCTCGACAGCCCGCGCTTGATGAGCACCGGGCGCCCGCAACGGCCGATCTCGGTCAGCAGGGTGTAGTTCTGCATGTTGCGCGCGCCGATCTGGATCACGTCGGCCACCTCCAGCACCGCCTCGAGATCGCGGGCGTCCATCACCTCGGTGACGATCGGCAGCCCGGTCTGCGCCTTGGCCTCGGCCAGCAGCCGCAGGCCCTCCTGGCCCAGGCCCTGGAAGGCGTAGGGCGAGGTGCGCGGCTTGTAGGCGCCGCCGCGGAACATCGTGGCGCCGGCGGCCGCCACGATCTGCGCGGTGACGAGCGTCTGCTCGCGCGACTCGATCGTGCACGGACCGGCGATCATCGCGAAGTGGTCGCCGCCGACCTTGCGCCCCGCGATGTCCAGCACGGTGCGGGCGCCGTGGGTGATCTGGCTGGAGGCCAGCTTGTAGGGCTTGGAGATGGGCAGCATGTGGTCCACGCCCGGCGTGCCCTCCAGGGCCAGGCGGGCGACGTGCTCGGCGTCGCCGATGGCGCCGATCACGGTCAGCTCCTCACCGTTGATGACGTGGGCCCGCGCGCCCACGGCGTGTACCCGCTCCACGACGGCCTCCACCTCCTCGGCTGTGGCCGTCGGTTTCATCACGATCATCATCTCGGCTTCAGTCCTTTCAACGCGATTGCGAACTCTAAAGAAAGCCCGCGAACCCTCGGGCCTCGTCGCGGACGTGGGTCCGCGGGTGATGACGGCGCCCGGCCTCCGGGATCTCCGCGCCGGGGCACGGACGGGGGCTGTGGCCGAGCGCCTAGCTAAATCGCCAGGCGTAGTAGCGCGCGTAGTGGACCAGCCGAGACCGGCGAGGGTGCTGCAGGTCATGGGGGCCTGGTCGCTCATGCGCTGGGCGGGTTTGTACCACGGGGGTGGGTGGTTGGCAAGCAGCGGCCCGTCCGCCAGTGCGTTCTGGGCGAGGTATCAGCGAACGTCAATGACGCTATGGGAGGGGTTCGGCGGGTTTGTGGGCGCGTCGCAAGGGGTCGTGGCGGATAGTGATGGAAATGCTGCAAGATCCGGCCGACCCCGTCCGCGGATGCCGCGCCCACCGCCCTCCTTCGATTGCCGCCGTTGACGTGCGCCGATACCTCGGCGAATCGCCCCGGCGAAGCCCGCCAGCAGCGACTACCCGAAGTCGGTGTCGGCCTTGAGCTGGTCGCACTGCGCCTTGGCCGCGGCCGGCAGGTTGTACAGCCGCACCTGCCACCCGTTGTTGTGGGGCTTGAACAGGACGATCTGGTCGCCGCGGCCGATCGATTTGCCCGGGCGGAACCCGACGTTGCCGACGTTGAGGCCCACGTACCAGGCGACGGTGCTCTGGAAGCCGAGCAGCGACACCGGCTGGCCGCAGGCCTTGATGGCGTCGGCGCCGCCATCCTCGTCGATGACCTTGTGGAGGCGGTCGATCTGCTTGGCGGAGTGGCGGGAGTCCTCGATGAGCCGCGCACGGTGCGCACGCGGCTGCGGGCGTCGGGCGCGAGCGCGACGATCAGCACCAGCGCCGCCACCGGGCCCAGCCAGCGCAGTACGCCCAGGGTGCGGGTGTCGGCCAGCAGCCAGCCGATGCCCCCGCCGGCGACGGCGACCATCACCGCGGCGGGCTCGATCATGTAGCGGCTCACCGCCGACCAGCCGTGGTAGGCGAAGGCGACCTCGATGAGCAGCCACAGGTCGCCGCGGCGGCGACGACGAGCAGGGTGGTGCGGTCGCGGCGCACCACGGCGAGGACCACGCCCGATGAGCATGGCCAGCTGCATCGGGAGCTCGTAGAGACTGCGGAAGCGGTTGACCACGCCGACGATCTTGTTGCCGTGGATCACCGTCTGCTGGTTGAGCGCGAGGTCTCCCGGAGATGAACCAGCTGTGCGAGGTCAGCGCCGGGACGCTGAACCAGAACACGGGGATGAGGACCAGGCCGGCCACCGCCAGCAGGCGCATCCCCGACGGTCGGGACCTTCACGAAGCCATAGCGCGTAGAGCCCGGCGAACACCCACGCCTCGGGCCGGCCCAGGGAGGCCAGCACGAGCATGCCGAAGGCGAGCCTGTAGCGCCGGTTCAGGTGGCAGTCGATCGCCGCCAGGCACACCGCCACGATCAACGGATCGGAGTTGGCGATGAGCACCAGGTGCATGTAGGTGTTGATCCCCAGCACCGCGATCCCGGCGAAGGCGCCGGCCACGTAGGGGGCGTAGCGGCGCTCGGGCCGGTCCCCACCCCCCCGGTCAGACGGAAGGCGACGCGCGCCGCGAACACCGATCCGGCGACGGCGCCGGCCACCGCGGTGCCCATCCACAGCCACATCTGGCCGCGGCCCGCCACCGCGTAGGGCAGCGTGAACAGGAACGGCAGCGGCTTCCACGACGGCGCGCCGTCGGTGTTGAGGTTCCAGTGCAGGACCTGGCGGCCCCACACCAGGAAGCCGAAGCCGTCGTAGGACGGCCGCATGTCCGAGATGACGACGAACAGCGCCGAGACGATGGCGACGCCGAGGACCACCCACGGCCACCAGCGGCGCAGCAGCCGCCGGCGCGACGGCCGGCCCACTCGCGGCGCGGGGCCCGTCGCCGCCCCCGAGCCGCGGCTCTGGCAGCGAAAGGGATGTGCTCACGTACCGGTCACCGGGCTGCGGAAGGAAGAGCCCGCGGCCTCCATCAGAGGAGTTCTCCCAGTGCGCCCAGGAACCGGCCGTTCTCGGCCTCGGTGCCGACCGTCACGCGCAACGACCCTTCGCGCCCCAGTGCGGCGCCGGCCCGGACCAGCACCCCGCGTGCCTGCAGCCCGGAGATCACGTCGCCTTCGACGGTGTCCTCCGGTAGATGGGTCCAGATGAAGTTGGCGTCGGACTCGGCCACCCACAGCCCGAGCTCGCGCAGCCCCTCCATCAGCTCGAGGCGCGCGGCCACGGTGTGGGTGACGCGGCGCTCCACCTCGTCCTGGTGGCGCAGCGCCTCCACGGCGCCGGCCTGGGCGGCCATGTTGAGGTAGAAGGGCTGGCGCACCTGGTCCACGGCGGCGCGGAAGTCCTCGGAGCCGCACAGGCCGTAGCCGACACGCAGGCCGGCGAGCCCATAGGCCTTGGAGAAGGTCCGCAGCAGCACGAGGTTGGGCCAGCGGCGCAGCAGATCCAGGGAGGCGTAGGTGTCGCCCAGCGCCAGCGCGAACTCGCAATAGGCCTCGTCGAGGATGACGCACACGTGGCGCGGCACCTTCTCCATGAACCGGGCCACCTCGTCGAGCGGCAGCGACGTCGAGGTCGGGTTGTTGGGATTGCAGATGAGCACCAGGCGGGTGGCCACGGTGATCTCGGCGGCCATCGCGTCGAGGTCGTGGCGATCCTCGTCGTCGAGCGGCACCTCGATGGCGCGCGCGCCCGAGGCGGCGGCCAGGTGGGGGTAGACGCTGAAGGCCGGCCACGCGTAGACCACCTCGGCCCCGGGCTCCAGCAGCGCCTCGCCGGCGGCGAGCAGGATGTCGCAGGAGCCGTTGCCCAGCGCGATCCGCTCGCGAGGGACGCCGTAGCGATCAGACAGCGCCCGGCGCAGCGGGGCGTAGGCCGGGTCGGGGTAGCGGTGCACGCCGCAGAGGGCGCGCTGGGCCGCCTCCACCACCCCTGGGGCGGGCGCGAAGCACGACTCGTTGGAGGCCAGCATCGCGGTGTCGGCTCCGAGGTCATAGCCCGCGGCCAGCGGATACGACGGGATCCGGCGGATGCGCTCTCCGAATTCGATCGCCATCGCGGTCGAGCCTATTGTGCCGCGTCGAGGTCGGAGCGCAGCGCCCGCGCCGCGCCCAGGTAGACGTGCTGGGGCGTGTGCTCCTCATCGGCGTAGTAATGGAGCATGAGCCGGACGATCCGCGGCATCGCGCCCGGCACGGGGATCTCTCGCGCGCACAGCAGCGGCACCTTGTCCAGGCCCAGGCGGCGGGCGGCGAGCGCCGGGAACTCGGCGTCGAGGTCGTCCGTGAGCGTGAAGATGCAGCTCACCATCGCCTCGGTGCTGAGCGCGTTTCGGTCCATCAGCTCGCGGATCAGAAGGCTCGTCCCCTCCAGGATCGCGCTCGCCTCGTTGGCCTCGACGCTATTGGCGCCTCGGAGCGCGAACAACCGCATCGGTGGTAATTCTGCCAAAGGACCCTCCGCCTCATCGGGCGGCTCCAGCTCGTACACGGTCGCGCAGCCGAAGTGGGTGGTGGACACGATGAGCTCGCCCAGGCGCCGCGCAGGTCGGCGTGGGGCGCGCAGCTGGCCAGCAGGAAGCGCGCGCCGCTCTGGCGTACCAGCTGCTCGGCCTGCGCCTGGGTGTCCTGGCCGCGGAAGAGCGCGTCGGCCGCCGCGGAGCGCGGCATGCAGTTGGGCTCTGACCACAGGCAGTTGCCCACGAAGGTGCGCCGCCCGGTCGCGCCGGGCACCGCCTCGCCGAGGTAGAACTGCGTGAGCACCCCACCCGGGTCGGGGTTCTTGGCCAGGTAATGCAGGGCCGCGTGCTCGTCGTGGGTGATGAAGTTGGCGTTGCCCCCGGCGGGATCGACGAACTCGTGCGCGGTGGCCAGCGCGTAGGCGTTGGCCGGGATGACGCCGAGGGCGACCACCCCGGCGGCCACGAGCCGGCCCCGCGGCAGCGTGCGCAGCGAGGTGCGCGTCACGCCCTTGACGGCGAGCACGGCCAGCGGGATCGTGATCCCGTCGAACGCGTGCAGCGGCGTCGCGCTCAGGCCGGTGGCCGAGAAGACGTAGATGAGGATCGCCACCGGCCCCCAGACCCGCAGCAGCAGCTCCAGCATGCTCTCCGCGCGGCCGCGGTAGCCGAGCAGCGCCGGGAATGGCCAGCGGGGCGATGCCGATCGCGATCGCCGACCACGGGAACGCGTGCTTGCTCTGCACCCGGGCCAGCTTCCAGGAGAGGTCGAGGTGGCCGAGCAGCAGGTAGTACAACAGCGGCAGCCCGGTCAGCGCCAGCGTGAGCACGGGCAGGGCCAGGCGACGCCACTGCGCCGTGCGCCACCACAGCACGAGGTCGCGCCAGCGGATGAGCTCGGCGAAGAGGACGAGCAGGATGAGCGTCTCTCCCTGCCACGGGTGAATCGCCGAGGCCAGCGCGCCGAGCAGGCCGCAGATCCAGTCCGGCCGCCCGACGACCCGCATCCGGTCATAGCGCACGAGCGCGAAGGTGATCAGCGCGACCGACATGAGCCCGAAGGGATAGCCCCATGACAGCCACGTCGGCATCATGTCGCCGACGATCCCCAGCCCCCCGAAGATGACCGTGAACGAGCCGAAGAGCAGCCCGAGCGCGAGCGCGGCGCGCTGGTGGGCCACCACCGTGAAGACGCGGCTGGCCGTCGCCCGCATGGCCAGGAACAGGGTCACGACCGCCACCGGCTTCCACAGCAGCAGCGCCAGCCACGACGGCACCCCCGCCGCTGCCACGACGCCGGAGAGCAGGATCGCCGGCTGGAAGTAGTCAGACGGCGTCGAGCGCAGCACGAACAGGTTGGAGATCAGCCCGTGGTGCGCGGCGGACTGGATCCAGGACAGGTACTGCATCTGGTCGACGATGTAGTAGCCGTCGGTCCCGGTCCAGGTCAGGCCGTCGTGCGCGGCGTGGAAGACGTCGAGCGCCACCACCCAGATCGAGAGCGCGCCGAACACCGCCAGCAGCGCGATCTCGAACCGATCGAGCCGGCGCGAGCGCGGCGGTGCCGGCACCGCCGGAGGCGGGCCCGCAGCCGGGACTGCCAGCGGAGATTGGACGCGCACGGGCCGGTAGCTAAGCAGAGCCGGAGACAGCCAGTGGCACCGCTAGTGCCCGAGCTTATATTGAAGTGACGAGCTCGCCCGCCCGGCGGCGGTGTTGAGCAGGTTGATGCCGTGGTTGTTGGCGTAGGTGTTGACCGCCGGGAGGAACACGAACAACAGGTAGACGGTGAGCACCGCCGCCAGCTTGCGCAGGCGCACGCTCGACCCCAGCGCGGCCAGCGGCAGCAGCCACACGACGTACCACGGCATCAGCCAGCTGAGGCTGGCGATGAGCGCCAGCGTCGACCATCCGGCCCCGCCGATCCAGTCACGGTTTCGGTAGAACTGGTGCGCCACCACCAACACCACTCCGACGGCGGCGATCTTGAGCAGCGCGGGCGTCCCGCCGACGCCGAGGAGCAGCCCGAACACGTTGGGGATGCTGAACCCGGTGAGCAGCGTGCTCTGCTGTGAGAGGTTGGGCAGGGAGAACCCGAACAAGGCGAGGTCGAGCGCGATCAGGGGCACGGCGCTCAGCGCGGCGCCGACGAGGACCTGCACTCGGCGCTGGCGCGTGTGCGCGGCGACGAGCAGGAACGGGAGCAGCAGGATCGCGGTGAACTTGACCGCCACCGCCAGCATCAGCACCGTGCCGGCGGCGCGGTCGCGGCGCGCGAGCATGAGCGAGATCGCGCCCAGCATCGGCGCCAGCATGAAGAAGTCGTTGTGGAAGCCCTCGACGGCGTAGATGAGGAAGATCGGGTTGAAGGCCACGAACGCCACCGCGAAACGGGGATCGCGACCGAGCTGGCGTGCGATCTGCCCGACCAGCGCCACGAAGGCCAGGGCCATGACGACCGTGGCCAGCTTCACCGCCCAGTAGGCGATCGGCAGCGAGACCAGCGCCAGCGGATAGGTGAGCGCGATGAACAGCGGGCCATAGGGGCTGCGCAGGTTGTGCCAGCTCGAGAACCCGTAGACCGGGTCAAACAGCTCCTGGCGGATCGTGTGGGTGTAGGGGTTGAGATGGTGCAGCGCGCCGAGCCGCGCGTACCCGAGGTAGTTGAAGAGATCGGTGAGCTGCATCGGCGGGCTGAGCAGCAGGATCAGGTGCAGCGCCGCCACGGCGATGACGATGGTGCGCAGCCTGAGGCTCTGCACCGCGCCCAGGCCGACGGCGTAGGCCACCAGCATCACGACCAGCACGCAGCTGAAGATGAAGCCGAGCGTCTGAGGGTCGGTGATCAGCCGCGGGATCACCATGTGCAGCGGCCCCGCCTCCCAGTTGGGGAAGATCTGGTTGGAGCGAGGCACCAGGATCGACGGACCGGAGCTGGCGGCGGCCACGATCGCGAAGGTGGCACCGATCAGCGTCCCGATGGCGATGCGCCCGGCCAGCGGGCCGAACCTCACGCCGGTCCATGACCCGCTCCGCTCCTCGGGCGGCGCGACCCGCGGGAGCGCCACCGTCGCCTCGGGGCCCACGAGCGTCCCCGACGTGGAGGCAAGCGCAACCGGAGGATCGGGGCTGCCGGAGTCCTCGCGCATGCGTTGAAGATAGTGGCGCGAGCCACGCGTGGCGCACCTCACACGCCGATTGAGATCGTGTTAGGCGCCGTGTCGCCCCGGTGGAGAGCCTTTTTCTGCTCGCGCGGGCTCGTTTACGCTCGCCCGGTGAGCGTCGGCTCGCTACCGCATCACGGCCTCCGGAGTCCTCTGAGCGGCGGGCGCCGCGCCGCGGGAGCGGGTGCCCTCGCGGGTGGCCGGACTCGGATTCTGGTGGCGGTGGGCGGCCTGGTGGGCGTCGCGGCGGCGCTGCGCTTCTACGGGATCGGGCACCAGGGGTTCTGGTTCGACGAGGCCAACACCGCGCAACTGGTCCAGCTCTCACCGGGCAAGATGCTCGGCCTCATCCCCCACACCGAGTCCACGCCGCCGCTGTACTACTGCGTGGCGTGGGTATGGGCGCGGGTGTGGGGCGATGGCGAGGCCGGCCTGCGCTCCCTGTCGGCGCTGGCCGGAGTGCTGGTCGTCCCCGTCGCCTATGCCGCGGGCTCCCGGCTCATGACCCGTCGCGCCGGCCTCGTCGCGGCCGCGCTCACCGCGTTTGACCCGCTGCTCATCTGGTACTCGCAGGAGGCGCGCTCCTACTCGATGCTCGTGCTGCTCACGGCGCTGTCGCTGCTGGCCTTCGCCCACGCCCGCGAGACCCCGACGCCCCGCCTGCTGACGCTGTGGGTGCTCGCCTCCGGCCTGGCCCTGGCCACGCACTACTTCGCCGCGGTCACCGTCGTGCCCGAGGCGGCCTGGCTGCTCGCGCAGCACCGGCGGCGCCCGGGGGTGACGGTCGCGGTGGCCATCATCGGCGCCTGCGGGCTGGCGCTCATCCCGCTGGCCATCTCCCAGAACGGGACCGGGCACGACAGCTGGATCGCCTCGGCCTCGTTGGGCCTGCGCCTGCGCCAGATCGTCCCCCAGTTCCTGATCGGCACCGGCGCGCCGGCGCGGGCCGTGCTGCGTGACGTGACCCTCGCGCTGGTGGCGGTCGCGCTGGCGCGCCTGGCGATCGCCGGGCCCTCGCGCGAGCGCGGCGGGGCGCTCGTCGCCGGCGGCCTGGCACTGGCCGGGTTCTCGCTCAGCGTGGTGCTGGCGGTGGTGGGCTTCGACGACCTCATCACCCGCAACATCATCGCCCTGTGGCTGCCGGCCGCCCTGCTCGTCGCGGGCGGGCTCGCGCACGGCCGGGGCCGGGCGCTCGGCGTTGCGCTGACGACGGCGCTGTGCGCCCTCGGCGTGACGGCGGCGATCGGGGTCGCCGCCGACCGCAGCCTCCAGCGCCCGGACTGGCGCTACGTGGCGCGGGCACTCGGCCCCATCCCCGCGCGTGGTCCCGCCCGCCCCGGCGCACCTCACCTCGGGCCCCGCGACGTCGTCGGGCGCGCCATCCTCATCCAGCACTACCGCACGCTGCTGCCCCTCTCGCTCTACCTGCCCGGCCTGCATGTGCTCGGGGCCCGCGGCGCGCGTGTGGACGAGCTCGACGTCATCGCCATGAGCTCACCCGAGCGGCCGCTGTGCTGGTGGGGCGCCGCCTGCAACCTCATCCCGTCGCGGATGCAGCGCGGCTACGCGGTCCGGGGCTTTCACGCCGTATGGACGCGACGCGTCCTGCAGTTCGAGATCCAGCGGCTCGTCGCACGCCGGCCGGTCACCCTGACGCCGTCCGACGTCTCGCGCGCCCTGCGCTCGACGCGGCTGCGTCGCGACGTGCTCGAGTACCAGCTCGGCTGAGCGCCTCGAGCTCGGCCTCGGTCAGCCGCCGGTGGGCGCCGGTGGCCAACGTGCCGAGGGCGAGGGGCCCGAAGGACACGCGCTGAAGCGAGCGGACCCGATGGCCGACCGCCTCGCACATGCGCTTGACCTGACGCTTTCGCCCCTCGTGAATGGTGAGCTCGAGGATCTCGCCCCGGTCGCCCAGGCGGCGCACGCGCGCCGGGGCGGTGCGGCCGTCCTCCAGCTCGACGCCGTTGCGCAGCGCCCGCACGGCCCGATCGTTCACCGGCGGGCGCCAGACCACAACCCGGTAGGTCCGGGGGACCTCGAAGCTGGGATGGGTGAGGCGATGGGCGAGCGCGCCGTCATTGGTGAGCAGGATCAGCCCCGTGGTGTCGATGTCGAGCCGGCCGACGGGATACAGGCGCACCGGGGAGGGCACGAGCGACACCACGGTCGGGCGGCGCTGGGGATCGCTCGCGGTCGAGACCACGCCCGCCGGCTTGTTGACCACGTACACCGCCCGCTCGACCTCGGGCGCGACCGGCGACCCATCGACGGTGACGATGTCGGCGTCGGCGACGTCGCGCGCCGGATCGGTGACGGTGGCGCCGTTGACCGTGACCCGCTCCGCGCGCACGATCTCCTCGGCGGCGCGGCGCGAGGCGACGCCCGCGGTGGCAAGGAACTTGACGAGTCGCATGGCAGGGGCATGTCACCATAGTCCGCGTGGATCTCGAACTGCTGTCCTCGACGCTGGCCGATCTCGGCGAGCCCGCCTACCGCGAACGGCAGGTGTGGCGCTGGGCTGCCCAGGGCGCGGCCGGCTTTGGCGAGATGACCGATCTGCCCCTCGCCCTGCGCGCGGCCCTGGACGAATCGGTCCCGTACTCGAGCCTCACCCTCGTGGATGAGGCGCGCGCCTCCGACGGGACCGTCAAGGCGCTCTTCGACACCGCCGACGGCCGGCCGGTGGAGGCGGTGCTCATGAGCTATCGCGACGGGCGCCGGTCGCTGTGCCTCTCCTCGCAGTCGGGGTGCCCGCTCACCTGCACGTTCTGCGCCACCGGGCAGATGCGCTTCGGGCGCAACCTGACGACGTCGGAGATCCTCGACCAGGCGCTGCACTTCCGGCGCACCGGCGACGTCGATCACGCCGTGTTCATGGGGATGGGCGAGCCGATGATGAACCTCGACGCCGTGCTGGCGGCGTGCGAGCGGCTGCCGGCGCTGGGCATCGGCCATCGCCATACGGCGGTGTCGACGGTCGGCTGGATTCCCGGCATCGACCGCCTGGCCGCCCAGCCGATGCCGATCCGCCTCGCCCTCTCGCTGCACGCCGCCGACGAGGCGCTGCGCTCGGAGCTGATGCCGGTCAACGACCGCTATCCGCTGCGCGACGTCCTGGCCGCCTGCCGGGCCTACTACGAGCACAAGCGCCGGATGGTGTTCGTGGAGTACGTGATGCTCGCCGGCATCAACGACTCCTACGCCCAGGCCCGCCAGCTCGCCGAGGCGCTCGATCCCCACGCCTTCAAGGTCAATCTCATCCCCTACAACCCCACCGAATCGCCCTATGAGGGGTCGAGCCCGAAGGCGATCGAGGCCTTCCGGGCCGAGCTCGAGCGCCATGGGGTCGGCGCCACCGTGCGCCTGACACGCGGGCGTGACATCGCCGCCGCCTGCGGGCAGCTGGCGGCCAAGGCCACCGCGGAGCCGACCGCCGCGGCGCCGGCCACCGGGACCGCCGCGACTGCCGCGACTGCCGCGTCTGCCGCGTCTGCCGCGTCTGCCGCGCCTGCCGCGAAGGTCTGACCGGTCGCGAGGTCAGGCGGCCCGCAGGAGCGCCGCGAGATTGACGGCGCGCGCCATCGCGCGGTAGCCGGCGGCGTTGGGATGCAGGTGGTCGCCGCTGTCAAACGCGGGCGCGAGCTGCTCGGGATCCCCGGGCTTGGCCACGGCGGCCGCGAAATCGATCACCCCGTCGAACGCCCCGCTGTCGCGGATCCAGTCGTTGACCGCCTCGCGCTTGGCCTCGCCCGCCGGGGTCCAGTAGCGCGCGCCGTGAAACGGGGTCAGCGTGCCGCCGAACACCCGCAGGCCGGCCGCGTGGGCCATGGCGATGATCCGCGCGTAGCCGTCGACGATCTGCAGCGCCGAGATCGAGGTGTGGGGCGCGGTGAGCGGCCCGCGGCTCTGGCTCTGGCCGATGTCGTTGATCCCCTCCAGAAGGATCACGGCGCGCACGCCGGGCTGGCCCAGCACGTCACGGCGAAAGCGAGCCACCGCGCCGGCGCCGCAGCATGCGGTGTCGTTGAGGACCCGGTTGCCGCCGATGCCCTCATCCACCACGCTGAGGGTGGCGCCGGCGCGGGCGGCCAAGCGCCGGGCCAGGTCATTGGGGTAGCGGGCGTTGGCGTCCACGGGCGCGCCCACGCCGTCGGTGATCGAGTCCCCGAAGGCGACGACGGCGCCGCGATCGCGCCGCGGGGCGAGCACGTCGATGCCGCTGAGCAGATACCACGACTGGGTCGCGGTGAAGAAGGCCCGCGCCGACGTGTCCGCCGTGCGGGCGCCGGCGGCCACCCAGTTGACCTGCCGCGCCTGGGTGTGCTGGGTCACGGGGCCGCTGGGATCGCGGAAGTACAGGCTCACCGCCAGGTGAGTCCCCGGATGGACGCGCAGGACGACGGGATCTGAGGCCACGCCGCGCCCGGCCGGGATGGCGACCGACGCCCGGCCCGCGAACGACAGCGGGCGCAGCGTCCCGGGCGCGACCTCGGCGCCCCGGAGCGCCATGGCGACCGAGGCGGCGGCGATCCGCACGGCCTGGGTCCCGTAGGCGTTGGAGAGGCGCACGCGCACCATGGCGCCGCCGGCGCCCGAGACGACGGTCTCGCGCACCGTCTGATCGCCGAAGCCCCGCGCCGACAGGTTGGAGGCGATCGGCGCCTGCGGGCTCGCGCCCCAGCCGGCCACCCAGTGCTCGCCGGGCCGGTGAAGGGCCGCCGGCGCGTGGCGCACCGAGGCCGTGGCCCGGCCGGGCCCGTCCAGGCGGATCGCGATCACGACGCCGACCACCGCCGAGAGCACGACGGCCACCCACATGTATCGACGAAAACGTTGCAGCGAAGGACTGGACATCTGGCCCCTTGATTCGGAGCGGCGACCGAACACCTTGAGCCCCCGCCCCGGGACAGGCCGATCGTACCGGCGTCCGGCGTGCGCCGCGTCCGCGGCTCTCGATGCCGCGTGGCGCGCCAGTGGCGGTCAGTGCCGACTGAGCTGCCGACGCGCCTCCCCGAGCACCGCGGGCTCGAGCAGCTTGGCGCAGAACACGCTGAAGTGGATCCCGTCAAACCGGCACAGCTGGCCCTTGACCCGGGCGTCGTAGCGGTTGTCGGGGGACACGGTCCGGTCGACGTCGAGGACCTGGACGGTCCCCGGATGCCGGCGCGCCTCGGCCTGGAGCATGGCGTTGATCTGGGCGTGGCGGGTGGCGGACGCAGCGGGCGCCGGCGTCCCGTCGGCCCGGTCGGGCGGGTGCGTGTAGGGCACCGACAGGAACAGGACCTTGACGCCGCCGCGGCCGAGTATCTGGACGTAACGGTCGATCTGGCGCCGGAGGTAGGCGTCGAAGGCGGGCATGCCCAGGTGCACGGTCTTGCCGTCCCAGCGCCAGTCGAACTCGTCGCGGTAGCCGAGCTCCACCACCACCTCCTGGGCGTGGACCCGCTCGACGTCGCCGGCCCATTGCGACAGCGCCGTGGTGCATCCGGCCGGCGGGTCCTCCCAGGTCCCGTTGACGTCGAGCTGGCCCTTGGTGGAAAAGGCGCAGCCCAGCAGCGCGGCGTTGGAGATCTGGACGCCGTAGCGGTCCTCGTCGTCCATCATCGGCAGGCCCAGCGTGAAGGCCAGCGAATCGCCGATGACGAGCACGCGCTTGGGCGGACAGGTCTGGAAGGTCTTGGCGGCCGACCCACGCCACACCAGGGTCGAATCGCCCAACGCCCCGTATTCGAACTTGGCGGCCTTGTCGGTGCCCACCGGCGCCATCCCGAGCTGCGAGGAGTCTGAGAGGTTGAGCCGGCAGGGGCCGTCTGTGCCCTGGAGGTGAGCGGGAGCCTTGGGCAGCTTGGCCGCGGCCGGGATGCCGACGGGCAGCGAGGACGCCGCCGAGGCCATCAGCAACGAGACCACCGCCGCTCCGGCGCCCACCGGAGCCAGCCCGCGCACGACCCAGGTCGGACGCCGGCGCTGGCGGATCGGCTGCTCGATGATCACGTAGGAGACGAGGCTGACCGCCAGGGTCACCGTCAGGCGCAGGATCAGCAGGGCGGCGCCGCGCTGGCCGGTCGAGCTCTCGTCCAGCCACAGGAACAGCGGGAAGTGCCACAGGTAGAGGCCGTAGGAGATCTTGCCCAGACCGCGCAGCGGAGCCCGCGCCATCAGTCGCGCACCCGCCGCCTGCGGGCGCAGCACGATGGCGGCGATGAGGACGACCATGGCGGCGTCGGTGGCCAGCATCCCGAACGGGTAGATCCAGGCGTCATCGCCGTCGGCCAGGACGATCCCGGCGGCGAGCGGCACCACCACGAGCAGGCTCGCGGCGGCCAGCGCCTGGCGCGCCCACGCCGGAGCCATGCTCCGTGCGCCGTCGGCGGGCCAGCGGCGGCGAATGGCCAGCGCGACTGCCAGCGAGGCGCCCAGCAGCAGGCCCGTGGCACGCGTGTCGGTGCCGTAGTAGACGCGGTCCAGCCCCCGTCCGGAGGCGAAGAGCAGCCCCATCTCCACCGAGGCGAGCAGCGCGCCGCTGAGACTGAGCCCGAGCAGGACCTGGAGCGAGCGCCGCTCGCTGGCGCCGCGGCGGCGGGCGAGGCTCAGGCCGCCGAGCACCAGCAGCGGCCACACGAGGTAGAACTGCTCCTCGATGGCCAGCGACCAGGTGTGCTGCAGCGGCGACACCGGGCCGCTGGCGGCGAAGTAGTTGGTGCCCGCGGCGACCTGGTGCCAGTTGGAGAAGTAGAGCAGCGTGGAGATCCCGTCGCCCTGGAGGCCGGGGATCGCCTTGGTGGGCCCGGCCAGCGCGTAGTAGACGCCGATCGCGGCCACCAGCGCAAACAGCGCCGGAAGGAGCCTCCGGGCGCGCCGGGCCCAGAACGCCTTGAGCGCGATCCGCCCCGAGCGGCCCCATTCAGCCACCAGCAGCGAGGTGATGAGAAAGCCCGAGAGGACGAAGAACATCTCCACGCCCAGGAAGCCGCCGCCCGACCACGAGACGCCGCCGTGATAGAGCAGCACGGCGACGACGGCCACTCCTCGCAGGCCGTCCAATCCGGGGTATTGGGGCAGGGCAACGTGCGGGCGTCGCCTGGATTCGCGCCTGGGCATCCCCCCTTTGTTAGCTGAAACGGCGTAGGGCAAACGTAAGGGCCTTGATCAAATGCTTATGTTCAGCGGATGAACGTGCTCGCCAGGCGGCTCACCGCCCAGCTGCTGTCGGGCCGTCGAGCCCGCTCGCCGCTGGCCGTGGCCGAGCGTCTGCTGGCCATCCAGGGCCAGGATCCGCGGGGGGCGCGGCTGGCCATCCGGGCCCGCTCGGTGGGCGTGGACGCCGCCGAGATCGACCGAGAGCTCACCGAGGAGCGCTCGCTGGTCATCACCACGCTCAATCGGGGGACGCTGCACCTCGTGCGCAGCGAGGACTACCCGCTGCTCCAGTCGCTGACGACGCCTCAGTTGATGACCGCGAGCACGACGCGCCTGGCCCAGGACGGCCTGAGCCCCGACACCACCACGCGCGCGGTCGACTTGATAGATCGCTCTATCGCCGAGGAGGGGCCGCTGACGCGGGTCCAGCTGCGCGAGCGACTGGCGCGCGCCGGGATCCCCAACCTCGAGCACTCGCTGGTGCATCTGGTCTTCCGCGCCTCGATCGAAGGCCGGATCGTCCGGGGCCCGATGATCGGCCGCCAGCACGCGTTCGCCCGCGTCACCGACTGGCTCTCCCCCGCCCCACCCCCGCCACGCGAGCCGGCGCTGGCCGAGCTGGCCCGCCGCTACCTCGCCGGCCACGGTCCGGCGGCCGACCGTGACCTCGCCCGCTGGGCCGGCCTGCCTCTGCGCGATGCCCGCGCCGGCCTGAGCGCGATCGGCGCCGAGCTGCGTGAGCTGCCCGGCGGGCTGGTCGACCTCGCGCGGCGGGCGCGCGCGGCCCCGTTGCCCGCGCCGCGGCTGCTGGGGACGTTTGAGCCGACGCTGCTCGGCTGGACCTCCCGGGCCGACATCCTGGGCGCCGACGAGGCCCACGTCGTCACCGGCGGCGTGTTTCGCAACTTCGCGCTCGTCGGAGGCCGCGGCGTGGCCCTCTGGCGCCTGGCGGGCTCGGGCGGCCGCGTCGAGATCGAGCCCTTCGCCGAGGTCACCGCAGAGGAGAGCGCCGCGCTGGTCCGCGACGGCGAGGCGGTGAAGCGATTTCTCATCTCAACCGGCGCAACGAACGCAAGTCTGTAGCGTTATGTGGAGTAGTGGTCGAAATGCACACCCTTGGGCGGCCCCGGCAGTACGTGTCGGCGGCGCGCCTGTACGCGATGTTCCCCGTGCTGCGCTTCAGTTACGAGCGCGGTGCCTACGTGCTGCGCTTTGTCGGCGAGAACCACGGGCCGGTGCTGCGCAAGGACCGCCGGCGCCGCCAGGGGAGTTCACCGGTCCCGACCGCCGCGAGGGCGGCGTGGACCTCATGGCCTCACGGCCGACGGGCAGCGTCCGGCGGATCGAGGCCTCGGATCGCCGCGGCGCCGACAGCCCCGACGGCGCTACGCGCACGCCGGAGGCCACGCGTCGCCGCTCGCAGGCCCCCGACCCTACCCGTCGTCGTCGGCAGCACGGCCGACAGCGACCGCCGCGCCCGCATCACTGACCCCGCTGCGCGCCTCGCCGGCGCGCAGGAGGCGCTCGCGCAGCTCCTGCTCGAACTCGGGCGAGGGATCAAAGCCCTCGATGTCGGGCAGCTCGCCGAGCTCCGAGAGGCCGAAGAGCTTGAGGAATAGCTCGGTGGTGCGATACAGCACCGCCCCGAACTGAGAGCGGCCCGCCTCTTCGATGATCCCCCGCTCCAGCAGGGTGGCCGCCGCCGACTCGGCGCTCACGCCGCGGATGCGGGCGATCTCCGGCCGCGACACGGGCTGGAGGTAGGCCACGATGGCCAGCGTCTCGGCCTGGGCCGCGCTGAGCGGCGGGGTTCGCGGCTTGGACAGCAGCCGCCGGGCGGCGGGCTCTGAGTCAGGATGGCTGGTCAGGGTGTAGCCGCCGGCCAGCTCCCGGATCACGAACCCCCGGCGTTCGTACTCGTAGTGCTCGCGCAGGCGCTCGAGCGCGGTCACCACCTCGTGCAGCTCGGCGCCCGCGGCGTCGGCCAGCGCCTGCGCCGGGACCGGATCGGCGCTGAGGAACAGCAGCGCCTCGAGCGTGCGCTCCAGCTCAGCGGTCATGCCCGCCCTCCAGCTCGGCGGTCATGCGGTCAGCCTCTGCGCCGCGGCACGGGTGGGTGAGACGGGGTCCGCGGCCCGGCGCTCGGCCAGGTTGGGCAGGCGGTTGGGGGCGGCCAGGGCCTCGACGGTGATCTCGGCAAAGGGCTCGTCCTGCGTCCACGTCGCCTCGCCCTGCTTGTAGAGCTCCAGCAGCGCGTACAGGGTCACGGCGACCGTCACGCGGTCAGCGCGACCCACCGCCTCAGAGAAGGTGAAGCGGCCGCGCGACAGCAGGGTCCGCAGGTGGGCCAGGCGCTCGGCGACGGTCACCTTGGCGATCGTCATATGGCTGATGTTCACCGGCGGGGGGACCTGGAGCAGGTCGCCGATCGCGCCGGCGAGGGTGGCCGGGTCATAGACCGCGCCGGCGTCCTTGAGCGACGCCTTGCGCAGGTGCGGCGGCAGCGGCGCCGAGCGGAAGCGGTGGCCCTCCTCGTCGGCGAGGCGCTCGGTCAGGTAGGCCGCCGCGCTGCGGTAGCGCTGGGCGGCGAGCAGCCGCGCCAGGAGCTCCTCGGCGGCCTCGCCGGGATCGAGGTCGATCTCCTCGATCTCCTCGCCGGGCAGCAGCAGCCGGGACTTGAGCTCCAGCAGCGCCGCGATGAGGACCAGGAACTCGGTGGCGGCCTCCAGGTCCAGCTCGCCCTTGCGCTCGAGGTGGTCGATGTAGGTGATGACGACGTCGGCGAGGTCGACCTCCAGCAGGTCGACCTCCTCGCGCAGGATGAGCGTGAGCAGCAGGTCAAACGGCCCCGCGAACACGTCGAGGTCCAGCTCGAGGTAGGTCAACGTCACGGCAGGGGCCTCCGCATGCAGACAGAGACGTTACCCGCGGGGTCGGACCGGTCCAACCCCCATCGCCGTCCGTACGTCAACCACGGTGTCGGTGGCGATCGCGCGGGCCTTGTCGGCCCCGGCCTGGAGGACCCGTTCGAGCTCTGGCGCGTCGGCGCGCAGCTCGTGGTAGCGCTCGCGCACGGGTGCGAGGTAGTCGATCACCGCATCGGCGACGGCCTGCTTGAAGGCGCCGTAGCCGGCCCCGTCGAACTCGCGCTCCACCGCGTCGGGCGCGACGCCCTGCACCGCGGCCAGGATGTCGATGAGGTTCGAGATGCCGGCCTTGTCAGGCCCGCGGCGCACCTCTGATCCCGAGTCGGTGACGCTCGAGCGGACCTTCTTGGCGATGACGTCGGGCTCGTCGAGCACCAGCACGGTGCCCTGAGCGGTCCCGCCCGTCGTGGACATCTTGCGATCGGGCGCCTGGAGATCCATGATCCGCGCCCCCACCTCGGGGATGCGCGCCTCGGGGACGACCAGCGTCTCCCCGAAGCGGGCGTTGAAGCGCTCGGCGGCGTCGCGCATGAGCTCGATGTGCTGGCGCTGGTCCTCACCCACCGGGACCTCATGGGCGCGGTAGGCCAGGACGTCGGCGGCCTGGAGCACCGGGTAGAAGAACAGCCCCGCGGAGACGAGGTCACGCTGGGCGCCGGCCTTGTCCTTGAACTGGGTCATGCGGTTCAGCTCGCCGAACGAGGTCACGGCCGACAGCAGCCAGCACAGCTCGGAGTGCTCCTGGACGTCTGACTGGCGGAAGAAGATGCAGCGCTCGGGGTCCAGCCCCGCGGCCAGCAGGGTGGCGGCGGTGTCATAGACCGCCTCGCGCAGGACCTCGGGCTCATAGGCCACGGTGATGGCGTGCAGGTCCACCACGCAGTAGATCGCGTCGCCGCGGTCCTGGCCCGCGACGTACTGGGTGATCGCTCCGATGTAGTTGCCCAGGTGCTTGCGCCCGGTCGGCTGGATACCGGAGAAGATCCGCATGCGCAGCGAGGCTACACGCGGCGCGGGACCGCCGTCAGGACCCCGCCCCCGGCTCTCTATTGGGCCAGTGCGCGATCGATCGAGTCGTGCAGGGGGCGATGTGCGGGAGGCACCGGATCGCCACCACCGCGCGGGCGCGAACCGTCTCGCCGGCCGGCCAGCAGCCACGCCGCGACGACGCCGCCGATGGCGCCGCACGCGTGGGCCTGCCACGAGACCCCGGCGTGGGGCACGATGCTCGAGACCAGCGCACCGCCCCAGACCGCGCCGACGATGACGCCGGTGAAGATCTGCACCACGCTGCGCTCGAACAGACCGCGGGTGAACAGGTAGGTGGCGTAGCCGAAGACGACGCCGCTGGCGCCCACGGTGTTGGTGCCCGCCGGGGCGATGAGCCACGTGCCCAGCCCGCCGATGACGATGACGATGAGCGTCACCAGGGCCAGCTTGGCCGCGCCGCGCACGGCGATGATGACGCCCATGAACACGAACGGGATCGTGTTGTCGATGAGGTGCGGCCAGCCGGCGTGCAGGAACGGCGAGGTGAAGATCGCCCACACCCGGTCGACCTCACGCGGGATGAGGCCGGCGTCGGAGTCCAGCCGGTAGCTGTCGAGCGAGTTGACGACCTCGACGACCCACATGATGGCGACGATCCCGACCAGGAGCGACAGCCCCTCGAGGGACTGGCGCACCGTCTCCGCGCTGCGGCGGGCGACTGGTTTCTGCGACAACGTGGTCATCTCTGATGTGAAGGATGGCAGGTGCCCGGCAGGATCCGGCGCCATCCCGCGCAAGATCTTCATTGACTCTTCGTCAGCGGCTGCGGGGCCGGCGCCTCGGCGGTCGAGAGGTTGCCGATGCCGCGGCGCTTCTGCGCGCCCCAGCCCTGCTTGCGGCGGGTCGATGGAGCTCGTGCGTCGACCTCGTCGGGCCTGACCCCGCGCGTCGCGACCGGCACGAACTCGACATCGTTCCCCTCGGCGATCATCTGGTCGCCGAACTGCCGGACGAGCTCGATGTGGGAGTTGCGCTCCTCAAGCGTCACGAGGCGCCTGCTCGAGCTCTGACTTCTGCGCCTCCAGCTCGGTCTGGCGGTCGTCCAGGGCCTCGCGCTGCCGGGCCAGCGCGCCGGGCCGCCACCACGTCGGTCTGGGCGGTGCGGATCACGGGGGCGGTCCAGCGCGACACGTAGTCCTTGACTGCGGTGCCGATGGCCAGGCTCAGCCGGTGCGCGTCGGCGTCGCCGACCGTGGCGGCCTGGAGGCTGAGGACGAGGTCCGGGTAGCGGTCGACCGCGTCCTGATAGGGCTGCAGGAACGCAGTACGGACCGCTCGAGCTGGTTGGCGGCGACGATGGCCCGCGTGGAGCCCGCGCGCTGGTGATCGGCGGACTGGAGATGGCCCGCGGTGAGCGTCATCACCGCAAAGCCGGCCACGACCACCGCACTGACGAGCGCAAGGTGAC
The DNA here is from genome assembly GCA_963830945.1 of uncultured Actinomycetota bacterium. Taxonomy (GTDB): domain Bacteria; phylum Actinomycetota; class Thermoleophilia; order Solirubrobacterales; family Solirubrobacteraceae; genus Palsa-465. Next base: position 34,020 of record CAWHOH010000015.1, on the reverse strand, counting down.
GGTGAACTGGGCGGTGACGCTGCGTCTCATGCGCTTCATGCGCTCGTCCGGCTCAGGGTACTGCGCTTGACACCGACAATTGGAACATCCCATGCCGCCAACACATGCACCGCAAGAGCCTCTATGAATTGTGAGCTTTTGGCATGGTTTGTGTCAGTTAACCCCGCGCGCCGATCCTGGGCGCCGTGACCCCCGAATACCGCATTTTGGCGGGGCTTTCTGCGGGCTACCCGCTAGCATGCCCCGGCTCACTTAGCGCATGAATTGACCGTCCGTTTGAAACGAACATCGCTTGGGCAGGTGACCATTCGCATGCGGCATTCGACACATACGAAAGAACATCTTGAAAGACACTTTTGCGTCGCTTCTGATAGTGACCTGGACGGTTCAGGAGCTATGAGGAGGTTTGGCGCGACATCCCTCGCCACGCTGCTGGCGCTCATCTGCGCGGTCGCGCTTGCCGCGTCGCCCGCCGTCGCATCGACGACCACGCACAAGGGCAAGCCCACCACGCACCGCGTGGGCGGGAAGGTCCACCAGGCCTGGCCCCGCAGCGGCAAGGCGCCGCGCTCTGCACTGGCCCGCTGGCTGGCGCGCCAGGTGGGACCCACCAAGGTCCGCGCCTGCACCAAGGGCGTGCACGGCAAGTTCGTCAAGTGCCGCCGCAAGAAGTCGCCGCGCATCGGCGCGCCCCTGCCCGGCGGGCAGCTCGGCGGATCAAAGGCGCACGTGGCCGCCGCCACGGCGCACGCGGCCGCCGCCGCGGCCTTCATGCGCCTTGGTGAGGACACGAACCCGATCGCCTACGCCGCCACCGGCTCGTCCTCGACGCCAACGGCCGCCACCGGGACCTCGAACCTCCAGCTGGTCCGCTCCTACGCGATCCCCACCGACGACCCGTCCTACGCGCGGCTGCTGAACTGGTCCTGGACCTATGACTCAGCCATCACGGCCGCCGCGTTCACGGTGTTCGGCGCCACCGCGGAGGCCCAGCAGCTCCTGGACCAGCTCGCGGCGCTGCAGCACACCGACGGGTCGATCGAGATCGCCTTCAACGTCTCGGACGGCACCACCGAGTCGGTGTTCCGTTCGGGCACGATCGCCACGGTGGGCATGGCCGGCTCGCTCTATGACCAGCGCGCCCACACCAATCGCTACCTGTCGACGGAGCAGCGCGCCGCGTCCTACCTCATCTCCCTGCAGGGGACGAGTGGGCTGATCCGCGGCGGCCCCGACGTCGGCTGGTACTCCACCCAGCACAACCTGCTGGCCTACGCGTTCCTCAACCAGCTGGGCAACGAGCTGGTCTCGGACGGTCAGCGCTCGACGGCCAACACGTACTTCACCGCGGCCAACAAGATCTCGTCGGGGCTCGAGAGCAAGCTGCTGGTCCAGAACGGGTCGCAGGCATGGTTCATCGAGGGCCTGGGCGACAACGTCCAGTCACTTGACGCCGATGCCCTCGGCGTCCTGTACCTGGCCTCCAAGAACGAGACCACCAACGCGCAGAAGGTGCTGGCCTACACCAACGGCGCGTTCGCGGTGAGCGGCCGGTCGATCACGAAGTCGACCAGCGCCGACACCTACAACAGCACCGATGCCGCCTCGGGCCCGTTCTCCGGGTTCAAGCCGTTCATCGGCACCGGCGCCCCCGACGTGATGTGGACCGAGGGCTCCGCGGAGATGGTGCTGGCCGACCTGGCGACCGGGCAGAGCTCGACCGCGCTCGGCACATCGCTGCTGGCGATCGCTTCGCTGACCCCGACCTCCGGGCCCCTCATGGCCGACCGCACGGCGACCAACGTCGCCTACAGCGCCGAGTTCCACGTGTGGCCGTCGGCCGCCGCTGGCGCGTGGCTCATCCTGGCCACCGCGCACCCGACGCTGTTCCCCTCGCAATCTTAGGCGAGGACTTCGTGAGCGAGCGCGAGCGCCACTTCCAGGCGCTCGCGTATCGCCGGCTCCAGCACGAACTCCCCGGGCGTGTGGGCCCCTCCCCCGCGCGGCCCCAGCCCGTCCACGGTCAGCGCGATGGTGTCGGCGAAGTGGCTGGCGTCGCTGGCCCCGCCGCGGGGCACGCCGGCGATGGTGCGGCCCAGGCGCTGTGAGGCGCGGGCGATGAGGTCCAGGGTGACCGCGGTGGAGTCCATGCCCGGCCACTTGCGCTCCATCCTGGCCTCCAGGGTGACGCCATCGATGTCGGCGCTCACGGCCGCCACCACGTCGTCGAAGGCCCCGAGCCCGTGGGCGCGGAGGTCGAAGATGAGCTCACCGGCAGCCGGGACCACGTTGAAGGCATCGCCGGAGCGCATGACCGTGGGGACGGCGCTGAGCTGCTCGGGGCCGTGCGGATCATGCAATGAGGCGATGGCGGTGGCCGTCTGGGCCAGCGCCAGGAGGGCGTTGAGGCCGTGGTCGGGCGCGGAGCCCGAGTGCGAGGCGCGGCCGGTGGCCAGAACCCTGAGCGTCCCGGCGGCCTTGCGGCGCACCACCACACCCTCGTGCCCGTCGTTGTCCAGCTGGCCGCCCTCGAAGCACAGGCAGGCGTCGTAGCCGGCAAAGCGCGGCGCGTGGACGAACGGCCGCGTCCGCCACTCCTCGTCGGTGACCATGAGCACCGCCAACTCCGCGAAGGCCTCGGGCCGCCGGGCCAGCGCGCGGGCGACGCCCAGCGCCAGGACGTCCCCGCCCTTCATGTCCACGGTGCCCGTGCCGTAGAGCCGATCGCCGTCGCGCCGCAGAGGCTGATGAGCGTCATGGCTGACGACGGTGTCGACATGGCCCAGCAGCATCAGCTTGCGAGTGCCGGTCCCGGTGACGGTGCCGATCAGGTCGGGAGCGTGGTCGGGTGATGAGCATCCGGGACGATCGATGGCGGCGCCGTCGGGGAGCAGCCCCACGCACACCGCCATGGCCCGCTCGGCCCCGTCGATGTCGCCCGACGGCGAGGAGATGTCAACGAGCTCCCGGAGCTCCGCGGTGGCCGTTGCGGCCAGCTCCTGCGCCTCGGCGGCGATCAGCGGGTCGGCGACGGCGTTCACGCGTGGACCGCCAGCACGTCATCGGCCGACAGGCTTCCGGGAGCCCAGCGCTCGCGCGCCGCGGTGGCCGCCAGCGCGCACAGCCGCTCGTTGAGCGGGGTGGGCACGCCGCGCAGGCGGCCCTGGAGCACGATCTCGCCGTTGAGATAGTCGGTTTCGAGCGCCCCGGTGCCGCGGGCCAGACTCTGCCAGGTGGAGGATCCGGCGCGGCTGCGACCGTTGATGTCGCGCACCCCCCAGCGCCGCCAGCGGGCTTCGATGTCGGTGATCTCGGGGGCGACGTAGCTCACCCCGGCCGCGTCGAGCACCGCCCGGCCCTCCGTCTTGACCAGCTCTGACAGCTCCCCCCGCCGGTCAGAGGCGGCGAACAGGGCACCGACCACGTTGGTGAGGTTGAGCAGCAGCTTGGCGTACTTGAGGCGCATCACATCCGGGACGGGGTGTGAGTCCAGCCGCGAGGCGGCAAGCGCGGCCGAGATCTCCTCGCAGCGCCGATCGACGCCCTCCGGGTAGCGCCCGAGGTCGATGTGGCCGGTCGTCTCGGCGCCGTAGGCCTCGATCGTGCCCGCCTCCAGGTGCGCGGCGGGGAGCATGACCACGGCCCCGTAGACCTCGTCGACGAGCCGGAGCGCCACGCGCTCGTTCTCCACCCCGTTCTGCAGGCAGACGACGGGCACGGCGCCGCCCGTCGCGTCGCGCAGGGCGGTCAGCGCGGCCAGGGTGTCCTGGCTCTTGGTGGCCAGCAGCACCACCTCATCGCCGCTCCACTCCACGGCGCCGGGATCGCCCACGGCGGGCAGCGGGAGCACGACGCGCTCCACCGGCGTGAGGAAGGTGAGGCCGTCGCGGCGGATCGCCTCCAGGTGAGCGCCGCGCGCGATGAGGGTCACGGCGTGACCGCTCTGGTGCAGCCGCGCGCCGACGGCGCCACCGATGGCGCCCGCGCCGAAGATGACGAATCGCATGCCCGAAGCCTACGACGGCAGGGCCTGGTGGCGCCGCCGTCCAGGATGGCCGCGAGCGGCGCGGCGGCTTCGCGCCCTCAGGTGGCGGCGAGCTCGTCGGAGCTGGCGGGCACGTAGAGCCGCACCTGGTCGCGCCCGTTCTCCTTGCTGGAGTACAGCGCGCGGTCGGCGAGGCGGACCAGCTCGGTCGGGTCCGCGGTGTAGCGCGTATCGCAGATCCCCGCCGACAGGGTCACCCGCGGCAGCTCGTCGCCACCCTGGGACATCGCCGTTCGGGCGCGCTCCACGGCCCGCACCGCCTCCTCGCCGACGGTCTCGGGCAGGATCCAGGCGAACTCGTCGCCGCCGACGCGGGCCAGGATGTCCTCGGCCCGGGTGGCGTCGCTGAGGCAGCGGGCGACGCGGACGAGGATCTCGTCGCCGGCCTCGTGGCCCCCGGCGTCGTTGACGAGCTTGAAGCGGTCGACGTCGATCATGGCCACCGAGAGCGGGGTGCCGTAGCGCCGCGCGCGCGCCATGTCGGCGGTGAGGCGCTCGTAGAAGGCGCGGTGGTTGGCCACCCCGGTGAGGGCGTCGGTGGAGGCCTGGGCGGCGAGCGCGGCCCGGTCCTCGATGTTGGTGATGGCGGTGGAGATGAGCGCGGCGAACTCGGTGAGCCGATCCCGTGCTCGTCGCCGAAGACCCGGGACCTGACCGAGGTGACCGCAAGAAAGCCCCACGTCCGCCCGGCCACCTGGATGGGCGCGACGATGCTCGACCCATACCCGAGCTTGCCCAGGCTCGAGTCGCCGAGCACCTGCTCGGCGCGCACGGGACGGGCGACGGCCAGCGCGCGCGCCAGGTCGGAGTCCGGGGCGACGGGGAAGGTCTCGCCGACGTGGTACGTGTGATCGGCCGAGTGAGCCCAGGAGCCGAGGATCGACGCCTGGTCGGGCGCGTCAAGGCGCAGGATCGCCGCGGCGCCCGCGGCCAGCAGGTGCCCCGCCTCGACCGCGACGATCTGGTAGAAGCGGTCAGCGGGCTCGCCGGAGACGACCGCGGTGGCGACGCGGCGCAGCACGCCCTGCTCGGCGGCCAGGCGCTCGGCCTGGCGGCGCACGCGGAAGAGGAAGCGCTTGCCCACGACGATGGCCACGCCGAGCACGATGAACGCGGGCGCGGCGATGACCAGGGCGGCCGTCCCCTCGGTCCCGCCTCCCGCCGAGCCGCTGACCAGCGCGATGACGTCGGCGAGAACGCAGGCCAGGAAGTAGGCGGCGGCCGCCGGGGGCTTGAAGAAATACGCGGCGAAGACCACCACGTAGAAGAGGCACGCCCAGGCGGGTGAGCGGGCCCCGCCGCTGAGCGAGATGGCGACCCCGATGGAGGCCACTCCCGCCATCGTCGAGACATGGATGAGCCAGGCCGGCAGCCGGCGATAGTCCAGGAACAGGCCCGAGAACCCGGCCCACAGGCAGCCGCCGACGCCCATGGCCACGACGATGCCGCGATGGACCTGCGGGCTCGGGAGGGCGAGGGCCATCGCGACGACGCTCAGTGACGCGATCGCCCACACCACCGCGCCGGCGTGTCCGGCGACCACGCGCTCCTCTGACCGGATCTCACCGGCGGAGCGGACAGCAGCGATCGCTCGTTTCATGGCCCTGGACATAGAGAAGGCGTGCACACGCGCCCCGACTATCCCGTTAATCGGCGCGGACGCACCCCGGCCTTAGGTCGTTCAGCGTTTGGTCTAGGGGTCGACGGGCGCGTGGGACCGCCCTACAGTGGCTGGCGCACGACGGGCCTGCGTGCCGCCGCCGCCTCGTCCAGGCGGCGCACCGGGGTGGTGTGCGGAGCCGTCCGCGCGATCTCGGGATCCGCCGCGGCCTCGCGCAGGATCTCGGCGACGATCGCCGCGAAGCGGTCGAGCGTCTCTTTGGTTTCGGTCTCGGTGGGCTCGATGAGCAGCGCCTCCTCGACAAGCAGCGGGAAGTACACCGTGGGTGGGTGCACGCCGTGGTCGAGCAGACGCTTGGCCAGATCCAGCGTCTTGATCTCCAACTCGCGCTTCATCGGGGCCCCGGAGAGGACGAACTCGTGCATGCAGATCCGCTCATAGGCCACCGGGAGGTGCTCCAGCACCCCCTCGGCGCGCAGGCGGGCCAGCAGGTAGTTGGCGTTGAGGACGGCCACCTCGGAGACGTCGCGCAGGCCGGCGGCGCCGAGCGAGCGGATGTAGGCGTAGGAGCGCACGAACACGCCGTAGTTGCCCTGGAAGCCACGCAGCCGGCCGATCGATTTGGGGCGGTCGAAGTCGAGGTCGAAGAACGGCTGTGCGCCGTTGGCGGCGTCGTCGGTCCGCCGCACCACCTGGGGTCGCGGCAGGAACGGCTCGATGCGCTCAGACACCGCGATCGGCCCGGCGCCGGGGCCGCCGCCGCCGTGGGGCTGGGTGAACGACTTGTGCAGGTTGAAGTGCACGATGTCGAAGCCCATGTCCCCGGGCCGGCAGATGCCCATGATCGCGTTGAGGTTGGCGCCGTCGTAGTAGAGGGTCGCGCCCACGTCGTGGACGATCTGGGCGATCTCCTCGATCCCGTGCTCGAAGAGCCCGAGCGTCGAGGGGTTGGTGAGCATCAGGCAGGCGACGTCGGCGTCGGCCTTGGCCCGCAGATCGTCGAGGTCGACGTTGCCCTGCGCGTCGGTCCCCACTTTGACCACCTCATAGCCGGCCATGGTCACCGTCGCGGGGTTGGTGCCGTGGGCGGTGTCGGGCGTGAGGACCTTGGTCCGGGTCTCGCCGTGGTCCTCGTGGAAGGCGCGCGTGAGCAGCACGCCGGCCAGCTCGCCATGGGAGCCCGCCGACGGCTGAAGCGACACGTGCGGCAGCCCGGCGATCGTGGCCAGGCTGTCCTGCAGGCGCCACATCAGCTCCAGCGCGCCCTGGGCCCGCCGCGGGTCCTGGAGCGGGTGCAGCCGGGCATGGCCGTCCAGCGCCGCGACGCGCTCGTGCAGCTTGGGGTTGTGCTTCATCGTGCACGAGCCCAGCGGATAGAAGCCGGTGTCGAGGTCGAAGTTGCGCTTGGAGAGCCGGTTGTAGTGGCGGACGATCTCGGGTTCTGAGACCTCGGGGAGACGCGGCGCGCCGGGGCGGCGCAGGCGCGCGGGGATGAGGTCGTCGAGCGGGTGCTCGGGGACGTCGAGCGCCGGCGCCACGAACGCCCGGCGCCCGGGCTTGGAGCGCTCGTAGATCGTGAGCTGGTCGTCGGCGGCAGCGTTCGCGCTCATGAGTGTGCTCCCACGGGATGGGGATCGCAGCGGCGCTCCGCGGCCACGGCGCCGGCGAGCACGTCGGCGAGACGGTCGATGTCGGCGCGCGTGCGCTTCTCGGTGAGGGCGACGAGCAGGCCGTTCTCATACTCCGCGTAGTCGCGGCCGAGCGCGTAGCCGGGGTTGACGCCCTGCTGCACGCAGCGATCGATGACCGCCGGGACCGGGGCGTCGAGGCTGACGGCGAACTCCCGGACCACCGGCTGGTCATGGAGGAGGTGGACCCCGTCGATCGAGCCCAGCCGCTCGCGGGCGTAGGCGGTGCGCTGGAGCATCAGCTCGGTGAGCTCGACGATCCCGCGGCGGCCCAGCCAGCTCAGGTAGATGACCCCGGCCAGAGCGTTGAGCGCCTGGGCGGTGCAGATGTTGGAGGTGGCCTTCTCGCGGCGGATGTGCTGCTCGCGGGTCTGCAGCGTGAGCACGAACCCGCGCTTACCGTCGAGGTCGACGGTCTCCCCGGCGATCCGGCCCGGAACACGGCGGATGAGCGCCTCGGTGGCGGCGAAGAAGCCGAACGACGGCCCGCCGAAGTCGAGCCGGTTGCCCAGCGTCTGGCCCTCTCCCACCGCCAGGTCCACGCCGCACTCGCCCGGCGCGCGCAGCACCGACAACGGCAGCGGATCACAGGCGGCGACGCAGAGCGCACCGGCATCGTGGGCGGCGCCCGCCAGCGCCTCCAGGTCCTCGACGGCGCCGAGGAAGTTGGGCTGCTGGACGATGACCGCGCTCACCTGGTCATCGAGCGCGCGCCAGCTCGGTGACGCCGTCGCGCAGCGGCGCGTCGATGACCTCCATCCCCCACCCGTGGGCCAGCGTGGCCAGCGCCTCGCGGGAGTGCGGGTGCACGCCGCGTGACACGACGAACCGCGAGCGCGCGGGGTTGGCGAGCTTGGCCACATAGCCGGCGGCGGCCACCGCGCTCGGCCCCTCGTACACCGACGCGTTGGAGACGGGCAGGCCGGTGAGCTCGCAGATCGCGGTCTGGTACTCGAACATCGCCTGCAGGCCGCCCTGGGAGACCTCGGGCTGATAGGGCGTGTAGGGGGTGAGGAACTCCGAGCGCGAGATGATGGAGTCCACCAGCGCGGGGACGTAGTGGTCGTACATGCCGGCGCCGAGGAAGCACAGCTCGTCCTCGGTGCTCGTATTACGCCGGGCCAGCGCGCTGAGCTCCTGAAAGACCTCGAGCTCGGACTGGCCGACGTCAAGCTCGAGCGGGTCCGCCAGGCGCAGGTGGGCGGGAATGTCGGCGAACAGCTCCTCGATGGACTCGACGCCGATCGCCCGCAGCATCTCGCTGCGATCAGACTCCGTCGCTGCCGTGTACCTACTCACGCTGATCGCCTCCGCTCGCCGTCCAGGCTCGCCTGTATGTCGGCGGCGTGAGTCATCCGGCTGACAGTGTCGCCGCGTACGCGGCAGCGTCCAGCAGTGCCTCCTGCTCGCTGGGATCAGACAGCTTCACCTTGACCAGCCACCCCGCGCCGTAGGGATCCTCGTTGATCGTCTCGGGGGAGTCGCCCAGCGCGTCGTTGACCTCCACGATCTCGCCCGACAGGGGTGAGATGACGTCCGAGACGGCCTTGACCGACTCGATCTCCGTGTAGGCCGCGTCCTTGGTCACCGTCGTGCCCACCTTGGGCGGGTCGAAGAAGACCACCTCGCCCAGCGAGTCCTGGGCGAACCAGGTGATTCCGAACGTGGCCTGGTCGCCGTCGACGCGCGCCCAGTCGTGCTCGGGGTGGTAGAGGAGCTCCTCCGGATAGCTGGGATCGGACAACTAGGCCTCCTTGGACGTATAGAGAGGTTTGGCGCGCACGACGGCCGCGCGCGGGGTGCCGCGGACGTCGATCTCCAGCTCGGTGCCGGGCTCGGCGCGCGGCGTGGGGACATAGGCCATGCCGATGCCGCGCTCCAGCGACGGCGAGAAGGTGCCGCTGGTGACGATCCCGCCACCGGCGATCGGGTTGCCCTGCCGGGCGATCCCGGGTCCGGTCATCTCGAAGGCCACGAGCTTCTGTGCCGGGCCCTCGGCACGGACACGCGCCACGACGTCTGAGCCCACGAAGCCGGTGACCTCGCGGCAGCACCAGCCCAGCCCGGCTTCGATCGGTCCGTGGTCGCGGTCCAGGTCGTTGCCGTAGAGGTGATAGCCGACCTCCAGGCGCAGGGTGTCGCGCGCCCCCAGCCCGGCCGGCGTCGCCCCGGCGCTCACCAGCGCGTCCCACACGTCGCCGACGCCGTCGGGATCCAGCAGCAGCTCGACGCCCGGCTCGCCGGTGTAGCCGGTCCCGCACACGAGCATGGGCACGCCGGCGATGGTGCGCCCGGCGCAGTGCATGCGCGAGGGCAGCGCGCCGTCGGAGAGCCCGTGCAGCAGGTCTCGCGCGCGGGGACCCTGGATGGCGAGCATCGCGAACTCGTCGCGGCGGTCGATGATGTCGGCGTTGAAGTCAGGGGCGTGGCGGCGGAACCACTCCAGGTCGCGCTCATGGTTGGCGGCGTTGGTCACCGTGACGAAGACGCACTCGGCCAGGCGGTAGGTGAACACGTCGTCCAGCACCCCGCCCTCGGGATTGCACATGACGCTGTACTGGGCGCCGCCCTCGGGCATCCGCCGCACGTCGTTGGAGAGCAGGTGCTGGAGCAGGGCCTGGGCCCCGGGCCCGGTGGTCTCGATCTGGCCCATGTGAGAGACGTCGAACACCCCGGCGTTGGCGCGCACCGCGAGGTGCTCGGCCTTGATGCCGGCGTACTGCACGGGCATCTCCCAGCCCGCGAACGCGATCAGCTTGGCGCCGGCGGCGCGGTGGCGATCATCCAGGGGGCTGCGGCGCAGAGCGTCGGTTGTCGACGGCACGATCAGCAGGCTAATACATGCCCCCGGCGGCTCACGCTGGCGTGCGCGGCGGGCCCCCCGTGCGGCCGGCGGCCGGCGGGTGCGCTCAGGCGGGGCGGCGACCCGTGAGGAGGGCGTGGTCGGCGTCGACCATGAGGCGGATGAGCTGCTCGAAGGTCGTCTGCGGCTCCCAGCCCATCTGGCGCTTGGCCTTGGACGAGTCCCCGATGAGCTGATCGACCTCGGCCGGGCGCTTGAGCGACTCGTCGATCGCGACGTGGTCGGCGATGGGAAGGCCGGCCTGGTCAAAGGCGATCTCGACGCACTGTCGCACCGTATGGGCGACACCGGTGGCGATCACGAAGTCCTCGGCCTCATCCTGCTGGAGCATCATCCACATCGCCTCGACGTAGTCCTTGGCGTAGCCCCAATCACGCTCGGCGTCGAGATTGCCGAGGGTGACCTTGTCAGTCAGGCCGAGCTTGATCGCCGCCGCGTGCCAGGTGATCTTGCGCGTCACGAACTCCAGACCTCGCCGGGGCGACTCGTGATTGAAGAGGATTCCGCTGGTCGCATGCAGGTCGTAGGACTCGCGGTAGTTGACGGTGATGAAGTGGCCGTAGGCTTTGGCCACCCCGTAGGGCGAGCGGGGATAGAACGGCGTCTCCTCGGTCTGGGGCACCTGCCGGACCTTGCCGAACATCTCACTGGAGGAGGCCTGGTAGAAACGTGCCTCCGGGCACACCTCGCGCACGGCCTCGAGGATCCGGGTCACGCCGACGCCCGTGAACTCCGCCGTCAGCGTCGGCTGGATCCAGGAGACCGCGACGAACGACATCGCGGCCAGGTTGTAGATCTCATCGGGCCTCGCGGCGCGGAGCGCGTCGACCAGCGAGCGCTGGTCGAGCAGGTCGGCCTGGTGGAGCGTGACCCGGTCGCGTAGGTGCTCGATCCGCTCGAACCTCTCCGTGGAGGAGCGCCGCACCATCCCGTGGACGGTGTAGCCCTTCTCCAGAAGCAGTTCGGCGAGATAGGAGCCGTCCTGGCCCGTGATGCCGGTGACGAGAGCTGAAGGGATAGCGCGAGGCTAATACAAACGAGGCTGCTAGCGGTCCTTCAGGAACGACGGAATGTCGATGTCGTCGTCGGAGATCTCCAGCGAGGAGCGCTGGCGGTCGTCCATCGTCACATCGCGGTCACGCCGTTCGCGCCGGGTCGTCTCGCGAGCGGATCCGACCCCGCTCGGGCCGCGCCCGTGGTCGAAACCGGTGGCGATGACGGTCACCCGAACCTCGTCGCCGAGCGCATCGTCGATGACCGCGCCGAAGATGATGTTGGAGTTCTGGTCCGCGGCGCTCTGGACGATCTCGGCCGCCTCGTTGACCTCGAACAGGCCGAGGTCGTGGCCGCCGGTGATATTGAGCAGGATGCCCATCGCGCCCTCGACGGACTCCTCCAGCAGCGGCGAGGAGATCGCGATCTTGGCCGCCTCGGCCGCGCGGTTCTCGCCGGCGGCGGTGCCGATGCCCATCAGCGCGCTGCCCGCCTCGTGCATGATCGTGCGCACGTCGGCGAAGTCCAGGTTGATCAGCCCCGGGATGGTGATCAGGTCGGTGATGCCCTGGACGCCCTGACGGAGCACGTTGTCGGCCTCGCGGAACGCGTCGAGGATCGTCGTCCGGCGCTCCACGATCGAGAGCAGCTTCTCATTGGGGATGACGATCAGCGTGTCGACGTTCTCGCGCAGGCGCTGGATCCCCTCGGCCGCCTGGCGGGCGCGCTGGGTGCCCTCGAAGGAGAACGGCCGGGTGACCACGCCCACGGTCAGCGCGCCGATCTCGTTCTTGGCGATCTCCGCGATGACGGGGGCCGCGCCGGTGCCGGTGCCGCCGCCCTCGCCCGCGGTGACGAACACCATGTCGGCGCCCTTGAGCGCCTCCTTGATGTCATCGCGCGACTCGGCGGCCGCTCCGTGACCGACGTCGGGGTTGGCGCCCGCGCCGAGACCCTTGGTCAGCTGGTGGCCGATATTGAGCTTGATGTCGGCGTCGCACATCGCCAGTGCCTGCGCGTCGGTGTTGCAGGCGACGAATTCGACGCCACGCAGCCCGGCATCGACCATTCGGTTGACGGCGTTGGTGCCACCGCCGCCGACGCCGACGACCTTGATGACTGCGAGATAGCTTCCACTGTCCATGAGTTCTGTCCGACCCTCTAGTTAGGGTTCAAGGTTTGCCCACACGAGGGCTGCGTGACCAGTTTGTCACGTTAGAACCTAGCGATGCGCGAAGTCAACGGTACGCACGCTTTCGCAACGGTCGTTGCAGAACGCCCAACTCTCGACGATAACGGAGAGTTGCGAAATTTACGAGATAAGGCTCTACTTGAGCTTGAGTGTTGGCCTACCCCCCGATCGTGGGCCCGGTGGACACGGTCGATCCGCTGCTGCCCGACGTTCCCGCCGAGCCGTTGTGGCTGCTTGAGGACTGGGGGTTGGAGGCTGTGTCAGACCCCGCTCCGGCCGCCGGGCGCGACGCGACGGTGACGTCGATGTAGTCGGCGCCGGCCGACGCGGAATCGGCGAGTACGGCCGCCGCGGCGGACCACTTGGCCTCCAGGTGATCGTCGGGGCCGAAGTACACCTTGGGGCCGTTGCGCATCTGCGCCTGCAGCCCATGGATGCCGCCGTCAGAGGCATCGCTCACCTTGCCCAGAAGCTGGTAGGGCGCGGCGGCCAGCAGATGGATCACCTGCAGCGTGGCGCCGGTCACGCGCGTGCCTCCCGGCGACACCCCCAGAGCGATCGTCGGCAGCGACCCCGGGACCGAGGTGCCGTGCAGGATGGTCCCGTCCGCCGATACCGGGACGCTGATCCCGGCGGCGGAGACCATCGCCACCGGCACCTGCTCGACCACCTCGATCCGCATGCGATGCGGGAAGTTGGTGGACACGTGCAGCTGCTTGACCACCGGGTAGGGGGCCACCGCGGTGCGCAGCGCCGCCATCTTCACGTTCAGCGTCGTCATGCTGTGCGCGGCCGAGCTGAGCGCCGCGCGGATCTGGTGGGCGTCGCGGCCGCTGACCCCGACGATGGTCACGCGCTGGACGCGGACCAGGGACGAGTTGCGCAGCCACACCCAGCCGCCCGCAGCGAGGGCCAGGACGGCGAGCACCGCGGCGAGGGCGCGCGGCCCGGGGCGCGGAAGGCGGCGCAGCACGCGGCGCCGCGTCATCCGCAGCGGGGCCGATCGTGCGCGGGTGCCGCTCATCGCCGCGCCCAGTCTGCGGGGAAGGACAGCGGCCCCAGCGTCTGGACCTCGGGCTCGAGCTCGATCCCGAAGCGCTCCTGCACGCGCCGGCGGCCTTCTGCCATGAGGGCGACCACGTCGGCGGTGGTGGCCTCGCCGAGGTTCTCGACGAAGTTGGCGTGCTTGGCCGAGAACCCCGCGCCGCCCACCTGCAGCCCGCGGGCGCCGGCCGCCTCCAGGAGCTGGCCGGCGGTGCGTCCCTCGGCACGGGGGTCCGACGGGTTCTTGAACGTGGAGCCGAACGTCTTGATCCCCGACGGCTGGGCCGCGCGGCGCTTGGAGCGCATCTCGCCCAGGGTGCGCTTGACGTCATCGGGGGGCAGCGGCGCGAGGGCGAACGCGGCCCGCGCCACCACCTCGCCCGGGCCCAGCCCAGAGCGCCGGTAGGCGAAGCCGAGCTCGTCGGGGGAACGCCGGACCGTGCCCGAGCCACTGGTGACGTCGACCCACTGCAGCGCGCGCGCCAGCTCCCCGCCGTAGGCGTTGGCGTTCATCCGCACCGCGCCGCCGACGGTGCCGGGGATGTTGACCCCGAACTCGATCCCACTGAGCCCGGCGCGAGCCGCCTGCGCCGAGACCGCGGGCAGGCGTGCGCCCCCGCCGCAATCGATGCGGGTCCCGTCCACGGTGATCTGGGTGAGCTCCTGGTCAAGTTTCAAGACGAGTCCGCGGACGCCCGCGTCCGCTATCAGCAGGTTCGACCCCGAGCCCACGACACCTACCTCCACGCCCTCCGTGGCGGCCCACGCCAGGATCGCCTCGAGCTCGGCGACGCTGCCCGGGCGCGCGAACAGCTCCGCGGGTCCGCCGGTCCGAATGGTGGTCAGACGCGACAGGGGATAGTCGCGCGTGATGCCCTCCGGGACGCCGCGGCTCATCGTGCCAGGCTAGATGGGCGCTCAGACGACGAGCGAGCGCCCGAGGGCGTCGATGTTGCCCGCGCCCATCATCAGGCACAGATCGCCCGATCGCAGCAGCCCGCCCAGGTAGGTGCGGGCCTCGTCGAAGCCCGGCATCCAGGCGACAGAGCGCCCGCCGGCCGCGTCGGCCGCCTGCGCGGCCACCAGCTGACCGCCCACCCCCGGGAAGTCCTCGGGACGCTCGCGCGCCGGGTAGATGCCCAGCACCACGATGACGTCGGCGCCGGCCAGAGCGACGCCGAAGCCGCGCGCGAGCGCGCGCGTACGCGAGTAGAGGTGAGGCTGGAATACCGCCACCAGCCGCCGGGCGCCGAGCGTCCGCGCCGCGGCGATCGCGGTGGCCACCTCGGTGGGATGGTGGGCGTAGTCGTCGTAGACCTCGGCGCCGGCGGCCGTCTCCCCCACGCGCTCCATCCGGCGCCGGGCGCCGCGGAACTCCGCCAGCGCCGCCGCGGCGGCCGCGGGGTCCGCGCCGGCCAGCGCGCACGCGGTCAGCGCGCCCGCGGCGTTGACGGCGTTGTGTGCGCCCGGGACCGAGAGCCGCACCTCGATGCCGCGCCAGTCAAAGCGCGAGCCCTCCGGGTCCAGCCGTGCGCCCGGCGCGTCGTACGGGACGCCGCCGCCGGGGCACAGCGCGCGCAGCTCGGGCCGGTCCCACACCACCGCGCGATCTCCCGCCCGGGCCATGAACTCGGCGAAGGTCTCCTCCAGGTCCAGCCGCGAGCTATAGGTGGCGTGGTGGTCCAGCTCGGCGTTGGTGAGCACGGCGATCTCGGGCTGGAGCTTGAGCAGCGATCGGTCTGACTCGTCGGCCTCGACCACGATCCACTCCCCCGAGCCCCAGCCGGCGTTGCTCTCCGTGGAGCGCAGCTCACCGCCGACGACGTAGGCCGGATCGAGCCCAGCGCCCTGGAGCGCCTGGACCGCCATGCCGGACGTCGTCGTCTTGCCGTGGGTGCCGGTCACGGCCAGGCAGCGGCGCAGCGACGCGATCTGGGCGAGCAGGTCCGCGCGGTGCAGCGCTGCGCCGGCGGCCAGCCGTTCAGGATTATCGGCCGGGATCGCCGTGGAGTAGACGACCTCGGCTCCGGCGGGTACGTTGGCGGTGGCGTGGCCGAACACCGGCTCGATCCCGTGCTGCAGGAGGCGCTCGGTGTAGCTGGAGGGGGCACGGTCCGATCCGCTCACCTCGGCGCCGAGGGCGGCGGCGATCAGGGCCAGGCCGCTCATGCCCGCACCGCCGATCCCGACGAAGTGCAGGCGGCGGCCCGTCCAGGTGGTCTCGGTGTGCGTGGGGTCCATGGCTTGAGCGAGCGAGGCTATCTGAGCTCCGGGACGCGCCCGTTGACGTCAGATGGCGGCCGCTGGGCCGGCCACCGCGGCCGGTCATGGCCCCGGACGAACGTCTGCTCCCGATCAACCCCGGCTGGAGGGTTCGGGGCAGTGTGCCTGCGCAAACCTGGGCAAAGGCGCACGCGAACTGCACACACCGTTTTCCGGACCTGAGTAGGGTGATCTCCAACATATGCACTCCCTCAACGCCAAGGCTTGGGGGCACCTTCGTGCCCGGCTCGTCATTGCCGCCCTCGTGGCGGCCGCCGGTATGGCTGCGTTCGCCGCGATCTCACTGATGTCGGCGGCGCCCGCGCGCTCGGCGGTGCCTCACGATGCCCAACAATGTCCTGAGCCGTACTCCAACACGCGCGACCCCAGCAACCCGCTCGCGCTCCCCACCTCGCCCGGCGCTGACCCGCTGAACGGGGCCCATTTCTTCGTCCCCGGCCCCCGCAAGGGCGCGGCTGCCGGCGCGATCGCCCAGCTGGTGGGCCTCAACCCCGACACCATGCCGGTCGATGAGTCCTGGGCGGACTTCCAGCAGCGCCTCACCCATGGCGACATCGCCGCGAAGCTGGCGCATGACCGGGGGCTGGCCCACAAGGTGGCGATGCTGTCCAAGATCGCCGGCGAGCCCGACGTCCAGCGCATCAGCATCTACTCGATGGGCGGAGGTGCGGGCGCGATCTTCGGCCAGACCGAGAAGGTCATCTGCGGGAACGCCACCGCCGACCCGGGGTCGATCATGGCGTTCAACACCTACTTCCTGCACCCGACGCTGGGTGGCTGCGCGAACGCGGCCCAGGTCAACGCCTACATGCCGACGTTCAAGCGCCAGATCAACGAGATGGCCGCGGCCATCGACAAGCGGCCCGCGCTGATTCTGGCCGAGATCGACGCACTGGGCTCGTCGGCGTGCATCGCGCGTCACGGCGGGCTGGGGGCGTGGGAGGCCGCCCTCAAGTACGAGGTCGACACGTTCGAGGCGCTCCCCCATACCGCCGTCTACGTCGAGGGTGGCTACTCGGACTCCAACTCCGTGGGCTACACGGCGAAGGCCCTGAACGCCATCGGCGTCAACAAGATCCAGGGCTTCTTCACCAACGACACCCACAACCAGTGGACGATCAACGAGATCCACTGGGCCACCAAGGTCGCCAGGCTCACCCACGGCGCCCACTTCATCGTCAACACCGCGTCAAACGGCCGTGGGCCGGAGCTCAACCCCCACCCCACCACCCAGGGCGTGGAGGATCTGTGCAACCCGCCCGGCCGCGGGCTCGGTCCCACGTTCAACACCAGCACCGGGTTCCCGTTCGTGGACGCGTTCATGTGGACGCACCCGCCCGGAAACTCCAGCGGCTGCGGCGGTGGGCCTCCGGCCGGCACGTTCTGGTCCGCCTACGCCATCGGCCTGGGTCAGCGCGCCAACCAGCAGCTGGGCCCGGGCCTCCCCAGCCGGCCCTACTGACTCAGCGTCGCTTCGGCACCCGCCGCCGTCATCACCTCCCGTGCGATGACGGCGGCGGCGTCGGGCCGGGCCAGGGCCGCGGAGGCCCGGCCCATCGCCGCCAGCCGGCCGGGGTCGGCGAGCAGCGAGCCCACCTCCTGTGCCAGCCGCGGGCCCGCGAGCTCGGCGTCGGGGATGACCAGCGCGGCGCCCGCGTCCTCCATGTAGCGGGCGTTGGCGGACTGATGGTCGGCCGCCGCGTACGGGTAGGGAATGAGGATCATCGGGCGGCCGTGGGCGGCGATCTCGAAGATCGACCCACCTGATCGCGCGACGACGAGGTCCGCGGCCAGCAGGGCGTCGCCGAAGTCGTTGATGTAGCCGCGCAGGTCGTAATGGGGGCCGGGCGCACTGAGGTCGGGCAGGTCGCGGGTGCCGGCCGCGTGCAGCACGCGGAAGCCCGCGCCGGCGAAGGCCTCGATCGCGGCCTGGTTGATGGAGCGCGCGCCCTGGGAGCCGCCGAAGACGAGGACCATGGGCTCACTCGGTGAGATCCCGAACCGCTCGCGCGCAGCGGCACGGTCGGTCGCCGGCGCGGGCCCCGGGCGCCCGGTGACCAGGTAGCGCGGCCCGTCGCGGCCCGGGAGCGGGAAGGTGAGACACACGCGGCGCGCCAGGGGCGCCAGCAGGCGGTTGGTCAGCCCCAGGTGGCTGTCGGCCTCCATGAGGACGAGCGGGACGCGCCGGCTCACCGCAGCCAGCCCCACGGGGCCCGCCACGTAGCCGCCGGCGCCGAGCACCGCCTGGGGACCGAGCCGGCCGACGAGCCGCCGGGCGGCGGCTACGGCACCGGCTGCCACCGCCACCGCGCGAGCCGCGCGGACGGGGTCGCGGCGAGGCAGCTGGGCGACCTTGAGCGTGTGCAGCTCATAGCCCGCCGCCGGGATCAGTTCGCGCTCTGCCCGCTCGCCCCCGACGAACACGACCCGGGCGCCCTCCTGGCGCAGCGCATCGGCCACCGCGAGCGCGGGCACCACGTGCCCGGCGGTCCCGCCGGCCCCGATCATGATCAGGGGCGCGCTCATGTCGGCCGGTGCGGTCAGCCGGCGGAGCGCCGCCTGCCGGCGCCGGCTCGTCGCTGGCGATCCTGGCGTCGCCGCTCGCGATCGGCGGCGCTCGCGGTGGGCTGCCCCTCCACGACCTTCAGGCGCCTGGCCCCCGGTCGGGAGATGTTGAGCAGCATCCCGACCGAGGCCAGCATCACGCACAGGTTGGTCGGCGCGTAGGAGATGAAGGGCAGCGGGACGCCGGTCAGCGGAGCCAACCCGAGCACGACGAAGATGTTGAGGATGCCCTGACACAGGATCAGCGACGTCAGTCCGCTGGCCAGCAGCTTGGGGTAGCGCCCCACCGCGCGACGCGCGGTGCGCAGACCGGCGTAGGCGATCATGCCGTACAGGAAGATGACGCCGCAGATCCCGAGGACGCCGAGCTCCTCGCCGATGACCGCCAGGATGAAGTCGTTCTGGGCCTCGGGCAGGTAGTAGATCTTCTGCACCGACTTGCCCAGCCCGACGCCGAACAACCCGCCGGAGCCCAGCGCGATCTGGCCTTGGACCGCCTGGTAGCCGGCGCCCGCCGCCGTCGCCGTGGACCACGGGTGCAGGAAGGAGGTGAGGCGCGCCTGCTGGTAGGGCTGGGCCAGGACCATGAGCGTCACGCCGACGGCGGCGACGGCGGCCAGCCGTGCGAGAAAGCGCATCGGCATCCCGGCGGCGACCATCAGCGCGGCGACGGTGAAGGCGACGACCAGCGCCGTGCCCAGATCCGGCTCGATGACGATGAGCAGGAGCGCGGGCCCGGCGGCGAGCAGGATCGGCGCCACCGCCTGGCGGAAGCTCCGCATCCGCTTGGGATGGTCGGCCAGGTAGCGCGCCACGTAGAGCACCAGCGCCAGCTTCATGACCTCCGAGGGCTGAAACTGGATCGGGCCCAGCGAGAACCACCGGCGCGCGCCCAGCACGGTGACCCCGAAGCCCGGCACGAGGACGAGCAGGAGCAGGGCGAACGAGCCCAGCAGCATGAGCCGGCACATCTGAGGCGTGAGCAGGGCCAGTCCCCGGCGCTCGAACACCAGCATCGCAGCGAGGCCGATGCTGCCGAAGGCCAGGTAGCGGATGAACTCACCGGTCCCGCTGCCGCCATGCGCGCTGAGCACGCCCAGCGGCGAGGAGGCGCTGTAGACCATGACAGCGCCGAACGCCAACAGGCACAGCGCCGCCGTCATGAGGATGCGGTGCTCCAGCGGAGGCGCGACGCGCCGGCTGCTGGGGCGTCGGCGAGACGCGCCGATGGTCGCATCACCGGGGCCCGAACGCCGGCGCGATGCGGCCGCGCTGCCCATCTAGCGGCCCTCCACGAGCCGGCGGAAGTGATCGCCCCGGGCTTCGAAGTCCGGGTACTGGTCATAGCTGGCGCAGGCCGGGGAGAGCAGGACGGTGTCCCCGGGGCCGGCCGCGGCCGCCGCGGCGGCGACGGCGCGAGCGAGGTCACCCTCCTGGTGGGTCGGGACCTCGGCGGGCGCGAGTGCGAGCTCGAGATCCCGGGCCGCCTCGCCGATCAGGTAGACGGCGCGGCAGCGCTCGGAGACCACGGGGGCGAGCGGCGAGAAGTCCTGGCTCTTGCCGCGGCCGCCGGCGATGAGGTGTACGCCGCCGGCGTAGCTGCGCAGCGCGACGAGTGTGCTGGCGACGTTGGTGGCCTTGGAGTCATTGACGAAGGCGACGCCGTCGCGGGTGGCGATCAGCTCGAGCCGGTGGGCCACGCCCGCGAAGGTGCGCAGGCCGGCGGCCACCGCGTCGCGGTCGACCCCGCGGGCCAGGCATGCCGCGGCGACCGCCATGGCGTTGGCGCGGTTGTGGGCGCCCGGCAGTGAGATCTCGGTGACGTCGATGAGCGGCTCGTCGTCCCACCACAGGTAGCCGGCCCGGTCAGACAGCTCGGCGCCCCGGGCGCCGAACGGCACGCGGCGGGCGCAGCCCCCGAGATCCTTTACGTCGAGGTCGAGCGGGGCGACGGCGATGTCGTCGTTGCCCTGGTTGGCGAAGATCCTCAGCTTGGCGGCGACGTAGTCGGCGAAGGTGCCGTGGCGGTCGAGGTGGTCGGGCTCGAGGTTGAGCAGGACCGCCACCTCGGGGGCGAAGGCGATGGTGTCCTCGAGCTGGAACGAGGAGGCCTCACACACGATCGTGGCCGCGCGCGGGCACCGCCTCCACGAGCGAGGTCAGGGCCGTCCCGACGTTGCCGGCCACCGCCACCGGCAGGGCCGCCTCGCGGTGGACGTGCCCGATCCACTCGGCGGTCGTCGTCTTGCCATTGGTCCCGGTCACCGCGATGAACTCGTTCGGCAGCAGCCGCCAGGCGAGCTCCAGCTCGCCGAGCACGGGTACGCCACGGCCTCGCGCCGCCACCACGACGGGGGCGTTCTGGGGGACACCGGGGCTCTTGATGAGCGTCCCGGCGCGGGCGGCAAGGGCGTCGCCTGACGCATCCAGATGGACTTCGACGCCGGCGGCGGAAAGCCTTTTCGCCGCATCGTCGAGTGCGGCAGTCCCGGGCGCGCCCGCATCGCAGCCGATCACCTCCTCCCCGCGGGCACGCAGGGCCAGCGCCGCCGCCACGCCGGAGCGGGCCAGGCCGACGATCAGATACGGCCCGGGGGAAGCGGCGGCCGCGGCTTGAGGGCGCCGGCTGGCATGGCGGAGGGCTAGCCCCGAACGCTGAGCTGGTAGACGACGAACCCGATCGCCCCGAACGCCGCCGCGACGATCCAGAAGCGCAGGATGATCTTGGTCTCAGACCAGGCCTGGAGCTCGAAATGGTGGTGGATGGGCGCCATCAGGAACACCCGCTTGCGGAACACCTGGAACGAGAAGACCTGGATGACCACCGAGAGGACCTCGATCACGAAGATGCCGCCGAGGAGGATGAGCAGCGCCTCGGTGTCGGTCATCACCGCCAGGCCGGCGATCGCGCCACCTAAACCCAGCGAGCCGGTGTCCCCCATGAAGATGCTCGCCGGGAAGCTGTTGAACCACAGGAAGCCGATGCACGCGCCCACCAGACAGCCCGCCAGCAGCGCCAGGTCGCGTGCGCCGGGGGTGATGAACGTGATGCCGATGTAGGCGAGGATCACGATCGCGGCACACCCGGCGGCCAGCCCGTCCAGGCCGTCGGTGAAGTTGACCGCCGTGGTCGTCCCCGCCACCACCAGGTAGATGAACAGCGGGAACAGGGGCCCCAGGTCGACGGAGGCGTCGATGAACCGCAGCTGCACCGTCGGGCCGATGTTGGCCTTCTGCGTCGCGATCCACCACAGCCCCAGGGAGATGGCGATCGTGACCGCGCAGCTTCGTCCGCGCCCGCAGGCCCAGCGAGCGGCGTTTGACGATCTTGGTGTAGTCGTCGGCGAACCCCAGCAGCGCGCAGGCGATCGCGGCGAAGAACACGCCCAGCGAGCGCCAGTCGCGCTCGGAGAGCAGCACGTAGGGCACCGCGATGGCCAGGAAGATGATGATCCCGCCCATCGTCGGCGTCCCCGCCTTGGTCTGGTGGCCCTGGGGGCCCTCCTCCCGGATGTTCTGCCCGAACTCGCGGTTGCGCAGGAAGTCGATGAACTTCGGGCTCAGGAACAGGCACATGAGAAGCGAGGCGGTGCCGGCGATCAGCACCCTCCCCGATGTGGAGCCGCTCACGCGCCGTCGTCCCTGGCGCCGAGCGCGCGGCAGACGAGCTCCAGGCCCACCCCTCGGGAGGCCTTGACGAGCACGACATCCCCCGGTGCCAGCAGCTCGGGAACCACCACGGCGGCCTCCCCGGCGTCGGCCACCGCGTGGGTCTCCCCGCCGAAACGGTCGGCGATCGACGCCGCCAGCGGCCCGACGGTGACCAGGACGTCCACGCCCGCGGCGGCCGCCTGCTCGCCCAGCTGGGCGTGAAACTCCCGCTCTGCGGGCCCCAGCTCCAGCATGTCCCCGAGGACGGCGACGCGGCGGGAGCCATCGGTGGCGGCGGCGGTGGCCTTGAGGTCGTCGAGGGCGGCGCGCATCGAGATCGGATTGGCGTTGTAGCAGTCGTCGATGACTGTTACCCGCCTCGGTGTTATGTAGCGCTGGCCCCGCCCTGCCGTCAGCGCGAGCTCCACCCGGCCGGTCGGGGTGACCCCGACGGCCCGGGCGGCGGCCACGGCGGCGAGCAGATTGGAACGCATATGTGCCTGCGTGAAGGGCACTTCCAGCACGATCCGCTCGCCCTGGGCGTCGATGGTCAGGCGGCCCGGGTCGGGGTCCGTGGGGTCCGCGTCGGCGTCGATGAGCCGCACGTCGCCGTCGGGGCCGAAGGTCACGGTTGTCACGTCGTCTCTAGGTGCGGCTGCAGGAGGGTCTCGCCGTCGGGGATGACGGCCGTGCCTCCGGGCCGGAGCTCGGCGATCAGCTCCGCCTTGGCCGCCGCGATCGCCTCGACCGTCCCCATGAGCTCCAGGTGGACCGGGCCGATGCTCACGATCACGGCCACGTCGGGCTCCGCGATCTGCGCCAGCTCGGCGATCTGCCCCTTGCCGCGCATGCCCATCTCGAGAACGAGGATCTCCGTACCCGCCGGCGCGTCGAGGACCTCGAGCGGGAGGCCGATCTCGGTGTTGAAGTTGGCCCGCGAGGCGACGGTGCGCCTGTGCGGCGCGAGGACGGCCAGCAGCAGGTCCTTGGTGGACGTCTTGCCCGTCGAGCCGGTGACCCCGATCACCTGTGCGCCCAGCTCACGGCGCCAGGCGGTGGCCAGGTTTTGGAGGGCCTTCAGCGGGATCGCCGGCGGCGAGGACGACGGCATCGTGTGCGGTGCCCGCGAGGCGCTCGGCGTGCTCGGGGGTGACGAGCACCCCCCAGGCTCCGGTGTGCAGAGCCTTCGCCGCGAAGGCGCCGCCGTCGACGTTCGCGCCGGGCAGGCCGACGAACAGCGCGCCGGGGCCGGTGGCCCTCGAGTCGATCGTCACGACCTCGGGACCGCCGGAGCGGTCAGAGGCAGTGAGCAATTCTGCGCCGGACGCCGACGCGACCTTCTCAGGTGTCCATTGCTTCATCGAGCGGGGGTCGCGGCGTTGGAAGTCGCCTCCGCAGGATCGCACGCGCGACGGTCACATCGTCGAACGGGATCTTTCTGCCGCCTTCGAACTCCTGGCCCTGCTCGTGGCCCTTGCCGGCGATCACCACCACATCACCCGGCTCCGCGGTGGTGATCGCGCGGTCGATGGCCACACGCCGATCCACCTCGTGCTCCACCTGCTGGCCGCTGCCCGACCAGGATCTCGTCGATGATCGCGGCGGGATCCTCGGAGCGGGGGTTGTCTGAGGTGACGATGACGCGGTCGGCCAGGCGCGCGGCGATCTCCCCCATCAGCGGGCGCTTGCCGCGGTCGCGGTCCCCGCCACAGCCGAACACCACGTGCAGCCTCCCCGGGTCAGCGGCCTCGCCGCCTTGAGCACGTTCTCCAGGGAGTCCGGGGTGTGCGCGTAGTCGACGAGCACCGCGTAGTCCTGGCCCTCGGTGACTGACTGAAAGCGGCCCGGCACCTGCCCGGCCGAGGCGATGGCGTCGATCGCGATCTCCGCATCCACGTCCAGCGCCCGCGCCGCGGCGAACGCCCCGAGGACGTTGGAGACGTTGAAGCGTCCGGTCAGCGGCGAGGCGAGCTCGAACACGCCGTCGGGGCCGGTCACGGTGAAGCGCGAGCCGTCCAGGCCGGTCTCCACCGCGCCGGCGCGGTAGGACGCGTCGTGCTCGAGCGCAAAGGTGATCGCCGGGCGGGCGGCGGCCAATTCCGCAGCCAACCGCGCGCCATAGGGATCGTCGACGTTGACCACCGAGTGCGCGGGGGCCAGATCGGTGAAAAGCAGGCGCTTGGCCCCGTAGTACTCCTCCATCGTCTCGTGGAAGTCCAGATGGTCCTGCGTGAGGTTGGTGAAGATGGCCGCCGCGAAATGGATCGCGTCGGCGCGGTGGAGCTTGAGCGCGTGCGACGAGACCTCCATCACGCACGCCTCGTCCCCGGCATCGAGCATCCCGGCGAAGGTGCGCTGGAGATCGATCGCCTCTGGTGTCGTGCGCAGGACCTCGTGCTCGACGCCTCCGATCACGCTCTTGACCGTGCCCAGCAAGCCGGTCCGGCGGCCGGCGGCCTCGAGCAGCGCGCGCATGAGGAACGCCGTCGTGGTCTTGCCGTTGGTCCCGGTGACGCCGACGGTCTGCAGACGGGCAGTCGGATCTCCGTGAAAGCGCGCGGCCGCCGAGGCCATGGCCGCGCGCACCGACGGCACCTGCACCTCGGGAACGCCGAGATTCAGCGGCCGCTCGACGACGAGCGCGGCGGCCCCGCGCGCCACGGCGTCCGGCGCGAAATCATGTCCATCGCGCGTATAGCCGCGAACACAGAAGAACAGCGTGCCCTCTGAGACCAGGCGGTTGTCATAGGCCAACGACGAGACCTCGACGTCGGCAGCCGACGGCGGCGCGTCGTTGAAGAGGAGGGCCAGGCGCATCGGCCGACAATAGCCGTCCCCTCGACGGGAACGACAGCTGCGTCCGGTGGCGCCGACCGGTGCCTGATGGTCTGGATCGCCGCGACCAACTACAGCCCGCCGCAGGACGGAAGAGACCGTCTCGCGCGACAAGCTCAGCGGCGCACTCGGGATCGACACCTGACCGCCGCCGCGCAGACGAACACGCCCATCACGATCAGATAGCCGGTGTGCGAGAGCGTGAACTCGTGCGTGGAGACCGGCCAGGCCAGTGCCACGCCCGTGCCATTCTCAGACATGTCGCGCCAGAAGTGGATCGCCAGCCCGATGGCGATCCCGAGGAGGACGTCGCGGCGCGAGCGCCACCACGCCGCTGCCATCAGCACGATCACGATGCTCAGCAATGAATGGGAGTACGGCCGCGACGTCCCGCGGGTGAGGAAGTCGGTGCCGAGCTCGCCCGGAATGTGATCGAGGTCGATGGTCACCGATGCCACCAGCGCGGGGATGAGGAAGCGGCCGCAGACGCGACGCCCGAGCGCCCACAGGATGATCAGCGTCGTGAGCAGATGGCAGGTCTCATCGAGCGGGCCGCCCGGGACCACCGAGTCCCCGGCGAGCCGATAGAGCCAGTCAGCCAGGGCCAACGCGGCCGTGGCGACCAGCAGCGATCGGGGCGAGAGACGCATGGTGCGCACCGAGATCAACCCGGAAACACCGAGGTTTTTTGCGTTCAAGCTCTGGCGCGGGGAAGCCGACATGACTAAAAGCAGTTCATGTAAACGGGAAGTTTCCCGTCGAGGTCGTCCGAATGCTTCTCACCATCATCACCTTCTGGGCCATCATCATCCCCGTTGCCGTGCTGGCGTTCAGCTGGACAGGCGCCAAGCGCCGCGAGGCCGGGGCCGCCCGCGCCCGCGCCCGTTCGGTCGCTGAGCAGCATCGCGTCCTCTCCCCCAGCGGCGCGATCCCGCCGTGCGCGACGCGCCCCGTGCGGCCGCGCCGGACCGTGACGCGGCGCGTCTGCCCCGAGCATCCTCGCGGCGCCGGACGCCGCCCCGCGTCCGCCTAGGGACCTTCGCTCGAGCCGCCGACGCGGCCCAGGGACTCCAGGACCGGACGGATGTTGGAGGCCGTCCGACCGGTCCTCACATCAAGATGCCGAATGTCGAAGCGTTCAGAATGATGCTTCTCTTCCTCCTCATCCTCTGGGTGATCGTCATCCCCGCTTCCATCATGGGGGTCTCATGGGTTCTCGTGCGCAGCGACGAGCGAAGCAGCGCACGAACGCCGGTCCGGAACGTCCCCGGGTGTGACACCGGGCGACGCCCCGGCGCTCGCGCGGGCCTGCGCGCGGCGTGTGACCTCACCCGCGTCCGAATCCGCCGCCTCGGCTGGCCAGCTCGCGCCGCTCAAGCACACGGTCCACGAGACCGTACGCTTGGGCCTCCTCGCCCGTGAAGTAGCGATCGCGCTCCATGTCAGAGTGGACGCGCTCGATCGACTGCGACGTGTGCTTGGCGTAGAGCTGGTCCACACGCGCGCGCAGGGCGAGGATCTCCTTGGCGTGGATCTCCACGTCGGTGGACTGACCCTGGAACCCTCCGGACGGCTGATGGATGAGGATGCGGCTGTTGGGCAGCGCCATCCGCTTGCCCTCGGCCCCGCCGGCGAGCAGCAGCGACCCCATCGACATGGCGATGCCGTAGCAGATGGTCTGCACGTCGGGCTTGATGAACTGCATCGTGTCGTAGATGGCGAGGCCGGCGTAGATCGAGCCCCCCGGCGAGTTGATGTAGAGGTGGATGTCCTTGTCGGGGTCGTCTGACTCGAGGTGGACCAGCTGGGCCACCACCAGGTTCGCGATCTCCTCCTCGACCTGGCCCCCGAGGAAGATCACCCGGTCGTTGAGCAGGCGCGAGTAGATGTCAAACGAGCGCTCGCCACGAGCGGTCTGTTCCACCACCATCGGGATCAGTGGCATGTCGTTCTCCTTCGTCCGTCGTAGTGCAACTGCATGGTTGCGCATGACCGTAGCAGAACGCGCAACGCAGCCGTTGCACATCGGCCGCATCGCGGGCCGCCGCGGACGTGCGGTCACGCGCGGCGGGACTCGGCGGGCGCCGACGGTCTAGTGCGAGCGGGCGGCGGGCTGCCGGTCCGGGCGGCGGCGGCGCATGACCCGGGTCCGTGCGGGCGTTGAAGCCGCCACCAGCGGGCGCATGTGCACCCACAGATGCCAGCCGGCGACGTTTGCATGCCCCAACCGGGCCACGGGCAGGGGCGGCGCGTGCATGAACTCCTTGTGGGTACGCTCGATGCGGAACGACGGGAAGTCCCGCCGGACGTCGGCGAGGCTGTAGACCTTGCTGTAGGGGTTGTCAGGCCCGTCGGTGTTGCGGTGCACGAACGTGCGCATCGAGAGATAGCGGCCTAGCCCCACCTCGCGCGCGTTCTCCACGTGCTTGCCGTAGATGCCGCCGAAGCGGAGTCCTGCGCGCCGCAGCGCGTACATCGCGACCAGCCCCAGCCGCCGGACGATCCCGACGCTGACCAGGTAGTTGAGCGAGTACTTGGCGTACAGCATGACCACGGCCTCTCCCCCGGGCCTCAGCACGCGCGCCACCTCGCTTTGCGCTCTCGTGATGTCAGGCACATGGTGCAGCACGCCGTGGCTGAAGACGACGTCGAAGCTGTCATCCTCGAACGAGAGCTCGAGGACGCTGCCCTGGGTAACAGCCTCATAGGGCAGGTGGCGCAAATCGAGCCGTGTCCTGACGCGGTCCACCGACTCCGCGGTCAGGTCGATTCCCGTCCAGCGCGCCCCGCGCCGGATGATCTGCTCCGCGTCCGCGCCCAGGCCCAGTCCGATCTCCAGGACTTTGCGGCCGTCAAGGGCGACCTCATCCAGGCAGCGGGGAATGTGCGCCTCGCGGGTGTAGCGGAAGCGGTCGTATTCCGAAAAGAAGGTCTCGTAGCCGACATCGTCAGCGCCGGAGACGAACTGCTCGCCGCAGGGATGGGCAGCCCAGAACGCCTGTACCTGGGCCTCGTTCATGTCAGCCCACTCGGGAGGTGATAGATCTCGCGCAGCGACATGTAGTCCCTCCGCGACACAACGCCGTCAGACTGATCAACCATAACCGAGCGGTGAAGGTGCCTCCCGCGCTTTAATGGATTTCGTCATAGAACGGACGACCATCTCGACTCATTCCTGTCCAGAGCGCCGACGCCGAGGCGGGTGGACGACGCCCCGGACGCGGCGGGGTGGTATCGTGCAACTCATCAGTTGCGAGACTGCTCTAAGCACCGGAGGGCTCGCGATCGGCACGGTACGGAGGTCGCACGACATGGGTGGCAGGATCGAACGGCGGATTGAGCTGCCGACCACGCTCGAGCTCGCATGGCAGGCGCTGACCGACCCCGAGTGGCTGGCGATGTGGCTCGCCGACGAGATCCACCTGGATCCACGGCCCGGGGGCGAGGCGTGCTTCCAGATCGGCTCCGAGACCCGGACGGGCTGGGTCGAAGAGGTATGCCCGCCCGACGATCACGGCGCCGGACGCCTGGTCTTCTGGTGGGCGCTGGACGAGGAGCCCGCCTCGCGGGTGGAGCTGACCGTGACCGAGATCGAGTCCGGGCGCACCGTGCTGCGTGTTGTCGAGTCGCGCCCGCTCGACGTTCTGGACCTGGTGGGCACTCCGCTGCCGGGCCACGGCGGCGCCAGGTACGGACCCGCGCTGGTCGCCGCATGACGATCCCCGGCGATGCTCCGGGCGGGGTGTTCAGCGCGCTTGCCGACCCGACGCGACGGAGGCTGCTCTCGACGATCGCGAACCATCCCGCGACCGCGACCGAGCTCGCCGGGGAGCTCCCGATCTCGCGCCAGGCGGTCGTCAAGCACCTCAATACGCTCGCGCAGGCCGGCCTGCTCGACCGTGAGCGCGACGGGCGTGACGTCCGCTACCGCGTCACCCCAGCGCCCCTTTCGGACGCCGTCACGTGGATCGCCGAGGTCGGCGGCGAGTGGGACGCGCGGCTGGCCGCGCTGCGGTCCAGCTTGAACGGCTGAGGTCTCGCCGCGACCTACCGTGCGGGCGTCGATCGCGCATAACTCCGCACCACCGCGGGGGCGAGCGCCAACACCCAGCGACGGGCGACGCGCAGCAGGTGACCGGCCGAGACCCTCCAACCGCCCGCCGTCGTGCTGGTGGACCGGGAAGAATCACCGGCGGGCGCATTGTGCAGGACTCGCCGCATCGCATCGCCGGCGGCGCTGGGCGGGGCAAGGAGGAGATCAGTGAGGCCAGCGTTGGACTCGGCCTGCTGCCGACCCCCGTCCAGGAACGGGCTCGCCAGACTCTCCGCCACCCGCCAGCGGAACGGCAGCGTCCGGGTGGGCCCGGTCGGGAGTCCAACCAGTTGAGCCAGGAGACTGGAGGCCACGCTCACCGGGGCCGCGAGAGCGGGGTAGCGTTCCGCGGCGAACTGCGCCGGAGACGGGTCCCCGGCGTCCGCGCATCTAAGGTCCCACCACGCCGCCGCATCGGCCGGGTATCGCAGACCGGAGAAGCCATCGCGCGCGTAGAACAGCATCAGCGCCATGAGCCCGTCGAGCGGCTGCAGGCGCATTGGCTCGGCGGACCCGGAGGCTTGCGCTCGCTCCAGGGCGTCCGCGGCGAAGCACCGGTCGTACCAATGCACGCGCCAATGCAACTCGACCCGCGGCAGCGTGGGATGCACGAGCGTCTCGTGCAGCGCCGGCAGTCCTCCCACGCGCCGTACATCCTGCTCCAAGCGCCAGCCCAGCTGGGCAACTACGGCCACGGCATCCCCGAGCTTGTCGGGGGCGACGAGGACGTCGACATCGATCGAGGTTCGAGTCGCCACGTCGCCGTACAGCTCGCGGGCGAGAAGGCTGCCCTTGAGCGGCACCGCACGGATGCCCGCTGCGTGCAGGCGATCGAGGATCTGCAGGCTCGCGAGCTCGTTGGCGGTGCCCCAACGACGTGCCTGGTAGCTGAAGGACTCGAGCTCGCGCTCGAGCTCGGGGAGATCGCGGAGACCCAGGGAGAGCAGCCTCCCCCCGAGAAGCACGAGCAGGTTGATCCGTTTGAGCAGAGCGACGAGACGATCGTCGTCGATCTCGCCCAACAGCTCAGACATCTCGCCACGACGCTCTCCACGGCGCGCCTGCGTGCCGCAGAGTAGCTGGATGAGGCGCCGCTCCCTGACGTTGCCCAGCGTCATCGTGGACTCGATCCCAACGACCGCGACATCCCTAAACGCTCGTCGATGAACTCCGCGACGCGTTCCCCAACGGTCGGCCATGCCTCCTCGGGCGGCGGCGCGAGCTCGGCCTCGGTCCATTCGCGACTGACGTGGGCACCGATTCGCGCACCGAGATCGGGCGCATCGGCTGCCGCGACGAGCCAGCCCCTCTTGTCCCGCAGGTAATCGGCGATCGCGTCGGCCCCTTCCTCGCGCACGAGCGCGACACGGGGCGCCGGCAGCGTGAGGTAGTCGACGACCTTGCTCGGCAGCTGCGCGGGGCTGAGATTGCCGACGACCAGCACTGCGCTCAGGCGGGCTGCGGCGTCCCGGATCTCCGGCCATGGTCGGGCTGGCTGGATGATCACGTGCGCATCCCGGGGGAGCGAGTCCAGTGTGCCCCTTTCCACCTCGCCGAACTGGTGCACGACGACGCGCCGCCAGCGGCCGTCGCGGACCAAGCCTGTGAGCGCTCCACCAATGTCGATGCGCGGGCCGTAGAGTCGACCGAAGTGGCCGAGATGCAGCTCGTCGCCCGCAGGCGGAACGCGCGCCGGGAGCGAGGAGACGTTGGCCTCGTCGTAGCCGTTCGGGCGCACCAGAGTGGGAAGGCTCGGGAATAGCTGCGTGAGTGCGGCTGCCTGCTGTTCAGTGGTGAGGATTGCCCCGGCCGCTCCGGCCCACACGGCGCGCTCCGCGCGGCGGCCCCGCCACTGGCTGTGCGGCTCGGTCCCCAAAACGCGAGCCGTGAGCGTCCACGGGTCGCCTATGTCAACCACATACGGGACGCCGTGGCGGCGGAGTGCAGATGCCGCGTAGGTCACCGGCGAGAACGGATAGCCGATGAGCAGAGCGCCGTCTCCCTCCGGCCGCCAGCCCGACAACCGCCGAATGCTCCACGTCTCGTAGCGATCCATGGCCAGCGCGGCATATAGCCGGTAGAGACCGTAATCCCAGGCGCGCCGCGCCCACACGCGGCGGCCGGGGGCCAGGGGTGTCGGACCGAAGATGACATCAACCTCCGACCGCTGTGCGAGAGCATCGACGATACGGCGGGTGCGGATCCCTCGCGGGGCGAACGGACTCCTGGCCAGGTAGGAAACGACGTGGATGATGCGCCGGTCCCCCGCTCGGTTCATCACCGTCGGGGGCTCAATTGCTCGACGCCTACCCAAAGACCTACTGCCAGCTCCGCTGCCAGAACCGGCGGGTCATCGCGCCGGCGAGAAGCACTCCGAATTGGATGTTGGTCACGGCATAGCGGCGCCACAGCCGGCGAGGCTCCTGGGCCAGTCGATACGCCCATTCGAGGCCGAGGCGCTGAAGCGGCTTCGGCGCCCGCTGGGTGATGCCGGCGACGACGTCGATCGCTCCCCCGACGCCCATGACGAACGGCACATCGATCGTCCGCCCATACCGTCCAAGCCAGTATTCCTTACGAGGTGAGGAGATGGCGACGAACAGGATGTCAGGCCGGGCGCTGCGGACCTGTTCGGCGACCTCGGCGTCCTCCGCCTCGGTGAAGTATCCGTCCCGCATGCCGACGAGCTTCAGGCGAGGGTGCTTCGCCATGATCCGCCGCTCGGCCTGCTCGAGCACCTTGGCCTTCGCGCCAAGGACAAAAACCCGAAAACCGCGGCGCTCGGCGAGCGCGAACAGGTCCTGCATGAGGTCGATGCCGGCTACCCGCTCGGGCAGCGGATCGCCCAGCAGACGGGACGCCCACACCACGGACTGGCCGTCGGCAGAGACCAGCTCGCAAGCGTCGATGATGCGACGCAGCCCGGGATCATGCTGCATGGCGACGAGCTTGGCGGCGTTGATGGCCACATGCTGAGCGAATTCGTGCCGCGCGATGAGATCCTCGCACCGCACGAGCGTCTCGGCCATGTCCAGGCGGTCGATGCGGCAGCCGAGGACGACTGCCGGCGGCGGTGTCCCGCGTCGCGGTGCGCCTGTGGGCGCAAGCCTCGTGGGCGATGTGACGTTGTTCACGTAAGAGTCCCCTTTGCCTCTTATCTGCTCAGAACGCCCGCACGGATTCGAGGGCGCCTTGCGACTTATGTCACGACGCCCGGGTCGATGCTGCAAGGCGCCTTGCGACTTATATGTCAGACGCCCGCGTGAGAACCCGCGCGGCGCCTCCTGTCACGTAATCGTGCCAGAGCTCGTACATCAGTAGCGTCCAGATGCCCTGAGAGTGGTCGGCCCGGCTCGCGGCATGCTCTGAGAGCAGGCGCTCGACGTAGACGCGGTTGAAGTAGCCACGCGCGATCGCGGCCGGGTCCAGAAGGACGTCGGTGCGTAGTCGTGAAGCTCGCCGCGCAGCCAGTCGTGGATGGGCAGCCGGAAGCCACGCTTGGGCGCATCCAGGATCTCGTCGGGCACCCAGCCGCGTGCCGCCTCTCGAGGCCCACCTTGTAGGACCGACCGTTGAGCTTGTCTGTCGCCGGCAGCGAGGCGGCGAACTGCATGAGCTCATGGTCCAGCAGCGGCGAGCGGCCCTCCAGCGAGTGCGCCATCGTGGCGATGTCCATCTTGGCGAGCAGGTCGTCGGTGAGGTAGGTAACCGAGTCGACGTCGAGCATCCGGTCGACGATGTCGGTCGCCGTCGACTCCCGCCACGGCGCTCGGATCACCTCGAGCACCGCCGGCTCAGACAGCGTCCGGCGGTACTCCGGGGTGTAGAGCTGGTCGCGGTCCAGGCCGTTGAGATCGGTCATGTAGGCGGCATACCGGTCGGCCGCGTCCAGGCCGATGCACCGACAGGATTCGGCGCAAGCGGTTGACCGGGCTCTCGATCCGGCCGCTGGCCGGTAGCGGCGCAGCGGCCGCTGAAGCAGCCGGCGCGCGGCGACCGGCCATGCGGTCGGCCCGGGCCAGCAGCACGTTCGCGGCGTAGCGGTTGTATCCCGCCGAAGGTCTCGTCGCCGCCATCGCCGTTGAGCGCCACCGTCACCTGCTGGCGCGCCATTTCGGCCAGGTAGAAGCTGGGGATCGCGGAGGGGTCGGCGAACGGCTCGCCGTAGTGGCGGACGATCCGCGGCAGGATCTCGACCGCGTCGGGCTCCACCACGTGCTCGTGGTGCTCGGTGGCGAAGCGCTCGGCCACCAGCCGCGCCTGCGGCAGTTCGTCGTACTCGTCGTTGGTGAAGCCGATCCAGAACGTCCGCACCGGCTCGGCGGACTGCTCGGCCATCGCCGCGACGACGGTCGAGGAGTCCACGCCACCCGAGAGAAACGCCCCCAGGGGCACGTCAGCGACCATCCGCCGCCTCACCGCGCGCCTGATCTGGCTGCGAATCTCCTCGTTGCGCTCGGCCGGGCTCGCAAACCGCCGCTTGGCCGAGAAATCCAGGCGCCAGTAGCGCTCGGTGCGCACTCCGGCCTCGTCGAGCACCATGTAGGTCGCGGCGGGCAGCTTGCGCGCCGCGGCGAACGCCGTGCCGGCGCGGGGACCCAGCGATAGGCCAGGTAGGCGTCGAGCGCGGCCGGATCAGGGTCCCGCGGGATCTCAGGGTCCTGCATCAGCGCGGTCAGCTCGGAAGCGAAGCTGAGCGCGTCCGGCCGTTCGGCGTAGTACAGCGGCTTCTTGCCCACGCGGTCGCGCGCCAGGAGCAGCCGGCGCTCGCGCTGATCCCATATCGCCAGCCCGAACATGCCGTGCAGCGCCTCGACGCAGCGCGGGCCCATCTCCTCGTAGAGGTGGACGATCACCTCGGTGTCGCCCTCGGTGGAGAACCGATGGCCGCGGCGCACGCAGCTCGCGCCGCAGCTCGAGGAAGTTGTAGATCTCGCCGTTGAGGACCACCGCCACCGAGCGGTCCTCGTTGTAGATCGGCTGGTCGCCGGTCTCGAGGTCGATCACCCGCAGACGCTGAATTCCGAGCCCACCTGGCCTCGACGTGAAGTCCCCGCGAGTCGGGCCCTCGGTGCTCGAGGGCCGCGCACATGGCCTCCAGCGTCGCGCGGCTGACCGCGCGCCCATCACGCCGGACTTGTCCGATG
>CAWHOH010000014.1:0-143968 GCA_963830945.1 uncultured Actinomycetota bacterium | reverse complement strand
TCCCGTCGCTCCCGCTTCATCCTGCCCTAAGATGCTGGTGATCTGCCCGATCCGTACTTGGATCGCCGCTTCACCGCGTAGCCGGGCAACGGTCCCGGGCAACGTTTTTCAGGTCGACCGGCAGGCATCCCGGATGCTTGATGGTTGTGTGGGCTCTCCTGGTCCTGTAGCTCATCCACTTGCGGTGGGGCGACGGGCTCGGAAGCCCGTCGTCGCACCGCAAGTACCGCGACAGGAACCAGCGGATCACTTTGTGCTCGACGCCGTCGCGGGATCTCGCGAGGGCCTTGACGCCAGGCATGCGGCTTGGATGAGTTCCAGCACGGTGTCCGCAGCGATGCGCATCTGGGATGGGTCGCGACGAACCTGACTGAGCAGCAGTCCGCCCTGGAGAAGCATGAGGGTTCGTGAGGCGAGCAGCCCCGGATTGGCGTCGGGCCGGAGTTGGTCACGCGCGGCCATCGCCTCCAGTCCGGTCCGTAGGGAGAGCTCCCAGCGTTCGAGCCCGTCGGCGAGGATGAGGCGTGACGCTTCGTCGCGTTCGATCAGTTGCCCGGCGAGTGAGCCGATCGGGCAGCCGGGAGTGTTGCGCTCGACCTGCAGCGCGACGATCCCGTCCAGGTAACGCTCGATGCCGGTGATCGAGTCAAAGCCGGCGAGGGCGTCTGCCTGGGTTTCCAGCACGGTGTCGCAGGTTGACTCCGCGACGGCGCGCAGCAGCTCGTCGCGGTCGGCGAAGTAGAGGTAGAGCTGGCTCTTGGACGCGTGCGCAACCTCGCGCACGTGATCCAGCGACGTGCCGGCAACGCCGCGTTCGGCGACCAGTTCGGCGGCAGCGCGGACGATCCGTTCGCGTGTCGCGCGGCCCCGGGCTGTTCTCGGCGGCTTGTCCATGACGGGCAGTCTAGCCCAACTTGGACTATGCGGTCCATGTAGTTGCTAACCTCCGAACTCCACCAACTTGGACTGTTTAGTCCATGTCTATAGGAGTCGCGATGAGCTTCGAAGGAAAAACCGTGCTGGTCACCGGCAGCACGTCAGGCATCGGCCGAGCCGCCGCTGAACAGTTCGGCAGCGCCGGCGCACACGTGATCGTGACCGGCCGCGACAAGAGCCGCGGTGGGGAGGTGGTCGACGCGATCGAGTCCGCCGGCGGACAGGCGCGCTTCGTCGCCGCCGACCTCTCCGCGCCCGACGGCGCCCGGAGCCTCGCGCGGGCCGCGGGCGACGTGGACGTCCTGGTCAATAACGCTGGGATCTTTCCATTCGGCCCAAGCCACGAGATCCCGATCGAGGACGTCAAGACGGTCCTGGACTTCAATATCGTGGCACCGTTCACCCTGACCGCCTCGTTGGTGCCCGGCATGATCGAGCGCGGCAGCGGGGCGATCGTCAACGTCTCCACCATGGTCGCCAGCTTCGGCCTGCCGGGAATGTCAGCCTACGGGGCCTCGAAGGCCGCGCTGGAGCTCCTCACCAAGGCCTGGGCTGCGGAGTACGGGCCCGTCGGCGTACGCGTCAACGCAGTATCGCCTGGCCCCACTCGCACTCCAGGGACGTCCGCCATGGGCGAGGAGGGGATCAACCAGCTCGCCGCAACCCTGCCGCTCGGACGCGCGGCCGATCCGCAGGAGATCGCCAACACCATCGTCTACCTCGCCTCAGACGACGCCAGCTTCATCAACGGCGCCATCGTCCCAGTCGACGGCGGCCGAGTCGCGGTGTAACCAGCCACACGCAGCACCGGCGACCGGCATGTGTTGCGCCACTGCCGGTCGCCAATGG
Organism: uncultured Actinomycetota bacterium; assembly: GCA_963830945.1. Lineage (GTDB taxonomy): Bacteria > Actinomycetota > Thermoleophilia > Solirubrobacterales > Solirubrobacteraceae > Palsa-465. Next base: position 142,183 of record CAWHOH010000014.1, on the reverse strand, counting down.
CACGCAAAGCAGGGACGCAAGGACGGCGGCTCAACCGGGAAGGTGCGCAAGCAGAGCTTTGGCGGTGAAACCGCGATTTCGCGTCGACCGGTGCCGGCGACGAGGCGGCGCGCAGACGCGATCTGTCCAGACGAGATCAGCTAACAGCGAACAGAGCTCACCGGCCTGGGACTCGGCAACCGGTGACCGGTCCCGGGCCGGGTCGCAGCGCGATAAGCGCCTGATAAGCGCCGTCTCATACGCTCGCGACCCCAATCTGGAGGACACGAATGACACGTTCGACTCGAGTGGCATGCACGGCGGCGATCGCGGCGATGGCTGCCTTCGCCGGCGCACCTGCCGCACCAGCATCACCCACCGCGATCACCGCACACCGAGCAGCCTGTCCTGACTTCACGGGACCTGCTTGGTCGATCCCGGAGTTCGGTCAGAAAGGTACGGCCTGGAAGGTGACGGCGTCCAATGTCAGTTGCCCATACGCCACTCGGTGGGCGAAGAAGCTGCTTCACACCCGGTACAAGGGCGAGGCCCAGACCAAGCTCAAGGGTCCGGAGGGCTGGCACTGCTTGCCTTCGATTCCGCACGGCGGAGGCGTCCCGGGAGAGTGCCGACATGGCAACAAGCTGTTTGCATGGGGACCGCACCCGCCTCAGCCTCCGACAATCTGAGCGGTACATGAATCCGCACGTCGGGAGGCGCTCACGGATGGCCTTGGCCATCCCTACAGCACTCATCCCGCCGACGCCACGTATAGCTCATTGACCTGGACCTCATCTATCGGACCGTGGCCGCCGGCATCGGCGATGACCGCGCCGGGCGTCTCGGTCACGCCCAAGCGCTCGAGCGTCTGGAGCGTGTGGTCGAGCATCGGCTCCAGGTCGTGGTCTCCAGCGACCGCTTGGCCGGAAGCTGTCGTCGCCTAACGCCTATAGGGGCCACGCGACGTGGCCACTGCTCCCGAAGAGGAGGCGCTGGAATGGCGCAATGCGTCGGCCTGCCGACAGCATCGCGCGCGGCGGTCGCCGACCAGCCGTGCCCACGCGTCGGTCCCGCGAGGATGCAGAACAACGGGCCGATCGGCAGCTGCACCCGATGCTCAGCCCAGCGTGCGACGTGCTCCCACGCCCAGCCATCCATCCCGACCATCCGTCGCTTGCCGCCCTTCCCGCACCGAACAAGCACCGATCCCGTCTTCGGGGCCAGGTCGGACTCGGTCAGCGCGAGCGCTTCGCTGATCCGCAGGCCGGCGCGCCACAGCATCGCGATCAGCGCACGCGTCCGGTTCGCGTAGAAACCGGTCCCAGCCTGGCGCATCACGAGGATGATCTCCTCAACCGACGGCGGGTCAGCGGGGTAATGCTGCCCCTTGTTCGGGGGCGCATCCGGCGCGGTGCCCGGGCGTCGCGGCGGGTGATCGCACCCGGCCTGTGACATCGAGCTGTCGTGTCTGGGACATTGTGTCCTCCAGATTGGTTGGCCCGGCATGCGGCGGCGCCCACGGGCCGGACGCTTGCATAATCGACCAGCCTCCCACCACAAGTACGCTTGAGCCATGACGTTCACCCGAATCACCGTCAGCGCTGAGCAGATGAACGGCGTCCCCTGTATCCGCGGGCTCCGGATCCCGGTCGCGACCGTGATCGGGATGGTCGCCGAGGGCATGAGCACCCAGGAGATCCTCGACGCCTACCCCGACCTCGAACTGGACGACGTGCAGGAAGCGCTGCGCTACGCGGCCGAAGCGGTCCGTGAGCGCGAGCTTCCGCTCGCCGGGTGAAGTTCCTCATCGACAACGCGCTCTCGCCATCCGTCTGCGAGGAGCTCAAACGCGGCGGCTACGACGCCGTCCACGTCCGCGAACTCCGGATGGCAGCCGCGGCCGACACCGAGATCTTCGAGCTGGCGGCGCAGGAGGACCGAATCGTGGTCTCGGCCGACACCGACTTCGGCACGCTCCTCGCGCTCCGTAAGCAGAAGACGCCCTCACTGATCCTGTTCCGGCACGGAAGTCAGCATCGACCGGCCGATCAGGCCGCGCTCCTCAAAGCCAACCTGCCCCAGCTCATCGACGCGCTCAAGGCCGGAAGCATCATCGTGATCCAGCCCGACCGCATTCGGATCCGAGCGCTTCCGCTCCCCCCGTAGCCAAGCCGCTGCTCGTCGCTACCCATTAACGCCTGGAGGGGCTATGCAGGCCGCGTGACAGCTTGGCGCCGATGGCCGCATCCGGGAGGGGCGAGAGTGCCGAGTTTGCGTCGATGCGGCTGCGCTGGGGCCTGTGCGTCCAGGGACGCAGACCGGGCGTGACGGGGTTGCGGTCGGTCAACGTCATTGCGCCCATCGTTTGAGCGCTGGTGTCGTGCCGACCAGACACTCGATCTCGACTGGGAACTCGGCGAGAGCATGAGCGGTCAGCCGGAGATTCCCCTCCAAACAGACGAGATCGTCTCGGTGGCGCCCGGCGAGGATGAGCGGCGGAAACCGCTCTCCGCTGCGCAGCGCTTGGGCGGCAGTGTGAAACCGCTCGTTCGAGACACCCCAAGGCTGCACGCCCGCCTGGATGCCACGTGCGGCGTCGGCGGGCAGGCGGGTGCCGAGCGAAAGCTCGTTCCAGTAGGAGTATTCGACGTAGCGGACCTGAGCTAGTTCTGATGGGGTCAGCTCGATCCATTCCCAGCTGACCTGGGCGGGGAAGTGCTCAAAGAGCTCGCGGTCCTCGCCGTACCCGCGCGTGGCCGCGAGCACCGCCCGACGTGCGTGGTTGGCGCGCCCGTCGTTGAGATCTGGCTCGATCAGCAACCGCTCTGGCTCACCGCAGACGAGCAGCGCGTCACGAACCGCCGGGCCGAATCGCTCGCTGAACAATTCGCCGCCCAAGAACACCGCAACCATCTCAGCCTCGTTGCCCTCACGCACAATGCGCATGCTCGTGATGATGCAGCCGCCGGATTCGCGACGTTCCTGCGTCGTCGCCTTCGCGGGCCGGCCAACGCGGGCTTGCCCACAGCTTCAGTCTGACCCACATTCCCGAGCCACACGCCTGAACTGGTCGACTACTGCCTCTCGGCAGTCCCGCGATCACGGGCAGCAGCAACGGCACGAGACCCGGCGCAGCGCCTGCGCGCGGCGGCTCGCCGTAGGTTGGCAGGAGGCGCTGTGGGCGCGATCGTCGATAGCGCCTCAAGCGCGTGGGCGACCTCCGCGGAGGCCAGCCGCACGGACTGCCGCCGGCCGCGTTGCTCGAGGATGATGAGGCCGCCGTCGGCGATCAGCCGCGCGACCGCGGCGGTGTCCACGTCGCTGCCCATCAATGCACACGGTAACCGCCGACGGTTCGGGAAAACCCGAACCGACCCGCATATAAGCTGGCCCGGTACCGACCAGGCGACCAGCCCAGCGACCAACGGAGATGAGCCGATGACGGCCACCGACGCGACATTTACCGAGTCCGATCTGCGCCTGATCGACGCCGAGTTCAAAACATTGCCCGAACTCTGCGCGGGCCGAGAGGTCAAGGCGACAGAGATCGAGGGACTGATCGACGCCGGGGTGATGCCACAGCCGGCCTACACCCTGCCCGATGGTCGACGCATGTTCCCCACCGACTACTTCGACCTTTCCGACGAGGCGGGCGGCCCAGACCGCCTGCGCGACTATTTCATCGAGCAGTTCAATGGCGCCGCCCGCACGGCTGGCCTGGAGTTCAACGACGAGTGGAATCCCGAGTCTGAGTGGACTGACTACATCGACGGGACCTACTGGGTGTGCCTGCGCGACGCGCGCCCCGAAATGATGATCGACAAAGAGCAGCAGATCAGAACGATCTCCCAACTGGTGCAGTCATCCCAGCCGCAATCGGCGCAATGGCGAGAGCAGCTCCGCGCGGCCGTGGACACGCTGGACGCTATCGAGCGCCCGTTCACCGACTTCGACCGGGCGCGCTGGACCTACACCAGCCGCGAGCGATACATCACCTCCGTCAAGCAACGCTACCCCGAAGCGTTCGACACCAGCACCCCATAACCCCGCCCCAGACAGCCGCCGTAACCGCAGCCAAGCCTGACTCGACGGTCGCCCGGGAGCCAGCCGCCAAAGCGATCCAACTTCCCACCGTCGCCGTTGGGGCCACGGATCTGAGACTGCTGCTCCAGGCGTCGGCCGGTAGCCGGCCTGCCCGACGGTGCCGTCGGGACCCTCGGCGAGTCTGTTACCGGCATCGTGGTGACCGATGGTGTCCGATACCGGTCGTCCTAGAGCGAGCAGTCGGCCCTACTGCAGTGCTCCTTTCATGGTCGGGCGGGACCGCGGTTGACACCCGCCTGACACACGCGGTCACCTCGCGAGCCCGGGGTCGGCGCCTGCTCCGTCGGCTCGAACCCGAAGCGGGCGCGTCGCGGTGGCCGGTTCGTGGTTGTCGCTCGTCGTCCATGGGGACATAGATTTCGATGGATCGAGCAGGATCGCTAAGGTGCCGCGCCGTGAGGACGGAGAAGCTTGGGTACATCGTGGCCCGCCTGAGGGGGCTGCTGCGTCCGCCGGTCACGGTGCGGCCGGCGCCCGAGGCGGGGATCGTCTTCGAACGTGACGTCGCGGTGAGAGTGCGCGACGGGACCGTCCTGCGGGTCAATGTGTTCCGCCCGCGTGGGCAGGGCGCCCACCCGGCCATCCTGTGCGCCCATCCGTACGGCAAGGACAGACTGCCCATGGCGAAGCGAGGCGGCGGCTTTAAACTGGCGATGCAGTATCGGATCCTCCGCATGCCCGAGCCGGTCTCCTTCTCGGCTTGGACCAGCTGGGAGGCACCCGACCCGGCGTACTGGGTGCCGCGCGGGTACGCGGTCATCAACTGCGACCTGCGCGGCTGCGGCAGCTCGGAGGGCATCGGCGACCTGTTCTCGCGCGCCGAGTCCGAGGACTACCACGACCTGATCGAATGGGCGGCGGCACAGGCCTGGTGCACCGGCAAGGTCGGCCTGGGCGGAGTCTCCTACCTGGCACTCAGCCAGTACGGGGCGGCGGCGACACAGCCTCTTTCGCTGGCGGCGATCTGCCCGTGGGAGGGCTTCAGCGACCCCTACCGGGACTTCCTGTTCCCCGGCGGCGTGCGCGAGGACGGCTTCATCAAGCTGTGGACCAGGGGGCTGAAGGGCGACCGCCTTGCTTACGACCTGCGCGAGGAGCAGGTGAGGCGGCCGCTGCGCGATACGTTCTGGGCGAGCCGGGCGCCGGACCTCGCCAAAGTTCAGGTGCCGATGCTGGTCTGCGGCAGCTTCTCTGACAACAACCTGCACAGCCGCGGCTCGATCCGCGCCTTCGAGCGGGTCGCCTCAAAGCAGCGGTGGCTCTACACCCACCGCAGCGGCAAGTGGTGCGCCTACTACTCGGCCGGGGCGCTGGCGGCGCAGGAGCGGTTCTTCGACCACTTCTTGAAGGGCACCGACAACGGCATGGAGTCCCAGCCGCCGGTGCGGCTCGAGGTGCGCGAGGATCGCGACACGATCCACTCGATTCGCGATGAGGGGTCTTGGCCGCCGTCGCCGGTACGGTGGACCGAGCTGTTCCTGGACGCCGGCGGGAGGCTCGACGAGGAGGCGCCGGCGGGCGGCGAGGTGAAGTTCTCAACCGCCGGGCAACCGGCGAGCTGGACCTGGATCGTGGCGAGCGACCTCGAGCTGACCGGCCCGATGGCACTGCGGCTGCGGGTTTCGCTCGATGGCGCTACCGACGCCAACCTGTTCGCCGGTGTCGAGAAGTGGCGCGCCGGGCGCTTCGTGCCCTTCGAAGGCTCATTCGGGTTTGGCTTTGACCGCGTCACTACGGGCTGGATGAAGATCTCTCACCGCGCGCCCGACCTGGAGTTGTCCCGTCCGTTCGCGCCGGTCAACCGCGACGACGAGGCGCGGCCGCTCGGGCCGGGCGAGGTGGCCGAAATCGACTTCGCGCTCGGCCCTTCGGCCACCTTCTTCCGCGCCGGGGAGGAGGTTCGACTCGTCGTCGGCGGGCGCTGGATGCACCCCCGGAACCCGATCACCGGCCAGTTCCCGGCGCACTATGAACCGAGCCCCGACTGCACCGTTCGCGTCCACTGCGGCGGCGAGCCCGCGGCGCGGCTGCTGGTGCCGGTGATCGCCTCGTAGGCGGCGAGCGGTGCAGCCTCCCACCGAGCCGCCATCGCTGCCGGCTAAGCGGTCGCTGGAGACCGCCACCGGAGCCACACGCAGTCGGTGCTGCCTACGCGTCGCCCGGGGTTTTTGGCCCCTGAAGCGGAGCCCTGCTACCGGCGCGACAAGCGCGCCGCCCGGGCCACTCCCTAAGCGTCGCTGGCCGTCACCCCCTGACCTTCGGCACCTTCACTCGCTCAGAGCACCGCCAGGCGCAGCAGCTCGACGGGATGCCGCGCCCGACGGGCAGTGGCGTGGGCGATCTGTTGGCGGCAGGAGACACCCGTGGCGGCCACCAGGACATCAGGCGCTTCGGTCGCGAGGGTGGGGAACAGACGCAAGCCCCCGATCTGCATCGAGAGTTCGTAGTGCTCGGACTCAAAGCCGAAGGACCCGGCCATTCCGCAGCATCCCGCGTCGATCTCCTCGACGGTGACCCCCGGGATGCGGCGAAGCAGCTCGAGGGTGGCTCCGGTCCCGGTGACGGCCTTCTCGTGACAGTGCCCGTGGAGGACGATCCGTGAACCCGCGAGCACCGACGTGGGATGCAGGCGCAGGTGGCCGTCGTCGATCGCCCCCACCAGCAGCTCCGGCACCAGGTGGACCTGCTCGGCCACGGCGCGTACGCGCGGATCATCGGGAAGCAGGTCCAGGTATTCGTCGCGCAACGTGAGCACGCACGAGGGCTCGCAGCCCACGATCGGGACGCCACGCTCGGCGTAGGGAGCGAGGCGCTCCACCAACGAGCCGGCCATCGAGCGAGCCTGATCGAGCAGACCCTTGGACAGGCTCGACCGCCCGCAGCACCCGCGGCTGTGAAGCAGCACCCGCCAGCCGGCCCGCTCCAGCAGCTCGACGCAGGCCTTCCCGACGGCAGGCTCGGTGAACGTCGTGAACGAGTCGGCGAGGAAGACGACATCACCGCGCGGACAGGGCCCGACCGGCGCGGGACGGCGCGCGAACCAGCGGATCAGGGTCTCTCGCTCAAAACGGGGCAGAGGCCGTTGCGCAGCGATGCCCAGCCTCGCCTCCAGCGCACGGCGCACGACGGGGATACGCCCGGGCGCATTGGAGAGCGGGGCGGTCGCCGCGCCCAAGCGGTTCAGCATGCGGATGGCCCCGAACACGCGCGAGCGGGCGGGCACGCCGTGCGCCGCCTGGTACTGGGCCAGGAACTCGCTCTTCAGAGACGCCATGTCGACGCTGAGCGGGCACTCGCTCTTGCACGCCTTGCACTCGAGGCAGAGATCCATGATCTCGTGCAGCCGCTCGTCGCCCAGCGCCGCTCGCGGGTCGGGCGTCGACAGCGCCTTGACCAGTGCATTGGCCCGCCCGCGCGTTGAGTGCTGCTCCTCGCGCGTGGCCATGTAGGACGGGCACATGACCCCGGCGTCGGTCTTGCGACAGGCGCCGATGTTCATGCAGCGATCCGCGGCGTCGCGCATGCCCCCCTCGGCGAAGCGCAGATGCGTGGGCAGCGGTGCGGCCGCCGGGAGAGCCACATCGCGGAGGTTCTCCGTCAGCGCCGGCGCGCCGACGATCTTTCCCGGGTTCAGGCGACCGTCAGGATCAAACAGGGCCTTGACCTCACACATCGCCGAATAGAGCTCGTCGCCGAAGACGCGGCGGTTGAACTCGCTGCGGGCCAGGCCATCCCCGTGTTCGCTGGAGTTCACTCCGCCGTAGCGAACGACGAGCTCGAGGATCTCCTCCGCGACGGCGCGCATCGTGGCCACCTGCGGTGGGTCTCGTAGATCGACGAAGGGGCGGATGTGGAGGCAGCCCACCGAGCAGTGGCCGTAGAAGCCGGCCTGCAGGTCGTGTCGCGCCAGCACCGCGGAGAACTCAGCCACGTACTCCGGCAGCCGTTCAGGAGGTACCGCCGTGTCCTCGACGAACGCCAGCGGCCGCCGGCTGCCGCGACTGGCCGCCATCAACAGCCCCAGCCCGGATTTGCGCACCTTCAGCACGGCCGCCCGGTCGGCCTCACGGACCGCGTGCAGCGTGTGGTAGCCGTGCCCGTGCCGAGACCAGTCGTCTGCGAGGCGATCGACAGCGGCGGCCGCCTCCGCCTCGGTCGCGCCGAAGAACGTGACGAACAGCAGCGCGCCCGGGTCTCCCTCCACGATCTCCGCCAGAGCCGAATACTCCCGCTGCTGCCGGGACAGGTCGAGGATCATGCGGTCCAAGAGCTCGATGGCGGCGGCGTCCCGTGCGATCGCATCCGCGCCGGCAGCGATCGCCTCGGCGGTGGAGTGAAAGTGGCCGACGGCGATCGCCTGCGCGGTCGGGCGCGCCACCAGGTCAAGCTCGGCCTCGGTCACCACGGCCAGCGTCCCCTCCGAGCCGACGACGAACTTCGCCAGGTCAAACGGCACACCGCCGCGGGCGAGCCGGTCAAGCCGATACCCACCGGACTGGCGCCAGAACTTCGGGTGATCACGCCCGATCGCCTCGCGGTTGCGCTCGACGATGCCCGGAAGCTCCCGGTAGATCGCGCCCTCCAGCGTCGGTTGCCGTGCCCGCTCGCTCCACTGCTCTGCGCCCATCGGTCCCAGGTGAGCTCGCTGGCCATCGGCCAGTACGGTCTCGAGTGACCTGACGTGGTCACAGGTGGTGCCGAAGCGGACCGAGTGACTCCCCGAGGAGTTGTTACCGATCATGCCCCCGAGCGTGGCCCGGTTGCTGGTTGAGGTGTCGGCCCCGAACATCAGGCCATGGCTCCGGACGGCCCGGTTGAGGTCGTCCTGCACCACGCCGGGCTGGACGCGTGCCGTTCGCCCGGCGGGATCGACGTCCACGATGTGATTCATGTGGCGAGACAGATCGAGCACCAGGGCGCGGGCGACGGTCTGGCCGGCCAAGCTCGTTCCCGCCCCGCGCGCCAGCAGTGGGACACCGCGGTCACGGGCCACCTCGATCGCCGCGACCACGTCGGCCGCATGACGGGGGAAGGCCACCACGAGCGGCTGGATCGCGTACATGCTGGCGTCGCGAGCGAAGAGGTGCCGGGTATAGGCGTCGCTGCGAACCTCGCCCTCCAGCTCTGCGCTGAGCGCGGCGTGCACACCGGGGATGTCGGCGGTGAGCTCGCTGCCCGGCGGTGAGGGGACGGTGCTGGCCATGCGCGTGCCGGCCTTTCCTAGATGCTCCGACGCTCGACGACGGCCCGTACCGTAGCGTACGGCCCATTGTGTGCGATCGCCGCGAGAATCGATGAGCACCCCGCACCCCGGCGGTCGGCATTTTCTCCAGATCCCGGGCCCGACCAATGTGCCCGACCGGATCCTCCGGGCCATGTCCCGCCCCACCATCGACCACCGCGGGCCGGAGTTCGCCGAGCTCACGCTCGCGTTGCTGCCGGCCGTGAGCGGGGTGTTCAAGACCGCCGGGCCGGTGATCATCTTCCCCGGCTCGGGCACCGGGGCGTGGGAAGCGGCCCTGGTGAACGTGCTGGCGCACGGCGACCATGTGCTGGCCTTTGAGACCGGCCACTTCGCCGGCCTGTGGCGGGAGATGGCCACGCGGCTGGGGATGCACGTCGAGTTCGCGCCGGGCGACTGGCGCCACGGAGTCCAGCCGGAGGCCGTTCACCAACGACTCGCCGCCGACCGGCGACGCGCGATCAAGGCGGTGATGGTGGTGCACAACGAGACCTCGACCGGCGTGACGAGTCGCGTGGCCGAGGTCCGCGCCGCGATCGACGCCGCCGGGCATCCCGCCCTGCTGCTGGTCGACACCATCTCCTCGCTCGCCTCGATCGACTACCGACACGACGAGTGGGGCGTCGACGTCACCGTTGGTGGTTCGCAGAAGGGACTGATGCTCCCACCGGGACTGGGCTTCAATGCCGTGAGCGCCAAGGCCCTCCACGCGGCCGCCCACGGCGGATCTCCGCGCTCCTACTTCGATTGGGGACCGATCATCGCGGCCAACCGCGACGGCCGCTATCCCTACACGCCGGCCACCAACTTGCTCTACGGGCTACGCGAGGCGATCGCGATGCTGGAGGAGCAGACCCTCGACGCCGTGTTCGCGCGCCACCGGCGCCACGCCGAGGCTACGCGAGCCGCCGTGGCGGCCTGGGGGCTGGAGGTGCTGTGTCAAGACGAGCGGGAACACTCGGCGGCGCTGACCGCCGTGGTCATGCCAGACGGTCATGACGCCGACGCCATCAGGGCGCGGATCCTCGAGCGGTTCGACATGTCGCTGGGCGCCGGCCTCGGCCGGCTCGGGGGCCGCGTGTTTCGCATCGGCCACCTCGGCGATTTCAACGACCTGATGCTCGCCGGCACGCTATCCGGCGTGGAGATGGGTCTGTCGCTCTGCGGTGTGCCGATGGCTGGAAGCGGCGTGGCGGCGGCGCTGCGCCACCTCGCGGTCGCAGCCGGGAGTCATGTGACTCCGGCTCCCGACGCCATCTGAGCCAAAGCCGGGGTCCGTGGGCCGTCCCGGGTGTGCGCCTGGGCGCGCCACCTGAGGCCGGACGGTCGGGCCTTGACAGCCCGGCCCGGATCCGCATATGGTTGGCGTAAGAGGACTAGCCACTTGCTCACCTGGTCACTGGCAGTCTTTGAACCAACCGGCGACAGACAGTCCGGAACCTCCTTGCATCAGTTCCTCCTCTACATCGGCTTTGGCATCGTCACGGCCTCGGTGCTGTCGTTGTCGGCCGTGGCGCTGACGCTGCAGTACGCCGTCAGCCGCGTGGCCAACCTCGCCCACGGCGAGCTCCTGACGATCGGCGCCTACGCGGCGTACGAGTTCCTGCGCTGGACGCACAGCGTCCCGCTCGCCGCCCTCGGCGCCGCGCTCGTGGGCGGGCTCGCCGGGATCGCGATGAACCTGGGGTTGATCGAGCGCTTCGCCGGGCGCCCGTCGATCGTCACCGTCATCGCGACGCTCGGCGTGTCGCTGGTGATTCAGAACATCCTGGTCATCCTCTTCGGCGCGGCCAGCCTGGGCTATTCGATCAACCAGGGCTCGGCGCACCACATCGGGCCGTTTCTGCTCACCGACGCCGAGATCCTGGTGACACTCAGCGCGCTCGCGGTGGCCACGGCGCTGTACCTGCTGCTCCAACGCACGAAGTTCGGCAAGGCGTTGCGCGCGGTGTCCGACAACCGGGAGCTTGCCCGCGCCAGCGGGATACCGGCCCAGCACGTTGTGACCGCCACCTGGGCCATCGCCGGACTGATCGCCGGTTTCGCCGGCTTCGTGCTCGCGGAGACGATCGGGACGTTTAACCCCTCGCTCGGCTTCGGGTACCTGCTGATCACCCTGACCGCCGCCGTGGCCGGGGGCCTGGGACGGCCCTACGGCACCCTGATCGGCGCGCTGCTCGTCGGTCTGGTGCTCGAGCTGGCCGGCGCCTATTCCAACGCGAGCTACCAGGTCGCCTTCGCGCTCGCCGTGCTGGTCCTGTTGCTGCTCTTCCGGCCCAACGGCCTGCTGGTCGCCGGACGCCAGGTGACCCGCCTGTGAGCTACTGGATCTCGATCGTCACCGAGGCGTGCATCTTCTCGATCATGGCGCAGGGAGTGAACATCATCTGGGGCTGGGCGGGTGACTTCGACCTCGCCCTCTACGGCTACGTCGCCCTCGGCGTCTACCTCACCATCGTCATGACCACCGGGCCCGCGTTGGCCCCCACGGAGTACATCCTCGGCTGGCACCTCCCCTACCTGCTGGCGGTCCTCCTTGCCGTCCTGATCGTCCTGCCGGTCGCCGCGCTCGTGGGAGCGGTCGCTCTGCGAAATCTGCGTGAGATCTATTTCGCCATCACCACCCTCGGGGTCATCAGCGTGCTGTACGTGATCGTGCAGGTCGACACGTCGCTGTTCAATGGGTTCAACGGCATCGCCGGGCTGGTCACGCCGATGGCCGGGCCCCTCGGCATCTCCTACAACAATTACAAGTACTTCCTGCTGGCGATGTGCGCGGTGGTCCTGTTGATCTGCGTGCTGGTGCTCCAGCGCCTTTCCGCCAGTCCCTACGGCCGCGCTATGCGCGCAATCCGTGACAACGAGGACGCCGCCGCGGCCTTTGGGCGCAACGTCTTCCGCTCCAAGCTGATCGCCTACGTCATGGGCGCCGGGCTGGCCGCACTGGGCGGGGGATTGTTCGCGGCCTACCTTGGAGCGTTCAACCCGTCCGCCTGGGCGCCCCAGGAGATCCTCACCCTCTACGCCGCCGTCCTCGTGGGCGGACGCGGCAACGTCCGCGGCGTCGTGGCCGGGACATTCATCGTCTACATCGGATTCATCGAGCTCACGCGCTACCTGCCCAACGTCGGCGGACGCACCGAGTTCGGACCATCGGTGCGACAGGTACTGATCGGCTTGATGATCGTGGTGATGCTCAAGTACCGCCCCCAGGGCATCTTTCCAGATCGGCACGGCGTGCCGCGGGCGGCCCGCGGCGGCCCGGGGTCGCCCGGGACGCGCGGCGGCTGGCGCGGCCGGCTGGCGTCGCCGGCGGCCCGCTCGGATCCCGGGCGAGCCGAGGAGAGCGTGGCGTCGTGAGCGCGACGGCGATTCTCGAGGTGACGGCGCTGACCAAGGCCTTCGGCGGCGTCAAGGCCGTCGATGACTGCACGTTCACGGTGCCCGAGGGCAGCGTGGTCGGGTTGATCGGCCCCAACGGAGCGGGCAAGAGCACGACGATCGACATGGTCTCCGGCTTCGGCCGACCCGATGAGGGATCCGTGCGCTTCGACGGCAAGGAGGTCGTCAACCGGCCCCCGCACTCGATCTCGCGTCTCGGCCTGATCCGGACATTTCAGGCGCCGCGCGAGTGGGGGAGTCTCACGGTGCTCGACAACGTGATGCTGGGAATGCGTGCCTTCGGCCGCGAGTCGATTCTGCGCAATCTCTTGACCCGGCGCAGCGTGCGCCGGGGCGAGGACGCCGATCGGGTCCGGGTGGAGGAGATCCTCGAGCAGTTCAATCTCGTCGACCTTCGCTACGACCGCGCGGAGACGCTGAGCGGCGGCCAGAAGCGGCTGGTGGAATTCGCCCGGGTGGCCGCGGCGGAGCCCCGACTGGTGATCCTCGACGAGCCCATGGGTGGGGTCAACCCCGTGCTGGGCGAGCGCATGAGCCAGGCGATCAGGCATTTCGTGAGCCGCGGCAGCACCGTCGTGATCGTGGAGCACAACATGAAGTTCATCGAGGAGACCTGCGACCAGGTCGTGGTCATGGACCTCGGTCACGTCATCGCTCAAGGCGCGTATCGGACCCTGCGCGATGACGAACGCGTGGTCTCGGCATACCTCGGGTCGGTGGAGGACGAATGAATGAGTCCGCCGCCGGCACGGCTGTGCCACCCCACGTCGTGCTGGAGGTCGACTCCGTGACGGCGGGGTACGGCGGCGCTCCGGTGATCTCCGACATCAGCCTGCGAACGCGCGCCGGACAGATCACGGCGATTGTCGGCCCCAACGGAGCCGGGAAATCGACACTCCTCAAGGCGTTGGTGGGCATCATCCGCATGAGCTCAGGCAGCGTCCGGCTGAACGGCACAGATGTGACGGGTGTGGCCACCGAGAAGCTCGTGCGCCGCGGCATCTCCTACGTACCTCAGGTGGCCAACGTGTTCCCGAGCCTGACCGTGCGTGAGAACCTGGAGATGGGTGGGTTCTGTCGCAAGTCGGGCGTGTCAGAGCGACTGGGCGAGCTCTGCCAGCTGTTTCCCGATCTCACCGGCGCGATGACGCGAAAGGCTGGCACGCTCAGCGGCGGCCAGCGCACGATGCTGGCGATGGCTCGGGGCCTGATGCTCGATCCGACCGTGCTGGTGCTTGACGAGCCCAGTGCGGGCCTGTCTCCCATCTTTCAGGGAATGCTATGGGAGCAGATCACCAAGATCGCCGCCACGGGGGTCAGCGTTCTCGTGGTCGAGCAGAACACGCGGCGGACACTCAAGCACGCTGACTGGGCGTACGTGCTGGTCCTGGGCAAGAACCAGCTGGACGGGCCGGCGCATGAACTCGCCGTCGACGAGGCCGTGGTGGACCTGTACGTGGGGCGGCTGACGTGACGGTGTCCGCCGCGAAGCGCTCGGGGTGAAGCGGTGATCTGCGGGGCTACTCAACGAAGGACGAGGAGAGGGATGGTGATGGGCGTGAACGTGAAGAAGTTCAGCACCCTGGGAGTCATGATCGTGGTGGTCGCTGTCTTAGCCGGCTGTGGCAGTTCGTCGAGCCCTTCAGCGTCCGGCGGCGGCGGGGGGAGCGCCGCGAGCGCGGGGGGCGGTGGCGGGGGCGGTGGGAGCGGGCCGGGCAACTATGGGGTGCTGTCGTGCTTCAGTGGGCGGCTGGCCAGCCTCGGTCAGGCCATGCTCCAGGGGTCACAGGTGGCCAAGCACGCGATCGATGCCGCCGGCGGCGTGCTGGGCCATAAGGTCTCGCTGATCCAGGAGGACACGCAGTGCGACCTCGCCGATGCGGTGCCCGCCACTCAGATGCTGCTCTCCAAGGGCGTGACCGGAGTCATCGGACCGGAGACTCAGGAGATCGCCGGGGTGGAACCGATCCTGAAGAACTCCAAGATCGTCGACGAGTTCCAGGGCGGTGACACGAGCCGCGATCATCAGACCGATCCGTTCCTCTTCCGCGACAGTCCCTCGGACTCGCAGCTCGGGGTGGCGATGGCGCTATATGCCTATCAGCATGGCTACCGCCACGCCGCGATGCTGTTCTACACCGACATCGCGGCTCAAACGCTCATCAAGCCGATCATCGCGACCTTCGAGAAGCTGGGCGGCAAGATCCTCACGACGGTCAACGTGGCACCCGGTCAGACCTCGTACACCCCCGAGGTGCACAAGGTCCTCGCCACCAAGCCAGACGTGATCTTCACCCAGACGGACGCCCCGACGGCCGCGGTGCTCTACCGCGACCTCGCGCAGTCCGGCGGCCTGGCAATCCCACTTGTCGGAACCGACGTCACCGGCGCGAGTGAGTATCTGAAGGCTGTCACCTTCCCGGTGGCGCACGCTCACCTCATCTCGGTCTACGGCACCTCGGTCACCGGGAAGGCCAACGACGAGTTCACCAAGCAATTCGGCGCGATGTTCCCCGGTCAGCAGCCACTGGCGAACGCCAACTACGCCTACGACGCGGTCGTCTCGCTCGCCCTGGCGCAGGAGGCGGCCAAGTCATCTGACGGCACCAAGGTCGCCGCCGAGATGAAGAAGGTGACCAACCCTCCAGGGACGGCCTGCTTCGCGTTCGCCGACTGCAAGAAGCTGGTGGATGCGGGCACCAAGATCAACTATGAGGGCGCCAGCGGCAGCCTCGACTACAACCAGTACGACAACGTGTTTGGGCCATATGGGGCCTGGCAGGTTGACCTGAAGGGCAACGAGCACCAAGTGCACCTCCTGTCGGCGGCGGCGCTGGCGAAGGCGACGCCATAGTCGCATGGTCGGGCCCAGTACATCCCTTCTCCGGATTGGCCAGGGCAGGCCGTCGCTGCCCTGGCCCGCGGCCTTCGATGCCCGCGTCGGTGAGACTCGGCGCGGCCGTCACGGGCGGGAGCAGACTCGCGATGGGAGCTGAGGCGGAGTTGCCCGCCGGGCCTGCACGCGAACCGCGAGAGCCGCCGCTGGCGGGGGTCCATGTGCTCGACCTGTCACGAGTGCTGGCCGGTCCCTACGTCACCATGGTCATGGGCGATCTCGGCGCAGAGGTGATCAAGGTCGAACGACCTCGGGTCGGTGATGACACACGCCAGTGGGGACCACCGTTCGTCGGGCCCGAGGGGCAGCAGGAGAGCACGTACTTCCTGTCGACCAACCGCAACAAGCTCAGCGTCACGCTCGATCTCAAGGACACAGATGACCGTGCGCTGTTCGACCGCCTGGTCGTTTGGGCCGACGTGCTGGTGGAGAACTTCCGTCCCGGGGTGATGACCCGGCTCGGTCTCACCTCCGAGTGCCTCCAGGAGGCGAATCCTGAGCTGATCGTGCTCAGCATCACGGGCTTCGGCAGCTCTGGTCCAGAGCGCGATCGTGTGGCCTATGACCAGATCCTCCAGGCCGAAGGTGGGATGATGAGCGTCACCGGCAACGGTCCCGGCGATCCGCTGCGCGTCGGCGTCCCGATCGCTGACCTGACCGCGGGTCTGTACGGGATCATCGGTGTGTTGGCGGCCCTCCACGAGCGCGCCCGCAGCGGTCGAGGCCAACGGGTGGAGACGTCGCTGCTGGCCGGGCAGATTGCCATTCACGCCTTCCAGGGCACTCGGTACCTCGTGGCGGGCGAGGTGCCTCAACCCACCGGCAACCACCACCCGACGGTCTCGCCGTATGGAGCGTTCCAGGCGGCCGACGGGCAGATCATCCTGGCGGTCGGTAACGACGAGACGTGGCGCCGCTTTGCCGAACTACTCGAGATTCAGCCCGATTCGCCCCTGTACGCGGGTAACGGAAACCGTGTGCTCCACCGCGATGAATTGCAGGCGCTGATCGAGCAGCGACTCTGCACGCGCAGCGTGGCCGAGTGGATCAGGTTATTCGCGCAGCACGGCGTGCCGGCCGGGGAGGTCAAGGCGCTCGATCGCGTGTATGCGAGCGAGCAGGTCCGCAATCAGGGACTCGTCGTAGATGTGTCGCACACCACCCTCGGCGAGATCTCGCTGCCCGGACGGCCGCTGCGTTTCGAGGGGTCGCCCCTGGGCCCGGCCGCGGCGCCCCCGGTGCTGGGCGAGCATTCCGAGGACATACGTGCCCGCTTCCAGCGCACTCAGGACACTGTGGCGCAGCATGTCGAGTGATGTCCCCATGAGAAAAGCCACTTCGGCCGTGAGCGCGATCGACGATCTCGTCGACAGCTTCGTGCCGTTCGTGGGGCAAGCCGTCGGCGACGATCCTCTGGGCTGGCCGGGCTACCCCGCCTCGCTCGCGCGCGCACGGAAGAGGACGGGCGACGAGCAGTCGGTCACGGGCGGACGCGCCGTCATCGATGGCACTGCCTGCGTCATGGTGGCCTTCAACTTCGCGTTTATGGGTGGTTCGATGGGAGAGGCAGAGGGCCAGCGGATCACCCAGGCGATCGCGATGGCCGCAACCGAGCGCCTACCGCTGGTCTCCGTGCTCAGTTCCGGCGGTGCTCGGATGCAGGAGGGGATGCGGTCCTTGATCCAGATGCAGCGAGTCGCGGGCGCCCTGGTGGAGCTGGGCGCGGCTCGGGTTCCTCATGTGTGCGTCGCGCGCCACCCGACCACAGGCGGCGTCTGGGCCGCCCTGGGTGCGGGCGCAGATATCATCTTCGGAGACGCGGGCGCGGCGGTGGCTTTCGCGGGATCGCGGGTACGCGGAGACGAGGGAGACGACGCCGTGTTCACGGCTGAAGGCAAGTGGGAGCTCGGATTCGTCGACGGAGTACACGGTCCCGGGCGGCTGCGCGAGCAGCTGGCTCTGGCGCTGGAGCTGCTGTCGCCCGGCACGCGCGGGATCCCGCGGCCGCCGCCGTTGCCGGCGAGCAGAGGCCTCACGACCGCTCTGTCGGGCTGGGAGCAGGTCCAGCGTGCGCGCGATCCGGCAAGACCGACCACCGATGACTACCTCGAGGATTACTTCACGCGGGTCCTCGAAATTCGCGGCGACCGCGTGGGTGGGGTGGACCCCAGTATTCGGTGCGGCTTCGGACGTCGCGACGGGCGGACGATCGCGTTCGTCTCGCAGTCGGGAGTCGTCACCGGCGCCGCCGGCTACCGCACCGCGCAGCGGCTGGTACAGCTCGCCAACAAGCTCGATCTTCCCGTGCTCACGCTGATTGATTCCCCAGGGGCGGATGGCACTGCGGCGGGAGAGGGCGCGGGGGTGGGCTCGGCGATCGCCGGCCTGCTGCAGACGATTGCCGCGGCGACGGTGCCGATCGTGTCGGTGACCGTCGGTCAGGGTGGCTCCGGTGGCACGCTGGCGCTCGCGGCGCCCGACCGCCTGTGGATCACAGCGCATGGCTACTTCTCGGTGATCACACCCGAGTCAGCGGCCGTGATCCTCAAGCGGTCCCCAGACGACGTGCCGACGGTGGCCAACCAACTACGTCTCGCACCGGATGATCTGACAGAACTAGACGTTGTGCGCGGGGTCCTGGGGCAGTAGCGCGTGGCGAGCTCAGGCGCGAGGAAACAGCTCGACACGAGCAGCTTGCGCGCTCCAGAGGGCCGTCGGCTCTACGAGCAGATCGAGCAGCTGTTGCGCCGTTACGTGCACGAGCACCGGCTGCGCCCCGGAGATCGCCTTCCGTCAGAGCGGGCCCTGGCCACCGCGCTGAAGGTGAGCCGCGTCTCATTGCGCCAGGCGACCGTATCCCTGGAGGTCCAGGGGCTGCTTGAAGTGCGCCACGGTGGCGGGATCTACGTGCGAGCGCTCAACGTCGATCCGGAGCGCCTGAAAACCATGCTCACCCGGCGACGGCGCCTGCCCGACGTGCTCGAGGCCCGTGAAGCGATCGAGTGCATGCTGGCGCGACTCGCTGCTCAGCGTCGAACCGACGATGACCTGGCCGCGATCCAGGCCGCGATGACCGCCATGGCCGACGACATCGACAAGGGCGGGATCGGTGAAGCCGCTGACCGGCGCTTTCACGCCGCCATCGCCCAGGCCGCGAAGAACAGCCTGCTGCTCGACGTCATGGCGGCGCTGGAGGATCCGATCCACGAGACGAGACTGGAATCACTCACGGAACCTGGGCGGCCCCCTCGTTCCCTGATGGACCACCGGCGCATCGCCGAGACGATTCGACGCGAGGATCCGCGCGGCGCCGAGGCGGCCATGCGAAGGCACTTGAAGGTCGTCTCGGATACCCGTCTGCTGCGCTGGTCGCCAGGCGACCTCGACGAGTCATCGGCTTCAGACTGACGGCCCGTCACGTTGGCGAGATCGAGCCGACTGGTGACGAATCACGAGACCGTGAGCTGTGGAGCTGCTCGTCGAACGCGGCGATCCGCGCGAGTAGCTGTTCGGTCGCCTCAACCGGCGAGAGCTCCCGCGAGGTGAACCCGTTGACCAGGGCCTGGACCGACCAGAACGCGGCCCCGAGGTCTGCCATCACCCAGATCCCACGTCCGGCCGTGCTGCCACCTCGGCCAGGTTGCGGCGCAGCAGCTTGCCCATCGGGCTGCGCGGGAGTGAAGCCACCAACACGATCCGCTTGGGGCACTTGTACGGGCTGAGGCGGCGGCGGACGTCGACGAGAACCTGCTCGGGATCGATGCGCTCGCCGCTCGGCACGACCACGGCGATGACCTCCTCACCCCAGCGCTGCGACGGGACGCCCACAACCGCCGCCTCGGACACGCCGGGGGAGAGCTCCAGTGCCGCCTCGACCTCGGCGGGATAGACATTCATGCCGCCGGTGATGATCAGGTCCTTCAGCCGGCCGGTGATCGAGAGATAGCCGTCGACGGGGTCGATGCGGCCGATGTCGCCACTGCGAAACCAGCCACCGTCAAAGAACGAGGCCGCCGTGATCTCCGGCGCTCCGCGGTAGCCGCTGAACACCTGTGGGCCTCGGACGACGATCTCGCCGTCCGCACCGTCGTCGACCGGCTTCCCGTTCCCATCCACTACCGCCAGCTCCACACCGGGAAGGGGCAGCCCGACTGTGCCGGGACGGCGGGGACCGACGTAGGGATTTGACACCATCAGTCCACTCTCGGTCGTCCCGTAGCGCTCGAGGGGCAGCTGGCCGAGCAAGCCGCGCATGCGTTCAGCGAGCGCGGCCGGCAGGGGCGCCGAACCGGACACGGCAAGCCGCAGGTCGCGACGCGCCTGCGGATCGGGACGGGCGGCCTGTGCCCACCCGGCGAGCCGCTCGTACATCGCCGGAACCGCGAACAGGACGCTCGCCCGGGCGGTGGCCATGGTCGACCACAGCACCTGCGGGTCGAAGCGGTCGAGCACGACCGTCTGCGAGCCGGACAGCAGGCTGGCGTGCACGCCGCTGAGGCCGTGCTGATGAAACAGCGGTAGGGCGTGCACGAGGACGTCGTCCGGTCGCCAGAGCCACGCGAGCATCGCGCCCATGATCGACGAGCTCAGGTTGCGGTGTGAGAGCAACAGGGATTTCGGTAGCCCCGTGGTTCCTGAGGTGTACGCGAGCAGCGCCGGGCTCGTGGGCGCGATCGAGAGCACACCCATCGCGCGAGCGTGCTCGATGGCCTCGTCGAGCGACGCGTCGGCCTGCTCCTCTCCACTGACGGAGACCAGCAGCCCGAGACGACCGATCCGGCGAGCGCGCAGCGCGGTCAGACGAACCAACCCGTCGCCAGCGGCCACAGCAGCCACAGCCTGGCTGTCGTTCACCAGCTGAGCGAGCTCGGACTCGGTCAGCGTCGGATTGGCCAGCAGTACGACAGCCCCGGCTCGGAGCACGCCGAGATATCCCACGATCATCGCGACGGAGCTGTGAGCGCTGATGATCACGACGTCGCCCTGACTGACGCCGTGATCGCAAAGCCAGGCCCCGACGCGGCCCGCGCGCGCGTCGAGATCACCGTGGGTGGAGGACTCGGCGCCGATGAGCAGTGCCGGGCGCCCGGGTTCTCGCCGAGCTGTGGCGTGAAACATCTCGGGGAGCGACGCGCCGCTGAGCAGGTCCCGGACGCGGTGCTCGGAGGAACCACCGGCAAGGTGGATGCGCCAGCCATGCTGGGCCCGTGGTGATGGCTGCGGGCCGTTCAACGGGCTAGTCATCGGCGACGGGCTCGCTCGGCGGCGCGATGACGCCTGACCACGCGGCGCGGTTTCCGACCCGCTCCTGCTCGAGCATCGCCAGGAGACCGGAGCCCACGTGAACGATCCGCTTCACCCGCGAGACGGCGTCCGGGTCCAGGCGTGCGATCCGGCGGCCCATCTCACGCCCCGCGGCCCACGGATCGGGCACCACGTGATCAATCAGTCCGATCGACGCCGCCTCCGGCGCGGCGATGGCCCGCATGTTCAGGCACAGATCGATCGCCCGTCCTCGCCCGACCAGCGAGCCGAGCGCCCAGGCGCCGACCGCCAGGCCATGTCCTGGGCCGACGAACCGCACCGTCGCGCCGGCGTCGGCGACTCGCAGGTCCGCGGCGACGGCGATCTGAGCCCCGCCGCCCACCGCCGCCCCCTGGAGCACGGCGATGATCGGCATCGGCAGCTCGACCATTCGGCGGTACAGCGCATACAGCAGGTCAGACACCTCGACACGTTCAGCATCAGTGATCTTCAGGTCCGCCCCGGCACAGAAGCCCGCCGGATCCGTGGATCCCAGCAGGACCACGCGAGCATCCGGATTCTGGAGATACTCGGTCAGGGCGAGGACCGTCGTCTTATCGAGCGCGTTGCGCCGCTCCGGCCGGTTGAGGCGGAGCTCCAGGACGCCATCGTGGCCGAGATGAGCGAGGACGGGGCGCAAGCCGGACGGCGTGGAAGGGAACACGCCAGAGGTCATTGCGAGAGATGATATATCATATTGGCGTGGGCGCCACACCAACACAAACGACTCAGGTACGAGCCAGCGACGGCATCTCGCTGTTCGTCGAGGAGACAGGCTCGGGACCGCCCGTCCTGTTCATCCACGAGTACGCCGGTGACGCGCGCAGCTGGGGCCCTCAGGTGGACCACTTCAGTAGCGGGTACCGCTGCGTCGTCTACAACGCGCGGGGCTATCCCCCTTCGGAAGTGCCCGACACGCCCGCGCTCTACTCGCAGGCGCGCGCGGTGGAGGACGCCCGCGACGTCCTGCGGGGGCTGGGGATCCCCCGCGCACACGTCGTCGGTCTTTCCATGGGTGGCTTCAGCGCTCTCCACCTGGGGATCCGCTACCCCGAGCTCGTATCGTCGCTGGTCATCGCCGCCTGTGGGTATGGCGCGCAGCCGGAGGCTCGCGACGCTTTCCGCCGCGAGAGCGCAGCGACCGCGGCCGCGTTCGAACGGGAGGGAAGCGCCGCGGTGGCCGAGCGCTACGCGGTCGGCCCAGCTCGCGTTCAGCTGCAGCGCAAGAACCCCGCGGCGTGGGCCGGGTTCGCCTCTGCCCTGGCCGAGCACTCGGCGACGGGCATGGCCCGCACGATGCTCGGCGTGCAACGCGAGCGACCGTCGCTGTATGACCTGCAGAGCGAGCTGCGCGCGCTCGACACGCCCATGTTGATCCTGACCGGAGACGAGGATGACGGCTGCCTCGAACCCGACCTGATGCTCAAGCGGACCGTCCCGACGGCCGGTCTCGCCGTCCTGCCCAACACCGGCCACACCTGCAATCTGGAAGAGCCCGCCCTCTTCAACCGCGCCGTCGGCGAGTTCTTCGCCGCGGTCGAGGCCGGACGCTGGCCCAGGCGCGATCCGCGCAGCCGCGGGCGCGGCGTCACCGGCATGGACACGCCGGACTGATCCGAGCCGCGGCGGCGGCCGAACCACGGCAGGTCCGCTCAGGCGGTGGCCGACGCGGCTTGAGCGGCTCGGATGCGACCGAGCAGCCAGTCGGGAGTGATCGGGGTGTGGTCGGCCGTGATCCCGAATGGACGCAGCGCATCCGTGATCGCGTTGGCGATCGCCGCCGGCGCATTGATCGCGCCTCCCTCTCCCATCCCCTTGAAGCCGCCGAGGCTATGCGGCGACGGGGACTCACGGTGGTGCACGTACATATTCGGTACCTCGGAGAACCCGGGGAGCAGGTAGTCCAAGAAGGTGGTGGCCAGCGGTTGCCCATCCTCGCTGTAGGGCAGCTCCTCGAGCAACGCCTGGCCAATCCCCTGGGCGGTGCCCCCGTGGACCTGTCCGTCGACGATCAACGGGTTCACCAGCGTGCCGCAGTCTTCGATGATCAGGTAACGCCCCAGCGTCACCAAGCCGGTGCCGACGTCGACTTCGAGGGTAACCGCGTGCAGGCTGTTGGAGAACGTGCCCGGGTCCGGCGCGCGGTAGCGGCGGGTCGACTCCAGACCGGGCTCGAGCTCGGGCGGGAGCAGGTGCGGTGCGTGGTTGGCGACGCGCGCGACCTCCGCAAAGCCGATCTTCGAGCCGGGGCTGCCCTTGACGACGATCTCCCCCCCGATCATCTCGAGGTCGGCGAGGTTGGCTTCCAGCTGGTGAGCGGCGATCTCAAGCGCCTTATCCCTCACGTCCCGCGCGGCCAGGATCACCGCCCCGCCCCCGTAGACGAGGCTCCGGCTCGCCCAGGTACCCATGCCGTAGGGCACGACGGCCGTGTCGCCGAAGCGAACCGCGATCTTCTCCAGGGGCAGCCCAAACTCGTCGGCGACGATCTGCGCGAAGGTCGTCTCGTGCCCCTGGCCATGGCTGTGGGTCCCGACGAGCACGGTCAGATCGCCGTCGGGCTCGGCGCGCACGCTCGCGGTCTCCATGCCCAGCCCGATGTCGATTCCCTTGCTCGCTGACATGTTGGGTCCAAGCGAGGTGTGCTCCACGACCGCAGCGAGCCCGACGCCGATGTAGCGCCCTTCGGCGAGCAGGCGCGCCTGCTCGCCGCGAAAGGCGGGAAGGTCGAGCAACTCCTCCATCTGGTCAAGCGCCTCGGCCGAGCTGCCACTCTCGATCACCAGGCCGGTGGCCGTCGTCTTGGGGTAGGAGCGGATGACGTTGCGGCGGCGCACCTCGATCGGCTCCACGCCGATCCGGGCCGCGATCTCGTCCATCGTCCGCTCCATCGAGAAGCAGGCCGCCGGCCGGCCAACGCCCCGATACGGTCCCATCGGCGTCTTGTTGGTCACCACTGCGTAGACGTCGCGGTCGTAGTTGGGAATGTCATAGGGACCGGTGACGTTCTCAGAGGCCTGACCGGAGTCCAGCGCAGCGGTCATCGGCCAGATCGCGTGCGCGCCGTTGCTGGCCATGATCTTGATCCGCATGCCGAGCACCCGGCCGTCGGCAGCGACAGCGACGCGGAGCTGGTGGGTCTGCTCGCGACCATGCATCGCCGTCAGCAGATCCTCCCGGCGGTCAGACACCCACTTCACCGGACGCCCGACCAGCCGGGCTGTCGCCGCGGCGACGAGGTCCTCCACGTAGAGGGTGAGCTTCGAGCCAAAGCCGCCGCCCACGTCTGGGGAGATGACGCGGATTCGACTCTCGGCCATCTGCAGATGGCGCGCCAAGCCGGTCCGGAGCAGGTGGGGGGCCTGATGTGAGGACCACACCGTGAGCTCCTCGCCGGCGGCATCCCACTCCGCGATCGTCGCGCGCGGCTCGAGTGCCACCGGTGCGACCCGGCCGGCCCGGTACTCCGTCTCGAGGACGAAGTCGGCGCTCCGGAAGGCCGCGTCGGTGTCGCCGTGGGCGAGTTGAAAATGGTTGTAGAGGTTGTCGGGGATCGTCTCGTGGATGGGCGCCGAATCCGGAGCCATCGCCTGCTCCATGGTGAGCAGCGCCCGAAGCGGCTCGAGGTCGACAGCCACGGCTTCGGCGCCGTCTTCGGCCTCATAGCGCGATTCGGCCACCACGACGGCGATCGGTTCGCCCACGTAACGCACGACTTCGCCGGCCAGCACCGGTGTCTCCGCGGCCTGATACCCGGCTCGCGTCGAGCTGGCGACGATGGGGCGCACGAGGGCCTGGAGGTCCTCGTGCGCGTAGATGGCGAGCACGCCGGGCACGTCGCGGGCCCCATCCACGTCGACGGAGACCACGCGCGCGTGCGCAGCCTCGCTGCGTACGAAGGCGACGTGGAGCATGCCTGGGCGCCGCACATCGTCGACATACGAGCCCTTGCCCTGCACCAGCCGCGGGTCCTCCCGGCGCCGGATCCGCCTGCCGACCAGGCGATTGTCCGCGAACTCACTCACCGCTCGAGGACTCCGGAGCCGCGGCTGCCTGAGCGGCGGCGAGGATCGACTCGACGATGAAGTGATAGCCCGTGCAGCGGCATAGGTTGCCGCCCATGGCCTCGCGCACCTCGGTCTCCGTCGGGTCGGAGTTGCGCTCCAGCAGATCGGTCGCGGCCATCACCATCCCCGGCGTGCAGAAGCCGCACTGCAGGCCGTGGTGATCCCAGAAGGCCTGCTGGACGGTCGACAGCTGGCCCGGGCCGGGGGCGATCCCTTCGATCGTCGTCAGCTCGCAACCGTCGGCCTGGACGGCGAGCATCAGACACGAGCGCACGATGCCCCCATCAACCCTGCACCGTGCACGCGCCGCAGACGCCGTGCTCGCACCCGAGATGGGTGCCGGTCAGGCCAAGGTCCTCGCGCAGGAAGTCGGCGAGGGTCTTGCGGGTCGGCACCGTGCGCGTGTAGTCGCGCCCGTTGACGGTCACGATCACCTGGCGCCGGAACGGCCCGGCCTCCTCGGTCACGCCGGCGCCTGCGTCAGGCGTGAGACGATCCATGTCCCTCCCGCCCCGAAGCGAGCAGCGCCTGAGCCAGCGCCCGTTCGACGAGCACCGCGGTCACGGCCCGTCGGTACTGCGCCGATGCGTGGACATCATCACCGGGGTCGATCTCCTCAGAGGCGACCCGGCCCGCCTCGGCGAGGAGCTCGCGGTCAGCGTGGGCGCCGGTCAGCACGGTCTCGGCGCCGACCAGGCGGTGCGGCACGGGCCCGGTGGCGAAAGACACCAGACGGGCGCGCGTGACGGCCCCGTCGTGGCCGACCTCAGCGGTGGCCACTACTCCGGCGAGCGCGAAGTCCCCGTGGCGGCGCCCGACCTCGGCGACTGCGCTGACGCCGTGGGGGGACTGCCGCGGCACGTGGATCTCGATCAGGATCTCCTCGGGAGCGAGCGTCGACATCAGCGGCATGTCGAACAGCTCGCCGATCGCGATCTCTCGCCGGCCCGCGACGCCACGCGCGATCACCGTCGCGTCCAGGGCGGTCATGACCGCGGGGATCTCGGCGGCGGGATCGGCGTGGGCGAGGCTGCCTCCGAGCGTCCCCCGGTTGCGCACGCTGCGGTGCGCGACCCAGGGCAGCGCCTGCGCGAGCAACGGGCAGGCCTGTGCGACGAGCGCGGAATCCTCGGCATCTGCCTGGCGCGTGAGGGCCCCGAAGACGATCGTGTCGTTTTGCTCGGTGACGGCGGCCAGCTCGCCGAGCCCGTTGATGTCGATCACGGCCGAGGGATAAGCCAGGCGCATGCTGAGCATGGGCATCAGGCTCTGGCCGCCGGCGAGCACCTTGGCCTCGTCGCCGTATTCACCGAGGAGAGCGAGAGCCTCCTCCAGGTCGCGCGGGTCGTGGTAGGCAAAGCGGCTCGGCTTCATCACCCCAGCCTCGATATGCGTGCTCCGCGCTGACTGTCGGGGCGGTGGTCAGCAGGCGAGCGAAGCGGCATCACATTTGGTATATCATACGGCCGGATGGCCTTCCAGAGCAAGAGCGACGTCGTGGTTGCGGCCCTGCGCGAGTCGATTATCACGGGCGAATTGGCCGCCGGGACGCCTCTGCGCCAGCGCGATCTCGCGGCGCAATTCGGCATGAGTCCCATCCCTGTGCGCGAGGCCCTGCGCCGGCTGGAGGCTGAGGGGCTCGTTGAGAGCGATCTGCACCGCGGGTCGACGGTCAAGGGTGCATCAGCCGCCGCGGGGCCCGAGAACTACGAGATCAGAGCCGGCCTTGAGTCTCTGGCGGCCAGGTACGCAGCCACACGTATCACCGAGGCCGAACTCGAGCGCTTGGCTGAGATCAACGCCGAGCTGGCCCAGTCCGATGCCGACGATCCGGCTGCCGCAGAGCTCAACCGGCACTTTCACTTCCAGGTCTACGAGGCCGCCGGGTCCCCCGTCCTGCTCGCGCTCCTGCGCCTGCTGTGGGGAAGCTTCCCGAGTCCGGGCGGGCCCATGCGAGGGCGCTCGATCGCCGAGTCCGTGGAGCAGCACGCCGACATCCTGGAGGCGTTGCGCCAAGGGAATGCGGTGGCCGCCGAGCAGCTCGTGCGCGACCACATCCTCGCCGCCTTGGAGTATCTGCGATTCGATCATGATCCCGCGCCTGAGGCTGAACTGACTCAGCGGTAGGAGACGGTGACGGTCAGCCCGCGCGGCCGGCGACGGCCGAGCCCGAGTACAACCAGCACCACGAGCAGGACGGCTAGCGCGACGGCGCCACGCTTGGCCATCGGCCCGGCGATCACGTCCCCGAGGTCGAGCAGCGGCTCCTCCCCGCTGGCCGGCGCAGAGCCCACGGGCTGCGACGGGGATCCGTTTGGGGAGGCCTGGGTGTCAGCGTGATCTGCGGGCACCGCCTCGAGCTTCGGCGCCTCCGGGGCAGCGCCATTGGCCTGCGGGCGGCTTACCTCCTGTTCCAGACGCTTGGCGAAGTCCCCGAGCATGCGGGTCGCCACGTCCTCCATGATTCCGCGCCCGAACTGCGCCGGACGGCCGGTGATGTTGAGACTGGTGACCACTGACACATGCGTGACCCCGTCCCCGCCGCGCAGCTGGTTGGTGATCCGGGCGGTGGCCGAACCCTGGCCCTTGACCTCCTTGGCGCGCACGTCGATCGTCGCGCTGTGCTCGTCCTCGTCGACCTCGGCCAGCTCCGCGGTGCCCTCGTAGCCGAGTGTCATCGGTCCGAGCTTCATACGCATCCGGCCGCGGAACACCCCGTCGGTGCCGTCTGATTCCAATGTCGCGCCGGGGAGACACTCGGCGACGCGGCGGATGTCAAGCAGCGTCGCCCACGTCTCCTCAAGCGGTGCGGCGACGGTGAATTCGTTCTCCAGCTTCATTGAGTCTCTCCCAGCGTTCGCGGTTGACGCTGTGTCGGCATCGCGGTCACAGCACCCGTTGCTCAAAGGCCAGCCCGTAGACATCGGTGCGCCGGTCTGACCGGGGCTGAACGCCGCCGCCGCGATCCTGCGCGGCCCCAGCGGCCTCCAGATCGAGGGACACGACGGCGAGATCCTCGTCGGTGCTCGAGAGCGGCCCGCACAGCCTATGACCGTAGGGATCTACGATCAACGATCCGCCCAGCAGGTCAAAGGCATCCGGCTGGCCGACCTGTGACGCGCAGGCCACGAAGACCTGGTTGAGGTTGGCCTGCAGCACCGCGGCGTGCGCCTGCGGGGGCATGCCCTCGACGTCGTGGCGCACAGCGTCAAACCCGGTCACCCACGCGGTCGGTACGCAGATGAGCGCCGCCCCCTGCAGGGCCAGGATCCGCATCGTCTCGACAAAGCGCAGGTCGTAGCAGACGCAGATGCCGAGGACGCCGAGCCGCGTTGCGGCGACCGGCAGGCCGTGATCGCCGGGCGTGAACGTGTCCTTCTCAGAGGCGAACAGGTGAAGCTTTCGGT
Organism: uncultured Actinomycetota bacterium; assembly: GCA_963830945.1. Taxonomy (GTDB): domain Bacteria; phylum Actinomycetota; class Thermoleophilia; order Solirubrobacterales; family Solirubrobacteraceae; genus Palsa-465. Next base: position 113,782 of record CAWHOH010000014.1, on the reverse strand, counting down.
AGTGCAGCAGGGCACGGCCCTCACCAACGAGGACGGCGGTGTTGTAGAGCCGTTCGCCGTCGCGCTCGCACAGGCCACCCACGACGTAGCCTCCGGCGGCGTCGGCGGTCGCGATCCATGCCTGCACGGTGGGCCCGTCGATGTCCTCGGCCACCTCGCGCAGGCGCACGGGGTCAAGCGCATAGCCGGGGATGACCATCTCGGGCAGCACGACGATCTCGGCCCCGGCGGCGAAGGCTCGGCCGGCGGCGTCCAGCGAGCGCCGCCGGTTGGCCTGCGCCTCGTACGGCGCGCCTGTGATCTGGACGATCCCCACCACGGCCATGCGATCAGAGCTCCGCTCCGAGGCGCCGCAGCATCTCGTAGTCGGGCGGGCATGGGCCGCCGACGCTGACCACGGGTACACCGGCGTCGGCACGGACCTGATGGCGCACGCCGGCGGGGACGAAGATCGCCTCGCCGGCGCGGAACTCCTGCACGGTGTCGTCGTCGACGTTGCGGACGGATCCCCGTCCCTCCACGATATAGATCGTGTCCTCGGACACCGGATGCACGTGGGGCGCGTTCTCCTCGCCGGGGGTCATCTTGACGTAGTTCATGTTCGCGGACAGCGCCCCGACCCCGGGCCAGATGACGAGCCGCGCGTCGGAGGAGATGAGCGGCATCAGCAGGTCCGGACGATCGCGGTGAAACAGGCGGACCCCGGCTCCCGGAGCCCTGGCGGCCGGCGCGGCGCGACCCTCACCTTGCTCGTACAGGCCGGGATCCGCCGGCGCCGGTCCACCGACCACGGCCATCCCGGTCGGGCCGGCATGCAGCCGGTAACCGGTGCCGGCGTCGATGTGGATCATCGCCCCCTCGGCGAGCGAGAGCTCCTGGTCATCCGCGATCACCCGCCCCTCGCCGGAGAGCACGTAGTAGACCGCGTCGGAGGGGTGGTTGAGATCCACCGTGTCGCAATCACCCTCCAGCTCAAGGCGGTGCATGGCGCGCATCGTGGCCCCGACTCCCGGATGCACGAGCGCGTGCGCGCGCCCATCGCCGCGCAGGAGATCAAGCCGCGGGCCCGCCCCACAGACGGCAATCCCGGCGCCCATCAGGCCGTCTCCTCACTGACCGCGTAGGCGGTGGAGTGTGCGCGCCGCGGCACGACGACGGCCAGGAACTCGGCACCCGCCTCGCCGGCCTGGAGGCCGTGCTCCACGCCCCCCGGCACCACCGACCAGTTGCCCGGCCCGAGCTGCTGCTCACTGCCGTTGGCGGTGAGGGTCGCCCGCCCGGCGGTGATCATCGTGAGTTGCTCCTGCTCGTGACGATGCAGGGGGAATCGGGCGTTGGGCGCAAAGCGGTAGCGGGTCACCGTCGCGCTCTCGCTGTCAAAGCTCGTGCGCTCGATGCCCGGGTACGGAGACTCCGGGACCGACGCGTCAAAGCTCCCACCCAGGACGTCGGGATCCATCAGTCCTCCACGAACGCGACGACGCGACACGGTGAGGCCTCGCCACCCTCGATCGGGATCGGGAAGGCGCCGATCAAGCACCGCTGCCCCATCGCCTTGTCAATGTCCCCCCCGACGTTCTCAACGTGGGTGACGCCTTCGCGGAAGGGAACCTTGTGCATCACGAACAGGTCCGAGCGAGGCCAGCGCTCCTCGACGGACTGACCGATCAGCTCCTCGTACTGCGCGCGGGCATCCGGGCGCTTATCCGGATCGACGTGTTCATCGGGTGATCACCGGAGGCACAGTCAAACCCCGTCCAGGCGAACTTCATCGAGGCGATCCATTCGGCGAACTCCCGGTTGCCGCCCGGGTGACGCAGGAAGTAGCGCTCCTCGTCCTCCTCAGAGCGACCGTTGAAGTAGCGGTGATACCCGGTGTGGTAGATGAGGATGTCGCCCTCGCGGACGTCGGCGCGGCTGGTGATGTGCTCGGGCGTGATCACCGCCCAGTCCTCCATGTCCTCGGAGATGTCGACGATCACGCCGGGGCGGCAGAGCCGATCGATCGGGATAGAGGAGAGGTCACTGCCGCCGGAGATGATGTGCATCTCCGCGTCGAAGTGAGTGCCCGCGTGCAGCGGGGTGTCCAGCATCTGGGAGACGATTCCGTGTGTCGCGTGGCGCTGGAAGTACGACAGCTTCGGTGATGGGTAACCCACCCACCCCGGGGTGTGGATGGAGAAGGTGTGCGTCAGGTCGATGATGGTCACGGCGCTTGCTGCCTTTCGTTGGAAGAGGTGATTCGCTCGCCCGCCAATCGGACCGCGCTCACGATGTTCTGGTAACCCGTGCATCGGCACAGGTTGCCGGCCAGGGCCTCGCGGATCTCGCTGTCGCTGGCATCCACGAGATCGACCAGCAAGGGCTCCAGAGACATGAGGAAGCCGGGCGTGCAGAAGCCACACTGCAGCGCGTGGGTCTCGTGGAATGCCTGCTGAAGCGGATGCAGTTCCCCCTCCAGCCCGGCATTGAGGTCCTCCACCGTCCGCACCTGGCAGCCGATCGCTTGGACGGCGAGCATCAGGCAGGAGCGGACCGGCGTACCGTCCACCTGAACGGTGCAGGCACCGCACACGCCGTGCTCACAGCCGACGTGGGTGCCGGTGAGCCGTGCCTCGTGGCGGATGAAGTCAGACAGAAGCAGCCGCGGCTCGATCTCGCGCTCGAAGCGCTCGCCGTTGATCTGCAACTCGATCGTTCGAAGGCTCATCTGCCGTGGCCCCTCAGTCCTGCGCGATCGGCAGCAGTCAGCACGGCGCGACGCACGAGGCTCTCGATCAGCCGGCGGCGGTAGCGGGTGTCACCGTGGATGTCGCCGGTCGGCGCGATGTCGCGCACCGCGGCCGCCGCGGCCTCGGCCGCCGCCTCGTCGTCAATCGTCCGCGACGCCAGGACACCCTCGGCCTCGTGCGCGCGCAGCGGCGTCGGCGCCGCGCCGAGCAGGACGATCGACGCCTTCCCGCACAGGCCGTCGTCGCCGGGGATGAGAATCGCTGCGCAGCCGCCGAGACCGAAGTCGCCGTGGCGGCGTGCGTACTCGACGAACGCCGAGCCCGCGGAGGGGGAAACCGGCGGGACGATGATCTCGGTGAGCAACTCGTCGGCCTGCAGGCACGTGGTCAAATGGGTGATGTACAGATCGCCGATGGCGACCGTCCGTGAGCCTCGCTGTGAGGCCACCGTCACGGAGGCGTCGAGCGCGGTGAACGCCACGGGAAGCTCGGCGGCAGGATCGGCATGGGCGACGGATCCGCCGATCGTGCCCCGGTTGCGGATCTGCGGGTGGGCGACGAACGACAGGGCCTCATTCAGCAACGGCCAATGCCGCCGCACGGTTGCCGAGCGCTCGAGCATCGCCTGGCGGGTGAGCGCCCCGACGTGGAGGACCTCATCGGCACGGCGCACCGAAGCGAGGGCGCCGAGGCCGTTGATGTCGACCAGCCGGCCCGGCCGAGCGAGACGGAAGTTGAGCAGCGGCATCAGGCTCTGACCGCCGGCGAGCACCTTGACGTCCTCGGCGTACTCGGCCAGGAGCGCGAGTGCGTGCTCGACGCTCTCGGCGCGGTCATATTCGAAGGCAGCGGGCTTCATGCCAGTGCTCCCTGCGCGGCCAGCTCGAGCACGGCCTGGGGCGATAGTGGCAGGCGCAGCACCTCCACCCCGAGCGCATCCGACACGGCGTTGGCGATCACGGCGCCGGCGGCAGCGGTCCCACCCTCCCCCGCCCCCTTGACCCCGAGCGGGTTGAGTGGGCTCGGGGCATCCTCGGTGACGAGCACGTCGACGCGCGGGACCTCGACGGCGGTGGGAAGCAGATAATCCTGAAAGGAGCCGGAGACGAGCTGCCCGTCGGCGTCATAGGCGAGTTCCTCGAGCAGGGCGCCCCCCAGCCCCTGCGCGGCGCCACCGACGATCTGACCCTCGATGAGCTGCGGATTGACGGCGACGCCGACGTCATAGGCGATCGTGTACCGATTGACCGTGACCCCGCCGGTCTGCAGATCCACCTCGACGGCGGCGCAGTGCAACCCGTAGGGAAAGGCCATCTGCTCTGCGCCGAAGTAGGCCTCGTCACACAGGTACGGAAGGCGTCCACGGTCCAGGGACGCTGCCGGACGGCCGAGCTGCGCGAGGTCGGGCAGCGAGAAGCCAATCGACCGATCGCCGCGTACCGTGACGGCGTCGTCGATGATGTCCAGATCATCGACCGAGGCCTCGAGCTCCTCGGCGGCCAGCTCGAGGATCCTGCGCCGCAGGCAGATCGCCGCCTCCCGGACCGCGCTGCCCGCCAGCATGGTGGCCCGGCTGCCGAACGAGCCCATCCCGTCGGGCACCTGCGACGTATCGCCGTGATGCACGGAGACCGACTCATAGGAGACGCCGAGGTGCTCGGCGCAGATCTGTGCGAGGACGGTGTCGACCCCCTGCCCGAGCGAGGCGCTGCCGCAGTGCACCTGCGGCTGGCCCGCGGCATTGAGGCTCACCCGTGCGTACTCCCACCGGCCGATGCCGCTCTTCTCGATGAACATCGCCATCCCGAGGCCACGCCGGCGTTCGGGCCCGGGCCCTTCTGAGCGCCAGCGCGTCATCGCGGGCAGATCGAAGCGCTCAAGGCCCTTCTCGAGCAGGAGTGGGTAGTCGCCGCTGTCATACACCACGGCATGGCCGTCGGTATGAGAGCCGTTGGCGTAAGGCATCGCCTCGGGCGCGATCAGGTTGCGGCGGCGCAGTTCGACGGCATCGATGCCGAGTCGATGCGCGGCGAGGTCGATGATGCGCTCGCGGGCAAAGTTGGCCTCGTAGCGACCGGGGGCACGGTACGTGCCGGCCGGCGTCTTGTTGGTGACGACCTGGCGCACGTCACAGCCGAATGCCTGCCACCGATAGGGGCCCGGAAGCAGCCCGGCGGTCATCCCAGGCACGACGCTGCCGTGGGTGCGCACATAGGCACCGGTGTCGTTGACCAAGGAATCGCGCAGGGCCAGGAAGTCCCCGTCGGCGTCGAGGGCAAGCGCGATCTCATGCACCTGCTCGCGGGAGTGGTTCGTCGAGCGCAGGTGCTCCTCGCGATCCTCGGTCCAGCCGATGGGGCGACCGAGGTGCAAAGCGCACCACGGGATCAGGTAGTCCTCGGGATAGATCTCGCCCCGGGCGCCGAAGCCGCCGCCGACGGCCAGCTCGATCAGCCGCAGGCTCTCCAGGGGCAGCTCGAGCATCTCCGCCAGGATCCGACGGTTGATGTGCGGGATCTTCGCCGCGCCCCAGACGGTGAGCTCGCCCGTGGCGTCGTCGTGCTCGGCGACAAGACCGCGCGTCTCCATCGGCACGGCGGCGTGTCGCTGGCACACGATCCGCGCCTCGACGCTGACATCGGCGGCGGCGAACGCCGCGTCGATGTCGCCGCTGAGGATCTGGAAGCTGCGCACGAGATTCGAGGCCGTGCCGGCGTGAACGCGGGGCGCGTCAGGCAACAGAGCCTGCTCGGCGTCGAGGACCGCGGGCAGCGGCTCATAGTCGATGGCTATCTGCTCGGCGGCGTCCTCGGCCGCGTAGCGTGAGCCGGCGACGACCACGGCCACCGGCTCGCCGGAGTAGCGGACGTAGTCTGCCGCCAGCGGTCGCTGCAGGTAGGCCTCCATCCCCGGTTCGGAGAACATCCGCATCGGGATCGAGGGCCCGCCGGCGCCGAGCTCCTGCGCCGTGATCACGGCCGCCACCCCCGGGCGGGCGCGCACGGCGGCAGCGTCGAGGTCGAGGATGCGCGCGTGGGCGTGCGGGCTGCGCAGGATCGTGGCGTGCAGCATGCCGGGGCGATGTACGTCATCCACGAACCGCGCCGTCCCCATCAGCAGCGGCCCGTCCTCCTTGCGGGGCATCGAGCGTCCGATGACCTTCATCGGCCCAGACCGCCGGACAGCCTGAACGCGGCATGGTGAACGAGCCGGTGCCGGGGAGTCCGCCAGCAGCGAAGCCCGTGATGACCCTCGTGCGCGAGGCAGAGGTTGCACGACGTGCAGGCCACCTGGCCGGTACGGCCGTCGCGCAGCTGGTGGACGAGATCGGGTTCGCGGATCAGGGGTCGCGCGAGGGCGATGAAGTCGGTCTCACCGTCGCGCAGGAGCGTCTCCATGGTCTGGACCCGGCGCAGACCTCCGACGAGAATCAGCGCCGTGTCGACCCGGCGGCGCACGGCCTGCGCCCAGGGCAGGAAATACGCCTCAGGTGCGGGCGCGGAGAAGACCCTGTGGATCAGCAGGTCCTCGACGCTGCGCCGCGGACCAACGGCGACGTACTGCTGCGCGGAGTCGGTGGCCGCACGCATCACGTTGCAGGAGATCTCCAGACCGTCCAGTCCCAGGCCGGCGAGGCGCTCGGCACGGTCAAGTGATTCGGGCAACCCGAGGCCGCCCGTCACCGCATCGACGACCCCGAGCTTCATCGTCACCGGCAGATCGGCCGGCACGGCGTTCCGCACCGCCGCCAGAACCTCCATCGCGAACCGATCCCGCTGCGCGGCTGATCCTCCCCATTCATCAGTCCGGCGGTTGGTGAGCGGAGAGCTGAACTCGCTGATCAGATAGCCGTTGGCGGCGTGGATGTGGATGCCGTCAAACCCGGCCGCGATCGCCCGGCGGGCACCGTGAGCGAAAGCGGCAATCGCGTCGCTGATCTCCGCGCCGGTCCCGGCACGGACGCCTCGTCCGGTAAGCGCGTTGGGTACCTCGGAGGGCGCCCAGGCCGAAACCGAGTCCACCCGGGACTGACTGCCGGCGTGGGCGAGCTGGGCGAACACGCGTCCTCCGCGTTGATGCACCGCGGCGGTGAGCCGCGCGAGGCCCTCGATCAGGTCATCGTCATAGATGCCGGTCTGCCGGCGCGCGTACTGCCCGCGGCGATCGCAGTACATGTGGCCGGTGAAGATCAGCCCGACCCCACCTTCGGCGAGCGCACTGTAGATATCGATCAGCTCCGCGGTGACCGCGCCGCGCTCGTCGGCGAGCGTCTCGGAGGTCCCCGCGCGCACGATCCGGTTGGGGATCTCGAGCGCGCCGATGCGCCCCGGTGCGAACAGCGGGGACGCCGCCGCCGGATGCGATGCCGCCGTCACGGTCATGCCGCGACGCGCCGATCCCCGGCGAGCTGAACCCGCTCCGGGGTGAGCGGCAAGTCGTTGAACTCCACCCCGAGGGCGTCGGACACCGCGTTGGCCAGTGCCGCGGGCGGTCCGAGCGTCCCGCCCTCACCGACGCCCTTGACCCCGTGCGGCGTGTTCGGAGCGGGAATCCCCAGGTGGTGTACCTCGAGCTCAGCGATCTCCATCGCCGTGGGGACAATGTAGTCCAGCAGTGACGCGGTCAGCAGCTGCCCCTGGGCGTCGTAGATCAGTGACTCATACAGCGCGCCGCCGATGCCTTGCGCTACGGCGCCATGCACCTGTCCCTCCACAATCAGCGGATTGACCATCCGCCCGCAGTCCTCGACCACGACATAGCGGTCGATAGTGACGCCGCCGGTCTCGGGATCGACCTCGACGCGGCAGGCGTGGGTGGCATACGGGAAGGCGACCGCCGGTGGATCGAATGTCGCGCTGGTCCGGTACCGATCGGGATCTTCGGCGGCGTGCACGAGCTCGGCGATGGAGACGCTGCTGGCACGTGAACCGACCACGTACACCTCACCGTCGGCGATCTCCAAGTCGGCGGGATTGGCCTCCAACTGCTCACTGGCGTCCTCGCGCAGCCGCGCCCTGAGCACCGCGCAGGCCTGACCGATTGAACCGCCCCCCGCGATTGCGCTGCGACTGGCGAAGGCTCCGGTGCCGTGCATGGCACCGACCGAGGTATCGGCGCGGGCGATCTCGACATCGTCGTACGCCACGCCGAGACCATCGGCGACAAGCTGCGCAAAGGTCGTCTCCACGCCCTGCCCGATCGCGGGGAGCGTCGTCCATGCCGTCACCCGACCGTGATCGTCGATCGACAGGTGCGCCGAGTCATAGCCGGCGATCCCGACCATGCCGCGGCCCTGGAATACGCGCGAGTTGATTCCGGTGTACTCGACGTAGCAGCACAGGCCCAGACCAATCAGACGGCCCTCCGCACGAGCCCGCCCACGCTCGACCTCAAACGAGTCATAGCCGATGGCGTCCAACGCGCCCGTCAACGCGGCGCCGTAGTCACCGCTGTCGTAGGGCTGACCGGTGACCGTCGTGTGGGGCATCTCGGCCGAGGTGAGCAGATTGCGGGTGCGGATCTCGGCTCGATCCAGCCCGAGCTCAGCAGCGAGGATGTCCATCACCCGTTCGTGGACAAAGGTCGAGACGGGCAACCCGACACCGCGGTAGGCACCCTCGGGGCACTTGTTGGTGGCGACTGAGCGGCTGCGCGCACGGTAGGCGCCCACCCGATAGGGCCCCGGGATCATGGCCGGGGTGCCCAGCGCCTCGAGAACGTGGCCGTGGGGATAGACACCGTAGGCACCGGTGTCACAGACCACGTCGGCATCGATCGCCAGCAGCGTCCCGTCCGCCGCCGCCGCCGCCCTGACATGGACGACCTGGTCACGGGCATGGCTGGCCGCCATCAGGTTCTCGGCGCGGTCCTCGGTCCAGCGGATCGCACGGCCGAGTCGGAGCGCGAGCCACGTGGCGACGATCTCCTCGGGATAGACGTGGGCCTTCTGGCCGAAGCCACCTCCGACATCCGGTACCAGGACCGTCACCTCGGATCGCTCCAGATGCAGCAGCTCAGCGAGCAGCTGGGCCAGCTTGTGCGGAGCCTGGGTCGATGACCACACGCGCACGCCGTCGCCATCCGGGATGGCGAGCGCGCCGCGGGGCTCGATCGGCATCGCGCAGCACCGCGGGTTGACGAACGTGCGCTCGACGGTCACGGCCGCGGCGGCCATCGCGGCCTCCACGTCACCGCTGCCGAGTGTCGCCTCGTATAGAACCGAGGACGGGTAGCCGGTGACGGGCGCAGCCCCCTCCGCCAGCGCGTCATCCACGCAGCTGATCGCCGGCAGGGGATCGATCTCGAGGCCGATCAGCTCCGCGGCGTCCTCGGCGACGTAACTTGATTCCGCCACGATCGCCGCGATCGGCTCGCCCACGAAACGGACCGTCTCTCGGGCCAGGAGAGGGCGCGGAGTCAGGACGACGCCGGGAATCTCCAGCGGCGGCAGGAGCGGCCCGATATCCAGATCGTGGGCTGTGATCACCGTGGTGACGCCCACCAGCTCGCGGGCGGCTGTCGTGTCGATGGCAACGACGCAGCCGTGCGCGTACGGGCTGCGAAGGAAATGCAGCGCGAGCGCGTCCGTGGCGCTCACATCGTCGATGTAGCTTCCCCGGCCGGTGAGCAGCGGGCGGTCCTCACGCCGAGCCAGTGCACGGCCGACGTTTGGCCCTCTGCCACCGTCGGGGCTAGACCGGCTCACGTCGGAACACCTGAAGCTGAATAAAGCGGTCGTCCACGTCGATCACCGAGTGACCGACGATGGTCGCGTTGCTCGCATAGTGCGTCTCGAAGAGACGGATGAACGGTTGGCCGTCCTCGAGCTCGAGCCGCGTCGGAGAGCGCGGATCGCCGTTGACCGCGGCGCTGATGCGCGCTACTGCGTGATGGATCGGCTGTACGCAGTAGCGCTTCGTGAACTCGAACAGCGAGGCCGGGATCGGTGGCACGATCTCGACTGCGGTTCGGTTGGTCTCGGGGACCGAGTCACGAACACACAGGACCAGCCGACCATCTGCCACGTAGCGCTTGTCGGTCATCAGATACCGCTCGCCGTCGAGCTCGAAGTTCTCCCGGAAGTCGTCCGGGGGCTGCTCGGTGACGGCCGTGACGGTGACGTCGACCTCGTGGCCTTGAGCGCGCAGCAGCCAGTCAAACCCGACCAGATGCTGAAGCGCCAGGGTGGCGGGTGGGACGTGACGGTTGATCGTCGTGCCGATCGCGCGCTGACGGGTGATCAATCCGTCGCGTTCCAAGCCCTGCAGTGCCGTGCGGACCGTCGTGCGACTCACATCGAGCATCCGGGCGAGGTCGTCTTCGGCGGGAAGCTTGCCGTCGAAGCTGTCGTCGAGGATCGCCTCCAGGATCACAGTCCGTGTCCGTTCGGCCAGCAGGCTGGTCTCCAGCTTGCCGATCGCCCCCGGGCCCACCTCCGGACTCACCACACCCTCCGGGCCGACCCTGCTCCGGCGAACCTCATCTCAGAGAGCGCCCGCTTGAACGCTGGCACCAAGGAACAGCTCGCCGACATCGCCCCGGGCGAGAAGGTCAGACGCCGCGAGGTCAAGCTCGACCCGACCAGCCACCAGCAGATAGCTCCAGTGCGACACCTCCAGGGCGGCGTGGGCACGCTGCTCCACGAGCAGCAGGCCTGCCCCGGCCTCGGCCAGGCTGGGAATGTGATCGGTGAGGAAGCGGTGCGCGAGCTCGGGAGACAGCCCGGCCGTCGGCTCATCCAGGATGAGAAGCCGCGGCTCAGTCATCAGGGCCCGCGCGATAGCCACCATCTTGCGCTCGCCTCCGCTCAGCGTCGCAGCACGCCGGCCCATGAAGCGACGGATGGCGGGAAGTCGTTCGGTCACCGCGTCGATCTGGCCCGCGATCTCCGAGGGCGGCAACAGGTAGCCGCCCATCTCCAGGTTCTCGTGGACCGAGAGATTGGGGAAGACGTCTTCGCTCTGGGGCACGTATCCGATCCCCAGCTTGGCCAGCTGGTGATGCTCAAGGCCGGTGACGGGCGTGTCCGCGAACAAGACCCGACCGGCGAGCGGAGGGAGGATGCCGACGACGGCCTTGAGCAATGTGCTCTTGCCGGCTCCGTTGGGTCCGACCACGGTGACCACTTCACCCGGCCCGACGGCGGCGGTGATTTCATGGATGATCGGCACCTTGCTGTATCCGGCGCTCACTCCCTCCAAGATCAGCAGCGGCTCTGGGCGTCCGGAGGGGCTACCCGATGACATAGGCGTCGATCACCTCCTGTTGCGCGCGCACCTCGGCCATGGCGCCGTCGGCGATGACTTTGCCCGATGCCATCACGACGACGCGCTCGCACAGCCGGCCAAGGACGGCGAGCTCGTGCTCGACGATCACCATCGCGATGCCCTCCTGGCCGAGCTCGCGCAGATGACGCTCGACGGTGCGAGCCATGGTCGGATTCACGCCTGCCATCGGCTCGTCCAGGAGCAGGATCTTTGGCTCGGCCATCAGCGCGCGCATGATCTCCACCAGCCGGCGCTGGCCGCCGCTGAGCTCGCCGGCGTACTCATTGGCAAGGTCTACGAGCCCGAACCGCGCCAGCAGATCCCAGGCGCGGGCGATGTTCGCTTCCTCCTGTTGACGCCACCAGCGTTTGCCCAAGAGCAGGATTCGGAACTGCTCGCCGCGCTGATTGGGCACCGCCACGAGCAGGTTCTCGAGCACGGTGAGGCGCCGGAACTCGCTCGAGATCTGGTAGGTGCGGATCAGCCCGCTCTGGGCTCGGCGGTGAGAGGAGAGCCGAGTGATGTCGTCTCCGCGCATCAGCACGGTGCCACTGCTCGGGCGCAGGCTGCCGGCCAGCACGTGCAGCAACGTCGACTTTCCCGCCCCGTTGGGACCAATGATCCCGGTGACGGTGGCCGGACGGATCTGGAGGTCGACGCCGTCGACGGCGTTGACACCGCCGAAACTGCGGACGAGCCCGCGCGTTTCCAGCATCGACGAAGGGCCCGGGGGCGCGGCGGGCAGTGTCGCCGCTGGACTCTGTGACCCCGCGTTCATTGCGGCTCAGCCATCGCCCGTGCGCCCGGCGCAAGGTCGGCGTCAGGTGCTGCGGTCGGCGCACGGAAGCGGCGTCGGCGCTCGGGCACGATGCCCTGGGGTCGAAACCACAGAAACGCCAGCGCCAGGCTGCCGATCAGGATCCACTGCAGGGCATCGATCAGGCCGGGGCGTCCGAACTTGGGCAGGTACCTCGTGACCTCGTTGAAGACCACCGGCACCAGCAGGGCTCCGAGCATGACGCCGAAGTTGTTGCCGGTGCCCCCGACGATCACCGCGGTCAGCAGCACCAGCGTTTCCACATAGAGCCACGAGCCCGGCGACCACGCTGTGATGAAGCTGACCAGAATGCCACCGCTGAGCCCGGCCAGGACCCCGCCGACGACGAAGCTGAACAAGCGCAGGCGGGCCACATCCTTGCCCAGCGCGGCCGCCGCGAACTCGTGGTCGCGTACCGAGCGAAGCGCACGCCCCAGCGGCGAGGAGGTGATGCGGTGCAGCAGGAAGTAGACGATCACGCACGCGACAGCGGTGAAGGCCACGAACGCCCATTGGTAATCGACCGGCGACGCGAAGTCATTCACGAACGGCTGCGGGACCAGCGCAAGGCCGGCCGATCCGTTCAGGAACGAACCCAGGTTCTCGACCACGATGGTGCCGATCACGGCGATGACGAGCATCACCATCGCCTGGTAATCGCTGCGCAGACGACGGAGCGTGATCAGGCCGATCAGCAGCGACAGAACACCGGCGACCACGCCGCCGAGGAGGATCGGGATCGGAAACGGCAACGATGCGCCGAAAAGGTAGTGCTGAAAGCCGCCGTTGCCCGATTGAGGGCCGAGGCTGAGCACCGCGGCCGTGTAGGCGCCCGCGGCCTGGAACACGATGAAGGCGAAGTTGTTGATCCCGGTGATGCCGAACTGCAGGTTGAGTCCCCAGCATGCCATGACGTCGATGCCGACGTAGACGAGGAGGGTCGTGATGTAGAGGCTCACGCCACCGCTTCCTTCTCGGTCACGGCCGTGGTGCTCCCCGGGGGCCCGAATAGACCCTGAGGACGGACGAGGACGATCGCCACGAGAACGACGAAGGCGATCACCTCCTTGAAGCTTGACCGGGTGTAAGCCGCCGCAACCTCAGTGATCACGCCGAGGGCCACCGCACCGATCATGGCGCCGTAGGCCTGCCCGACGCCGCCGAGCATCGCCGCGGCAATCGTCAGGACCAGGAAGTCGTTACCCGTCGTGGATTGAAACGAGCTCGTGTTGAGCACGAGGAGCACGCCGGCGAGGCCACACAGCGCACCGGCGATGAGCCATGCCGTGTCGATCACGCGGCTCGTGTCGATCCCGCATGCGCGGGCCAGCGTGGCATTGCCCGATGTCGCTCTCATCGCCTTGCCCAGGCGACTGCGCCGCAACAAGGCGTTGATCGCGAGCATGACCGCGATCGCGACCCCGATGATGATCAGCTGGCGGACTGTGAAGGACATGTCCGCGAAGTTGACGGTGTGATCAGGTGACAGCTGGTAGCTGAAGAACGTCGCCCCAAACCCGGCCAACAGGGCGTTCTGGATGATCACCGCGACCGACAGGGCGACGACCACGAGGCCGAACAGGCGCGTGCCGCGGCGAACGAACGGCCGGTAGACGAAACGGTGCAGCAGCACGGACACGGCAGATCCGGTCAGCACCGCCACCAGCACGCAGACCACCAGCGGCGCTCCCGCCTTGTTGGCGAGATAGCCGGCGAACGCCGAGGCGGTCATCACGTCCCCGTAGGCCAGGTTGAGCATGTTCGACACCCCGAACTGCAGGGTGAAGCCGACGGCGGCGATGGCCAGGATCGAGGCCGTGACCAACCCAAAGCCGATCGACAGCAACAGCGTGTGCACGGTCTGCGAGCTCCTCCCGGCCGTGGCCTATTTGAGGGCCTCGAGGGCCTGGGGGGTATACGCCTTCACCGTCGACCCATCTGCCTTGACGATCTCGAACGCCCCGGGCGAGTTCTGATACTGGTCGAACGTGATCGGCCCGGTGGCACCCACGTAGCTGATGTTCTTGTGGGCCGCGAGCGCCGCCTTGCCCTCGGCGAAGCTGTGCACGACCGTCGCCCCCGCGCCACCGTTGGCGACCTTGGTGATGAACGGGTTGAAGACCGCCGGCTTGGTGCTCTTGGCCATCTCCATGGCCAGCGCCATCAGGTTGACCGAATCCCACGCCGCCTCGGCAAAGGAGTCGTTCTCCCACTGGGAGATCGGCTTGCTGACTCCGCCGGCAGCAGCGTGCAGCGCCGTCAGCCAGATGCTGTGGGCAGCGCCGGTGGTCGGGGCGTAGGGTTGGGCACCCCGGTAGAACTGGGTCATCGTCGACTGCCCGATGGCTTGGGTCACCGCCTTCTGCCACGGCGGCTGCGTGGTCCCATCGGTCCCGATGATCGGGATCGGGTGATAGAGCTGGGTGAAGTTGGTCAGCAGCGTGGCCGAGGTCTGCGGGTCGGCCTCGATGAACAGCGCCTGGGGGTGGCCCGCGACCAGCTTTGATATCTCACTGCGGTACGAGGGCTGACCGAGCGCCACGTTGGCCACGCCGGTGAGGGTCCCGCCGAGCTTCTTGTAACCGCTGATCACCGTCGGGGCCGTGCCCTGCGAGCTGATATCAGTGCCGAACACAGCGGCGGCGTGCGTGTATCCCTTCTGATGGGCGTACAGGGCCATGGCCAGGCCGACCGCGTTGTCGGGGGGCGTAATGCGCCAGAAGTACTTGTTTGTGCTCTGGTTGAAGAGCTTCTGCCCGGTGTCCCCGAACATGGGGATCTGGGATCGGTTGAACAGAGGCACTGTCGCCGCCGCCTCGTCCGAGCTCGGTCCGAGCAGCCCCACCAGGTTCGACGTGCTGGCGATCAGCTGCTGGGCGGCCGGCACGGCGTCCGCCGGGTCGCCACGGCTGTCGGCCACCGAGCAGCTGATCTGGCTGTGCTTGAGGATGCCGCCTGCGGCGACGATCGCCTTGGCAGCGGGCACGCAGCCCGCGTTCTGCTCGGGGCCGAAGCTCGCATCGGGGCCACTGAAGGGATTGAACACACCGACGGTGAGGGCAGCGCTGCCGGTGTCGGGCCCACTCGAACCCGCCGAGCCCGCCGAGCCCGCCGAACCGGCCGAGCCTGCGTTGCCGGCGCCCGAGCCGCATGCCGCAAGCAGCAGGCAGACGGCCACGGTCGCAATGGCGGGAGACGGCCTCAATCTGGTCCTCATGTGATCCCTTTCCCTGGCGATCTGATCGCCTTCGATGGGTGCGGCGTGGACCCCCATCAGGTGGTCCTTCTTAGTACTATGTATGACTATTGCGCGCCAACCTATTGAGGTGGGGCGCTGCTGTCAAGGTGAGCCTGATCAGACGGCGCTCTGCGGCCGCAGCACAACTTCGTCTCCCGTGATATTTAATATATCAAGCCGAGATCATCCTTCGAGGGAGAACTGACATGGACCTGAGGATCGCCGGATCAGTCGCGCTCATCACCGGGGCGAGCAAGGGCATCGGGCGCGAAACGGCGCGTCTTCTGGCGCATGAGGGATGCAAGGTCGCGATCACCGCGCGCAATGCCGGCCCTCTGGACGCCACCGCCGCCGAGCTGCGCTCTGAGACCGGCGGCGAGATCCTCGCCGTCGCCGGTGACATGAGCGTCCGTGAGGACGTCGAGCGCGCCCGCGATTCGACGATCCAGGCGTTCGGGCAGATTGACATCCTCGTGACCTGCGCGGGAAGTTCCCCCGGTGGTCTGCTCGAGGAGTTGACCGAGGAGCAGTGGCTGGCCAGCCTCAATCTGAAGTTCATGGGCTACGTCCGCTCCTGCCGCGCCGTCCTTCCCCACATGAAGGAGAGGGGCTCGGGGAGTGTCGTTCTCGTGGTCGGAAACGACGGCCTCAAGCCGAGCTATTGGGAGATGACCGCGGGGGCGGCCAATGCTGCGGATCTCAACTTCGCGGCTTCAGCGGCCGAGCAGTACGGCCGGTACGGGGTTCGCATCAACACGGTCAACCCTGGACCTGTGGACACCGACCGCTGGGACGGGCTCGAAAAGGCCTTCGCCCGTGACAAGGGCGTCACCCAGGAGCGCGCGCACGACCTGGCCGTCGCCAGCATCCCGCTCGGGCGGATCTGCACCCCAGCGGAGGTGGCCGACCTGGTCGGCTTCCTGGCCTCGCCCCGGGCGAGCTTCATCAACGGAGCCCACATCCCGATCGACGGCGCGCAGCGCAAAGCGCTGATGGACGTTTGATCGCGACCGGTCGACTTATCACCGTCGCACTCCCGCGGTCGCCGCGCAACAGCGCCAGAGTTGCGCGGTGTGCGGAAGTGAGCCAGAGCATGGCGGGACGTCCTCAAAGGCGGCCGGCGCGCTGCGACGTCCCGGCCGTCCTGCAACATCGCCGACTCAAGGCTCTCGAACGCGCTCCCACGACGACGCGACGCCATCGCCAATGCCAGGTCGGGCGTCCTGACGCCGCCCAGACAGACGCATACGAGGACTACGGCGACGGCGACCGAGTGACAACGCTGGTCGCCGCAGCTCGCGATCCGGCGGCTGGAGGCGGCGTCCACGGCGCCCGGTGGGCGCGTAGGGCGCTCACCCAGGCCGCACCAGGGTCGAAGATGCCGGGCAGGAGAGGGGCAAGCTCTGCGTGTCGCCCGCTCACTTCGTCGTAGTGCTCTCTGGCGACCTCGACGTGGCGATTGCCGTCGTCGAATATGAGGTGACCCTCGTCGGTCACGGCCTCGAGTGAGGCACCGTAGGGCAGATCGACCTTGATGGCTTCGACGAAGCGGTCGTCGAGGGAATGGATGCGGCAGGTGACCTTCTCACGGAGCTCGTGGAGCCCGAATACGAGACGGATTGAGAGCGACCGGCCGAGCTCGCGAACGATCGGCGGTCCCTCTGCGAACGGGATTGCGATCGCGTCGTGGGTGTCGGGTTCGAGGCGCGCCCAGTCGTGACGCTCGGACTCGTGCACGACGATCGCGCAGAAGCGTCCGGGGAGGTCGGTCCACATGAAGCGATCGAAGTGCAAGTGCTCGGCCCCGCAGCGTGGACAGGCGATGCGCAGGAGGCGGCGGTCGAGGAGTTGCTGCTGGAAGTGGGGGTGGCGCATGAGGTTGGCGCTCTCGATGGTGATGGCTTCGATCGGCCGTCCGCACTCCCGGCAGGGGATCCGGCGAACCCGCGTGATCGACATCAGTCGTCCCTCCCTCGTGCCGGTGCCCATCCGGCGCCGGTGTCGACCTCGAGCGTCCAGTGAAGAGATCCGTCGAGGGCCAGGCGGACGCGGCCGCCGCGGTTCATCGCATCCGGCGCGTAGGCGCCCGGGACGCGCGGACATGCTCGTCCGCCCTTGGCCGCGGCCCATTCGACAAACGGCGCCGCCATGTCTGCGACAAGCTCGCCGTCGGCGACCCGCGCGCCGCCGAAATCGATTGGCAACAACCCGTACGGCAGAGCGGCGGCGGCGCTGAGCTCCTTGACGATCTCCTGGGGCGAGGCGTCGCCGGCGAGCTGCAGAACACGTGCCCCCGGTGTCGACTCGTCGCCGACGCGTACATACACGGTCCCCAGCGCGAACAGCTCGACCGCGAACACGCCGTCCAGGCCGTCGACCGTGTGCGGCTCGGCGACCGGCATCGCACGGGGTGCCTGCGCGCGATCCCGGGCGCCCTGCAGCACCGCGATGAGCACCTGCTCGTCGAGCGCGGGCGGCTGGGATGCCGGCGTCCCGGCCGGTCCGACATGATCCGCGCCACCGAGGTGATAGCGCCAGCTCATCGCGTAGCCGGGCGTGATCTCCAGGGTGGCTTCGGTCATGGGCAGCGGTGGCGGCAGACCTCCCGCCGACGCGCCGTCGCCGGGCTGTCCGGCGCCCCCGGCGAGCGCGAACGCGACCGCTCGCTCCGTCATGCGCACGGTGATGCACACGCCGCCTTCGCGCGTGGTGTGCTCCACCGTGTCCCAGACATCGGGGTAGGCGGGCGTTGCGCCTCCGGCAGCGGTCACCAGGTAGATGAGGCCGCCGTCCCAGTCGGGGTAGGCAAGCGGACCCATCTCGCGCAGCTCACGCGCGGCGTGTGCCATTCCCGCCGGCACGGACACCCGGTCCCCACAGACTCGGAGCCACGCGCCGCGACGCTCGCCCGGGTCCTCCACCACGACGCTCCAGACCCCCGCGATGCGGTCCTCCCAGCTGCGGCGAGGCGAGCCGACCGTGCCGTCCGGCATACCGGTTTGCAGGCGCGCGGTGGCGGCAAGGCGCTCAGCTGTGACGTCTTCGTTGTACATGTCCTAGGACCCGAACTCCGGGTCATGCTGGTTCTCGAGCTGGTTGAAGAACGCCTGCGGGTCCCACGTGCCACGTCTGGCCGGCAGCCTGCCCTGGGAGTAATAGATCGTGTACATCTCGGCGAACATCTCGAGCGGGGACGAGAGGGCATACCACGACAGGCCCATGAAGTTGTTGTGCGCGTCGCGGGAGTAGCTGACGAAGTCGTTATCCCACCGTGTCGAGAAGATCTGGACGGGATCATCGGGAGTGAAGCCCGGGAACTGGTAGGCGTCGTCTCGGATGTCGCTGGCCTTGGTGTCACCGATGGCGATCATGTAATCGACCAGCCGGTTCGCTGACCACAGTGAGCCCTTCAGCGCGGCAAGCTTGCGCTGCACGTTGCCCGCGGCTCCGGCTCCCAACGGGTTGTCGGAGTCCTCCTTGCCGTCCTCCATGATCCCCATGCACCAGTTGCGGGCGTCGTCGTTGCTGACGGTGATGTTGTTGCCGGCGATCATCACGGTCGGCCATCCGCCCCGTGGCTTGGGGACGTCGGTCCAGAGCGTCTTGCGGAAGGTTGACTTCGATGACTTCTTCCAGCCGCCGTAGTTCGTCGCGAAGTCGTTGCCGGATGTGTCCATGTTGCCCACCTTCTTGCGTCCCACGGCGTGTCCGATCTCGTGACGGACGTGGTTCTGGAAGTAGGTGAGAGTGGATCCGTACGCGCGCGGGGTCGGACCCGCCGCAAGCGCCGGGTCGCTGCCGATGCTGCCGATCATGTTCGTGCTTCGCGCGCCGTTCTGGTCGACCTGGATCAGGATCCACGGGTCAGAGAAGTAGCTGGTGTCAACGGCCTTGGGCGGGTTTGTGCTCGTGTCCTGGTAGATGAAGGCAAGCTTGCCCATGGCGAGCTGCTCGCGCGACATCCCCTTCGGCCCACTTGGTCCGCCTGGTCGGAGGATGTCCATGAACTCCCTGGCCGTGTCGTCATTCGGGTCTGTGGCCAGGAAGTCGCGGTGTGGGACCTGGCCGCTCCTGCCGGGCAGAAAGGGCTCGATGCCGGTGAGGACGCCGACCATGTGCATGAGGTCCTTGGCGCGCGCTGCGGCGGGCGGCATCTGCGCATAGGCCGCCCAGAAGACCTTGACGTTGAACTCGGGACGGATGGTGTCGTGAAACCTGCTCAGGATCTCGTTGAGGCGCGGGCCGAGATACTGCGCCCACCCGGCCGGATCACCGCTGCCGATCCAGAGAACGTCGTTGGCGTCGATCACTGTGATCTTGCCCGCGTCGTCCTTGTGCGAGCGGTACCTGATCAGCGCGTCGACCCACGCCGCCGACGGGGTCTTGCCGGGTATCTCGTTCAGCCCCTGGATCGGCAGGTCGGCCTGGAAGAGGAACATCAGCTGGTCCGGAACACCGCCGAGCGCCTTGGCCATGGCCAGCCGGTCCTGCTTGCTCATCTCCAGCAGTCGCGACCGCGCTGGACCGTCCGCGTAAACGGCGACTCGCTGTGCGGGGTCGGTGATCGTCTTGACGCGCTCCCAGATCCAGCCGTCGTCGCATCCGCGCCGCGCCATCCACGAGAGCTGCAGGCTGAGCGGCCCGCCGAGCAGGATGACCGCGTGGTAGAGCTCGCTCTTGCTGCACTGGTCGAGGAAGATGGCCCGCATCCGGTCGTCCTGCATCAGCGGCGCCCGCTGCTCGGCAGGCGAGGCGAGGATCACGTCGCGCATCAGACCCCAATCGGTTCCCTCCTCGTGCATCCACTGCAGCCGCTCGGCGAGTGAGAGCGGAAGCAACTTGACCAGGGCCGCCATCTCCGTATTGCCGAGTTCCTTGATCCAGTAGCGCTTCCAATCGGGGGTCACGATCCACTTGCGCTCATCGACCGAGGCTTGGCCGACGACGACGCTCTGCAGGCCCCAGTCCGTGCCCTCATCGTCCATCCACGAGAGCGCCTCGCGAAGGTGCCCGCCCTTTGAGACGAGAATCGCCATCCCCTGGCCCATCGTCTTGTTGCCGAAGCACTTCACGGCCGCCTTCTGGTAGGTCCGCAGCACCGCGTTCGCCTGGTCCGCAGTGGTCAGGGCACGCATCAGATCGAGCGCGTCATCCTCGTCATCGTTGCTGAGAGCGCGCCCAACGGCGGCCACCGGATCGAGTCCCTGGTAGCTCTTCTTCAGCCGCGACAAGGTCCGGCGGTGCGCCTGCCCAGCAACGGAGCGGTTGCCCACGGCCCGCTGGAGCGCCTCGACCGCAGCCCTCGCCGTCGCGGAGTGCTTGGCCGCCTCAACCGCGGTCGCGAAGTCAGCTGCCGAGCCCGGCGGGAACGATCCCGGTTCGCGCTCCGCGACCGACTCGTGCTCCCCCTGCTCGTGCGTGGGCTCCTGTGCCCGGTCCACCGCGGCGATCATAACCGGCGGCGGCTCATGCCCGTCAGCGCTTGACGCGATAGTGCAGGTGGGTGACCCCTGCGTCGCCCTGAAGGACGCGGGTCCGCTCGAGTTCGACGTGCTCGGCAGCGAGGTTGTCGAAGAGCCGCCGTCCCTGGCCCAGCAGCACCGGGACGACGCTGATCTCGAGCTCGTCGAGGACGCCGGCGGCCAACGCGAGCTGGGTGACCCCGGCGCCGTGGACGAGCACGCCCTTGTCGCCCGCCGCTCGCTTGGCCTCGGCCATCGCGGTCGCGACGTCGTCGATAAACGTGACCAGCGGCATCTCACGCACCTCGGCCGGAGGCTCGCTGCGGCTGACGATGAAGATCGGCACGCCGTCGTGGTGATCGCCGTCCCAGTAGCCGGCGGGCTCGACCGTCCCCCGCCCGGCGACGACCGCCCCGGTGGCCATGAACTCGTCGACGACCTGACGATTGACCCCAGAGGCACTCGTTCGGATGGCTTGCCGAAGGTCCTCGTGGCCACGGGCCGCCTCAGGCCCGCTCTCGGCGCTCAGCCAATCGTGCAGGCGCTGGCCGCCGTCGCCCAGACCGTTATCCGGCGTCTCGTTCGGCCCGGCGATGAAGCCGTCGAGGGACATCGACATGTAGAGCACAGTGGTGGACACGGGGGGTCCTTTCGGTCGCGGGAATTGAGCCCGAGAGCTCGCTTGTACCCTGGCGTCGAACGAGCGACGGCGAACTCGACATGCGTTTCGTCGACCAATCGCGCGGCTTCCGCGCTTGGTCCGGGAGTTCCGGCTCGGCCCGGCCAACGCCCTAGTGCACACGGTGCAGGACCTGGGATTCGTTGTCGGCCCGACGATCGGAGCGCTCCTGCTCGCGGTGGCACCGGCGTGGATTGCGTTTGCCGCCAACGGCGCCAAATTCGCCCTGTCGGCCGTGCTGATCTCCACGGTGGCGGACCGTTCCCGAAGCTCGGGATCAGTTCGGCGACCTGATGTCCGTCGCCCGTACGACAGAAGTCCGCGATTCCCGAAAGAGCTAAAGGAATCGATCCAGCTGCCGATACATGCTGTGAAGGAGGGTCGAGCCACGCTCACGATCAACGAAGCAGCCACGGTGCTCAACGTAAGCGCGGACACGCTGCGCCTGTGGGAGGACCGGTACGGCTTCCCAGCGCCGGCGCGTACCCCCGACGGACGCGATGAGTACGACCGCGACCAGATGATCGGGCTTCGCAATGCGCTGCAGCACAGCCGATCAGTCACTCACGCTGTCGCCCAGGCGCGAGCCACGCACGGTCAAGCCCCGCAACACAGCGCCTAGATACGCGAAGCTGGGCTGCTCAGCGGCCGCAGGCGTGTCGAGGTCCTCGTGTCGGTAGCGGCGGTGCCCGCTGCTGGCGTGCCGCTCAATCGGGCCAATGAGCCCGACCTCTTCGTAATAGCGCCGCGTCGGGTCACTCAGGCTGTCACAGGCGGTGTGTCTGTCTTGTCTTACGAGGGCAGATGACAGCGAGAGGAGCAGACATGAAGGTGTTCGTAGCCGGTGCCACGGGCGTTCTTGGCAGAGTTCTCGTCCCGCAGCTGGTGGCGCGAGGTCATGCGGTGGTCGGGATGACCAGGAGCGCCTCGAAGCAGGATCTCGTGCGCAGCCTGGGCGCGCGCCCGGTCGTGGCCGACGCTCTGGACCCCGACGCCGTCGCCCAGGCGGTGGCGTCCGCCGAGCCGGAGGTGATCGTGCATGAGCTCACGGCGTTGTCCGGGCCGATGAGCGTCCGTGATGCGCGGCACCCCGAGCGCTTCCGGGGCGCGATCATGACCAACCGGCTGCGTATGGAGGGGACCGACCATCTCCTGTCGGCCGGTCGCGCCGTCGGGGCGCGGCGCTTTGTGGCGCAGAGCTTTGGGGCTTTTCGATGGGCCCGAACGGGCGGGCCGGTGCTGACCGAGGCCGATCCCCTGGATCCCAACCCGCCGGCGTCGCTGCGGACGGTAGTGGAGGGGCTCCTGTATCTGGAGCGGGCGGTGACCGGTATCGAGTGGGGCGAGGGTCTGGTGTTGCGCTACGGCGCCTTCTACGGTCCGGGGACCTCGATCAGCCTGGCTGCGGATGCGGTGATGGCGGCTCCGATCCGCAAGCGCCGGTTTCCGATCGTCGGTGACGGTGGCGGCGTCTTCTCACAGATCCACATCGACGACGCCGCCGCAGCCACCGCGATCGCGGTCGAGCATGGCGGGTCGGGCATCTACAACATCGTCGATGACGACCCCGCGCCGGTGCGGGAGTGGCTGCCGGTGCTGGCACGCGCGCTGCATGCCAAGCCACCGAGGCGGATCCCGCGCTGGCTCGGTCGGCTGGCCGCCGGTGAGGCGGCGACGCTCACGATGACCGAGGTGAAAGGTGCCTCGAACGCCAAGGCCAAGCGTGAGCTCGGCTGGCAGCCGCGCTATCCGAGCTGGCGGCAGGGCTTCGCGCAGGGACTCGGCTAGGCCGGCCGACGTCTGCTCGCTACTGGGGTCCTACAGATGAGCTCCGGCGTTGTTGCCGCGTCGCCCCGTGCTGCGGTGAAAGACAGCACTCGGCTGCCGGTTCGCGTGGCGTATGCGGCGCTCGCTTGGGTGGTCGTGTTCTTCGCCTTTCACGTCTACTGGTACCTCGGCGGATCGTTCGGGCTCAACGGCGAGCTACCCGGTCTGGTGCCGGATTCGGTGGCCGGCTGGATCTTTGAGGTGCTGCAGGGGATCGCGTGGCCACTGGGCGCGTGGGTGAGCCTGGCCATCGCTCGCGGTTGGCCGCGCGGCAGGATGCGCCGCGCGGCGTTGATCGTGGTCTGGCTCGGCTGCGCAGTGCTCGTCGTCCGCGGCGGCGCCGGGCTCATCGATGACCTGACGCGCGCGCTCGGCCTGCTGCCCAACGGGATCACCGGGCTCTCACACAAGCAAACGATGGGCGTGGCGTACTACCGGTCCGCGTCCGCCCTCTGGTCAGCCAACGTCACCGACGCCTATTTCTTCGCCGGCGGACTTCTCTTCGGCCTGCTGGGCTGCCGTTACCGCTCATGCACCACGACGGGCCCCGAGCTTCAACGCGGCGATCCCTATGGCGCGTGAATGGAATCATTGTGCCGGGGTGACCGGGGCGATCGTGAACACGACCGCGACCGTCGCGTCGACCTGCTGGGCGCCCGGGTGGACGGTCGTCGGTGTCGAAGGTGCTCCTGTCGCGTTCGTTGGGCCCGAGGCTGCGCCGGGCGCCACGACCCCTGACTGCGGGTTGAGGTTGATCGACTGTACCCCGGTGACCGTGTCGCCGAGCTGCGCGGCGGCGGCGTTCGCCTGGCTACGGGCGTCCGTGATCGCCGCCTTCTCGGCGGCAATCTCGCCGGCGGACGGGTTCGCGAATGAAAAGTCCGGGCCGTTGATCGTGGTCGCGCCGCCATGAGTGGCCGCGTCGATCACACGGCCGACGATCGCAGCCGTCGAGGTGATCGACAACGACTCGCTCGCGGTGCAGCGCCTGATCAGGTGCTTATGCCCCTTCGGCCCCACGCGGATCCTGGCGCAGGTCGTGTTGATCGATTCGGTCTGGATCCCGGACGCGGGCACACCCACGCCACGCACCGCGTGGACGATCGCGTCGATGCGCCGGTTGGCGGCCGACAGCGCCGGTGCCGACGTCGCCGCAAAGCGCGTCACCGACAGCGACAGCGACGCCACATCCGGGGTGATCATCACCGACCCCTGGCCATCCACGGTCAACGTCCCAGGCGTCGACGTGTCCGCGAGCGCCGCCGGCGCGAGGCTCAGCGAGGTCAGCGCTACCACGGCCGCAGTTCGGACATGCACAGTAGACCCCCTTCGATCGGCTGACAGAGTCCCGTATCTATACGCCCCGGCACGGCCGTCGTCACGCGAAGATGCTCGGTGAGCTGACGCGTAGGCTTATGACGTGCGGATTGGTCGTCTTCTGAAGGGTCGCGTCGCCAAGGAGCAGCTGGTGTCCGTCGGCGACCCGCGGCTGGATGGCTGGGAGACTGTGAGCACGTTCGAAGAGCTCAAGACGGCGGTGGCGTGGCGCGACCAGCTGCGGGCTCTGGGTCTGGACGCGAGCTGCGTCGCGGACCGGCCGTTGGACCAGTTTGGGCGAGGAGATATCTACCTGGTCGTCCCGCCGGACCAGTGGTCGCGAGCCACCGAGGTCGTCGACAATCTCGACTGACCCGCCAATCGCGCCGGGCTAGGCGGATGGCCGCCGAGTAGAGTGTGTGGAGCAGGTTCCACCGTTTGGGTGTCGCGCTCTCTCATCCTCCCTGTGGGCAGTGTTTTCCAGTGGAGCGACGAGGAGTGAGAGTATGCCCAAGCAGAACCTAGAACCCGGCCCGGGACGCTCAACCGCGGCGGTCGCGTTTGACGACCTGCGCAAGGAGATTGCGCAACGCAACGAGCAGGCCACCCAGAAGGCGCGCCAGCTCCGGGCCGCGCGCGACAAGGAGCAGGTCCTCGAGCGTCGCCGTTGGGAGCTTCTGTAGAGGAGACGGTCGTGTCGCGTATTCAACAGGTCATCGACACGCTCGAGGCTGAGCGCGCAGAGGTCCAAGAGCATCTGGCGTGGCTCGAGCAGCAGATCAGAGAGTTCCACGCCCACAACGGCGGGTCGGAGACGGCCGCTCCCGCGCGTTCCACACGCCGGGCGACCGCGCGGCGAGCGAGCAAGCGCCGTGCGACCGCTCGCAGCCGGCAGACGGATACCAAGGCGAGCATCATCGCGTTCCTGGGCCAGCACCCTCAGAGCACCGCGGGCGACATCTCCAAGGCGCTCAATCTCAACCCCGGGAGCATCTCGACCCGGTTGACGCAACTGGCGAAGAGCGGCCAGATCCAGAAAGCGTCGCGAGGGTACAGCGCGAACTAGCTTCACCGAGGATGCCTTCGCCCGCATCCTCGCCTCGTCCCAACTTGTCAGTGCGGCTGACATCTGTTACGGTCCCAGCAGATGTCAGAGCACTGACAAATGATCCACTGCCGCAGGCGAACCTGGGCTACCTGTTCCGGCTTGCCCACCAACGCTTCCGTGCCTCGCTCGAGGACGCGCTCCAGGATCTCGGGCTCTCGGCGCAGGAGTACGTGATCCTCAGTGTGTTCGCGGCCCGGCCAGAGCTCTCGACCTCTGAGCTGGCGCGGATCACCCAGGTCACCAGGCAGACGATGCACACCGCCGTGCTCGGCCTGGAGACCGCCGGCCTGATCGAACGCCGACCGAAGAACCAGCGCGTCGTCCTGGTTCGCCCGACCAAGCGGGGCCGCACGACCCTGGCGGCCGCGACGGCCCGCGTCCGAGCGGTTGAGGACGCCGCGCTCGCCGACCTCAGCGCCAGCCAGGAGGGCGTCGTGCGCAACTGGCTGGCCCACTTGGCCGCCCGCCCGACAACCACTCGGGACACCAAGGTCGCGTGAAGGAGCGGTCACATCCGATGATGTCGCTCGAGCACCGCATCCACAAGGCCGAAGCCGACCTCTTTCAGACCGTCGGCGCCGAGGTCGACGAGTCCTTTCTCGACCTCGCCAGGACCGGTGTGCGCGTACGGCTGCTCTCACACGGCAGCGGACCGCCACTGATCCTGCTCCACGGCGTGTCGCTCAGCGCCGCGGCATGGGCGCCCCTGTTCCCCGCACTCTCAGATTGGCGAATGCTCGCGATCGATCTCCCCGGCCACGGACTCTCTGACCCAGACCGCTATCGACCGGTCAGGTCCGCCACCGCGCCGGCGAGCTCATCGACGACATCTTCGACGCGCTCGCACTCGACGAGGCGCCGGTCGTCGGTCACTCGCTGGGCGGCATGCTCGCCCTCTGGCACGCGGCAGCCGGCACCCAGCGGATCTCCCGCCTGGTTGCGATCGGAGAACCGGCGGTGGCGCTCCCAGGCGTCCGCGTGCGCATGCCACTGTCGCTCCTGACCGTCCGCGGCCTCGGCCGCGCTGTTCTGCGCTCACCCAGCCCCCGCCCTGTGTACCGACGTCTCCTCGCCCGGGGTCTCGGCCGCGCGGAGGTCGCCGCCGCGCCCACTTCCCTGATCGACGCGCTACGCCTGTCCGCCCGCCGGCCCGGGAACGCGACGACGGTCAGCTCGCTGATGCACGCGATCGACCAGTTCCGCCGGCCGCGTCCCGAAAGCGTCCTCACCTCCCCAGAGCTGCGCGCGATCGAAGTACCCACGATGTTCATCTGGGGCGCCGACGCCCCCTACCTCACCGCCGGCCGCGCCCGGCCCTCGATCGAACAGGTCTCCGGAGCGACGCTTCATGAGGTCCCGGGCGGGCACGGGCCCTGGCTCGTGGACACCGGACTGAGTGCGGCGCTCATCCGAGCCCACCTGAGCAGCGTTCCGGCAGCCGCCTCCCCCCTGACAGTCCCCAGCATGCGTGCCCACGACGCGTGATGGCGGCTGATCTCTGGTCAGCCGCCATCAGGCCAGCGTTGTGGTGCCGCTCAGGCGGCATGGGCCTCAGCTCTGCGAGTTGCCGCTGAAGCCGCCGATTGATCCGTCGTAGCCCGCGAAGCAGTCGTGGGCGGGCGAGCCGTTCGTGGCCGGCCAGTTGACGCCGTCGTTGTAGAAGACGTCGGCCTCTTCGCCGTCAGCGGCGATCTCGGTCGAGCTCGAGGCGCTGCCGACCTGGGTGAAGTCTCCCGCCTTCAGCGGCGCGTCCTGGGTGCTGTTCAGAGCGTCACTGTCGGTGTGGATATTGACCTTGGTTCCCGCGGGCATCGGTCCGGTGCCGTCAAGGTCGGCCGTCGTGTTGGCGGTCACGTCAAAGGTCACCTGGTTCTGTCCTGTCATGTCCTTCGAGCACGACGCGGAGAAGGTGAAATGTCCGTTCCTGCCGAGAGTGACCGTCTGGCCGACGCTGAGGAAGCGCTCGCCGTGGGAGTAGGCGAAGTGCCGAGCCTGCAGGTAGAAGCTGGGTGACTGGCCGCCGAGGTGCTTGGCGTTGTTTGCGGTGACCACGGTGACCGCGGCATAGCCGGTGCCGCCGAGGGCGACGAACAGTGCGAGCACGCTGACGATGAACGACGCTGACGGGATACGGTGCTTCATTGCGAACCTCCGGTTGATGGTGTTCGCCCTCAGTCCCCGGACCGCGCAGCGCGTTACACCATCATCGGATCACCCGAGTAAGGGCCGGATCGGGCAGACGAGCGCCTCCCGAAGGGATCGGCGCGCGCCCGCTCCAGATCGTGGGCCGCGTCTCAGGTCTGCGCGAGCGCGGGAGATGTCGCCGCCGCTGAGGGTTGAGTGTGGTGTCCGATGGCGGCGCCTTCGATCTCGACGTTCGGGATGTGACGGTCCAGGACGCGTGGGAAATACCAGGCGCGGTGACCGAACGTGCCGCCGGCGCTAGCGGCGACGGCGCCGAGCGCGATGAGCAGGCCCAGCCAGGTGGCCAGGACCGCACGGCGGCGCGGAAGGAGAAGCGCCCGAGGCGCTGGAGGAGGAGTGACCCGCGCCGCTGTCACCCGTGCCGCGCTCGAGCTCGCACTCGAGACCGGTCGACACGAGCGGGCCGTTGCACCGGCTACGACGCGGCGGGGCGGTCCTCCGTGGGCGCGTAGCGGTGGTGCAGCGAGAGCGGGTTGCCGTCCGGGTCCACGCAGATCGCCTGCCAGCAGACGCCGGAGTCAAACGTGTCGCTGACGAAACGGACGCCCTTCGCCTCAAGCCGCTCCCGCGCGACGGCCACGTCAGCGACCTGCAGGGCGACCGGCATCGCGTTGCGCGAGAAGGTCCCGCCGAAGTCCTCGGTGCACATGATGGCCAGCGTCAGATTGCCCGCCTGGTACTCGGCGCCGCGTCGGCTCCCGTAGCGCTTGACGAACGGCAGGCCCAGCGTGTCGCCGTAGAAGGCGGTCATGGCATCGAAATCCTGCGCCGGGATGCAGACGAAGTCCACGCCGGTGATGAGTGGGGTTGTATCGGTCATGGTGGCTTAGACCTTCGCAGCCCCACCAACTCATCGGTCGACGACGCGGACCGTGGGTCGCTCAGCTCAGTGCGCGGCCTCAGCCCGTCGCGGCAGCTTCCAGCCCGGGCGCACGAAGTGGCAGGTGTAGCCGTTGGGGTAGCGCTCGAGATAGTCCTGGTGCTCGGGCTCCGCCTCCCAGAACGGCCCGGCCGGCTCCACCTCGGTCACGACCTTGCCCGGCCACAGGCCGGAGGCGTCGACATCGGCGATCGTGTCCTCCGCGACGCGGCGCTGCTCGTCGTCGGCGTAGTAGATCGCCGAGCGATAGCTCGCCCCGACGTCGTTGCCCTGGCGGTCCTTGGTCGTCGGGTCGTGGATCTGAAAGAAGAACTCGAGCAGGTCGCGGTAGGAGATGCGCTCGGGGTCAAACTCGATCTCGATCGCCTCCGCGTGCGAGCCGTGGTTGCGGTAGGTCGCATTGGGCACGTCGCCGCCGCTGTAGCCCACCCGCGTGCCCATCACGCCGTCGAGCTTCCGGATCAGGTCCTGCACCCCCCAGAAGCATCCGCCGGCAAGGATCGCCTTCTCAGTTGCGGCCATCTCGCTCCTCCTCCTTGTCCCGATTGTGTGATCGCCCGAACATGTGCTCACTACACGGTAGTCGCCCCGCGCTTCGGCTCGCAACAGCGAGGGTGACGGCGCGGGGCCCCCACCAGGAGTCAGGCGGCGTCGGCCAGGACCTCGCGGAGCTTGCGCGCAAACGCTTCGGGCTGGCCGGGATAGCCGGACTCGGCGCCGAGGAAGCCGCCGTGGTGGCTCGGGAATACGGTGGGATGCTGACCGAGCAGGTCCGCGGCGGCCAGTGACGTGCGTCCGGTGAAGGTGTTCTTGGTCTCCTCGCCCACGGCGATCACGATGCGCGCCGGCGCGTGGGCGAGGGCCTCAACGTCGGGGTGATAGCTGCTGACCGCCCAGGACCGGTCTGACAGCAGCGGGTCGTCGCGGGAGCCGTCGTCCTCGGTCGGCATCCCGAAGGCGGCGGGATCCGCGGGCGGCTGGGCGAAGTACTCGTCGGTGTACTCGCCCGGCCATGACGCCATCACGACGAAGGCCGCCATGCCCGCGCCCGCGCCGCCGGCCTCGTAGGTATCGCGCACCCCGGCGCGGGCCCGCTCGGCGGCGGCGAAGTCCGGGAGCACCGGAATGAGCGGGGGCTCGTGTGCCACCAGAGTGGCCACGTCGTCGGGGTAGGCGGCGACGAGCGCCAGCGCGGTCACCGCGCCCCCGCTGCTCGCGAACATGTCCACCGGGCCGGCCCCGAGCGCCTCGATCACGGCGTGGACGTCGGCCGCCTGCACCGTGGGGGTGTTGTCGACACGACCGTCGCTGCGGGTGCTGCGGCCGAGGCCGCGCGGGTCATAGGTCACGACGGTCCGGTCGGGGAGGTGCGATGCCAGCGTCGCGAAGCCGCTGGCGGGCATCGGCTGCCCGATCATGAACAGTGGCTGGCGTCCGTCGGCGGTGGGCAGCGGGCCGTCGACGTCATAGACGATGTCGGCCTCGGGAGTCTTGAGTGTGTGAGTGGTCGTCATGGCTGTATTGACCGCTCCCGACATCAAAACTCATCGGTCTGGCACCCGCGCCGGCGGGGCGGCCTGGTCGCCGAGCAGCACTGAGGCTCCACGTCAGCCTCATTTGCACACCCAGCCCGGCTCGGTGACGCGCCCGGGGCTCAGCCACTTCCGGCTCAACAGCATGGTGCACACGGGGTTCTTCCACGGGTCCTGCGTCTGAGGCGCGCCTGGCCCAGCACCCGTCGTCACGCGCGGAAGGCCGATGAAGCTGATGTTGTTGTCCAGCCCCCAGTGCCCCTTGAACCCGTTGATCCCGGGCGTATCGGCCATGCTCACGAGCGGGAGCGGCGGAGTGGGTCTGGTCTTATCGGTGCGATCGCGCAGGCCGAGCACGTACATCAGCGGGAGCTCGATGCTCGCCCCATCGAACGCCGGCGCAAAGAACAGGCCGGCGACGCCGACGTAACGCGGCTCCAGCCCGAGGCTGCAGCGCAGCTGGCGGACGGGCACGCTGACTGGCCGTGGGTAGTTGGCGTGCGAGCCCTTGCCGACGTACACCTTGGGATGCGAGCCATCCCACCTCACGCGAGCGGCCGGCAGGACCGCGCCGTAGCAATGCTCGCTGAAGGCGACCTCGCGCGGCCTCATTGATGCCCCGCTGCGCTGCACGAGGACCGACACCTGCTCCCAGTCGGATTGGTGCCACTGCGTGACCGCCCCCGCGTCCAGCGAGTCGTAGTTGTAGAAGATCCAGTACTCGATCAACCGCCATGACGCACTCGCCGCCTCGGTCTTCAGACCGCTATCGCTGCGGGGGAAGTAGGCGTAGTAGAGCGCCGGATCGGCTGCGCCACCGGGTGCGCACCCGGCCGGTAGCTGAGCGACATCACAGCCTGGTTTACGGATCTCATAGCAGCCGTGGGACCCGCAGGCCGCCGGTCCCGTGTCAGCAGTACCGGCCTGCTGCAGATACCAGGACACCGATGTGGGGCTCCAGCTCTCGTCGTTCGTCAGCCAGAAGCGTGGTTCGAACTGCTCGGCCACATATGGCGACTCAGGGCGCCACTGCTGCTCGGTCACCGAGACAGTGGGAAGATGCTGGTCGAGACGTCCTGACCACAGATGGTGAGCCGTGCTTGTCTGGAGACTGCCCGCGGCGAGCCAGACCCACAGCACGATCAGGCACACCCCGAGCGCGGTGGCGTGTGTCCCGTGGCGAAGCCGCGGATGGGGCTCCACGTCGATGGTCTTCCGGCGGCGACCTCGCCACAACTTGAACGCCACCCACCCGATGCCCGTGCCCACGAACCAGCACAGCAGCGGCAACACAACTGTGAGAAAGCCGTGCGCGACGGTCGTCGGCGAGTCCGCACCTCCCGAGTGGTTCGTGGTCACCGTCGTGATGACCGCAGTGCACAGCGCGCTCATCACCAGCCCGCCGGCGCCGAGCCAAGCGCCCCGCCACACGTGCCCCCACCGCCACGTCTCCGTGGTGTGCGGTGGGCGCCAAGGATCAGCACCCTTGTGGCGCCCAAGCCGGGAATGGGCCCGGAAGATGGTCCCGCCGAGGACTGCACCGAAGGCCTGGATGATGGCCACCGCGAGCGCCCCGGCAATCATGCCGACAACGACGTCGGCGGCCATCGATCCCGCCACGACCCAGAACCCGGTCCCGTCGCCGATGAGGACGGACAGCGGCGCGCCGAGCACCACGACGACGGCCAGGGCGACCAGCGACACGGAGAACCAGTAGAGCCGCCTCCGCCACGCCCTGTAGCGACCGGTCAGGCACCGCTCGGTGCTTTCGGAGGCGAGCATCAGCGCCAGCACCCCGATCAGACCTAGCAGCGGCGCCGCGATGATCCGCACCACGATCGACGGCACGTGGATCGCCACCTCCACCGAAGCCAAAGCGGCGCCGACCGCGACCGCGAGCCAGATCACGGCCGACGACAGCGCGCGAGCTCCCCGCGGCGTCTCATCGCGAGGCGCCCGCCCCCGTCGTGGACCTGTGGTCACAGTCATCCCAAGCCCCTCGAGATTGCCCTGGCGGTAGCAAACCACTCTGGCGCCTCCGGCGCTGTGACATTCGTCACGAGCCCACGCGGGGCGCCCACGCCCCCGGGGGCAGGCAAAGGTGACGCCAACACCGCGCCAACGCGGGCAACGCTGCGCTAACGCAACTTCAATATCGTGGACCGTGTTGCATCTCTGTCGATCGCACCACTGACAACAGGGGACTCGATATGAGGTTGATTGGAGCTGGCCTGCCACGCACCGCGACGCTGTCGCAGAAGGTGGCGCTGGAGATGCTCGGCCTGGCGCCGTGTTACCACATGGTCAACGTGCTGGGCGACCTGGACCTGGTGCCGAAATGGCGACAGGCGGTGGACGGAGACGTCGATTGGGACGACATCTTCGGCGAGTGCCGGGCGACGGTCGATTGGCCGGGCTCCTTCTTCTACCGAGAGCTGATGGAGGCCTATCCCGACGCGAGGGTGCTGTTGAGCGTGCGGGACGGCGACGCGTGGGCGCGGAGCATGCGCCAGACGATCTGGGGCACGCTGTACGGCGAGGAGCTGGTGGGTCACCTGTCGGCGGCGCGGGCCGAGATCGATCCCCAGTGGCGCGGGTACACCGATCTCATGACCGAGATGTGGCAGCGCAGCGGACTGCTCGACGGCCAGGGCACCAGCGATGACTGGATGGCCACCTCGATGCGCCGCTACCACGACGAGGTGCGGGAGACCGTGCCCGCGGACCGTCTCCTGGTCTGGGAGCCGGCCGACGGATGGGAGCCGCTGTGCGAGTTCCTCGAGCTCCCGGTGCCCGAGACTCCGTTCCCGCGCCTCAATGACAGCACCCAGTTCGTCGAGCGGATCATCGACGGGTCGCTGCTGGCCATTCAGCATTGGCGCGACCAGGAGCAGCACGACGCCGGGGCCACGCGCTCCGGCGCAGCGGATGGCTAGCCAGACCTCAGCTCGGGCGGCACGGCGCGCGGAATGCCCGCCGCAGCGGATCGCGGTCGACAAGGCCGCCCGGGCCAGGCTCAAGGGGCAGCAGGCCTGCGTCGTGTGGTTGACAGGGCTGCCGGCGGCGGGCAAGTCGACGATCGCCAACCTGCTGGACTGCCAACTGCACGGCCTCGGTCACCACACCTACGTCCTGGACGGGGACAACATCCGCGGCGGACTCAATCGCGACCTGGGCTTCACCGACGCCGACCGGATCGAGAACATCCGCCGCACCGCGGAGGTCTCAAGGCTCCTGGTCGACGCCGGCCTCATCGTGATCGCCTCGCTCATCTCGCCGTTCGCACACGAGCGGTACATGGCGCGGGAGCTGTTTTGCGAAGGCGAGTTCATCGAGGTGTTCGTCGACGCGCCGCTCAGCGTGGCCGAGGCGCGCGATCCCAAGGGCCAGTACGAGAGGGCCCGGCGTGGGGAGATCCAGAACTTCACCGGGATCGACTCTCCCTATGAGCGACCGGCGACGCCCGAGTTGCGCATTGACACCGCCGAGACGGCGCCCAAGGACGCGGTGCAGTGCGTCCTCTCCGAGCTGCGCCGGCGCCACATCCTCTCCGCCTCCTGAGCTCAGGGCGCCCGGCCGGCCGCAGCGACGAGCGCCGGGTCGGCGCCGATCCGGTCCAGGATTGCCGGGTCACCGGCGTAGGTGATGCCGGCGGCCTTGGCGTCGCGCAACGTGAGGATGCCGAGTAGCAGCCCCATCAGCGGCCGAGGCTGCCCGGTGATGGTGGCGTCGGCGCCCGACTCACCCACCGGACCGAGCCGGGTCACGAGCTTGCCGTCGCGCGTCTCGAGCACGATCGGCTGCTCGCCGGTGTGCAGCTCGACCATGACCGGCGCAGCCTCGGGCTCGCGGTCGATGAGGATGAGCTCGATCGCCCACGCCAGCCAGTGGCTGCGTACGGCGTCGCCGGCGTTGTCTGCTGCCATCAGGGGCATGCCCCAGCGCACGAGGCTCTCGAGCACCGGGCGGAGCTCGACGCCGCGGGGCGTCAGCCGGAACAGCGTCGTCGCGATCGGCGGGGGGGCCTCCTCGCGCACGACGATCCCCTCCTGCTCCAGCTGGCGGAGCCGATCGGCGAGCAGGTTGGTGGCGATCCCGGGCAGGCCGTTGCGCAGGTCGGTGTAGCGGCAGGCCCCGCGCAGCTCGAGCTCGCGCACGATCAGCAGGGTCCAGCGGTCGCCCACCACGTCGAGCGATTTGGCCAGGGCGCAGTACTCGTCATAGGACCGCATTGCTGGACAGACTCTAGCAGTAGCTTGAGTTTCTATAACTACTACTTGACTTTCTTGTCTAGATGTTCTAGAACTCCGTCGCCATGAGTCCGACCCGCCCTCTCAAGGAGGAGCGATGAAACACAAGCCGTTGATCCTCACCTCCCTGCTGCTGGCCGCGTTCGTCATCAACGTCGACACGACGATCGTCAACGTCGCCCTGCCCACGCTGGTCCGCGAGCTGCACGCCTCCAATTCGCAGCTGCAATGGGTGGTGGACGCCTACAACCTGCTCTTCGCCGCATCGGTCCTGGCCGCCGGCAGCCTCTCGGACCGGTTCGGGCGCAAGGGGATGCTCCTGGCGGGGCTCTCCGTCTTCGGCCTGGCCAGCCTGGCCGGCGGCCTCACCGGCAGTCCCGGTCAGCTGATCGCCGCGCGCGCGGTGATGGGCCTGGGTTCGGCGATGGTGTTCCCCGCGACGCTCTCGCTCATCTCCAACGTGTTCACGCAGCGGCGCGAACGCGCCCGCGCCATCGGCCTGTGGGGCGCGATCACGGGCGCGGCCATCGCGCTGGGGCCGATCGCCGGCGGCTGGCTGCTTCAGCTCTTTGACTGGCGCAGCATCTTCTTCGCGATGACGCCGGTCGCCGCGCTCGCCGGCCTGCTCGTCGCCCGCTCCGTCCCCACCTCGCGTGACCCGGGGGCGCCCCGGATCGACGGCCCCGGGTTCGCCCTCTCCACCGCCGCCGTCGCGCTGCTCGTCTACACGATCATCGAGGCTCCGAGCCACGGCTGGGGGAGCACACGCACGCTGGTCAGCCTCGGGCTCACCGCCGTGCTGGCGGCCGCCTTCACCGCCTGGGAGCGGCGCCGCGAGCAGCCGATGCTCGACGTGAGCCTGTTCGGCAACCTGCGCTTCACCGCGGCCAGCGCCTCGGTGGCGATCTCGTTCTTCTCCCTGTCCGGGTTCATCTTCCTGGTCACCCAGTACTTCCAGTTCCTCAAGGGCTACGGGCCGCTCTCCACCGGCGTCCGGCTCCTGCCGGTCGCGTCGTTCGTCGCCATCGCCTCGGTTCTCGGCGCCAAGCTCGCCGTCCGCGTCGGGACCAAGCTGATCGTCGCGTCCGGCCTGCTCTCGATGGGGGCGTTCTACCTGTGGGTGAGCTCCACGTCGGCGAGCACCGGCTACGGCACGATCGCGGCGCAGATGGTGGTCCTGGGCACCGGGATGGGCCTGACCAGCGCGCCCGCGACCGAGGCGATCATGGGCGTCGTGCCCAGGGCCAAGGCCGGCGTGGGATCCGCCATCAACGACGCCACGCGCCTGCTCGGCGGCACGCTGGGGGTGGCGGTGATCGGCAGCGTCTACGCGTCGCTGTACGCCAGCCGGCTCACCAGCGCACTACCGGCCGGACTGCCCGCCGCGGTCGTCCGGACCGCCCACGCGTCGGTCGGCGCCGCACTCGCCGTCGCGGGCGGGCTTGGTCACGCCGGCCATGGCGCAATGGCCGCCACCATCCGCGACGCCGCCACGTCGGCGTTCTTCCACGGCCTCGGCACCGCCGACTATCTCGCCGCCGGCGTCGCCCTCGCCGGCGCGCTGATGGCGCTGATCCTGCTGCCCGCCCACCCCACCCCGGGCACCAACGACGACGCACCCCGCCTCCCCGCGCTCGGCTCGCCCCAGACCGCGGCCGCCCGCAACTGACCCCGACACAGGCAAGGACCCACCATGAGCAACCAGATCCTCACCGCCGCCGACGCGACCGCCGACGCAGCACGATCGGCCAACCTCGACACCGCGCTGGCGCGCAACCGGGCGTTCGCCGCCGCCGGCGGCCATCAGGGCGCGGTGGTCTTCCCCGCCCTGCGCCTGTTCGTAGTCGCGTGCCTGGACCCGCGGGTCGACCCCGCGCACGTGCTCGGCCTGGGCCTCAGCGACGCCATCGTCCTGCGCAACGTCGGCGGCCGGGTCACGCCCGAGGTGATCAACGACATCGCCTTCATCGGCCAGATCACCGAGAGCGTGCTGCCCGACGGCCCACTGTTCGAGGTCGCGGTGATCCACCACACGCAGTGCGGGACCGGCGCGCTCGCCGATGATGCCTTCCGCCGGCGCTACGCCGAGCGCATCGGCGCCCACGAGGAGGCCCTGCGCGAGCACGCCGTGCTTGACCCGGCGGCGACCGTCGCCCGCGATGTCGAGCGCCTGCGCGGAGCACCGCAGATCTCGCCCCGTATCGCCACCTCGGGGCACGTCTACGACGTGGTCACGGGCCTGGTCGAGACGGTCCTCCCCGCGTCGCCTCCGGCCCGTTGATCACTACGGCGCCTTGGCCTTCTCCTTCTGCTCGGCCTTCGCCTTGGCCCGCTTGTCCGCCGCCGCCTTTGCTGCCTTCATCCGCTCCTCCTCACGCCCCTTCGCCCGTTGCTTGAGCGCCTTGCATTCCGCGTCGTCGGGCACCACCGCCTGAGCGCGGTCGGCGGTGGGGTCGCGCGAGGCACGCAGAGCGTCCGCGAGGGAGCCGGAATGCGCGGCGCCGCGCCCACTGATGACCTGCTCGTGCTCCACCGGCTGGTGCGTGCGCGCGTCCTTCTTCTTCGGGGGTGGATCAATGAGTGCTCCCTGCACCTCGACGATGCGGAAGCGATCGGCGACGGCCTGCTGGAAGGCCGCGGGAACGCGGGACTGGATCTCCTCCTTGATCAGGCAGGCGAGCCATCGGTACTGCTCGCGATACCCGCTCCCCTCGCGGTCGCCGTAGTAGCCGCGGAACACCGGCGTCGCCGCGAGCGCCTGATCCGGGGACGTGTCGAGTTGCGGGACCAGCCGGCCGATCTGCCGCCGGATCCACTCGAAGGTCCCGAGGGTGTCGTAGTCGCCGTTGAGCGCCTCATAGAGGACGACGAGGTCGACCGGTTGCTGCTGGTTGACCACGCGCTCTCCCGGTTTGGCGGGCGTCTGGGTCGGCAGCGTCCCCCGGTCCCTCGTCTCGGCGTCCTTGGCGCCGAGCATCGGCACGACCTTCGTGCTCCCACCGCCGCTGTGCGCCGAGAGGACGACGGAGTAGTTCGCCGCGTCAGCGAGCTTGCCGAGGTCCGTGCGCCCCGACTGCTTGAGCACGTCGCGGACGTACTCGAACGTTGGGAACTTGCCGAAGTCCGATTGGCCGCGGCCCTGCGCGAGGATGGCGACGACCTGCGGGCCCAGGCCGGCCACGGTCGACATCTGCTGCTCCCAATGCTCCTGGTCGACGTCGCGCACCGTCCCCTCGGGAACGCGGCCGCCCTTCTTGGCGACGAGATAGCCGGCGTACGGGTCCCCCGCGCGGAAGACCCAGCCGTGGAAGTGGAGGATGACCTGCACCGGCTTGTCGGCGTCGAGCCTGTCGGGCACGAGGACGACCGCCATGTGGCCGGGCGACTCCGCGGTCTTGTTCCTCTCGTCGCTGGCGCCCTTGGGATAGGAGGCCTGGAAGTCGTCGATGCCGTAGGTGAGGTCGTGCACCTCCAGGCGTGTGATCCCGCTGCCGCGGACGTTGGCGACCGGCTTGGTGAAGTCGTCGCGCTGCAGCGTTCGCACCATGCGCGCGACCGCGCGATTGCCGGCTGCCGCCATGAGGCCCGCCAGCTCGCCTCCCGGCCGGCCGCGCGGCACCTTCGATGCCGGGGCGACGCCCTGCTGGGAGCGCGCGCGGATCGGCTCGGCCGGCGATCGCGACGTCATGGCACGGATCGTCGCGGGTCGGGGGTGTCGGATCAAGGCCGGACATTTGTCCTCATGTGTGTCGATCTGGAGCCGATATTGACAGGACAGCCTCGATCCCAAATCGAGACTGGCGCCACCCCCGCAAACCGTCTACGCTCGACCGCCCTCTTGCCGCCCACAGTTCAGAAAGCAGTGTGATTGTGGAGAAGTCACTCGTCACGACCCTCCGCGTCGGCATCGTCTCAGCGCTGGCGCTGCCCTTCTGTCTGGCCGGCCTCGCGGCCGGGATCACCAGCCATGAGCCGCCGCTTGACGTGATCGCGCCCATCGTGGCGCTGGCCGCGCTCGTCTCGATCGCCTGCTGGGCGCGGGTCCTCGTGCTCTGGCGCGACCCCGACGGGCCTGACGACGACGACCCGTGGCGGCGCGGCGGTGGCCCCGACGACCTCACCCCGCCCGACGGCGGCTCCGATGGGCCCTGCATCGACTGGACCGTGTTCGAGCGGGAGTTCGCCGCCTACGTGGCGGCATGCGAGAGGCTGCGCGAGGGCGTCCTCGTGGCCGTTTCGGCCGCGCTGCGCCCGGCCGCCCAGGCGATCGCCTCGGCGTGAGCCGTCACGTGGTCAAGCGGCGGGGTTGACTCCAGCAGCGGCCCCAGGTCGCTGATGCCCAGGACGGCGAGCGTCTCCTCGCGCAGCACCCGCTCGGGCCACAGCTGCGAGTCGATCGCGGCAACGATCCGATCTGAGTGCGCCAGCCAGCGCCCCGCGGTCTCGGGCGCGACGTCGGCGGCGTAGCGCGCGACCAGCCACAGCGCGAACGCGGCCAGCGGCTGCACGCTGGGCGGGCGCATCAGCTCCAGGGTCTCCACCAGCGCAGGCTGCGTGATGACGCCGTCGCGCGCGGACTGGCTGAGCAGCAGTGCCCCCACCGCGCTGGCGAGCATGACCTCGTGGCCGATCTCCTTGGCCAGCACGACACTGCGCCCCGCATGCTCACACGCGTCATCGAACCTGCCGTCGACGTAGGCGTCCAGCGCGAGGAAGTAGTGGGTCCACCCGCGTGAGCGCGGGCTCGCCTCGGGGGTCAGCCGGGCCAGCAGGTCCGGGCGCAGCCGGCGCATCTCCTCGGTGTCGCGCGCGTTGAGCGCCTGGGCGAAGAGATTGCCGGTGGCCATGGCCAGCGCCTCGTGGTCGCCGATGCGGGCCGCCACCGCCGCCAGCCGCCGGTGCCATATCTTGGCCGTCGGGCTGTAGTCCAGGTAGGCGACGGCGCGCACGAGGGCCACCTCGAGATCGCCCGGGATCTCGAAGCGATCCAGCAGCCGTTCGGCCAGCTCCTGGGCCTCCTGGCGCAGCATCCCCGCCAGCCATATCGGGCGCGAGCCCAGGGCCAGGGTGACGGCCGGCTCCTGATCGCCCGTGGCGATGGCGTCCTCGACGGCCTCGCGCACGTTGGCGTGGTCGGCCACCATGGACGCGGCCAGGTCACCGGGCGCGCCGCCGCCGTCGAACGCCGCGATCGCCGGTGTCACGACGCCGGCGAAGTAGCGGCGGCGGCGCGCTCGCGCGTCCTCGTCCTCCCCGGCGGCGCGCAGCTCCTCGGAGGCGAACGCCCGCACCAGCTCGAGCAGCTCGCCCCTGCCCTCCGCCTGGCGGCGCACCAGGTTGGCCTCGAGCAGCTCGTTGATCTCCGCCCCCACCGGGCGGCCGCTGACGGCCTCCAGCGCCGCCGCGGTGAAACCGCCACGGAACACGGATGCGTGACGGAGAGCGGCCCGCGCCCCGGGCGTGAGCAGGTCATAGCTCCAGCGAATCGCGGCCTGCATCGACTGCTGGCGGTCCGGGAGATCGCGCAGCGCGTGCTCGCCGATGCCCAGCGGCTGGGCCAGCTGCTCGGCGATCTGCGCCGGCCCGAGGGAATGCGAGCGCGACGCGGCGAGCTCGATGGCCAGCGGCAGGCCGTCCAGCGCCCGGCAGATCCGCGCCACGATCCGCGTGGCCTCGGCGTCGACCTGGAGCTTGCGATCGGCCGCCGTCGCCCGCTGGAGGAACAGCTGCACCGCGGGACTGCCGGCGAGCTCGTCATCGCTGTCGCCGGCGGGCAGGTCCAGGGGCTCCACCTCGAAGGTCTGCTCGCCGCGGATGCGCATCGGCGTGCGACTGGAGCTGAGCACCCGGAGGCGCGGCGCGAGCTCCAGCAGCTCGGCCACCAGTGCCGCCGCCGACAGGAGGTGCTCGAAGTTGTCGATGGCCAGCAGCAGCTCGCGGTCGCGCAGGTAGCCCGACAGGCCGTCGGCGCCGAGCCCGTCGGTCCCGTCGCGCCGGCCCAGGGCGCTGGCGATCTCGGCGGCCACCAGCGCGGGGTCGGTGAGCTGCTCCAGCCGCACGAACACGGCGCCGTCGGCGTGGCCGGCCTCGCCGCGGCGGGCCAGCTCGAGCAGTAGCCGCGTCTTGCCCACGCCACCGGGACCGGTGAGGGTGATGAGCCGCAACTCGGGGTCGGCCAGGAGCTCACCGAGTGCCTC
Source organism: uncultured Actinomycetota bacterium (assembly GCA_963830945.1). Classification (GTDB taxonomy): domain Bacteria; phylum Actinomycetota; class Thermoleophilia; order Solirubrobacterales; family Solirubrobacteraceae; genus Palsa-465. Next base: position 73,271 of record CAWHOH010000014.1, on the reverse strand, counting down.
GAGGTCGCGCTCGCGGCCGATGAGGCGCGATACCGGGCGCGGCAGAGCCGAGCGCGCGCGCGGCGGGGTGGTCTCGGTGGCGGGCACGGCGGAGCCGTCGGGGCGCAGGGCCGCGGGAGGCGTTTCCGGGGCGGGCGCGGCGGCAGCGTCGACAGCCACCGGCGCGGTGGCCGGGTCGCGGTCGAGGATCTGCTGCTGGAGGCGCGCCAGCGGCTCGCCCGGCTCCAGGCCGAGCTCCGCCGCGAACAGGCGGCGCGCGCGCTGATAGGCCTCGAGCGCGTCGGCCTGACGGCCGGCACGTGACAGCGCCAGCATGAGCTGCCCCCAGAGCCGCTCCTCGTAGGGATGCTCGGCGCTCAGCCGCTCCAGCTCGGCGACGAGCTCGCCCGCCTGACCCGCCGCCAGGTCGGCATCGATCCTCAGCTCGATCGCCTGCAGGCGCTTCTCCTCCAGCGAGCGCCGCCACTGGCGCGACGCTGCCCTCTGACTCCACGTCGCACAGGGGCTCGCCGCGGAACATGGCCAGCGCCTCGCGCAGCAGAGCCCCGGCGCTGCTCGGGCTCGGCGCGCGCCCGGTCCATCAGCGTCTCGAACTGCCACAGGTCGAGCTCGAACTCGCCGCGCACCAGCGCATACCCAGCGGGCTCGAGCACGAGCAGGCCGTCCAGCAGGGCGCGCAGCTTGGACAGATGGACGTGCAACGCCGACACGGCGCTGGCCGGCGGCGCTCTCCCCACAGCTCGTCGATCAGCCGGTCGCGCGAGAGCGGCCTGCCGCCGCTCAGGGCCAGCAGCGCCAGCAGCGACCGCTGGCGGCCGCTGGGCAACGGAACGAGCCGCCCGTCGCGCTCCAGCACGAGCGGCCCCAACACCCCGAAACGACACATCCCACCGGTCACCGCGCGACACAGTAGCCCCCGGCCCAGGCCAGGACAAGCGGCCGGCCGCTTACAGGGCGCTCGCGGGCCTTTGGCGCTCCTTTGGCGCCGCTTCGGTGCGCCCCCTCAAGCTGCCCGACATCGAAACCACGACCTCGGAGAGAAGGGGCAGATGGGACTTTTCAGCAGCTCGGCAGGGCGGATCCTCGACCTGGGCACGCCGTGCCAGGCGGTCATCGTCCAGAGCCAACCGCTGGGCATGCGCAACCCCAGGGGCGACGACATGTACGCCTTCCTGCTCACCGTCATGGCCGAGGGGCGGGCTCCGTACCAGATCCAGGTCGGCAACCCCGTGCCGGCGGCGGCGGTACCGCTGCTCTACCCGGGCAACACCGTGCCGGCCAAGCGGATGCCCAACGGAGATGACCACGAGCTCGTGATCGATTGGGAGGGGGCGCTGGCGCAACTCGCACACTCAGCCGCCTGATGGGGGCGGACTCATGCACAGCGGTCACGGCGGTCGGATGCCGCCCTGACCTCAGCAGGCACTGACACTCAATCACTCACACGTAGGAGAACATCATGGTTCTAGTCACTGGCAACTGGCGTCTGTGGGCCGTTGGCATGCTCGCGTCGCTCGCGATCTTCGCGGTCGTCTACTTCACGGTCATCCAGCCCTCCACCAACACCGCCAACCAGGCGCTGCGGACGGGGCTGCAGCAGACCCAGCAGGTCATCAATCAGGCCAAGAAGCAGATCGCCAACAGCGGCGCGAGCGGCGCCGTGTCCAGCCAGGCCGGCCAGCAGCTCGACAAGGCCTCGAAGCTGACCGCATGCGTCGCGTCGGCCGGGACCGACGCCTCCAAGCTGGCGAACTGCCAGGCCCAGTACGGGGGCTGACGTTCGTGCGGCTTTGACCAAGAGCTCGGCTCGGCGGTGATCAGGCTCCCTGTCATCTGATCGGTGACACGCCGGCCGTCCGGGGGCACATCAGCGGTACGCACATCGGGGCCTTCCCCGATCCCGGTGCGGGGGCGCCGCAGCGAAACGGGGGTTACGCAGGCAGCGGCCCGCCCGGCACTTGACGCCGTGCGGGCCGCCCGCCGTTAAGCGCCGGCACCGCGGGCGGCGGGAAGGGGCGCGACGGTGGCGTCGTCAAGCGGCGCGACGTTGGCGGCAAGCCGGTCGAGCACACGCTCGAACGCCGCCAGCTCGTCCGCCGCGATCCCGTGGCGCAGGCGCCGGTCAAAGGCCACTGCCGCGTCGCGCAGCCGCGCGAACGCCGCCTCGCCGGAGTCGGTCAGCTCAACCAGGTGCACGCGCCGGTTGGCCGGGTCCCGGCGGCGGGTGAGCAGGCCGTCGGACTCCATGGCATTGAGGTGATGGGTGAGCGTCGCCTCGCGGATGCCCACCGCAGTGGCGAGCTCGCGCTGGTTGGCGACCCGCCGGCGCATCTTGAGGTTGAGCAGCACGAGCCACACCGGCATCGAGCCGCCGGCCTGGCCCAGCGCGTCGTCGAAGGCGCGCGCGACGACCCGCGCGGCGGCGGTGAGGTGCAATCCGATCGGCGGGATGCGTGGGGCCGGCATGTGGGCAAGCATATTAGCGTGATCAAAGGATTTGACATCTAACTCTTAGATATCTATGCTTATGCTCGCCGTACGCCACAGCACCCACGTACACAGGAGGCAGGCACATGCCCACCCACACCACGCCAGTCCAGGAGCTCGCCGAGCTCGACCGCAACGTCACCCGCGCCGAGGTCGACGGCGACGTCGCCACGCTTGACGCCCTCGCCACCGACGACTTCACGCTGGTGGGGCCCGTCGGCTTCGTCCTGGACAAGCAGCAGTGGCTGGATCGCTATCGCGGCGGCGGTCTGCGGACGCTCGCTCTCACCTACGAGGACGCGGTCACCCGCGTTCATGGGGACTGCGCGATCCGGATCGGACGCCACATCCAGGAGGCGGAGTTCCAGGGACGCGCCGTCAACGGGGAGTTCCGCGCGACCCACATCGCCGTCCGCGACGACGGCCGCTGGCGGCTCGCCGGCGTCCATCTCAGCCCGATCGGTGGTCCGCCGCCGTTCGCCCGCCCCGCCGAGTCTCAGGAGGATCCGCGGTGAGAGTGGTCAGCAGTGCGGCGGGGAGCTATGCGGACCTCGCCGGCCGCGTGGCCGTCGTCACCGGAGGGTCGCGCGGCATCGGCGCACAGACCGCCCGCGCACTGGCCGACAACGGCGTCAAGGTCGCGGTGATCGGCCGCGACGAGCGGGCGCTGTCCGATGTGGCCGGCTCGATCGCCGCCGCCGGTGGTGAGGCGCTGCCGGTCCGCGCCGACTGCATTGTCGACGCCGAGGTGCAGCGCGCGGCCATGACCGTCGCCGAGCGCCTCGGGCCGGTCGACATCCTCGCCGCGTTCGCCGGCGGCAATGGCATGCCGGTGCCGACCGCGGAGGAGACCGTCGCGCACTGGAGGGAGGTCGTGGACTCAGATCTGACGGTCACGTTCGCCTGCGTCCATGCCTTCCTCCCGGTCATGATCGACCGCCGGCGCGGCGCGATCATCACGATGTCGTCGGCGGCGGGCCGCCAGGCCGCGCGCTCCAATGCCGCCTACGCCGCGGCCAAGGCGGGCGTCATCGCGCTCACGCGCCACCTCGCCGCGGAGATGGGACCGCACGGCATCCGCGTCAACTGCATCGCGCCATCGGCGGTGGAGAACGAGCGCATGCGGACGTGGACGACCGAGGATCAGCGGCGGGAGCTGGGGGCGTCGTTCCCCCTGGGGCGGATCGGCCAGCCCGAGGACGTGGCCGCCGCAGCACTGTTCCTGGCCTCGGACGCGTCGGCGTGGATCACCGGCGTCACGCTCGACATCGCCGGCGGCAAGATCATGGTGTGACGCGCCCGCCCCTCTTGTCTAGGCTGGCGCCGAATGGCCACCTTCCTCGTCCTGCAGCACATCGCCTGCGAGCCGCCCGCGGCCTTTGAGGAGGAGCTCCTGGCCTGGGGCGCGGCGGTGGATCGCATCGAGGTCGACCAGGGCGACCCGCTCCCCGACTGGCGGGGCTACGCGGGCATCATCGCCATGGGCGGCCCTATGGGCGCCTACGAAGACGAGCGTCTGCCCTGGCTGGGCGCCGAGAAGCAGCTCATCGGCGAGGCCGTGCGCGCGGGGACGCCGTACTGGGGCGTCTGCCTCGGTGCCCAGCTACTGGCGGCCAGCCTTGGCGCGCGCGCCTTCACGGGCCCGGCGGCAGAGGTCGGCGTGCTGCCGCTCCGCGTCACCGACGCGGCGCGAACCGATCCGGTGTTCGGGACCCTGCCCGGCGAGTTCGTCGCGCTGCAGTGGCACGCCGACACCTACGACCTGCCCGAGGGCGCTGTCCACCTGGCCGAATCAGACGCCTATCCGCAGCAGGCCTTCACGGTCCACAACGCCTACGCGATGCAGTTCCACCTCGAGATCGACGGGACGCTGGCCACCACCTGGGGCGATGTTCCCGCCTACGCCGACAGCCTCGAGCAGCTCCTCGGGCCCGGGGCGCTGCCACGTCTCATCGACGAGGTGCGTCGCCATCAAGCGCAGACGACCGAGCAGGCGCGGCGGATGTTCGCCGCCTGGCTTGAGCACATCGTGGGCCTGGAGCCCGCGGCGGCGCCGGCGGCCGCTCACAGCCGGCGCTAGACGGCGTCGCACCGGACGCGGTCACCCGATGCCGCGCGCCACGCACAGCCGCTGAAGCTGCTCCATGGCCTCGGCCGTGCGCGTGGGCAGCGCCTCCAGGGCTGCCGCCGCGGTCCGGAGATCGGGGATCGTGGCGGCGCGAGCCTCGAGCGCGAAGCGGCCCAGCCAGCGCACCGCGGCGCGCTCGTAGCGATCGGGGTCGCCGTCACGCAGCACCAGGCAGATGCGCAGCGCGTCGTCGAGCGCGATCTGAGGGAGCTCCCGGGCCGCCCCGAGGACGAGCATCTCGTTGCCGGTCTCGAGCGCCCGGCGAAACCGGGCGTAGGGGCTCCCTTCGCTCGTCACGAACGTATGTTCGCACAGCCGTCAACCCAGGTTGAGCCCAGAGAGGGTTGGGTAGGTTCTTGGCGAAGGTGAGAAAACCGCCACGTCCGGCGCGCCGGTAGGGAACCGATGGGCGCTGGGCCACCCCGTGGCGACCAACCACCGGAGGAGAACATGATCACAGGGCTCATCGGAGTTCTGGTGACGGTTGCGATCGTGCTCGTGCTGCTCAAGGTCGCGCTGTTCGGCGGCCTGCTCGGGCTCGTGGCACTCGTCCTGCTCGTCCTGCTCGTTGTGGGCAAGATCTGACCGCGGCTGCGCCCGGCACAATCGCCGACCGCCGCGGTCGGCGCGCATGATCCACCCGCGGTGGGTGACTGCCGTCAGGCCGCCGGCGGCAGGTCGGAATCGTCGTCGACGTCGCTCTCGGCCCGCTGGCGCTGGCTGAGCTTGCTCTGCAGGTAGGCGGCCTTCTCGGCGCGGCGCCGATGGCGATCGGCGTCCGCAGCGGTGTCGGCCTCGGGGATCCGCTCGCGCTCGAGGCGCTCCTGCTGGCGCTGTTGGCGCTGCAGCTCCTCAGCCGACGGATCGTCGCCGCTCATGGCGGAAAGATAGTCCGCGTCGCGGCTGCTGACCGGCAGCGGCGTGCGATACCGTGCCCGCGTGATCTCCGGGAGGCTCGTGTGCGCCGTGGCGGCGGTGGCAAGCATCGCCGTCGCCGGGTGCGGTTCCAGCAAGCCGTCCTCGTCGACCCGCCAGGTCGAGTTCAAGACCGGGTTTGTCACCAGCCAGAAGGACTTCCGCAAGCTGGGGATCGACATCGCCAAGGACATCAGAGGCGCGGGCTCCAAGACCGACGCCGAGCTGGCCAAGGAGTTCGGCGGGCTCGCCACGCGCGCCGGTCAGCAGGCGAGCGAGCTCGCGGCCCTCAAGGCCCCGGCCAAGTACGCCAAGCGGGTGGCCAACCTCGTCGCGGGCTTCCACGGGATCAAGGCCGACCTGTCCAAGATCTCGACCGCCGCCACCGACCACGACGCCTCGGGCGCCGAGCGCGCGACGCGTGCCCTCCTCACTGACGCGGCGACGATCAAGACCGCGGACACCTCGCTGTCCAAGGCCCTGGGGCTGCCTCCGCTGCAGCGCGCGTCCACCACCTCGACGAGCTCCAGCGTCTCGGCGACCACTACGACGGGAGGCTGACACGGTCAAGCGCCTCGGGGACGACCACGAGCCGGCCCCGAGGGGGCGCCTCGGTAATCTTGATAAAACTGATGGAGTTAGTTATCTTCATCGGACCATGACCGTCGACCTCCACCAGCACGTCTGGACCACGCCGCTCCTCGACGCCCTCGCCGGGCGCGACCGTCTCCCCTTCGTCCGCCGCACGGACGGCCTCACCGTCCTGCACTGCGGCGGCGAGCTGCCCTACGTGATCGACACCGCCGCCGAGTCCGCCGGCCGCCGCGCGCCAGCTCCTGAAGGCCGACGGCGTCGAGCGGGCCGTGGTGGCGATCTCGAGCCCGATCGGGATCGAGGCGCTGCCCCACGACGCAGCCGCCGAGGTCATCTCCGCTCACCTCGACGGCGTGCTGGCACTCGGCGATCGCTTCGCCGCCTGGGGCCCGATCCCGGTCCAGCCCCCGACCCCGACCGACGTCGACGAGGTGCTGCACCGCGGCTGCGTCGGCATCTCGGTCCCCGCATGCGCGCTCGCCGGGCGAGACGCGCTGGATGCGCTGGGGCCGGTGCTGGAGCGCGTGCAGTCCCACGCGCGTCCCGCTGTTCGTGCACCCGGGCGGCGTCGCGGGCCCGCAGGCGCACGAGGCGCCGCTCACCGACCCGCTGTGGTGGCGGGCTCTGACCGACTACGTGTCCCAGATGCAGGCCGCGTGGCTGACCTTCGCCACCCACGGGCGGCGTGACTGCCCGGGCTCGACCGTGGTCTTCGCCATGCTGGCGGGCGGCGCGCCGCTGCAGGCCGAGCGGCTGGCCACGCGCGGCGGCCCCGCCGTCGACCTGCGCGACCCGCTCACCTTCTATGACACCTCCAGCTACGGCCCCGGGACTCGTCGACGCGATGGCGCGACTGGGTTGGTCCCGCGCCAGCTCGTCTATGGCTCGGACCGGCCGGTCATCGAGCCGCTGCGCACCGGCCGCGACCGAGCCTGATGGCCAACGCCGCCCGCGTCCTGGCGCGCGAGTGGGAGTCGCGGTATGAGCCTCTGCTCGCACGAGCTCGAGCGCTTTGCCACCGCGCTGGCCGAATCACCCGAGCGCTGGCGCCACCTCGTGCGCCACGCCGACGACGTCCGCGTCTATGAGCAGATCTGGGACGACGACGACGTCAACGCCTGGGTGATCTGCTGGAGCGAGGATCAGGACACGGGCTTTCATGACCACGACGAGTCCGGCGGCCGGGATCGCCGTCGTCGTCCGGGCGCGTGCGCGAGGATCGGCTGACGCTGGCCGGCGAGCCCGTGTCACGCGAGATCGGCCCGGGCGACCACCTTCACGCTGCCGCCGGTGGCGATCCACCGGGTGCTGCACGCCGGGCACGGGCCCGCCGTCACCATCCACTGCCTACTCGCCGCCGCTGCGCCGCACCGGCGCCTACCGCATCGGCCGCGGACGGCACGCTCGAGCGCGAGTCCCAGAGCTTCGAGGTCGAGCTCGCGCGGCGAGCCCGCCGCCGCCTGACCCCGGGTCCGGGCGGCCCGGGGCGCGGCGCCCGGCCGCGCCGGGCCGCATCGGCTAGCGGCCACGGACGTGTACAGGACGGTGCACGCACGACGGCGTTGCAGGACGCGGTCGCGATCGAGGAGCCGCTGGAGATCCGCGTCGACGGCGCGGCGCTCGCGGTCACGATGCGCACCCCGGGCCACGACGAGGAGCTCGCGCTCGGGCTTCCTCTACGGCGAGGGCCTCATCGACGGACCGCGGAGGCCGGCCTCACCGAGGACCTCGCCAACAACATGATCGAGATCGCGGGCCGCTCACCCGCGATCCCGGGCGTGCGCCGCTTCTACACCACCTCCTCGTGCGGGGTCTGCGGCAAGGGCGCGCTCGAGGAGGTCGCGGTGCTCAGCGCGCCGTCTCCGCCGGAGCCGAGCTCGCCCGCGCGCTCGCCGCCGAGCTCCCCTACGCGGCTGGAGCAGCCCGGCTTTCGCCGCACCGGGTGGCGTGCACGCCACCGGCCTGTTCGACGCCGCCGGCGAGCTGCTCTACACGCGCGAGGACGTGGGCCGCCACAACGCGATGGACAAGGTGGTCGGCCGGGCGCTGCTGGACGGTCAGCTGCCGCTGAGCGGCCGCGTGCTCGTGCGTCAGCGGACGGCTGTCGTTCGAGCTCGTGCAGAAGGCCGCCGTGGCCGGCGCACCATCCTCATCGGGGTCGGCGCCCCGAGCTCGCTGGCGATCGAGCTGGCCGACGATCGTGGGCTGACGCTGTGCGGCTTTGCCCGCCGCGGCACCGTCAACGTCTACACGCGCCCGCGACGCATCGCGCCTGACCGGACGGCTCGCCACAACCGGCCTGGTTCAGGGCGCGGCGTGCGCCACCAGCTCGGCCAGCTCCTCCTCGGAGGACCATGCGCCCACCGACGCGCGGATGAGCCATGGCGAGAGATGCTGCGCACGATGAAGCCCGCCTCGGCGAGCCGGCCGACCTCGGCATCGAGTCGTCCGGCGCGCGGCTTCCACGCCACCAGCGTCGAGCGCCCGCGCGGACCGACCTCCAGCCCGCGCTCGGCGAGGCTGCCCGCCGAGCCCGGCGGCCAGGTCAGCGGCGCGGCCGTGCACCCAGTCCCAGCCCGCATCCTCGAACACGCCCAGCGAGGCCAGCGCCCAGGCACTGCGCAGCCCGGGCGGAAAGCCGTGATCGAAGCGGCGCGGCGTTCTCGGCCGGGCCCGAGTCCAGCGCCTGCTAGGCGTCGGCCAGCGAGCCGTAGCCGGGCCACGGCACGGTCAGCTCGTCGAGCCGGCCGCGGCTCACGTACAGGCAGCCGCTGCCCTCCGGGCCTGCACAGCCACTTCTGGCCCGAGCCGGCGTAGAAGGCGCACCGCAGCGCGTGAACGTCGACGGCCACCGCCCCGATCCCCTGCGCGGCGTCGAGCAGGACGGGCACGCCGGTGGCCGACGAGCGCGGCGCTGTCGACGACCTGCCCGCTCACCCACGACACGTGGGAGCACGCCACAGCCGCGTCGAGGTGGTCACCGCCTCGGCGATCCGCGCGAACGGCGCGACCGTGACCTTCACCCCGGCCAGCCGCTTGAGCCGGCCCAGCGGCGCGAGCAGCCCGGGATGCTCCTCGTCGCTGGTGACGATCTCATCGCCGGGGCGCAGCGACAGCCCGGAGAGCACGGTGTTGACGCCGTCGGTGGTGGAGCCGGTGAACGCGACGTCGGCTGGGTCGCAGCCGAGCACGCGGGCGTAGCCGTCGCGCAGCTCGCCGGCCAGCCCTCGCATCGTCTCGATGTAGGCCTTGCCGGCCCGCCCCTGCTCACCTCGGCCTGCGATGCGCTCGCGCACCGCGTCGGCGGCGCGCTGGGACAGCGGCCCCTCGGTGCCGGCGTTCAGATAGGAGACGCGCTCAAAGACCGGGAACTGAGCGCGGAAGGCGGCGGGGTCGGGCACGACCCGCATCTTATGCATGGCACGCGCTCAATCGGCGCGCCGCCGGCCGGACCGCCCACCCCGCCCACAGAGGGCGAGGTGGGCCGCGCCCCAATCCGTCAGCCCGCTCCCCGCCTAGAAGGCGCCCGTGCCGTCGGGGGTGCCCAGTCCGGTCGGGCCGTCATAGCCCGCACCGGAGGTGCACAGGTACGAGCCGCCGCAGCTGCCGTTCGAGCCGCTGGTCACGTCGAACAGCGCGCTCGTGTGGCTGTAGGGGTAGCTGCCGTAGGTGACCGAGGCGGTGTTGCCCGCCAGCGCGTACACCGACGCGATGAGCGGCGAGCTGAGGCTGGTGCCTCCCACCTGCGCCCAGCCGTCGAGGCCCTGGGCCACGCCCTCCTCGATGAGGACGTCGCACGAGCTGCTTGACCCGCAGTTGTTGTAGGTGTCGTAGACGCCGAGGCCCGAGTTGGGGTCGGCGTCGGCGGACACGTCGGCCACGGTGCGGTGCGAGCAGCCGGTGTCCTGTCTGCCAGGACGGCTTGGGCTCAAACGCCGAGCAGCCGCTCCCGGCGCCTGACCATGCTGCTCTCCGTCCAACCCGCGAGAGTTCGACGCCTGCGTCAGCGTGGTTCCGCCCACCGCGGTCACATACCGCGACGCCGCCGGGTACTCCACCCCGTAGCCCCGTCGCCCGAGCTGACCGTGATGGCGATGCCGGGGTGGTTGTAGGCGCTGTCGGTCGAGGTCTCCGAGGATGCCTCCGAGCCGCCGTAGCTGTTGGAGATCGCCGCCACGCCGGCCGACCTTGGCCGCGCTGTTCACGGCGGTGGCGAGATCCGAGGTGCTGGCCGAGTTGGCCTCCACCAGGAGGATGTGGCACGTCGGGCAGGCCGACGAGACCGCGTCGAGGTCGAGGCTCTCCTCCTCGGCCCAGCCGTAGTCGCCGGAGGGCAGCGGGCTGGTCGGCGCCGTTCTGGTTGACCTGCTTGAAGCAGCCGTTGGCGGTGGTACACGCGCGCAGGCCGTAGGCCTAGCGGAACGTGTTGAGGTCAGACGCCGCGTTGGGGTCGTCGTAGGCATCGACGATCGGCGACCGTCCGGCCGGAGGCGTTGAGGCCGGCCAGCTTGTAGGCCGACTGGATCTGAGCCGGACCCAGTCCGGTAGGGCCCGCCATGATCTGCGGGCCCTGCCTGCCTGGCGGGGCGGATCGCCCGGCCGAAGCACTGCACCGCGCCCGCCAGCGGGCTGGCGCAGCCCAGGCTCACCGATGGCCCGCGTACGGGCAGCCGTGCCGCCCGCCCGACCCCCGGCAGGGCGCTCGCGCCCGCGACTCCGAAGGTGGCGCAGGCGCCGGCGACTAACAGCAATACCGCTGACCGCCGCGCCCAGCGCGCAGCAGGCTTCGTCTCCATCACTTCTACCTCCCGCGGTAAGAAATGGATTGGCTCCACAGTCTAACCGGAAAACCGTGCATCGCAGACCCAGCCGAGAACAGCGGAGGGAACGACCCCTACATACCCATCTGCCCCAACCCGCACCTCCGATTGGTCAGCCGCGCGCGCCCTCGCGCACCAGGATCCCGGGGTGAAGCTGGCCGGGACCGGTGTGGCCGCTCAGCCCGATCGTGAGGTCGAGCTCGGCCAGCAGCGCACGCAGAACCGCAAGAACTCCCGCCTCGCCGCCCACCGCCAGGCCCCAGATGAAGGGCCGGCCCAGCAGCACCGCGTCGGCGCCGAGCGCCAGCGCCTTGACCACGTCGGCGCCGGAGCGAACCCCGCTGTCGAGCAGCACGTCCATGTCCTCCCCCACCGCGTCGACGATGGCCGGCAGCGCGTCCAGCGAGGCGATCGCGCCGTCCACCTGGCGCCCGCCGTGATTGGACACCACCACCGCATCGATGCCGTGCTCACGGGCGGCGCGCGCGTCCTCGGGGTGCAGGATGCCCTTGAGGGCGATGGGCAGCGTGGTACGGCTGCGCAGGAACTCCAGGTCCTCCCAGGTCAGGCGCGGGTTGGTGAACACGCTCACGAACTCGCCCACCGCGCTCACCGCCATCGGCAGCCCGACGGCCGCGGCCGCGCGCGCCGAGCCCCGCTCGCTGTCGGCGTGGACGATCGCCTGGGCGCCGATGGGCGCGAGCCCGAGCGGCGCCGGGCACTCGGTCCCGAGCACGGTCGTCGAGAGGTCGCGGGCGGACACGTCGCGCAGCATCCGGGGGACGATCCGCCAGCGGCGAAACGCCTCCTCGTTGGCGCGCATCGTGTCCGAGGTCCCGGCGCCGCCGAACACGTAGTCGGTCGCCTGGGGGTCGGCCACGCGCTGCGCCTCCTGGGCCAGGGCGCCCCAGTCCAGCGGTTGGCCGGGAAGCTCGTCGGCCAGGCCGCGCAGGAAGATCTCGGCCTGGTAGAAGGCGAACGGCAGCCCGTATGTGGGCGGCTCGTTACTCGCTCATGCTTCCTGGAGCTCGCGCTTGAGCACCTTGCCGGTCGGGTTGCGCGGCAGCTCGTCCATGAACACGACCTCGCGCGGGCTCTTGTAGCGGGCGAGGTTGTCCTTGACGTAGGCCTTGACCTCGTCCTCGGAGAGCTTCTTGCCGTCGCGCAGCGACGACGAATGCCTTCAGGCGCTGGCCGAACTTCTCGTCGTCCACGCCGATGACCGCGGCCTCCGCGATCGCCTCGTGGCCCGCGAGCAGGTCCTCGACCTCGGCGGGGAACACGTTCTCGCCGCCGGACACGATCATCTCGTCGTCGCGGCCGTCGATGAACAGCCGCCCCTTGCCGTCGAAGTGGCCCACGTCGCCGGAGGACATCAGCCCCTTGATCTGCTCCTTGGTCTCGCCGCCGGTGTAGCCCTCGAACTGGGCGCTGTTGCCGACGAAGATCCGGCCGCTGACCCGGAGCCCACCTCCTCGCCGTCGTCGTCGAGGATCTTGACCACCACGCCGCGGACCACCTTGCCCACGCTGCCCGGCTCCTCGGCCAGGTCCTTGGGCGTGGCGATCGTCGCGTAGGCGATCTCGGTGGAGCCGTACATGTTGTAGACGACCGGCCCGAACGCCTTCATCGATCGCTTGACCAGGTCGACGCTGAGGGCCGAGCCCGAGACGAAGATGACCTTGAGGTGGGAGATGTCGCGCGAAGCGACCGCGTTGCCGCGGCAGCTCGAGCATGCGCTGGAGCATCACCGGGACGACGACCAGCGCGGTGGCCTCGTTGTCCTGGAGGCTGTCCAGCGTGGCCTCGGGATCGAAGTGGCGGCGCACGACGAGCGTCGAGCCCAGCGCCAGGCCGAGCACCATGCCGGCGAAGCCGAGCGCGTGGAACATGGGGACGGCCAGCTCGGTCGTCTCGCGGGCGCGGAAGGGCACCTTGCTGAGCAGGCCGCCGATGATGCCCAGCGACTTGGGCTCGTCGCGCGGGGCGCCCTTGGGCGTGCCGGTGGTCCCGCTGGTGAGGATGACGATCTTGGGCGCGCGGCCGGCGCCGCGGCGGCGCGCTCGGTGTCACCGCCGGCGATGAGCGACTCCAGCGAGTCCTCGACCTTCTCGGGGTGCTCGGCCTCGTCCTCGACCCAGGCGCGCCAGCGGCCGTGGGGCGGGTCGACGCCCTCGAGCACCTCGGCGTACTCGTCGTCGTAGACGAGCAGGTCGGTGCCCTCGCGCTCGGCCACCTCGCGGATCTGCGGGCCGGCGAAGGACGTGTTGAGCAGGATGATCTTGGCGCCGAGCTTGGCCGCCGCGAACACCGCCTCCAGAAAGCCCCGGTGGTTGCGCACCAGGATGGCCACGCCGTCGCCGGGCCGCAGGCCCTGGTCGCGCCAGGCGTTGGCCAGCGCGTTGGTGCGCTCGTCGAGCTCCTTGTAGGTGACGTCGCCGCGCTCGTCGCGGATCGCCACCCGGTCGCCGTGGCGGATCGCGCCGATGGTGACCGCGCCGGCCAGCATCCCGTAGCGCTCGAAGGCCAGCAGCATCTGGGCGACCCTGTGGGGCAGCTCGGGACCGACCATCCCGCTGCGGATGCACACGGCGGCGAAATACGCCTCGTCGCCGAAGCGCTCGACCAGCTTCAGCCCACCGCCGACCAGCGTCCTCGGGTCGAGCAGAGCCTTCAGATCCACTTCTACCATGGGGTTCTCCTCACCTGCAAGTGGGTCTCCTGGCGGCGTCTCTCGGAGGCCGCTGGCGCAGACTACGTGATCGGGGATGGGTTGGGGTAGGGCCGGCAATTGCTTAGGGCTCCGGGGCGTCGGGTATGCGGCACCCGTGCTCGGCTCCATCCTTACCCGCCAGTACAGGTTCGCCACACGCGCGTTTGGGTTGACCCTGCGCGCAGGTCAGCAGGCGGTCGATGTCGCCGGCGGGGTCGTGGGCGATGTCGCCGATCGGTTGGGCCTGCACCACGGCCATGACGACCCCGAGGTCGTCAGCGGCGAGGTGGTCCCCGAGCCCGAGCCCGTGGCTTCGCCGCCCCCGCCCCCGCCCCCGGCCACGTCGGCGCCCGCGCCCCCCGCGGCCCAGGCACCCGAGCCGCCCGCCCACGTCTCCGCCGAGCCCGAGCTCGTTGAGGAGCTCGCCGAGCCCGGCGCCGAGGACGGCGCCGGGCGCAGATCCGGATCGGGGAGCCCTGGCCGGGCTACCGCCACCTCAAGGCGCGCGACGTCATCGCTCGCCTGCCCCAGGCCACCCGCGAGGAGCTCGCCGCCGTGGAGCTGTTCGAGCTCGCCGGCGCCAACCGCAAGTCAGTGGTGGTCGCGGCGCAGCGGGCCCTCACGAAGGCTTCGCCGCCCCGCTGACTCACCACCGCCGGCAGCGGTCAGTAGCTGTAGGCCCCCGGGACGTAGGCGTAGCCGTAGCCACCCCAGCCACCGTCGCCGCCATAGCCGCCGGAGTAGCCCCCGTACGAGCCGTAGCCGCCCCAGCCGCCGTAGCCGCCGCCGTAGCCGCCGTAGCCGCCGGAGCCATCGCCCGGATAACCGGAGCCATCCGAGCTGCCCGTCCCGGAACCGCCCGAACCACCCGAGCCCGAGCCACCTGAGCTGGAGCTCGCGTCGGCCGAGTAGGCCACCGAGAACGACGACCCGTCGCTCGACAGCGACGAGGGCGTCGCCCCCGCCGAGCCCGAGTAGGACGCGAACTGCGCGTCACCGAAGCCCGACTGCGACGCGCTCGGGCTGAGCTGCACCGCGGCGGTCTGCCACTCCGAGTCAGAGATGGTCCCGGTGTGGCCGTCGGTGGTGGTGGCGGCGGCGCCGGAGAACTGCACGGTGCCGAAGTCGGCCAGTGACAGCGGCGTGCAGTCAGACAGGCCCTGGCTGCAGGTGGACGGCGCCTCGGCGATCCACTCGGCGCTGGACACGTCGGGGTTGCTCACCTGCAGCGTCTTCGTCAAACGAGCCGCCGGTGGTCGCGTTGGTGAGGTGGATGGTCACGTTGGTGCCGTCCACCGTCACCTTGCTGGTGATGTGGTCGCCCGGGTGGACGGCCATGTCGACCTTGACGGGCGGCGAGGGCACCAGCTCATACCAGGCCGAGTAGGTGGCCGAGCCGTTCGCGTTGCAGTCGGCCTCGGTGCCGGCCTGCTCCAGGCTCGTCGACGAGCCCGAGGCGGAGGCCGCGCTCGGGTCAGACCACGAACCCGAGTCAGACATCGAGCTCGAACCAGAGCCCGAGCCGCCCAGCCCGACCCAGAAGGAGGAGAAGCCCTGACCGCTGGAGCACTTCGCGGTCGGCGCCACCCAGCTTCCGGAGACGCTCTTGTAACGCGTGGCCGAGGACGAGCCCCCGACCACGTAGCCGGCCCAGTTGGCGCTGGACGCGGTCTGCACGTCGGTCGAGGCCGACGCGGCCGGGACGGTGCCGAGCGCACAGGCGACCGTCGCGGCCAGGGTGGGAATCACACGCTTTGCAGTCATGCCCCGCAGCGTGCGCCGCCGGGCGAAGAGCCCTTTACGAAGACGCGAAGAGCGCCTTACGAGAACGCGAAGAGGATGGTGAGGAGGCTCGCTCCCGCCGGCCCGTCGACGCGGCGGCCAGCCGCCGCTACGCCGTGATCGCCGCCCGCACCCGGGCCAGCCGCACCGCCTTGGACAGCGTGTCGATGTCGTAGGCGTCCTGGTGGCGGTGGCCGTTGATGAAGAACGAGGGCGTCCCCGACACGCCGCTCATGTCGGCGGACTCGACGTCCTCGGCGATGCGCGGCGCGCCCTTGCGCTTGCGCAGGTGCTCCTTGAACTTGTCGATGTCGAGCCCCAGCTCCTGGGCGTGGCCCACGATCTGGCGCAGCGTGAGCTCATCCTGGTGGGCCAGCATCATGTCGTGCATCTCCCAGAACTTGCCCTGGGCGCCGGCCGCCTCCGAGGCCTCGGCGGCGAGCTGGGCATGGGGGTGCACGTCGTTGAGGGGCAGGTGGCGCCACACGTAGCGCAGCTCGCCCCCGAAGTCCGACAGCAGCTCGCGGATGACGTCCTCGGCCTGACCGCAGTACGGGCACTCGAGGTCGCCGTACTCCACCAGGTCACCGACGCGTCCTCAGGCCCGCGGATGTGGTCGCGCTCGGGGTCGACCGGGGCGGTGAGGTCGACGATCGTCTCGCCCCGGCCGATGAGCAGGCGCAGCTTGAGCTTCTTGGGCAGCTGGTAGGTGACGCAGATGATCGCCCAGCTCACCGCCGGCCCCGCCACCAGCGTGGTGAGCACGCCGAGCTTGGCCTCGGCCAGGTGCTGGCCGCTGAAGGCCAGCGACGCGATCAGCAGCGACACGGTGAACCCGATGCCGGCGACCGCGCCGCCCCCCAGCACCGACACCCACCCCACCGGCGGGCGGATCGCGCCCGCGGCTGAGCTTGGTCACCAGCGCCGCGCGCGCCGGTCACCCCGATCGGCTTGCCGAGGACGTAGGCGGCGATGATCCCCAGCGTGATCGCCGAGCCGTAGGCGTGGCCGAGGAACGAGCCGCTCACCACGAAGCCGGCGTTGGCCAGCGCGAACAGCGGCACGATCACGTAGCTGGTGAAGGGATGGAACATCTGCTGCCAGCGCTCGTTGGGCGAGATCGCCGAGCGCAGTCCCGCCCGCGCGGACTGCTGGAGCTCCGAGGTCGGCTGCTCGCGGAACACGCGGAACAGGTCGGTGGCCCGCTCGAGGTCCTCGCGCGCCGCCGGGTAGGCGATGGTGAGCAGCCCCATGGCCAGGCCGACGACGATCGGGTCGATCCCGGACTGCAGGAACGCCACCCAGGCGACGAGGCCCGAGCAGGAGGTACGCGCCGCCGTTGTGCACGCCGCGGCTGCGCAGCACGAGGATGAGGATGAACATCGGTCATCCCCACCGCCAGCGCCACCGCGTGCACCGTGCCGGTGAAGGCGATGCGCGATCACCACCAGCGCCACCAGGTCGTCGACGACGGCCACGGTGAGGATGAACGCCCGCAGGCTGTTGGGGTAGCGCGACCCGACGAGCGCGAGCATCCCGAGCGCGAACGCGGTGTCGGTGGACATCGCCGCCCCCCAGGCGCCGCGCGGCGACCCGCCGGCGTTGATGGCCAGGAAGATGGCGATGGGGACGAGCATCCCGCCGATCCCGGCCACGAACGGGCAGCGACGAGCCGGCGGCGGTCGCGCAGGTCGCCCAGGTCGAACTCCCGGCGGGCCTCGAGCCCGACGACGAAGAAGAACAGCGTCATCAGCCCGTCGTTGACCCAGTGGCGCAGGTCCTGGCTGACGCCGGCGCCGCCGATCCGCACGCTCAGCACCGTGTGCCAGACGGTGCCGTAGGACGATGCGTCGACGTTGATCCACACCATCGCCGCCACCGCGCCGATGAGCAGGATCGCCGCCGACCCGGTCTCCGTGCGCAGGAAGTCGCGCAGCGGCGCCTCCAGGTTGCGCGCCCACGCGGTCCGGCCCGCGAACGGACCTGACCGGACCTCGGTCGTCGACCTCGGCCTCGCTCTCGCCCGGCTCGATGGGGAAGTCAGCGGCGCTCACTTCCCTCACGATAGATACACCCGCGGAACGCCTTGAGAAGATCTCGCGCACCACCAGTGCACACCACCGCGCTGCGCAGCGAGGAATTCGAGATCACGGTCGACGGGCCGCCCGGCGCACCCTCGACGACGTGTTCCCCGGGCTTTGACGAGCACGACCGCCTCGGCATCGTCATCCATCGACGACCTCGGCGCGGCGGGGGCGGGCACGCCTCATCCTCGCCGCGGTCACCGCGTTCTATGACCGCCTGCGCGCGACCGGCGAGACCTTCTTCGCCTACGCCGACTACTTCGCCTTCCACGTCGGCGCCGACCACGGGACGCTGCGCAAGCTCGACGTGTACCCGGCGCACAAGGAGGTCGTGGTCCCCGCCGACGCCGAGCGAGATCCTTCAGGCGATCAACGACCGCGGCGTCACCCGCCTGCTCGTGCCCGATGCCGCGGGGCCGCCCGAGCCCGCGCCACGCGGCGCGCCCGCCCTCCAGCGCGGGGCCCCCCTCAGCGCGAGACCCTCCACAGCGCACAACGGCGCATCCGCACCGCGCTGGTCTACTCACCCACCGGCCAGACGAGCGACGCCGACGTCCTTGGTGAGAGGCAGCGCACACAGCGATGCCATACATCGACGCGATGCTTGGCCGCCCCGCGGGAGCAGAGCAGGAGCCGCAGCCGGCGCAGAGCTTCCGGCGCGTGGATCCACACCAGCGCGCTCGGCTTGCTGCTCGCGCCCTGAGGGTAACATTGCAGGCAGGATTTCCGAACACCGTGTCCAGTGCGCTGACACCGCTGACCCTTCCAAGGAGCTGACCCATGGCCGCTACCGAACCGCTCATCTTCGACGCCATCCGCACACCGCGGGGAAAGGGCAAGGTCAACGGGTCGCTGCACTCAACCAAGCCGGTGGATCTGGTCGTCGGCCTGATGCACGAGACGCTCAGCCGCAACCCCGAGCTTGACCCCAGCCGCGTCGACGATGTCGTGCTCGGCTGCGTGACGCCCATCGGCGACCAGGGCGCCGACATCGCCAAGACCGCCGCCATCAAGGCCGGCCTGCCCGACACTGTCGCCGGCGTCCAGCTCAATCGCTTCTGCGCCTCGGGCCTGGAGGCCGTCAACATCGCCGCCCAGAAGGTCGCCTCCGGCTGGGAGGACCTCGTCTTCGCCGGCGGCGTCGAGTCGATGTCGCGCGTCCCCATGGGCTCCGACGGCGGCGCCTGGGCCATGGACCCCGAGACTGCGTACGACACATCCTTCGTCCCGCAGGGGATCAGCGCCGACCTCATCGCCACCGTCGAGGACTTCAGCCGCGACGACGTCGATGCCTACGCCGTGCGCTCTCAGGAGCGCGCGTCGGCCGCGCAGGCCGACGGCCGCTTTGCCAAGCTCCGTGGTGCCCGTGCTCGACATCAACGACCAGGTCGTCCTGGACCACGACGAGTTCATCCGTCCCGGCACCACCGCCGAGACCCTGGCCGGGCTGAAGCCGTCGTTCGCGGCGATCGGCGACATGGGCGGCTTTGACGCCGTGGCGCTGCAGAAGTACCACTGGGTCGAGAAGATCAACCACGTCCACACGCCGGGCAACTCCTCGGGCATCGTCGACGGCGCGTCGCTCGTCGTCGTCGGCAACGAGAAGACCGGCTCTGACCTGGGGCTGCGCGCGCGCGCCAAGATCCTGGCCACCGCGGTGTCGGGCGCCGATCCGACGATCATGCTCACCGGCCCCGCGCCGGCCAGCCGCAAGGCGCTGGCCAAGGCCGGGCTCACCGCCGACGACATCGACCTGGTGGAGATCAACGAGGCCTTCGCTGCCGTCGTCCTGCGCTACGTCAAGGACATGGGCTTTGACATGGACAAGGTCAACGTCAACGGCGGCGCGATCGCCATGGGCCACCCGCTGGGCGCCACCGGCGGCATGATCCTGGGCACGCTCGTCGACGAGCTCGAGCGCCAGAACCTGCGCTACGGCCTGGCCACGCTGTGCATCGGCGGCGGCATGGGCATCGCCACGGTTGTCGAGCGTGTCTGAGATGAGCGCTGAGAGCACCACCATCCGCTGGGAGCAGGACTCAGACGGCGTCGTCCTCCTCACCCTCGACGACCCCAACCAGTCGGCCAACACCATGAACGCCGCCTACGCGGCGTCGATCCGGGCCACCGTCGACCGCCTCGAGGCCGAGAAGGACGCGATCACCGGCGTCATCATCACCTCGGCCAAGAAGACCTTCTTCGCCGGCGGCGACCTCAACGACCTCAAGCAGGCCACCAAGGAGAACGCCGACGAGATCGCCGGCTTCGTGCGCGACGGCAAGGCGGTTCTGCGCCGCCTGGAGACCCTCGGCAAGCCGGTCGTCGCCGCCATCAACGGCGCGGCGCTCGGCGGCGGGCTGGAGATCGCGCTGGCCTGCCACTACCGGATCGTCGTCGACGATCCCAAGGCCGTCGTCGGCTTTCCCGAGGTCCAGCTCGGCCTGCTCCCCGGCGCCGGCGGCGTGGTGCGCACGGTGCGCATGCTCGGGATCGTCAACGCGCTCATGGGGCTGCTGCTCCAGGGCCAGCGCCTGCGCCCGGCCAAGGCGCTGGAGACCGGCGTGGTCGATGAGGTCGTGCCCACGCGCGAGGACCTCATCCCCGCGGCCAAGAAATGGATCGCCGCGAGGGCGGGCGGGGATCCGGTCCAGCAGCCCTGGGACGCGGACAAGAAGTACAAGATCCCAGGCGGCACCCCGTCGACCCCGGCGCTGGCGGCCAACCTGCCCGCCTTCCCGGCCAACCTGCGCAAGCAGATCAAGGGCGCCAACTACCCCGCGCCGCACCACATCATGGCCGCGGCCGTGGAGGGCGCCCAGGTCGACTTCGACAACGCCTCGGAGATCGAGGGCCGTTACTTCGTGGACCTCGTCACCGGGCAGGTGTCCAAGAACATGATCCAGGCCTTCTTCTTCGATCTGCAGCGCGCCACCGGCGACCGCGGCCGGCCGTCGGAGATCGAGACGTTCACGCCCACCAAGGTCGTGGTGCTCGGCGCCGGCATGATGGGCGCCGCCATCGCCTACGTGTGCGCCAAGGCCGGGCTCGAGGTCGTGCTCAAGGACGTCGACCAGGCCGCCGCCGACAAGGGCAAGGGCTACTCAGAGAAGCTCGTGGCCAAGGCCGTCGAGCGCGGCCGCTCCTCGCCCCAAGGACGGCGACGCGCTGCTTGGCCAAGATCACCGCCACCACCGACCCGGCGGCCGCCGCCGGCGCCGAGCTGGTCATCGAGGCGGTGTTCGAGGACCCCAAGGTCAAGGCCGAGGTGTTCGCCGAGATCGAGCCCCACCTGGCGTCCGACGCGCTGCTGGGCTCCAACACCTCCACCCTGCCGATCACCGAGCTGGCCGGCAACGTCAGCCGGCCGGCGGACTTCATCGGGCTGCACTTCTTCAGCCCGGTGGACAAGATGCCGCTGCTGGAGATCATCCGCGGCGAGCAGACCTCCGACGAGACGCTGTATCGCGCGCTCGACGTGGCCAAGGTCATCAAGAAGACGCCGATCGTCGTCAATGACAGCCGCGGCTTCTTCACCAGCCGCGTCATCGGCACGTTCATCAACGAGGGCATCGCGATGCTGCTCGAGGGCGTGCCCGCGCCGACGATCGAGCAGGCCTCCTCGCAGGCCGGCTACCCCGCGCCCGTGCTCCAGCTCTCCGACGAGCTCAACCTGAAGCTCATGCGCAAGATCCGCAACGCCGCCAAGGAGGCCGCGCAGGCGACGTCGTCGGGCTGGGACGGCCACCCGTCCGAGCAGGTCATCGACCGCATGCTCGACGAGTTCCAGCGGCCGGGCAAGCTGGAGGGCAAGGGCTTCTACGAGTACGAGGACGGCAAGCGCACCCGCCTGTGGCCCGGTCTGCGCGACGCCTTCCCGATCACCGGCGACCCGTCGGAGATCAACCTCTCAGACCTCGAGGAGCGGATGCTCGTCATCGAGTCGCTGGAGACGGTCAAGTGCCTGGACGAGGGCGTGATCGAGTCCGTGGCCGACGCCAACATCGGCTCGATCATGGGCATCGGCTTCCCGGGCTGGACCGGCGGCGTGCTCCAGTACATCAACGGCTTCGACGGCGGCCCGGCAGGCTTCGTCGCTCGCGCGCGCGAGCTGGCCGAACGCTACGGCGAGCGCTTTGAGCCGCCGGCCTCGCTGGTCCAGATGGCCGAGCGCGGCGAGATCTACTCAGACCAAGCGGCGCTCGTCACCACCTGAGCATGGGGTAGCCCTGGTCGCATGCGACCAGGGCCGGGTCCGCGCATGCGCGGACCCGGCCGCCCGAGCGGGTCCGATTCCCCTAGCCCTCCGCGACGGGCGGCGGGTACACCTCGGCCACGTACTCGTCGACCTTGTCGCCCGGCAGCCGGCGCGAGATGGCCACGTAGTAGATGACGAGGCTGAAGGCGATGGTGACGATCAGGCTGCCGATCACGCCGAGCTCATCCTTGCCGCCGACGAGCACCGTCTTGAACACCCCGATGCTGCCGATGATCCCGCCCGGCGTACCGCCGGTGCCCAGCCCGAGGTAGCTGATGATCCCCATCCCGATGAAGTAGGGGATGATCCACACCGCGGCCCCCCAGTCCATCGCGGGCCGCTTGGGGTTGAGCTTGAACGCGTAGGACGCCCAGATGAGCCCGTAGCCGATGAGCATCGCCAGCATCAGCGTCGAATAGGTCTGCCACCCCGCCCAGAAGACGATGAGCGACGCGGCGGCGAAGGACGCGGGCGCGAGGAAGCCCGCCGCCGGCAACCGGTAGATCCGCGGCAGGTCGGGCTTCTGGCGGCGCAGCGCCGCCAGCGCGAGCGGAGCGCCCGCGTACATGAGCACCGATGAGCTGGTGACCACGTTGACCAGCGCGGCCCAGCTGGGGAAAGGCAGCAGGAAGAGCAGGCCGATGACGGTGGCCACGATGATGCCCCACACCGGCGCCTTGGTCCGCTCGTGGGTGGTCTCGAACACCGACGGGATGAACCCGTTGCGGCTGAGGCCGTAGCTGATCCGCGAGGACGATGTGAGGTAGATGAGGCCCGTGCCGCCCGGCGAGATGACCGCGTCCAGGCGCAGGATGAAGGCCAGCCAGGCCAGTCCGGCGACCTTGGTCACGGTGTAGAACGGGCCCGCGTTGAGCGCCACGACGGAGGGATTGGAGTTGGAGGAGCCGAGGTTGAGCCAGCTGTGCTGCGAGGCCAGCAGCTTGGGGTCCAGGGCGCCGATGAACACGATCTGGAGCAGGATGTAGATCGCCGCCCCGATGAGGATCGAGAGGATGACCGCGCGCGGGACGTCCTTGGGGTCTCGGGCCTCGCCCCCGAGCTGCACCGCCTGCTCGAATCCCAGCAGCGCGAACACGATTCCCCCCGCGGGAATGGCCACCAGAATCGCCTTGAGCGCGCCGTGCTGGATGAAGAACCCGCCGCCCGCGCTGAAGTTGGAGCCGTGGAAGTGGGTGAGCAGCAGGATGATGATCGTGAGGATCGGGATGAAGACCTTCCACGTCGTCAGGCCGTTGTTCACGCGCGCCAGCCACTTGATCCCGATCAGGTTGATGATCACGAAGAAGACCATCAGGATGATCGCAGCGACGATGCCGCCGAAGCTCAGGGTGCCCGGCGTGCCCGGATGGGCGACGTAGAAGCTCTTGGCCCAATGCGCCGTGGCCAGGTACTGGATCGCCGCCAGGACCTCGATGGGCGCGACGGTCGCCGCCTGCAGGTAGGACGCCCACCC
This sequence comes from uncultured Actinomycetota bacterium, assembly GCA_963830945.1. Lineage (GTDB taxonomy): Bacteria > Actinomycetota > Thermoleophilia > Solirubrobacterales > Solirubrobacteraceae > Palsa-465. The sequence continues at coordinate 50,019 of CAWHOH010000014.1, read as the reverse complement.
GAAGGTGGCGCCGGCGAAGCTGCCGAACGCGTAGTGCGGGAACCGGCTCGTGCCGCCCGAGACCGGGAACAGGCCGCCGAGCTCGGCGTGAACGAGCGCCAGCACGATGACGATGACCGAGGCCACCAGCCAGGCGATGATCGCCGACGGTCCGGCGATGGCCGCCGCGGCGAGCGCGCCGAACAGCCACCCCGATCCGATGAGCGACCCCTCGGACGCCCACAGCAGTCCGAGGAAGCCAACTCCTCGGTCCAGTCCCTCTGCGTCGAGCTGCGCCTGCGGCGCCGCCGCGCGTTGCTGATCGACGACCTCGGCCATCGGACCTCCCCTACTCGGTTTGGGGAGAATCCTGCCCGTCGGCCGTTCTGTCAAACCCCCGCGATGGTCTGCAAGCGCTCGGCCAGCCGCTCCATCGCGCGCTCGTTGGCCCGGCGCAGCATGCCGCGGACGACCGGCGACATCACCCGCTCTGAGAGCGGGATCTGCTGCCAGGAGTACTCGAACTGCAGATGGGTGCCGCCGCTGGGCAGCTCCGACAGCGTGTAGGTGCCGTTGGCGACGCGCTTGCCGCCGGCGCTGATGTTGCGCTCCACGATGCGGGTCGGGCGCTCGGCGTCGACGACCTCGATGTCGACGGTGTCCGTGCGCCCGGCGGCGCTGACGTGGACGCGGGCCTTGCTGCCGACCCCGCGATCGGGACCGGAGTACTCCCAGTTCTTGAGGATGTGGTTGGTGAAGGGCTCGTGGTTGGCCATGACATCGAGGAAGTCGTAGACCTCCTCGATCGGTTGGACGACGTTGATTGCGACTCGTACGGGTTCCATGTACCACATGGTACACTGCCGTGGCGTGACTGACAAGGGCCCGCGTGAGACGTTGCTGGGGGGCGCCATCGATTACGTGGCCCACAACGGCATCACGGACCTCAGCCTGCGCCAGCTCGCCGGCGCCCTGGGCACCAGCCACCGGATGCTCATCCACCACTTCGGCTCCAAGGAGGGCCTGTGGGTGGCGATCGTCCACGAGGTGGAGGGCCGCCAGCGCGCCATCCTCGCCGACCTCGTTCCCGCCGCCGACGTCCCTGTCGCCGACGCCATGCGCGCCTGGTGGCGCCACATCTCAGACCCGTCGCTGTGGCCCAACGAGCGCCTCTTCTTCGAGCTCTACGGCCAGGCGCATCCAGGGGCGCCCCCACACGGTGGCGATGCTCGACGGGATCGTCGAGGACTGGCTGGAGCCGGCCGCGGAGATCAATATGACCCTCGGACTGCTCGCGCGAGCAGGCACGGGCCCATGCGCGCCTGGGGATCGCGGTGACCCGGGGCCTGCTGCTGGACCTCGTCGCCACCCGTGACGTCGAGGCCGTCAACGCCGCCATGGACGCCTTCATCGAGGTCTACGTCACGTGGCTGGGGACGCTCAATCTATAAGTTGCGTGTCGCGCGGTGCATGAATACCGAAGAGCTCCTGCGCAGCATGTATGACGGCTTCAATGCCCGCGACATCGGGCCGGAGCCCGGGGCTTAGCTCAGTACAGGCCCTCGCGGCGCTTGTAGCGCGCCTCGCGCTCGCGGTCGTACTCCTGGGCGTCGAAGCTGGGGTCGTTGAGCGAGCGGAAGATCGCGCCGCTGGAGGGCAGCACCGAGCGGTCGATGTGGCGCTCGGGGTTCCACAGCTCGGAGCGGATCATCGCCTTGGGGCACTGCGTGTAGCACTCCTCGATGGCGACGAGCAGGCCGAGGCGCGGCGCCTTGCCGTCGACGGTGCTGTCGGCCAGCAGCTCGGGGTCGTCGATGATCTCGGCGGTGCCGTTGACGCGGAAGGTGTCGGCCACCCCGGGGATGAGGAACAGCAGCGCGATCCGGGGGTCGACGAGCAGGTTGGTCAGCGTGTCGGCAATGCGGTTACCGGGCCGGTCGGGCACCAGCAGCGTCCGCTCGTCGAGGATCCGCACGAAGCCGGCCGGATCGCCGCGCGGAGAGACGTCGAGGCCGCCGTCGGGGCTGGACGTCCCCACGCATACGAACGGCGAGCGCTCGATGAACTGCCGGGTGAGGTCGTTGAGCCGGTCGGCGATCTTGGTGACGACCAGCGCCGTGGGCTCGCCGATGATCTCGCGCAGCTGCGCCTCGTCGGTGATCGCGCGCGTGGTGGCCATGATCGCCAGTGTACGGGCCGTCTCCGGGCAGGTTGGCCTTGCTAGGTTCCGCTGTGCCGAATGGCCGAAGACGCCGTCCTCACCGAGCAGCTGGACTACTACCGCGCACGGGCGCTGGAGTACGACAACTGGTGGATGCGCGAGGGCCGCTTTGACCGCGGGCCGGAGGCCAACACCCGCTGGTTCGCCGAGACCAGCCGAGCTCGAGCGCGTGCTCCAGCGCTTTGATCCGCGCGGCGACGTGCTCGAGCTGGCCTGCGGGACGGGGCTGTGGACGCGTCACCTCGTCGACTACGCCGACACCCTGACCGCGGTCGACGCCGCGCCCGAGGTGCTGGCCGTCAACCGCGCCCGCGTGGGCGACGCGGGCGTCCGCTACCTGGAGGCCGACCTCTTCGACTGGTCCCCCGAGGAGCGCTATGACGCGTGCGTGTTCGCCTTCTGGCTCTCGCATGTGCCGCCGACCGCTTCGCGGCGTTCTGGGAGATGGTCGCGGGCTGCCTGAAGCCCGGCGGGCGCGTGCTCTTCATCGACAGCGCCCGCACCGAGCGCTCCACCGCCGCCGACCACGTGCTCCCAGCCGACGACGAGGACACGATGACGCGCAAGCTCGACGACGGGCGCGAGTTCCAGATCATCAAGCGCTTCTACGACCCGGCGGAGTTGGAGCGGGCGTTGGCGGAGCTCGGGCTGGGACGCCGTGGTGGGCGCGACGGCAGAGTTCTTCATCTACGGCACCGCCACCCGGCCGTAGCCGTCGGCCTCGCCGGTAGCGCGAGGCGAACCTCAACTGCGACTGGGGAAGGGGTGGGGGCGCCCGTGCCCTTGTCCAAAGCCGCAGTTCACACGAGTTGAGCCCCAGCAACGTCGCACTGTGAATTACTCACAGAAAGATGTAAGCTGCGCGCAGCATGAGCACGCACGAGCGCCGCGGAGCGATCCGGGGGTTCCTGGCCAACGAGGTGAGGTGGGGATCGCCGAGCTGGCCGCCGAGTTCGACGTGTCCGAGATGACGATCCGCCGGGACCTCGAGGAGCTGGAGGACCAGGGCGTGGCCCGGCGGGTGCGCGGCGGGGCGATCGCCACCGTCAGCCGCAGCTACGAGCCGCCGCTGGCCACCCGCGCCACCGAGGCCCAGGACGCCAAGCGCCGGATCGCCGAGGCCGCCGCCGACTACATCGAGTACGGCGAGACGGCGATCCTCGACGTGGGCTCGACGACGTTCGCGCTGGCCCAGCGCCTGCGCGGCCGCGGCGGCTTCACCATCGTCACGCCGAGCGTGCAGGCCGCGGCCGAGCTGGCCGGGGACCCGAACACGCGCGTGATCCTCACCGGCGGGATCGTGCGCCCGGGCGAGCTCAGCCTCATCGGGGACCTGGCCGAGAGCACGTTCACCCAGCTCAACTGCGACGTGCTGTTCCTCGGCGTCGGCGGGATCGACGCCGAGAAGGGACTGACCGAATACAACCTCGACGACACGCGGGTCAAGCGCGCGGCCATCAAGGCGGCTTCGCGCAAGGTGGCGCTGGCCGATCAGACCAAGCTGGGACGGGTCTGCCTGGCCTCGATCGCGTCGCTCTCCGAGATCGATGTCCTGATCACCGATGCCGCCCTGAGCCACCCCGTGCTCGCCGCCGTCCGCGAGGCCGGCGTCGAGATCGTGTCCGTCGGATCCACGGAGAAGCCATGAGCCATCGAATGCAGGACCTGTTTCGGCAATCGCAAGCCCCTGATCGCGATGGTGCATGTGCCCCCGCTGCCGGGGACCCCCCTGTACGACGCCGCGGCCGGGGTCGGCGGCCTGGTCAGCGCCGTGCAGCGCGACCTCGAGCTCCTGCTGGAGGCCGGCTTTGACGGCTACATGTTCTGCAACGAGGGCGACCGGCCCTACGAGCTGCGAGCCGGCCCCGAGGCGGCGGCGGTGATGGCGCGGGTCGTGACCGAGTGCGCGCCCGAGGACCACCCGTTCGGCGTCGACTTCCTCTGGGACGCGCGCTGCGCGCTGGCCGTGGCCGTGGCCACCGGCGCCGGGTTCATGCGCGAGGTCCTCACCGGCGCGTGGGAGTCCGACATGGGCCTGTGGCAGGGCGAGGCGGCCCACGTGCTGCGCGAGCGCCGGCGCCTGGACGCCGAGCAGCCTGGCGATCATGATGAACATCACGCCGGAGTTCGCCTCGCCGATCGGGCGGCGCAGCCCCGCGGAGGCGGCGCGGTCGGCAGTCGTCTCGAGCCTGGCCGACGCGATCCTCGTCTCCGGTCCCATGGCCGGCGCCGAGCCGGACCGGGCCACGCTCGAGGAGGTGCGCGAGGCCGTGCCCGCCGAGGTCCCGGTGCTGCTCAACACGGGCGCACGCGCCGACACGATCGCCGACTACCTGCAGGTCGCCGACGGCTGCATCGTCGGCAGCTCCCTGAAGGTGGACGGCTACACCTGGAATCCCGTCGACGGCGAACGCGCCCGCCGCTTCGTGCGAGAGCGCGCGCGAGGTCAGCGTCGCCTGACGCGCCCAGAGGCATGCTGCTCGGCATCGACATCGGCTCCTCGGGCGTCAAGGCCGCGCTGGTCGACCCCGAGACGGGGGTGCTGGCGGCCGCCCAGGAGCCGGCGGAGCTGTTCTCGCCCCATGCGGGCTGGGCCGAGGCCGACCCGCACCAGTGGTGGGACGCCGTCTGCGCGCTCGTCCCCCGGCTGCTCGGCGCCAGCGGGCGCGTTGCGGGCGAGATCGAGGCCGTCGCCGCCTCCGGGATGGTCCCGGCGGTCCTCGCCCTCGATGAGCGCGGCCGGCCGCTGCGACGCGCCATCCTGCAGAACGACGCGCGCGCCACCGCCGAGCTGGCCGAGCTCTCCGAGCTGCTGGCCGACATCGACCTGCTCGGCCTCACCGGCTCCTCGCTCACCCAGCAGTCGGTGGCGCCGACCCTGCGCTGGCTGGAGCGCCACGAACCCGACCTGTTCGCCGGCACCGCGACCGTGACCGGCTCCTATGACTGGGTCGCCCGGATGCTCGGCGCCGAGCCCCACGTGGAGCGCAACTGGGCGATCGAGAGCGGGCTCTTCGACCTCGAAGGACCGCCTGCTGGGGCAGGTGCTCGAGCGCGCCGAGATCTCCGCGGACCTGCTGCCGGAGGTCCGCTCGCCCGGGCACGCTGGTGGGCGAGGTCAGCGCCGGCGCGGCGGACGCCTCCGGCCTGCGCGCGGGCACGCCGATCGTCGTCGGCGGCGCCGACCACGTCAGCTCGGCCTACGGCGCCGGCCTGCTCGAGGCCGGCGACTGGCTGGTCAAGCTGGGCGGCGCCGGGGACATCCTGGTCGTCAGCGACGGCCCGCTGGTCGACGCCCGGCTCTATCTCGACGCCCACCCCGCCGGCGCGTGGCTGCCCAACGGCTGCATGGCCACCAGCGGCAGCCTCGTCCGCTGGCTGGCGCGCGTGAGCGGCGGGGCGTCGCTGGACACGCTCGACGCCGAGGCGGCGGCGACCCCGCCGGGCGCGGGCGGCATCGTCTGCCTGCCGTACTTCCTGGGCGAGAAGTCCCCGCTGCACGATCCCGCCCTGCGCGGCGCGTTCGTGGGGCTGCACCTCGGCCACGAGCGCGGGCACCTGCATCGCGCGGCGCTGGAGGCCGTCGCCTACGGCTTTCGCCACCACGTCGAGGTGTTCGCCGAGCGCGGAGTCGCGCTGGGCGCAGGCCCGCGTCACCAACGGCGGCAGCCACTCGACGCTGTGGAAGCAGATCCTCGCCGACGTGCTCGACGTGGCGCTGGCGCCGGTGCTCGACCATCCCGGCGCCTCCCTCGGCGCCGCCCTGGCCGCCGGGGTCGGCACTGGGAGCGTCGGGCTGGGACGCGATCCGGCCGCTGGTCAAGCTCGGGGACCCGATCGAGCCCCGCCCGCAGCTTCGCCAGCGCTACGACGAGCTGTACGCCATCTACCGGGAGCTCGAGCCGGCGCTGCGGCCGATCTCACATCGTCTCGCCGCGGAGGAGTGGTCATGAGCAATCCAATCGCCGTCGTCACCGGAGCGGGGTCGGGCATCGGCGCGCGCCATCGCGCGCGAGCTGTCGCGGCGCGGCTTCACCGTCGTCGTCACCGACATCGACGGCGACGCCGCCGCCGCCACCGTCGCCTCGACTGGAGGGCGAGGGCTGGAGCGAGGTCCTGGACGTGACCGACGCCGACGCCGCGGGCGCGGCTCGCCGACGCGGTGGCCGAGCGCCACGGGCGGCTCGACGTGTGGGTGCTCCAACGCCGGGCATCTCGCACATGGCACGCGTTCACGGAGGTGACGCGAGGCCGATCTCGACCGCACGCTGGCCATCAACCTCAAGGGGGTGTTCATCTGCGGCCAGGCCGCGGCGCGCACGATGCGGCGGCTCGGCCGGGGCGGCGTCGATCGTCAACCTGGCCTCGATGGCCGGCAAGCAGGGCCGGGTGCCGTACCTGTCTGACTACGTGGCGTCGAAGTTCGGCGTCGTCGGGCTCACCCAGGCGATGGCCTTCGAGCTGGCCGCCGACTCGATCCGCGTCAACTGCGTGTGCCCCGGCTATCGTGGCCACCGCCGATGCAGGAGCGCGAGCTGGCCTGGGAGGCGGAGCTGCGCGGCGTGGCTCCCGACGAGGTCAAGCAGCTGTGGGTGGCCGACACGCCGATGGGCCGGCTGGAGCAGCCGGAGGACGTCGCCCGCGCCGTCGCGTTCCTCGCCGGAGAGGACGCCGGCTTCGTCACCGGGCGAGGCGCTGGCGGTCAACGGAGGAGCCTTCATGGACTGACCCTCAGGGTCAGAAAGGGTGGAGTGATGGAGACAGAGCAGGTCATCAACAACAACGCCGACGCTGTTCACGCGCAACGCGACCGGACTGGTGCGGGAGCTGAGCGGCTTCGACGCGTTCAACCTCGTCTTCTCGGCCGTGCTCATCCCGGTCGGCATCACGCAGGTGATGGGGTTCGCGCCGCAGTTCTGGCCGCACGCGAACATGTTCGTGTCGTTCCTCATCGCCACGCCGCTGGTGGCGTGCTTTGGGCTGGTGTACCTGTACTTCACGGCCCTGATGCCGCGCTCGGGCGGTGACTACGTGTGGGTGTCACGGACGCTCAGCCCGTTCCTGGGCTTCGTGGTCAACTTCGCGCTGACCTTCGTGTTCCTCACCTGGGTGGCGTTCAACTTCACCTTCATGCTGTCGATCGTGCTGCCGGCGCTCGGGTTCGTCGCCGGGATCCACGGCAAGTGCGATCAACGCGCCCGTCCAACGGCGAGATGATGCTGATCGCCACCGTGCTGACGATCCTGTTCGCCGGCCTGATGGTGTTCGGCGTGCGCGCCGTCGCGCGCTACATGAAGGTGACCTTCGCGATGGTGTGGATCGGGATGGCGATCTGGCTGGTGCTGATGCTGGTCGGCAGCCACAGACCTTCGTCTCGCAACTGGAACCACAGCTCGGGCTCCACCTACAACGGGATCCTGGCCAAGGTCCACTCGCTGGGCTTCCACGCCGGCGGCAGCCTCGAGCTGGGCGCCACCCTGGCGGCGATGGTCTACTGCTTCCAGGTCTACACCGGCTTTCAGTGGACGGGGTACTTCGCCGGCGAGATCAAGAACGCCCGCCGCACCGCGGTGACCTCGATCATCGGCGGCCTGGCCGCCGCGGCGGTCATCTACATGGTCGCCGCGCTGCTGGTCTACAAGTACTACGGCTACAAGTTCTTCGGCTCGGTCGTGTACCTGGGGCTGGGCGGCGGCACGCAGCCACTACACGCTCGCCGTTCACCCCCTACCTGCCGTCGATGGTCAAGTTCCTGCCCGGCGGCCAGGTGCTCGGCGTGATCATCGTGCTGTGCTTCCTGCTGGCCATCTTCTGGTGGACGCCGACCGGGCTTCATGCTGGGTACGCGCAACCTGTTCGCGTGGTCGTTTGACCGCCTGGCCCCGGCGCGGGTCACCGACGTGTCAGACCGCTTCCACACCCCGGTGGTGGCCACGGTGGTGGTGGCGCTCGTGGTCGAGCTGCTCAACTACCTCAACATCTACCAGGGGCTGGGGGCGTTCCTGCTCAATGTGGTGGTGATCATGGGGCTGGCCTTCATCGTCGTCTCGATCGCCGCCGGGTCGGTGCCCTACCGCCGCGCCGCCATGCACGCGGACGCGCCCGGCTGGGCGCGCGCCCGCGTGCTCGGCGTGCCGGTGATCACGCTGGTGTCGCTGGTCTCCGGGCTGTCGTGGGCGTTCGTCATCTACGCCGCGCTGCACACCGGGTTCGGCGGCAACCTCGGCTGGGGCCCGATGATCAAGGTGTTCGTGGCCCCGATCATCGCGGTGGTCTGGTACCTCGGCGTGTCGCTGTACCGCCGCAGCCAGGGGATCTCGCTCACCAACACGTTCCGGGAGATCCCGCCCGAGTGACGCCCGGCCACTGCGATGAGCTTCACCGTCTACTACGCCTCCGACATCCACGGCGCCGACCGCCTGTGGCGCAAGTTCGTCAACGCCGGCAAGTTCTACGGCGCCGACGTCCTGGTCATGGGCGGCGACATCACCGGCAAGGCGGTGGTGCCGATCATCCGCTCCAACGGGGGCCTGCGCGTGCCCGAGCTCATCGGCGACCGGGTCGCCCCGGTCGAGGAGCTCGAGTCGCTGGAGACCCAGATCCGCAACCGCGGCTTCTACCCCTACGTCACCACCGAGGACGAGCTCGCCGCCACCCACGGCGACGAGCGGGCGGTCGCCGACCTGTTCCGCCGGGCCATGGCCCAAAGCGTGCGGCGCGTGGCTGGAGCTGGCCCAGGAGCGACTGGCGGGGACCGGGATCCGGCTGTTCATGATGCTCGGCAACGACGACGAGCCGGCGCTGCAGGAGGTGCTGGCCGAGTCGCCGCTGCACGTCGACTGCGAGGACGAGACGGTGGAGCTGGCCGAGTCAGATCCAGATGCTGTCGTGCGGGATCGCCAACCCCACCCCCTGGAACTCCCCGCGCGAGCTGCCCGAGGATCAGCTGGCCGCCCACCTGGAGGGGCTGGTGGCCAAGCTCGACGGACCCGCAGCGCAGCGTCTTCAACCTGCACGTGCCGCCCAAGGGCACCGCGCTTGACCAGGCGCCCGAGCTCGACGCCACGCTCAAGCCGGTCGTGCGCGGCGGCTCGGTGTCGATGACCTCGGCGGGCTCGGCGGCGGTGCGGGAGCTGATCGAGCGCTACCAGCCGCTGGTCGCGCTGCACGGTCACATCCACGAGTCGCGCGCGATGACCAAGATCGGGCGCACCGTCTGCATCAACCCCGGCAGCGAGTACGGCGAGGGCGTGCTCCACGGCGCTTTGATGGTGCTTGACCGCAAGAAGGGGCTGCGCACCCACCAGCTCGTCTCGGGCTGATCCGCCGTGAGCCGTCATACTCGGCGATGTGCCGGGCTTTCTCGACCTGCCCGCAGCTCGACCTCGCAGCAGGCCCTGCACCGCCTGCGCGAGCTGCGCGCCCGGGCCGCCACCTGGCGACGCTGACGCTCGCGCTGGCGCTCGACGGAGCCGCGCGCTCGTCGGCCGTGGCCAGCGGACGCGCGGGCGTGCCGCTGCTCATCGGCGCGGCCGGGGCCCTGGGCGCTGCTGGGGCTGTGCCGGTCTGACCGCAGCCGGCTGCTGGTGGCCCTCGTCGCCCAGGGCGACGCGTGGGCGCTGGACGGCGTCCGCGACGCGGCCGAGCGCCTGTGCAGCCCCGCGCGAGCTGCGCCGGCTGGCCCGCGGCCTGCGCGACGCCGCGGCGGCCGGACTGACCGGGGCGCAGGTCGTCGATGATGGTCGACCCCGCGCGGGCCAGCGATGTCCGCGACCGCCTGCTCGTCGCTGGCCGAGCGTCTCAGCGACCCGCTGGTCAAGGTCTCAGCGCCCGGCGGCGGCCATCTGCCGGCGCCTGCTCTGCGACGCCCAGCACTCCCCGCTCTACAACCCCCACGTGCCCGAGCGCGACCTCGGGCGGGTGCTGGACCTGCTGGAGCGCGACCTCGTCGCCCAGGCGTAGGCCCGCGCGCGCGGCATCGCCGCTCACAACGCGGCACGGCGCCGGCCCGTAGATCGGTGCCCACGAACAGCTGCGACCAGCGGCGCCACCACGGCCTGCGGCGTCGACCAGCGTCGGATGGTCGCCGCCGACCGCGACGTGGAAGGCCCGCTCGGCGGTCCACACCAGCGACGCCGCCAACGCGCGGGCGTCGGCGCCCTGCGGCGCGGCGCCGGCCGCGCGCTCGGACTCGATCATCCGCGCCAGCCGGGTCGTGAAGTCGCCGAGCATGGCGAACCAGATCTCCTTGAGCTCGGGGATCGCGGGCCACTCCTCGGAGACCGCGACCACCAGCGGCGCGTAGCGCGAGGCGGCGTGGACGAGGTTGCCCAGGCCCAGGGCGAAGGCCTCGTCGGCGAGCGCTCGCCGCGCTCGAACATCGGCGCCAGCTCGTCGGCGACCTCGTCGGAGAGGCTCTCCATGAGCTTGACCACGACGTCGTCCTTGGAGCTGAAGTGCTCGTAGAACGAGGTGCGCCCCACGTCCGCGGCGGCGAGGATCTGGGCGACGCTGAGATCGGACAGCGCCGTGGTCTCCAGCAGCCTGGCGGTGGCCTCCAGGACGGCGCCGTAGGTCCGGGGGCGGCGGCCGCGGCGGGGAGGGTCGGGCGTGGGGCGGACGACACCGGCGCGGCGGGCCTCAGACGCCGAGGGCGCGCCCGATGATCTCCTTCATGATCTCGGTGGTGCCGCCGTAGATCCGGGTGACGCGGGCGTCGACGAAGGCGCGGGCGATCGGGTACTCCAGCATGTAGCCGTAGCCGCCGTGCAGCTGCACGCAGCGATCGATCACCCGCCCCTGCAGCTCGGTCGCCCACCACTTGGCCATGGCGGCGTCCGAGGCGAGAGCTCGCCGCGGTTGAGCGCCAGCACCGCCTGATCGCAGAAGGCGGTGGCCACCTCGATCTCCGTGGCCATCTCGGCCAGGGCGAAGCGCGAGCTCTGGAACGACCCGATCGCCTGCCCGAAGGCGGTGCGCTGCTTGACGTACTCGAGGGTCGCGTCCAGCGCGCCCCGCGCCGCGGCCAGTGCCGACAGCCCGATGCTCAGCCGCTCCTGGGCGAGGTTGGCGGTCATGTAGCGAAAGCCCTGGCCCTCCTCGCCCAGCCGGTTCTCCACCGGCACTTGGACGTCGTGGAAGAAGAGCTCCGCGGTGTCCTGGGCGTGCTGGCCGACCTTCTCCAGGTTGCGCCCGCGCTCGAAGCCCTCCATCCCCCGCTCCAGGATCAGCAGCGAGATGCCGGCGTGGCGCTGGGTGGGGTCGGTCTTGACCGCGGTGATGACGAGGTCGGAGTTGATCCCGTTGGTGATGAACGTCTTGGAGCCGTTGACGATGTAGGCGTCGCCGTCGCGACGCGCGGTGGTGCGCAGGCCGGCGAGGTCAGAGCCCATCTCGGGCTCGGTCATGGCCACGGCGGTGATGAGCGAGCCGTCGGCGATGCCCGGCAGCCAGCGCTGCTTCTGCTCCTCGTCGCACAGGTCCAGGAAGTAGGGCAGGCAGATGTCGTTGTGCAGCGTGAGGCCCAGCCCGCTGCCGCCCGAGCCGGCGACGCCCAGCTCCTCGCCGACGATCTGGTTGAAGCGGAAGTCGTCCACGCCGGGGCCGCCGTACTGCCTCGGGCACCTGCATGGCCAGCATGCCCTTGGCCGCCGCCTTGGCGAACAGCTCGCGGTCGACGATTCCGTCGGCCTCCCATCGGGCCTGGTGAGGCGTCACCTCCTCGGCGACGAAACGGCGCACCGACTCGCGGAAGTCGACGTGCTCGGGCTCGAACAGGCAGCGGCGCATTGATGCGAACGGTAGCCTGACCGGGGTGTCGGTTGCTACTCAGGCCCGGGCGGAGACGGCGATCCTCGACGCCACCGAGCAGTTGCTCAGGCGAGCGCCCGCTGCACCAGCTCAGCGTGGCCGACATCATCGAGGCCGCCGGGCGTCTCACGGACGAGCTTCTACGCCTACTTCGCCTCCAAGACCGCGGTCATCGCCGAGTGCCTGCGCGAGGTCATGGATCAGGTGATGGTGGCGGTGCGCCCGTTTCACTCCCAGTCGGGCGACGACGCCGAGGCCGCCATCCGCGTCAGCCTGCAGCAGTGGGTGGAGGTGTGCAAGACCCACGGCGCGCTGCTGCGGACCGTCAGCGAGGAGTGGCCCCACGACGCCGAGATCCGCAAGCTGTGGTTCGAGACGCTCGAGACGGTCACGGCGGGCACGGCGCAGGTGATCCGCGGCGCCCGGGCCAGCGGGCAGGCGCCCGCGGGCGCCGACCCCCGCGCGCTGGCGGCGTGCCTGATGTGGGGCTACGAGCGGGTGCTGCACGTGGCCCTGGTGGGCGACGCGGTCGGGCTGCCCGATCCCGACGCGATCGTCGAGCCGCTGGCGCAGATGATGGTGGGCGGGCTCTACGGCCAGGCGCCCGCCTGCCCGCGGCCCAGATGCGCCAGCGGGCTGGCACGGGCGGCCCAGCCGCGTAGCATGCACCGGTGGTGCGCCGCCTGGACCCGAACGTCGCTTGGCCAGCACCTGGACGCGCTCTACCGCGCGGCCTGGGCGCTGTGCGGATCCCGAGAAGACGCCGAGGACCTCGTGCAGGAGACGTTCGCGCGGGTCCTGGCCCGCCCGCGCGTGATCCGCGGCGACGAGCGCGGCTACCTGATGCGCGCGCTGCGCAATACCTTCTACTCGCGGCTGCGCACGCAGTCGCGGCGGCCCCAGACCGGCGCGACCCTGGACGACGTGCAGCCGCCCGACCCGCGCGCGCACCCGCCAGCCCGAGCGGGCGATCGAGGTGAGCGAGATCCTGGAGGCGGTCGCCGACCTGCCCGAGGACTTCCGCATGGCGCTGGTGGCCGTCGACATCCTGGGCCTCTCCTACGGCGAGGCGGCCAAGGCGCTGGACACGCGGCGAGGCGACGATCACCACGCGGCTGTACCGCGCCCGCCAGCGGATCGCCCGCCAGCTCCCTGACGAGCCGGCGTCGTCGACCAGCGACACACGGGAAGGATCTGGGCCTGAACGGAGTCTTGCCTGATGGACGAACACATGACAGATGAGCTGAAGCATCCCGAAGGTGAGCTGACGCGTCTCGCCGACGGCTCGCTGCCGGCCGACCGGCAGGCGGATCTGCTCGCCCAGATACGGCAGTCACCAGAGCTGACGGCCGCCTTCGCCGAGCAGGAGCGCGCGGTGACGATGCTGCGTGCCCTCGACGAGCCGGCCCCCGTCGCCCTGCGGGCGCGGGTGGACGAGCTGACCGGCACCGCACCGCGCCGCGCCGCGCCCCGCGCTGGCGGCGCGCCTTCGTGCTGCCCGGCGCCACCGCCATCGCGGTCGGCCGCGGCCGCCGTCGTCGTGCTCGTCAGCGGAGGCGGCGCGGCGCCGACGGTGCCCGTCGCGGCCCGGCTGGCCCTGGCCTCGGCAACGCTCCCGCGCCGCCGGTCAACCCCAGCCAGTCCCAGAACCTCACCCTCACCGCAGCGGGCATCCCCTTCCCCGCGTGGGGCCCGCAGAAGGGCTGGACGGCGAACGGCGCCCGCACCGACACGGTGGACGGGCGCCGGATCACCACCGTCTTCTACCTGGGCCGCAACGGCAGCCGGATCGGCTACGCGATCACCGACGGCGCGCCGCTGTCGGGCGTACACGGCGACACCGTCACCCGCTACGGCGTGCGCTTCACCCTCCAGCAGTCCGGCCCGGCCCGGCTCATCAGCTGGGTGCGCTCGGGCCACACGTGCGTGATCGCCGGCCGCTCGGTGTGCTTCGCCGTCGCTCCTGGCCCTGGCCACCGCCGACGAGCGGCTGGAGGGCATCAGCACGCAGGCGGACGTGGACGGCTACAGCGCCTACCTGTAGCGCACGGGGGGCGCGGTGCGAGCGCGTACCTCGCGCGGTTTCCGCGACACTAGGCGCGATGAGCGCCGAGCGTGACCGCCTGAACGAGGACCCCGCGGGCTCGTCGCCGTGGCGCCGCTGGGGCCCGTACGTGCGCGAGCGGGCGTGGGGCACGGTGCGCGAGGACTACAGCGCCGACGGCAACGCCTGGGACTTCTTCCCCCACGACCACGCGCGGTCACGGGCCTACCGGTGGAATGAGGACGGGCTGGCCGGGATCTGCGACGACCGCCAGTTGCTGTGCTTCGCGCTGGCCTTCTGGAACGGCCACGACCCGATCCTCAAGGAGCGAGCCTTCGGGCTGTCGGGCCCGCAGGGCAACCACGGCGAGGACGTCAAGGAGTACTGGTGGTACCTGGACAGCACGCCCACGCACTCGTGGATGCGCTGGCGCTACATGTACCCGCAGGCGGAGTTCCCCTACGAGCGCCTGCATCGAGGAGAACCGGCGCCGCGGCAAGGACGAGCCGGAGTTCGAGCTGCTCGACACCGGGATCTTCGACGACGGGCGCTACTGGGAGATCACCGCCGACTACGCCAAGGCCACGCCCGAGGACCTGCTGATCCGCATCACGGTACGCAACGCCGGACCGGACACCGCCACGCTGCACGTGCTGCCGACGCTGTGGTTTCGCAACACGTGGTCCTGGGAGGCCGACACGCCGCGACCCGAGATCAGCCTGGCCGACGGGGCCCTCGTGGCCGAGCACGCCGAGCTGGGCCGGCGCTCGCTGGCGAGCTCGGGCGACCCCACGCCGCTGTTCTGCGACAACGAGACCAACGCGGCGCGCCTGTTCGGAGACGATGCCGCCGCTCCCCCCGCTATCCCAAGGACGGGATCAACGACCACGTGACCCGCGGCGCGGCCACGGTCAACCCGGCGCAGCGTGGGACCAAGGCGGCGCTGCACCACCGCCTCACCGTGGCCGCCGGCGAGTCGGCCACGATCGAGCTGCGCCTGCGGGCCCGCGCGCTGGGCCGGGCCGGTCCGAGCTGACGCGGTCGCGATCGCGGGGCTGGCGAGGACTTCGCGGAGGCCATGGCCACCCGCGAGCGCGAGGCCGACGCGTTCTACGCCGAGCTCACCCCGGCAGCCGCGTCACCCGACGAGGCCCTCATCCTGCGCCAGGCCTTCGCCGGGATGCTGTGGTCCAAGCAGTTCTTCCACTTCGACGTGCGCCGCTGGCTGGAGGGCGACCCCGCCTTCCCGCCGCCCCCCGCCCGAGCGGCTCTCCGGGCGCAACCACGAGTGGTCGCACCTCAACAACCGCGACGTCATCTCGATGCCCGACAAGTGGGAGTACCCGTGGTACGCCGCGTGGGACCTGGCCTTCCACTGCGTCGCCCTGGCCCACGTCGACCCCGAGTTCGCCAAGTCCCAGCTGATCCTGCTCTGCCGCGAGTGGTACGTGCACCCCAACGGCCAGCTGCCCGCCTACGAGTGGAACTTCTCCGACGTCAACCCGCCGGTCCAGGCCTGGGCCGCGCTGCGCGTGCACGAGATCGCCGGCGACGACGACGCCGACTTCCTGGCCCGGGTGCTCCACAAGCTGCTGCTCAACTTCAACTGGTGGGTCAACCGCAAGGACGTCGAGGGCGACAACCTGTTCGAGGGCGGCTTCCTGGGCCTGGACAACATCGGCCCCTTCGACCGCTCCAAGCTCCCCGTGGACGGCGTGCTCGAGCAGTCCGACGGCACCGCCTGGATGGCCATGTACTGCCAGGACCTGCTGGAGATGGCGCTGGCCCTGACCCGCCACCACGGCGTCTACGAGGACCTCGCGACGAAGTTCTTCGAGCACTTCGCCCTCATCGGCTCGGCGCTGAACGAGAAGGGCCTGTGGAACGAGGAGGACGGCTTCTACTACGACGTCCTGCGCACCGGCGGCGACGCGATCCCCCTGCGCGCCCGCTCGGTGGTGGGCCTGCTGCCGCTGGCCGCGGTGACCACGATCGGGCCCGAGACGATGGCCGCGCTCCCGGACTTCGCGGCGCGCGTGGACTGGTTCGTGGAGCACCTGCCGCTCGGCGAGGTCGTCGCGCACCTGGAGTCCCCGTCACACGCCGGCTGGCGGATGCTCTCGATCGTGGACGAGGCCAAGCTGCGGCGGCTGCTGGCGGCGATGCTCGACCCCGACGAGTTCCTCTCCGATCACGGGCTGCGCGGGCTGTCGCGCCGGCACCTCTCACATCCGCTGACGATCGAGGTCGGCGGCGTCACCGACACCCTCGACTACGAGCCGGGCGAGTCGCGCACCGGGCCTGTTCGGCGGCAACTCCAACTGGCGCGGACCGGTGTGGTTCCCGATCAACTTCCTGCTCATCGAGACGCTGCGCGTCTACCACCGCTTCCTGGGCGACGGCTTCACCGTCGAGTTCCCCACCGGCGACGGCGACCAGCTCACGCTGGCCGAGGTCGCCGACGAGCTGTCCGACCGCCTCATCGCCATCTTCCGCGAGGGCCCCGACGGCCGGCGGCCCGTGCTCGGCGGCTACCGCCTGCCCCAGCACGACCCGGCCTGGCACGACCTCATCCCGTTCCACGAGTACTTCCACGGCGACACCGGCGCCGGCCTGGGCGCCTCGCACCAGACCGGCTGGACCGGGCTGGTGGCCAACCTCATCATCGGCCGCGGGCGCGACGTGAGACGCCGGCTCCGCGCCGCGCGGTGCAATCCTCGCCGCGAGCTGCGCCCTGGCCGTGTCGCGGCGGCGGCCACAAGGCCACCAAGAAGGACGTCATCGCGCGCGCCAACGGCATCTGCGTCAGCACCCTGCGCGCCGTACGCTAGGTGCCGCCGCCGGCCGGGCGGCTCGCTGCCGGCGCCCTGGCCACCTATCTCGGGAAGGTGCAGCCGATCATCGACAAGGAGGCGGCCGAGACCCGGGCGCTGCCGCGCCCCGCCCAGGATCGGGCCATCCTGGACCGTTACGTGGCCGCCGTCAGCGCCGAGGCAATCAGTACCAGCGCCCTTGCGACGGCCGCCAGGAACGGCGACTCAGCGGGCGTCTCGCAGGCGCTCTCGGCGCTGCGCGACAACGCGGCGCCGGCGCTGGCCGCGCAGTACGGGCTGGGTCGCTGCAACGCCTCGGCGGGCACCGAGTGCCATGACGAGCCGTTTTTGTGTCGGCTCGCGGACCTAGGCACTACATAAGCAGCCTCTATATGCTGGGCTGATGACCCATCCTGTCTCCCCAGGCCGGCGCGCGCTTCCCGGCGGTCTCTCGGCCCGCCCGGGCCTGCGCCGGCTGCTGGCCCTCCCTGTTATCGGTCTCGCTCGCCGCCACGGTTCTCATGCTGGCCCCCGCGCTCGCGAGCGCCGACAGCGCCTCGACGCTGTCGATCGTCGGCACCAGTGACATCAGCGACTCCGGCCTCATCCCCAATCTGATCCAGCCGCAGTTCCAGGCCGCATTCCCCCAGTTCACCTTCAAGTACACCGGGTCGGCCACCGGAACGGCGATCCAGAACGCCGAGAGCGGCAACGGGGGACCAAGCGTCGCTCATCGTCCACGCCGCGTCCCTGGAGAACCAGTTCGTGGCCGGCGGGTTCTCATACCAGAACCAGTACGGCAATGCGATCTTCACCAACGACTTCATCCTCGCCGGCCCGGCTTCTGACCCGGCCGGCGTCCAGGCCAACGCGGGCCACAACATCGCGGCGTCCTTCGCCGCCGTCGCTGCCGCCGGAGTCGCCGGGCACGCCACGTTCATCTCGCGCGGCGGGACGACCACGGCATCGGGAACCACCGTGGAGGAACACGCCCTCTGGAAGCTCGTCAACGACGCGGGACTCACACCGGCCGGCGTGACGCTCTGCACGGTGACCGCCCCCGACGGCGGCGGAATGGCTCCGACCAACACCGGCGCGCGGGGGGGCACCTGCCCCGACGGCGGCACCGTGGTCTCCCACACTCCGCCCTGGTACGTCATCAACAACGTCAGCCAGGGCGCCAACGTGGTCGCCACCAATGCCTGCACTCTGGGCACGAGCGGCGCGAACACGTGCTACAGCCTCACCGATCGCGCGACGTTCGATTTCCTGGCCTCCAAGAACTCGCCCACGGCCGGCACCACCGGGATCCCCAACCTGAAGATCGTCACCGCGGGACAACGACGCATCCGCCCCGGGCGGCGCCAACGCCCTCATCAACTACTTCCACGCCTACATCATCAACCCGTCGGCACCGGGTGAGACGGTGAACCTGACCGCCGCTCAGGACTTCATCAACTTCATCACGGCACCGACGGTCCAATCCGAGCTGAAGGGCTACCTCTTCAACACCCCGGGTGACACCGGCGTCAGCGTGTTCTCCGCCGACGCGTCGCCGACCCTCACGGCGACGGGCATTCCCAGCAAGGTCACCGCCGGCAAGAAGGTGACCGTCACCGGCACGCTCGTCAACAAGGAGCCGGGCTACCCGGCGCTGGCCAATCAGACGGTGTCGATCGACGAGCTCGCGGGCCTGACGACCGTCCCGGTCGCCAGCGGAAAGACCGATGCCAACGGCGCGTACCGCATCACCTTCACGCCGCCGTCATCAGGGTCCTACCAGGCCTCCACCGGCGTGATCTCGCAGGTCGAAGACGCGACGCTGAGCCCCGTGTATGGGGACCTGCTGTCACCGTCGGTGACCACGGCGGTCCCGGTCACGCTCGGCGGCACGATCAGCATCAAGAGGGCCACGGCCTCGACGGGAGGCGTGTCGGTCACCGGCTCGATCGGGCCCTCGGCGCCTGACGCGAACGGAAGCGTCGACGTCCTGGCCCGCAAACAGGGCTCCAAGGGCGCGTTCAGGACCATCGGCGGCTCGGCTCTGAAGAAGAGCGCCAAGACGTACGCCATCAACGGCAACCTCGGAGCCGGAAAGTGGCAGATCGAGACGCGCTACCGCGACGCCGGCCAGTTCAGCACCGCCACGAGCAAGGCGAAGAACGTCACCGTCTCGGGCAACATCGTCACCGTCAGCTTCAAGAAGGTGACGGTCAAGAACGGCAAGCTGACGGTCAGCGGAGTCATTGGGCAGCCATCCGCCACCTCCGGCGGCAAGCTCGCGCTCTTCGCGCAGAAGAGCGGTAGCAGCAGCTTCACGAAGGTCGGCAAGGCGTCGATCGGCAAGGGCAAGACCAAGTTCACGGTCAAGGCCAAGCTCAAGAACGGGACCTACGTCCTCCAGCTGCAGTACACACACAAGGGACAGACCTCCAGCTTCTCCAAGCTGAAGACAGTCTCCGTACGCTAGGTGGGTGACGCAGCAGCGCACCGGCTTGACGTCAGGACCTAAGCCTGGCTGCCGCCGCCCCGGGGAGATCCCGGGGCGGCGGTTCGCTTTGGTCGTGCTGGCCTCCGTCGCGCTGTCGATCCTGGTGACGGCGTCGGCCGGCGCGGACGCCTCGGGCCCGCTGGTGCAGGCGACGATCTATACGGCGGGGGGCGGCACCCAGACCGAGTCGGTGTCCCAGGCACAGCTTGAGGCCAGCCCGTCGCAATGCCCGACGTTCTCCGGTGGATCGATGACGGAATACGGCCGTCAGGGCCAGGTGACGGTGCCGCTGTCGAGCGCCACCACCTGGACGCTGGCCACGATCCTGCGGTGCCTGCAGACGCCGGTTTCGCTCGCCGACGTCACCGGGATCACCGTCATCGGCGACGACGGCTCGCCGCTCACCGCGCCGAACTCGCAGCTCACGGCCGCCGACCTCGCCTCACCCAGTGACTTCCAGGACAGCTCCGAGAGCCCGGTGATCCAGGCCATCGGCTCCACCAACCAGTACGACCGGCCCTGGCGGGGTGGATCGGACCTGGACTACCTCGACGAGACCCAGACGACGCCAATCGCCATCGAGGTCTTCGAGGGACCTCCACTGGCGGTGACCGCGACCGCCTCCGCGACGTCGATCACAGTCGGCTCCACGATCAATTTCAGCGCGGCCGTCACGGGCAACAACGGGAGCGCGCTCTCCTACAGCTGGAGCTTCGGGGGCGGCGCCGCCTCCTCGACGCAGGCCTCGCCGCAGGTCCAGTTCAGCACCCCGGGCGTGTGGACGGTGAACCTCGAGGTCACCAGCGCCAACGGAGGCGGGGGCGGCTCCCAGCTCACCGTGACCGTCAAGCCGCAGGGCTCCAGCACGACACCCACCTCAACCGGACCGGTCACGACCGGCCCGGACCAGAGCAAGGGTCCCAAGCCGGGCGGACGGCCGACCAAGCAGAAGAAGTCCGGCACCCAGGACAACGGCCGGCAGCACACCCACGGCAATGGGACGCAGACGACGTCGACCACCAGCCAGACCACCACCACGCAAACGAGCACCACCCGGTCCACGACGACACCGGCGGCCGGCTCCTCCGGCTCGTCCGGCTCGCCGGGCTCATCGGGCGGGGGTTCCGGATCTGCGGCGAACCCGTCCCAGAGCACGACCACGCACCGCAGGACACCGGCGACTGCGAGCCATCAGACGACCACCACACCCACGCCGCCACCCACCGGGACCCTGGTGCGCGGCCAACTGGTCAGCGACATCGTCGCCCTGCCGGCCGGCCGCAGCCCGCTCGTCCATCTCGTCCCCGGATCCGCCGCCGGCGCCCCCGCGCGGCAGGCGCGCGCGCGGCCGTCGGTCCTGCCGATCGCGGCCGCGGCTCTGGCCATCGCGGTCCTGCTCGGGCTCGGCGCACAGCGCGAGCTGGGCCGCCCGCGCTGGTGGCCGCGCCTGGGCACCAGCAACTGAGGACCCGGTCATGGCACCATCGCCGCACCACCGATGATCAGCTTCGCTCTCACCAGCCACGACGTCGACGAGGTGATCTTCCACGTCGCCAGCGTCCTCCAGGTGCCCGTCCTCATCCTGGCCCTGCTCGCGCTCGCCACGGTGATCTTCGAGCTCGGCAGCTATGGCATCGAGCTGCGCGGCCGCAGCCGGCGCCGATTCGCCACGCTCTCAGAGGCCGCGGAGAAGGCCCGCCTGGCCCTGGTCGGGGGCGACCGCGGCGCGGCCGCCGCCGCGGTGAGCGCGGTCCCGCGCAGCCCGGCGATGCGCCGGACCCTCGACTTCATCATCGAGCACGCGCGCACCGACGGGGGCGACCATCAGCTCAACAAGGCGCTCGCCGACTTCGACTTCGACGCGCAGCGGCGCCTGGCCCGGACACGCCTGCTCGTGCGCGCCGGACCCGCGCTCGGGCTCATGGGCACGCTGATCCCGCTCTCCCCCGCGCTCACGGGCCTGGCCAACGGGAACACCGGCGCGCTGAGCCAGAACCTGCGCATCGCCTTCAGCGTCACCGTCGTCGGCCTGCTCATCGGCGCGGTCGCCTTCGGCCTGTCGCTCTCCCGTGACCGGATGTACGGTCAGGACCTGTCCGACCTCGAATACCTCGCCGCCATCATCTCAGACCCTCGCACCGCCGGAGGTGCCACGTGATCACGGTCAACCCTCGCGCCCGCACTCGCGAGGACCGGGCCGGCGACCCGCTGGACGGCCTCGTCAACCTCTTTGACCTCGGCATCGTGCTGTCGGTGGCGTTCCTGCTGGCGGCGCTCTCCTCGCTGCACCTGGCGGGCACCATCACCAAGTCCGGGCTGCGCGCGAACCAGGCCAAGATCATTCGGATCCAGAGCAACCAGACGGTCGCCCCGCTGCCCAAGCCGGGTGAGCGCACGATCGGCCGCGGCACCCAGGCGGGCGTCGTGTACCGGCTGGCCAACGGGCAGCTGGTGTACGTGCAATCGGCGCCCAAGTAGGCGCGGCGGGCGGGGCTGTGTCCTACCTCTGGGACCAGATCAGCCGCGCGGTGCCGCTCATCGTGCACGGAGACCCGTTCCTGATGAAGCTGCTGTCCGTGACGGCGCGCCTGGCCGCGGTCTCGACGACTGCGGCGGTCATCATCGGCCTGCCGTTGGGCGTCGCGCTGGGGCTGGGACGCTTCCGCGGCCGGCGCCCGCTGCAGGTGCTGGCCAACGCCAGCCTGGGACTTCCCCCGGTGGTCGTGGGCGTCGTCCTGCTCATCTTCATCCTCCCCCAGGGCCCGTTCGGCTCGCTGCGGATCGAGTTCACACTCAAGGCGATGTACGTGGCCCAGACGATCCTGGCCCTGCCGTACGTCGTCGCCCTCACCGCCGCGGCCATCCAGGGGCTCCCAGAGGGCGTCGTCGCCCAGGCCCGCGCCCTGGGCGCCGGTCGCCTTGCGGTGGCGACGCTGGCTCTGCGCGAGGCAAAGGTCGGGGTGATCGCCGCGGTGATCGCGGCGCTGACGGCCACCATCTCTGAGGTCGGCGCCGTGATCATCGTCGGCGGGAACGTCACCGGAAGGACCGAGTCGCTGGCCAGCGCGCTCATCGCCGAGTTCACCTTCGCTCCCAACGACCCCCAGGAGACCGCGATCGCCCTCATCCTCCTCGCGCTCGTCGTCGTCCTGGTGGGCGCGCTCACCGTGCTCCAGCAGCGGTCGGGTCACCTGCGGCCGCGTTTCCGGGACGCCTGAATGACGCCGGTCTTCAACGAGTTCCGCGCCGCCGCGCCCCTCATCTGGCACGGGAACCCCTACCTCATGCAGATCATCGGCTTCACCCTCCAGGTGGCGGCGGTCGCCACCGTGATCGCCACGGTCATCGGGGTCCCCATCGGCCTCGCCCTGGGGCTGGGCCGCTTTCGCGGCCGGTCCGTGCTGCGGGTGCTCGCCAACTCGAGCCTCGGCGTCCCCCCCGCGCTGGTCGGCGCCGTCCTGTTCCTGCTCTTCGCCGTGCCCGCCCCGCTGGGCTCGCTGCAGCTGCTCTCCACCCGGCGCGCGGTCTTCATCGCCCAGACCATCCTGGCGCTCCCGTACACGGTGGCCCTCACGACGGCGGCCATCGAGGGGCTCCCTGACGGACTGCTCGTCCAGGCGCGCTCGCTCGGCGCGAGCCGGCTGGAGGTGGCGGTGCTCGCCGCCCGCGAGGCGCGGGTCGGCATCGTGGCGGCCATCATCGCGGCGCTGGGCACCTCGCTGTCGGAGGTCGCCGCGATCGCGATCGTCGGCGGCAACATCTACGGCTATGACCAGACCCTGGCGAGCGCCACGCTGTACGAGGTCAATGCCGGCGACTATCCCATGGCGCTGGCGATTGCGATCGTCCTCATGGGGTTGATCCTGCTCCTCATGGGGGCCGTCGCCCTGCTCCAGCACCGCAGCGGTGGGCTGCGCCTGCGCTTTCGGACGGCGCCATGACCGACGGGACCGGAGCCACGCGGCCGCTGCTGCGCTGCCACGACGTGAGTGTCCGCCGGGGCCGGCGCGAGGTGGTCAGCGAAGCCGGCCTCGAGCTCCGCGCCGGGGAGATCGTCGCGCTGCTCGGGCCCAACGGCGCCGGCAAGAGCACCCTGCTCGGCGCCCTCGCCGGCAGCCTCGAGCCCGCCGGCGGGCAGATCGAGCGCCACGGGCGGGTGGCGATCGCCCTGCAGGCGGCCGACCTCGCCCGACGCAGCGTCATGGCCAATGTCACCGCAGCGCTGGGTTGGTGGGGCGTTCCCCGCTCAGAGCGCCCGGCGCGCGCGCGCCGGGCGCTTGACGCGATGGGGGCGGGTCATCTGGCCCAGCGGCAGGCCCTCACCCTGTCGGGCGGCGAGCGGCGTCGGGTCCACCTTGCGCGGGTGCTGGCCGTCGAGCCCGACATCCTCATGCTCGACGAGCCGTTCGCGGGCCTCGACGCCGAGGTCCGGGCGACGCTGCTGGAGGACGCGCTCTCCGCACTGCGCTCGGACACCCGGGCCACGCTCGTGGTCGTCCACGACCGCGCCGAGGCGTGGGCCCTGGCCGACCGGCTGCTGATCCTGATCGACGGGCGGCTCGTCGGCGACGGCTCGCCCCGGGAGCTCCTGGAGCGCCCGCCCAGCCCGGGCGTCGCCCGCTTCCTGGGCTACGACGGCGTGATCCGTGACGGCGCCGAGACCGTGCTCACCCGGCCGCCGCATGTGATCCTCGATCCGGCCGGGCGCCACGAGGCCACGGTGACCCGCACCACCGCGATGGAGGACGGCTTCCGCCTCGAGCTCACGCTGGAAAGCGGGCGGTTGTATGCGGTGGCGGGAGTGCCGGCTCCGTGCCTGGGCGACGCGGTGCGCCTGCGCGTCGACGGCGGGGTGCGATTTCCGACGGCTGACCCGATCCCCACCCACCCCACTTGACGAGTTTGCGATGCTCAGGACATGAGCGACCGGGAACCTGCCTGCACCCACCTGACCAGCGTGCACGTGACCGAGCTCCCCGCAACGGTCGACGGCTGCGAGGACTGTCTGCGCGAGGGCGGCGTGTGGCTGCATCTGCGCATCTGCCTGGAGTGCGGGCACGTGGGCTGCTGCGATGACTCGCCCGGCCGCCACGCCAGCGCACATGCCGCCGCCAGCTCGCACCCGATCATCCGCTCGCTGGAGCCCGGCGAGGAGTGGTGCTGGTGCTTCGTCGACGAGCTGGGCATGCTCATTCCCCAAGTCACCGGGACGACGCGGATCCCGCCGTCGCCGATGCTGACCTAGGAGGTCGCGGTGTCGACCTCCGAGCCTCGCCGCCCGACGATCCTCGCCGTCGATGATGAGCCGAGCGTGCTCGCCGCGGTGGCGCGCGACCTGCGCCGCGGCTTCGGCGAGCACTACCGGATCCTGCGCGCCGGCTCGGGCTCTGAGGCGCTGGAGCTGCTCACCGAGATGCGCCGCCGCGGCGAGAGCCTGGCCATGGTCGTCGCCGACCAGCGGATGCCGGGCATGGAGGGGACCGAGCTGCTGGTCAAGGCGCGCCAGATCTACCCCGAGGCCAAGCGCGTGCTCCTCACCGCCTATGCCGACACCCAGGCGGCCATCGCCGCCATCAACGAGGTGTCGCTGGACTACTACCTGCTCAAGCCGTGGGATCCGCCCGAGGAGCAGCTCTTCCCCGTGGTGGAGGATCTGCTGACCACGTGGGAGGCGGGCGCGGCGCTGGAGTCCGGTGGCGTGCGCGTCGTCGGCCACCGCTTCTCCAAGGACACCCACGACCTGCGCGACTTCCTGGCGCGCAACCGCATCCCCGGTCGCTGGCTCGATGTCGAGCGCGAGAGCGAGGCCCGCGAGCTGCTCACCGTCGCCGGGGTCCCGGAGGATCGCCTGCCGGTGGTCCTCCTGGAGGACGGCGACGTGCTCGAGCGCCCCACCGTCCTCGAGCTCGCCGAGCGCCTGGGCGTCGCCGCCGCGCCCGCCTCTGACCACTACGACCTGGTCATCGTCGGCGGCGGTCCCGCCGGCCTCGCCGCCGCGGTCTACGGCGCCTCCGAGGGTCTGCGCACGGTGATGGTCGAGCGCGAGGCGCCCGGCGGGCAGGCCGGGCAGTCCAGCCGCATCGAGAACTACCTCGGCTTCCCCACCGGACTGTCGGGCTCTGATCTGGCGCGCCGCGCCACCGACCAGGCGCGGCGCCTCGGCGCCGAGCTGCTGTCGGTCTCAGACGTCGTGGCCCTCAAGGTCGAGGGCGCCGGGCGCATCGTGGAGCTGGCGGGCGGCGTGCAGCTGTCGGCCAACACCGTGCTGGTCGCCTCCGGCGTCTCCTACAACATGATGCCCGCCCCCGGCTTCGCCGACTTCACCGGCGCCGGCGTCTACTACGGCGCCGCGCTCACCGAGGCCCGCTCGTGCTCTGAGCAGCACGTCGTCGTCATCGGCGCCGCCAACTCGGCCGGCCAGGCGGCGGTCCACTTCGCCGGTTACGCCAGCCGGGTGACCATGCTCGTGCGCGGCGACTCGCTGGAGAAGTCGATGTCCGCGTACCTCATCGATCAGATCGCGGGCTATCAGAACATCGACGTGCTCACCCGGACTGAGGCGATCGAGGCCGAGGGCGACAACGGCCGGCTCAAGCGCCTGCGGCTGCGAGGGCCGGAGGGCGACGAGCGCACCGAGAACGCCGACGCCTGCTTCGTCTTCATCGGTGCCGCGCCACGCACCGACTGGCTCGACGGCGTCGTCGCCCGCGACCAGCGCGGCTTCATCCTCGCCGGAGCCGACGCCCGCGAGCACGGCTGGCCGCTGCAGCGCGAGCCGCGCACGCTGGAGACCAGCGTGCCCGGGGTGTTCGTTGCCGGGGACGTGCGCGCCCGCTCGATCAAGCGCGTCGCCTCGGCCGTCGGGGAGGGCTCGATGGCGGTGTCGCTCATCCACGAGTATCTGGCCGAGGCGTGAGGGTGCAAGGCGTGAGGGTGCAAGGCGCGAGGGCTTAAGGTCATGAGGGCATGAGTCACCCCAGCGTCGCCGACCTGCGCCCCATCGACCTCTTCACCGAGCTGTCCGACGAGGAGCTGGAGGCGTGGTGCGAGGCCGCGGTGGTCAAGGACCTCCCGGCCGGGACGGTGTACGCCAGGCAGGACGAGACCAAGACCGGGCTCATCCTCATCCTGAAGGGCACGATCGAGGCCCTCGTCCAGGACGGCACCGGCGACGAGCCGATCGGCGATCACGTCGCCCCGACGTGGATGGGCGCGATCCCGACGCTGGTGGGAGGGCCCTCGGCGGTCCGCATGGTGACCCGCGGCGATGTGCGCGTGGCCGTCATCACCCCGGACGCCTTCGTCGACCTGGTCCGCGCTCACCGGCCCGTGTTCCTGCGCGTCATGGCCATGGTGCGGCCGGTGACGCGGCGCATCACCCAGCGCGAGTCAAACCGCGAGCGCCTGGCCGCGCTGGGCACGATGTCCGCGGGGCTGGCCCACGAGCTCAACAACCCGGCGTCGGCGGCCAAGCGCGCCGCCTCGGACCTCGCCGACGCGCTCGACGTGCTCACCAGCACCGTGGGCCTGCTGGTGGAGTCCGGCATCGAGCGCGAGCAGGCCGCCGAGCTGGTCGCGCTCCAGCGCGAGGCGGCGGCGACCTGCGCTCAGCACGAGGCCTTGTCGGCGCTGGACGCCGCCGACGCCGAGGACGCGCTGTCAGACGCGCTGGCCGCCGCCGGAGTCGACGAGCCGTGGCGGATCTCCGACACCCTGGTGTCCGCCGGCATCGACCCTGCGTTCCTGGCCCGCGTGGCCGAGGCGGCCGGGCCCGCGTCCGAGGCCACGGTGCGATGGATCGCGGCCTCGCTGGGCGCCCGGCAGCTCTCGGCCGAGCTGCGCGATTCCACCGACCGCATGGGCCAGCTGGTCAAGGCGATCAAGACGTACGCCTACATGGACCGTGGCGAGCTGGTCCAGGTGGACGTGCGTGAGGGCCTGGACTCCACGCTGATCCTGCTCAAGCACAAGCTCAAGCACACCGAGATCACGGTGGACCGCAACTACGACCCGTCGCTGGGCAAGCTCATGGTCCACGGCGCCGAGCTCAACCAGGTGTGGACGAACCTGCTCGACAACGCCATCGACGCACTCGGCGACAGCGGCCACATCACGATCACCACCCGCGCCGACGGCGACTGCGCCGAGATCGACATCGCCGACGACGGCCCCGGCATCCCCGCCGACATCCGCGACCGCGTGTTTGACCCGTTCTTCACCACCAAGGAGGTCGGCAGCGGCACCGGCCTCGGGCTCGACACGGCACGCCGCATCCTCGCCGAGCGCCACCACGGCAGCCTCACCCTCGAGTCGCGACCGGGCCACACCGTTTTCCGGGCCCGTCTCCCGCTCAACGGCGCGGGCCGCTGATGGCCGGCGGAACCGGAGCCCGCACCAAGAAGCTCGCTCTCGTCACCGCGATCCTGGCCTCGGCCATCGCCGCGGTGGACTCCACCGCCGTCAACGTCGCGCTGCCGGCCATCGGCCGCGACCTCGGCGGCGGGTTCGCCGCCCAGCAGTGGGTCTCCAACTCCTACCTGCTGACCCTGAGCGCGCTGATCCTGCTCGCGGGGTCGCTCACCGACCGCCTCGGCGAGCGCCGGGTGTTCACCGCCGGGGTGGCCGGGTTCGGGATCGGCTCGGCGCTGTGCGCGGCGTCGCCGACGATCGGGGTGCTGATCGTCGCGCGGGCGCTGCAGGGCGTCTCGGGCGCGCTGCTGACCCCGTCGGCGCTGGCCATCATCGTCTCCGTCTTCCCCAAGGAGGAGCGCGGCGGCGCCATCGGCAGCTGGACGGCGTGGGGCGGCATCGGCATCCTCGCCGGCCCCATCCTCGGCGGGCAGATCGTCGACTCCACCTCGTGGCGCTGGATCTTCATCATCAACGTGCCGCTCGTCATCATCGCGCTGGTGCTCTCACGCGTGGCCGTGCCCGGCCGGGCTCAGGGGATGCCCCACGATCCGCATCGACTGGATGGGAGCCGCGTTTGCCGCGCTCGGCCTGGCGGGGATCTCGTTCGGGCTGATCGAGCAGCCGGTGCTCGGGTGGTCGCGACCCGGCGTGTGGGGCGCCCTGGTGGCCGGCGTGGTGTTCCTGGCCACCTTCATCTGGCACGAGGCCCATACCAGGATGCCGATGCTGCCGCTGGAGCTGTTTCGCCACCGCAACTTCTCGGTGACCAACGCGCAGACGTTCGCGATGTACGGCGGGATCGGGCTGCTGGGCTTCTTCGTGACCATCTACCTCCAGCAGGTGGCGGGCTACAGCGCGCTGAAGTCCGGGCGTCACCGGGCTCATCCCGACGGTCGTCATGTTCTTCCTCTCGGCGCGGATGGGGCGGCTGGCCGACCGCTTCGGCCCGCGCCCGTTCCTCACCGTCGGCCCGCTGGTGGTGGCCGCGGGCTTCGCCCTGATGGAGCGCTACGGGACCTCGGTGTCCCTGGTCACCGACGTGCTTCCGGCGCTGCTGGTGTTCTCGCTTCGGGCTGGCGCTGACCGTCTCGCCGCTCACCGCCACGGTGCTGGCCGACGCCTGCGAAGATGGACGCGGGCATCGCCTCGGCGGTCAACAACGCGATCGCGCGGACGGCCGGGCTGCTGGCCGTGGCGGCGGTCGGGGCGGTCGTCGCCTCGTTCTACGGGGCGCGGGTGGATCACCGCGCTGGGCCACCGGCTGCCGGCGTCCAGCCAGGCCGCGGTGCGCGAGGCCAAGCGCCATACGTTCGGCACGATCGACGCGGCCGCGGTGCCGCCGGCCGACCGCGCCTTTGCCCGCCGGGCGACCGCGACGGCCAGCGAGGATGCCTTCCATGTGGCGATGGGGATCGCCACCGGCCTGCTGGTAGCGGCCGGACTCGCCGGCCTGGCGCTGCACGGCGAAGCCGCGGACGGCGGTGGCCGCGGGCGACTGCGCGGGCGGCCAGCTCGCCGGTCAGCCCCGGCTGGTGGTCGCCGACCTGCCCTCGGCCGAGCCCGGCGTCACGCCAGCAGGTCTCGGTACTCCTCGTGCGTCTCCATGAACCACTGGACGAAGGGGCACACCGGGCGCACGGCCAGGCCGCGGGCGCGGGCGTCGTCCAGGGCCCCGCGTACCAGCTGCGAGCCGAGCCCGCGGCGCTCCTGTGCGGGGTCGACCTCGGCGTGCAGGAAAGCGATGACGCCGGGCGACTGGCGGTAGGTGACAAAGCCCACGCGCTCGCCGTCGACGGTGAGCTCGTAGCGGGCGGCCTCGGGATTGTCGGCGACGTTGATCTCCATCGCCATCAGGCTCTCCGCTCAAGGCCCGCGTCAATCATCTCCACCAGTGTGACGAAGCTCTGGTCCAGCGACAGCGGGATCCCGAACCCGCCCTCGCGCTCCAGCGACACGAACCCGTGCAGCGCCGAGCGCACCGCTCGGACGGCATGGATCGCCGCGTCGCCGGAGATGCCGTAGCCCTGGAGCACCGCCAGGAAGACCCCCACCGCCGCCGCGCCGGCGGCCTGGTTGTCCTCGCGCTCGGAGGCGACCTGCATGGCGGCGTAGGTACCCGGGTGGGCGTGGGCGTAGGCGCGGTAGGCGACGGCCACGGCACGCAGCGCCTCGGCGTCGGCGCGGCCCGCCGCGGCGGCCTGGAGCGCTGAGGCCATGCTCCCGGGCGCCGCGCGCCCCGAGCCGGGCCCGCAGGTCGCCGAGGCCGTCGACGTGGGCGTAGAGCGACGGGGTGCGGATCCCGAGCGTCGCCGCCAACCGCGCCAGGCTGAGCTCGGCCAGGCCGTCCTCGTCGGCGAGAACGGCGGCCGCCGCTGACGACGGCCTCGGCGTCCAGCCCCGCGCGCGGCATCAGCTCGACCGCGCGGGCGATGGCGGCGTCCATCGCGGCGCCCGGGTCAGCGACGCGCCGCCGTGACCGACGACGAGCAGCGCCGGGTCAAGCGCGCGCAACGCCCGCGCGGAGGCGAGGTCCTGCGCCTTGTCGAACGTCGCCATCGCCGCGAGCGGGAAGCGCCAGTAGAAGTGGTTGGAGACCGCGGTGGTGCCGAACGTGGTGAACACGTCGCCGGCGATGAGCGTGCGATCGCGCGTGTCGAGGAAGGCGACGTGACCCGGGGAGTGACCGGGGCTGGGGATGACCTCGAGGCTGCCGACGGTGTCGCCGGCCTGCAGGCGCACGTCGGGGGTGGTGGCCAGCTTGGGCCAACTGCCGGTGAGCTTGCCCTCCACCACCTTCTCCCCGGCGTGAATGCGCGCGTCGAGCTCGGGCATCAGCACCTGCACCTCGGCGCCGAGCTTGGCCTTGAGGTCGTCGACCGAGCCGACATGGTCCCCGTGGCCGTGGGTGAGGGCGATGCGGCGGATCGGGGCGCCGGCCGCGGCCGCGGCAGCGATGAGGGCGTCGCCGGTGCGCGGCATGGTCGTGTCCACCAGGGTGAAGCCGTCATCCTCGCGCACGAGGTAGGCGTTGACGAAGCCGTAGCGGGTGAGCTGGATGAGACGGTCGTTGAGCTGGGTGGTCTTCATGGTGTCCTCCGGTGCGGTCAGTGTCCTAATGTGATTAGGAATATACCTAATAGCATTAGTCATGTCAAGCCCGCCGGGTATTCTCGATCCGTGTCGCGTCGGCGCCTCACCGCGACCGTGGCCGCGGGGGTGGCGGTCGTCGCGCTGAGCGCGTGCGGCGGCTCCTCGTCCACGCCCCAGGCCACGCTGCACAGCTATCTGACCGCGTGGAGCCACCGTGACTGGGCCGCGATGCGCAAGCTCGTCGCGACCCCGCCGGCGACGTTCACCGCCGCCAACGCCGGGGCGTTCAGCGCGCTCGGGGTCACCAGCGCGACCTTCAGCCCCGGGCGCGTCAGCGAGAAGGGCGTCCAAGGCCCAGGCCCGCGTGACCGTGAGCTACGCCCTGCCCCGCGTCGGCCCCTGGCGGACCGCCACCACCGTCCACCTGGTGCAGCGCAACGACATCTGGAAGGTGGCGTGGACGCCGGCCACGATCAACCCCGCGCTGGGCGGCGCCGACCGCCTGGCCACCGTGCGCGACTGGCCCCTGCGGGCTCAGATCACCGGGGCCGGCGGCGCGCCGCTCATCGCCGCCCAGCACCTGGTCGACGTCGGCCTGGTCGGCAGCCGGATCAAGAGCGCCAAGGAGGTGGGCGCCGACCTCATCGCCGCCGGCGCCACTGCCGCCGAGGTCAAGGCGGCACTGGCTCAGGCCAAGGCCCACCCGACGTTCTTCGAGCCGGTCTTTCAGATCTCGCAGACGCGCTTCATCGAGCTCAAGGCCCAGCCCGGTCCCCGCAACGTCTATGCCGTCCCCGGCACGCAGTTTCAGCAGGCGACCGCCCGCAGCGCCATCACTGCCCAGCTCGCCGCGCACCTCGTCGGCACCGTCGGCCCCATCACCGCCGACCAGCTCAAGGCGCTCGGTTCGCCCTACGACGCCTCCAGCCAGGTCGGCCAGACCGGCCTGGAGTACGCCGCCGAGCGGCAGCTCGCCGGCACGCCGACGACCAAGGTGATCGTCGAGACGACCGGCGGCAGCCTGGTCAAGACGCTGGCCTCGTTCCCGGCAGCGGTGGGCGTCCGCTCAGCACCAGCCTCGATCCCCGCGTGCAGCGCGCCGCCGAGAGCGCGCTGGCCGGCGTCCACAAGAACGTCGCGATGGTGGCGATCCGCGCCTCCACCGGCCAGGTGCTGGCCGTGGTCTCAGACCCGATCTCGGTGGCCTACAACACCGCGCTCCAGGGCGCCTACCCGCCCGGCTCCACCTTCAAGGTGCTCACCTCGGCCGCGCTGATCCAGAAGGGCCTGTCGCCGTCATCGGCGGCCAGCTGCCCGCCCAGCATCACCGTCGACGGCGAGGTGTTCCACAACGCCGAGGGCGACCAGCCCGTGAGCACGCTGGACGGCGCCTTCACCGAGTCGTGCAACACCGCGTTCATCGGCCTGGCCCCGCCCATCTGCAGCCCGGCGACTTCCCCGCCGTGGGCAACCTGTTCGGGCTGGGCCGCACGCCCCACCTGGGGCTGACCGCGTTTGACGCCAACGTGCCCGCGCCCAGCGGACAGGCCGATCTGGCGGCGAGCGCGATCGGCCAGGGCCGCGTCACCTTCTCGCCGCTGGGGATGGCGACGGTGGCGGCCGCGGTGGACAGCGGCAGCGTCCGCGCGCCGCGGCTGGTCGCCGGGGCGCCCGACGACCACATCGCCCCGGCGCCGCTGCCCGGCGCGGTCGCGGACGACCTGCGGCTGATGATGGGCCACGTCGCCGCCAGCGGGACCGCCGCCGGGACGGGGCTGCCCAGCGGCACCCACGCCAAGACCGGCACCGCCCAATACGGCTCCGGCGGCAAGCTCAAGCTCGACGCGTGGCTGATGGGCTACGACGGCGACCTCGCCTTCGCCATCGTCGTCCAGGACAGCGGCGGGGTCAACGGCGGCCCGCTGGACGGGCCGATCATCGCCAAGTTCCTGACCGCGCTGGGGCCCGGGGGCACGGGGTAGGCCGCCGCCGCGGTTGTGGCACGAAGCGCGCGCAGCCAGCACACCCCGACGTCAATGGCGCCAACGAGGAGGAGGGTACGGTGTCCGGAGCGTCGGGGGCCGAGCTCTCCGTGGGGCCGTGGGAGATCGTCCCTCTCTGAGCGGGTTTATCTACCAGAACCCCCTGCCAGCAGCGGGTTTTGGGAGGAAAGGGCGCCGAGAGGGCCCGGATCTCCCACGACCCGTCTCGCCCCGCGGCTACAGCTCGCGCTCGTAGAAGAAGCTCACCGTCTCGACCCCGCCCGGGCCGTGCTCGGTATGGGTGAAGCCCAGGCTCTCGTAGAGGGCGCGCGCGGCGACGTCGGCCTCGCCGGTGCCCAGCTCCATGGTGTCGGCGCCCCGCGCACGCGCCACCGCCATCGTCTCCTCCATGAGCGCCCGGCCGATCCCCTGCCCGCGGCGGTCGGGCACGACGTAGAGCTCGGCCAGGTAGGACTCGAGCTTGGGGCTCCACAGCCCCGGCCGGAAGCGCGTCAGCGACAGCGCGCACGGCGGCTCCCCCGCCACCAGGATGACGGTGTCGCCGTGCGCGAGGAGCACGCGGATCCGCTCTGCCATCTGCTCCTGCGCGGGCGCCGGATCGTCGTACTCGATGTTGAACTCGCGAAGGAGCCGCGCCACGACGTCGGCGTCCTGCACGCCGGCGCGGCGGATCGGCTCCGTCACGTCGGCTAGCCCTTCCCGAGGTGCTGGCGCACGAACGCCGTGGCGTCCTTGGCGGCCGCGGTGAGCACGCCGCCGTGGGTCGCTCCGGCCCAGGTGTGGTAGGTCACCTTGGCCCCGTTGTGGCCCAGCTCCTGCGACAGCTCCTGGTCAAAGGACGGGATCACCGTGGTGTCGGCCAGACCCTGCTCGATCAGGACCGGGCCGCTGATCTTCAGGTTGTCGGGGTCGTTGAGCGCGAGGTCCTTGATCACCGGCGTGAGGTCGGCGTTGGGCGCGATGAGCTGATCGAGGGGCAGCCCGCCCAGCGAGTTGGGCTGGTCGAGCTGATCCAGGCACTTGGTGAGCGTCTGCGGATAGAGCGCCTGCCCCTGGGGGGTGAGAACCGCGTTGACGTCAAGGGAGGGGTAGGCGACCGAGACGCCGCGCAGGATCACCGCCGCCAGGCCCGTCAGCCCGGTGGACGAGACGCTGCGCAGCACCGAGGCCTCCTGGGCCGTGTGCGACTGCGGGGCGAAGGCGACGGTCCCCAGGAGATGGAGGTCCGGGGTGTAGCGGGGCGCCAGCGAGGCCGCCCACAGCGCGGCATGGCCACCCTGCGAATGGCCGGAGATGATGATCCGCTTGCTCAGCCCGGGGACGAGCTGGCGGGCGGCGCGGACGATGTCCAAGACGCCGTAGCCCTCGGAGCGGCCGATCAGGTACGGGTGCACTCCGGGGCCGCCCAGGCCCTCGTAGTCGGTGCGCACCACCGCGTAGCCGTCCTTGATCCAAGTGTTGAGGAGCGGCGCGATCCCGACGTCGGCGCCGTCGGCCCCGCTGCCGGCGCCGGTGTCGCGCGAGGGCGCGCATTGCGCCGCGATGCCGGTGGTGCCATGGGCGTAGGTGATGACCGGCCACCCGCCCTTGGGCGCCGTGCCCCTGGGCACCGACACGATCCCCGAGACGGCTACGAGCTTGCCGCGCACACCGACCTGCTTGTAGAGCACGGTGTAGTTGGTGGCGTGCTTGAGCGCCGCGGGGCTGTGCAGCGGCCGCTTCCAGATGAGCGTTCCGTGCGGCCCGGAGGGGAGCTTGGCCGGCGCGTAGAACTTCAGCCCGGACGGGCCGGTCGCCGGGGCGGCCGGATGCTTGGCGGCGACCGCGGCGAGCGAGGCCGCGGCGGCGAGGCACCCCACACAGGCGATGACCAGCAGGGACAGAACAAGACGTCCAGGGGTGCTGCGCTTCATGGCTCGAGCTTCCTCTCTCCGGCCGCCCCACGGCGACGTGTGACCGAGATGCGACCGCGCGAGCATGCCAGATCGCCAGGGTCGCCCGTCGCGGTCGCCTGTCGCGGCCGCCCCGTCGCGAGTCCTCAGGCGCTGAGCGCCTCGGCGATCGCCGCCGCGAACTCGGCCGGTGCCTCGAGCGGCGAGAAGTGGCCGGCGTCGGGCAGGACACGGACCCTCGCCGCGCTGAAGAACTCGTCGATGCGGTCACTCCACTCCATCGGGAACAGCGGGTCGTGCCCGGGCCACAGCACCGTCGTTGGCGCGGCGATCCGGTCCTCGGGCGGGGGCGCTCGCTCGGCGAGGCCGCGCGCCACCGTGCCCGAGCCGGCCCGGTACCAGCCGATCGACGCGGTGAACGCGCCCGGCGCGCCGTAGGCCTGCGCGAGACGGTCCAACTCGGCGGGATCCGGCGTATAGCCGGGACCGGACCAGTGCGACCAGAAGTGCTCCAGGTACGCCCGCGCCGCCGCCGGGTTGCCGTCGATCAGGCTCTCGGCAAGCCCCAGGCGGTGAAAGCTCTGGTACCAGAACTCGCGCACCGCCGTCTCGGAGAGCACCCGCGAGCCGGCCCCCGGCAGCGGCGGAGCGATGACCAGGGCGCGGACGCGCTCTGGCGCGTCCCGCGCCAGCTGCTGGGCGACCCGGCTGCCCACGTCATAGCCCGCGATCACCGCGGGGCGAGGGTCCGGATCAAGCTCGCGCATGAGCCCGAGCACGCTCGCCGCCTGCCCCGCCACCGCGTAGGCCTCCGCCGGGCGGCCGGGATCCTTGTCAGACGCGCCGAAGCCGCGTAGGTCGGGCACCAGCACCGCGCGGCCCGTCGCGCTGGCGACCAGCCGCGGCACCACCTCGCGCCAGTCATGGTGATCGCCCGGCCAGCCGTGCAGCAGCACCACCCAGGGGCCGGCACCGGGGTCCGCGCCGTGGCACTCGTAGGCCAGTGAGAACCCGTCGATCGGCGCGGAACGCTGCACGACGCAGGAGGCTAGACGTCCTCGCCGAGCGCGCATCGGCGCGCGCCCGGCGAAGCGTTGGCGGTCGAGACCGCGCCCCCTCTAATGCACGCCCGGCAGGACCGGCGTGCCCTGGATGCGAACCGCCTGCAGGGCGTAGGGGCTCAGCCCCAGCAGCCGCACGATGGTCGGTGCGATCGAGGTCGTCTCCAGCCGCTGGTCAAAGACGCCGGGGCTCACGGCCCTCGGCGCGAACAGCAGGATGGGGACGTCACGATCCTGAGGGTCCGCGCCCCCATGCTCGGCGATCTTGCCCGTGCCGCCCGTGTAGACGACCCCGTGCTGGACGATGGCCCAGATGTCGGGGTGGCGCGGATCTGACACCGGCACGCCGAAGTACCGGGCCGCCGCCGCGCCCGCGAACACCTTGCGCAGGCCCGACTGGCTGAGCGTGCGCGAGCCGCCGTCCGCCGTGTTGCCGGTGGCCGAGTGCGTCATCAGGTAGTTGCGGACGAAGTCGGCCGCCTCCTGCGTCTTGGGGCTGAGGTACATCAGCACGGCGTCGTCGTCGGTTCCGGCGACGACCACGTTGCCCGCGCCGGGGTGCGCCGCCTGCCACGCGGCGTTGATCCCGTCGATGATCGGCCCGTCGGGGATCCGGGTCAGGTCGTTGGGGTTCTGCGGGGACTGGCCGTGCTTGGCCGACACGAGGACCGCCGTCTCGTCCAGGATGCCCTGGGAGCGCAGTTCGCTCACCATCGCTCCCAGCTGCTGGTCGACGTAGCTCAGCGCCCGCTGCAGCAGCGGTCCCGGGATGTTGGTCCCGGGCTCGTAGCCCCCGGTCAGCCCGTCCGAGGTCGGCAGCTTCTCGGCGGTGGAGACCGTCTGGAAGTTCATGCCGAAGATCGCCGGCACACCCACGTGCGCGGTGCGGCTGTGGTTGTAGCCGTCGATCCAGTTCAGGACGGCCTGGACCTTGTAGCTGTCGTATTGCATCGTGGCCTGGTTGTCGCCGGTCCACGCGATGGTGCCGGGATACGGGGTCCCGTCGGGCATCAGCGCCGTCGAGTCGATCTCGGGATCGAACGAGTCGGTGATCCCGTTGCCCGTCGGACCATTGAACGAGGTGTAGACCGGGTGCTTGTCGGACCATGCCGTGAGCAGTCCGTTGTCGTGGGCGACGTTGAAGATCGTGTTGACCTTCAGGTACGAGCTGGGTGAGATCGGCTGGCAGGTCTGCGGGTCCACCGGGAACGTCGCCGGGTTGAGCAGGTCCTGGGGCGTCTGGGTCATCTGCAGGATGCTCCCCGGCAGCCCCGCGAGCCCCTGGCCGGCGTCGAGCTTGGTGATGTCACGGTCGTCGGGCGAGTCAAAGACGACGTCGGCGCCGGTGGCCTGCCCGTGACAGGACGTGGTCCCTGCCTCGAGCAGGGCGTGGTTGTAC
Organism: uncultured Actinomycetota bacterium; assembly: GCA_963830945.1. Taxonomy (GTDB): domain Bacteria; phylum Actinomycetota; class Thermoleophilia; order Solirubrobacterales; family Solirubrobacteraceae; genus Palsa-465. The sequence goes on along the minus strand of CAWHOH010000014.1, from coordinate 12,804 downwards.
TCGACGTCGTAGTAGACGCCGGTGGTGCGCGGGTCGCCGCCCGTCATCTGTGCGGTCATGCCGGGATCCGAGTCGGACGGGACCGGCGTCTGCGCGTGTGAGTACTCGGCGCCGCGCGCCGCCAGCGCCGCCAGGGTCGAATCCGGACGGTGGCGGATGAACCAGCGCAGGTCGGACTGATGCAGGCCGTCGACGGAGACCAGCAGCACATGGCGGATGGCCCCGTGCCCATGGTGATCGCGGCCGTCGCCGTCGTGGTGGCCGGGTCGATCACCGTCGTGATGGCCGCTGGGATGGGCCGAACTGGCCGCTACGGGCAGCGCGACGGCCACCCCCGCGGCCGCGGCGACCGCCGCGCCGGCAAGCCTCGAACGTCTGGACAACTCACGGCTCCCTTCGTTTCAGAGATCGGGTCGCCGTGTTCTATGGCCGCGCCGAACGGCGCGGGTGACCCCCGTGTGCCCCCTTGATCAGCGTTTTCTTAGGATTCGGACTCCGCATCGGCCTCATGGGCGGCTCGCTCGGCCGCGTCCTCCTCCTGCTGGGCCGCATGGCCGTGCTCGGACGCCTGGCGCTTGAGTGCGGCTTCGTCTGACCCCTCGGCGGCCTGCGCCTTGGCCGATTGGCGCTGCATCTGGCGCCGCCCCTCGACGGAGCGGGCGGCGTGGGCCGCCGCCTCCTCGACCTTCTCGTCCGGCTGTTCGTCTTCGGACACCGCTTCCACCTTTGCTGCCCAGGGTTGGACAATCGCATCGAACCACCTGCACAGGGAGCTGCCCGCTGTGACAGACTTTGAACCAATTGGTGTAGAGAGAGGGACGACTTGTCGCGCAATCTGGTTGAGCTGATCCGCCGTCATCACACCGTTCACGCGCCGACGGCGCTGGACGTGCTGAAGGCCGCCGTAGACGATCACGGCGAGGTGACCGACGAGGATCGTAGGCACGCGGCCGAGGTGTCGGGGCTCCCGGAGGCCGCGGTGTACGGGATCTCGTCGTTCTACGACGATCTCCTGGCGCCCCGCGGCGCCCGTCACGTGCGGGTGTGCACGGGGACGGCCTGCTGGGCGGCCACGGGCGGCGGGCACGTCGATGCCGTCAAGGAGGGCCTCGGGCTCGACCTGGGCGAGAAGCAGCGCCGACGGCGAGGTGTCGCTGGCCGAGACCGTCTGCCTGGGCTTCTGCCACTCCTCGCCGGCGGTCCGCGACGGCGAGGTCATCGACGCCGGCGCCGACGCGCCCGCCCGGGCGATCACGGGCGCGACGGTCGCGGCGTCAGAACCCGAGTGGAAGAGCCTGCTGTCAGAGCCGGTGCTGACCGAGCCCGCCGACTGGTCGGGCCTTGCCCGGGCGCTGAGCGAGCTCGGGCCCGAGAGGCTGCTTGACGAGGTGGAGGAGGCCAAGGTCCGCGGCCGCGGCGGCGCCGGCTTCCCGGCCGGGACCAAGTGGCGCTTCACCCGAGGGGCCAAGGGCGACGAGAAGTTCATCGTCGCCAACGGCGACGAGGGCGACCCCGGCTCCTACATCGACAAGTACCTGATGGAGCAGAACCCCGTGCGCGTGCTGGAGGGCCTGGCCCTGGCCGGCTTTGCCGTCGGCGCCGGCCACGGCTTCGTGCTCACGCGCTCCGAGTACCCGCTGTCCAAGCCCGCGCTGGAGGCGGCGGCGGACCAGGCGCGTGCCGACGGCTGGCTGGGCACCGACATCCAGGGCTCGGGCTTTGACTTCGACGTGACCATCGTCGAGGGCGCGGGGTCCTACGTCGTGGGCGAGGAGACGGCGCTCCTGGCCTGCCTCCAGGGCCTGCGCGGCACCGTGTCGGCCCGTCCCCCGTTCCCCGCCGAGCGCGGGGTCCACGGCCTGCCCACCGTCGTCAACAACACCGAGACGCTGGCCAACATGCCGTTCATCGCGCTGCACGGCGCCGAGCCCTACAAGGCGCTCAGTCCTGGAAGCGAGTCCAACGGGTCCAAGCTCGTGTGCTTCAACGAGCGCTTCGTACGACCCAGCGTCTACGAGGTCCCGTTCGGGATGACGATGCGCGAGCTGTGCGAGGACGTGGCCGGCGGGCTGCGCGACGGGCGCACGATCAAGGCGATCCAGCTCGGCGGCCCGCTGGGGGGGATCCTGCCCGCCTCCAAACTCGACACCGCCTTTGACTTCGACGCGCTGGCCGCCGAGGGCTGCATGGTCGGTCATGGCTCGATCTGCGCCTTTGATGACCAGACCGATATCCGGGCGCTGGCCGTGCACTTGCTGCGCTTCGGCGCGCACGAGAGCTGCGGGAAGTGCTTCCCCTGCCGGATCGGGCTGCGCCGCGCCCATGACATGTTCGCCGCCGACGCGCCGGTCGACCGCGCGAACTTCGAGCAGCTGCTGGAGGCGCTCGAGCTCGGCAGCCTGTGCGCTCACGGGTCAGGGATGCCCGCGCCGCTGCGCAGCCTGCTGGCCCACTTCCCCGACGAAATGGGGCTCTCATGATCACCGTCACCGTCAACGGCACCGAGATCGAGGTCGCCGAGGGCACGACGATCCTCTCAGCGGCCAAGCAGGCCGGTGCATGGGTCCCGACGCTGTGCTTCGACGACCGCCAGGCGCCGTTCGGCGCGTGCCGCGTCTGCCTGGTGGGTGTATCGGGTCCCACCCAGCCCGCCCCCAAGCCGCTACCCGCCTGCACCACCCCGTGCCGCGACAAGATGGAGATCGACACCACCGATGAACGCTCTCGCCGCGTGGCCACCGCCGTCGTCGAGCTGGTGCTCTCCGAGCTGCCCCAGGCGCCTGCGCCTCACACCGAGCTGGCCCAGGTGGCCGACCGGCTGAAGGTGTCGATGACCGAGTCGCCGCGCTGGCCCGGGGTCACCCACACCGCCGACCACGATCTCCGCCACCCCTACCTCGCCTTCCAGCACGAATTGTGCATCAGTTGTGGACGGTGCGTGCGCGCCTGCGACGAGGTCCAGGGCGCGTTCGCCCTCACCGCCACCGGCCGGGGGTTCAGCTCGAATATCACGGCCGGCCTGGACAGCGGCTTCACCGACTCCAGCTGCGTCTCGTGCGGGGCCTGCGCCGACACCTGCCCCACCGACGCGATCACCGAGATCAGGTTGATGGTGCTGGACGGCGACGTGACTCCGCGCCTACCGTTGAGAGACGACCATCGACCCCGCGTCAAGCGGCGGCTACCCTCCGAAGGGACCCCAGAGAGGTGATGAGCAATGAGCAGTGATCGGTTTGATCGCACCGTCACCACGACGTGCGGGTATTGCGGGGTTGGCTGCCGGCTTGACGCACACGTCAACGGTGGGAAGATCCAATCGATCTCGCCCGCGATGGATGGCCCCGCCAACGAGGGCCATACCTGCCTGAAGGGCCGGTTCGCGCACCAGTTCACGCGCAGTCGCGACCGCCTCACCTCGCCGCTCATCCGCGAGGGCGACCACTTCCGCGTGGCCAGCTGGGAGGAGGCGCTGCACCGCATCGTCTCCGAGCTGACCCGGATCAAGGATCAGCACGGACCCGACGCGATCGCCGGCCTGGCCTCCTCGCGGGCCACCAACGAGGACTGCTACGCGATGTCGCGCTTCATCCGCGCCGCCATCGGCACCAACAACATCGACAACTGCTCGCGGGTCTGCCACTCGCCGACGTCGTTCGCGCTGCGCAAGTCGATGGGGCTGTCGGGCGCCAGCGGCTCGTTCTCAGACATCGACCACGCCGACGTCGCCATGCTCATCGGCGTCAACCCCACCCAGGGGCACCCTGTGGTGGGCGCTCGGATCAAGCAGGCCGCCCTGCGCGGGTGCAAGCTGATCACCATCGACCCGCGTCGCATCGAGCTCGCCGACGTCGGTGTCATCCATCTCGCGCCACGGCCCGGCACCAACGCCGCGGTGGCGTTGGGCCTCGCGCACGTCGTGCGCCGCGACGGGCTCACCGACCCTGACTTCATCGCGCAGCGGACCGAGGGTTATCAGGCCGCCGAGGAGCTGATCGAGGCCTACACCCCGGAGGCCGTCGAGGAGATCACCGGGATCCCCGCCGACGACCTCATCCACGCCGCGCACATCTACGGCGAGTCCAGCGCGGCCTCGATCCTGTGGGGACTCGGCGTGACCGAGCACAAGTACGGCTCCGAGGTCGTCCAGCTCCTGTGCAACCTGGCCATGATGACCGGCAACGTCGGCAAGGCCGGCGCGGCTCTGCTGCCGCTGCGCGGCCAGAACAACGTCCAGGGCTCATCGGACATGGGCGCGCTCCCGGACACCTATACCGCCTACCGCTCGCGTGACCGACGAGGAGACCGCGCAGCTCTTCGAGGAGGCCTGGGGCGTCCCGCTCAGCCGCGAGAAGGGCTACAAGATCCCCGAGATGTTCGACGCCGCCATCGCCGGCGACCTGAAGGCGATGTACATCTTCGGCGAGGACATCGCGCAGACCGATCCTGACACCGCCCACGTGATCAAGGCGATGGAGAGCCTCGAGTTCGTCGTCTGCCAGGAGATCTTCGAGAACGAGACCACCAAGCACGCCGATGTCATCCTGCCGGCGTCGGCGTTTTTGGAGAAGGACGGAACGTTCATCAACGCCGAACGTCGCTTCCAGCTCGTCGAGGCCGCCATCGACCCGCCCGGTGGCGCGCGGACCGACTTCGACATCATCACCACGGTCTCGCGCATGATGGGCCACGAGATGGGCTGGGAGACGCCGTGGGACGCGCTGGACGAGATCGGGCGCCTCACCCCGGAGTACCAGGGCGTGAGCAAGGAGCGGATCGGGCGCAAGGGCGCGCAGTGGCCGATGCACGAAGACGGCTCCGACTCCCCCACGCTCTACGACACCTCTTTCAACCTCCCGTCGGGCAAGGGCCAGTTCGCCGTGCTGCCCTACAAGGCCCCCGGCGACGCTCCCGACCAGCAGTTCCCGCTGGTCCTGGTGACCGGTCGCGTGCTCCAGCACTACAACGCCGGCACGATGACGCGCCGCACCCACAACATCGACATCGTCGATCGCGACTGGCTCGAGGTCCACCCCATCGACGCCGCCAAGCTGTGGATCTCAGACGGCGAGAAGGTGTCGGTGCGCAGCCGGGTGGGCCAGACCGAGCTCTACGCCAAGGTGACTGACCGCATCGAGCCCGGCCACGTGTTCACGTCCTTCCACTTCCCCGAGGCGCGCACCAACCTGCTCATCGGGCAGTCGTCAGACGTCAACACCTCCTGCCCGGAGTACAAGGTCGTCGCCGTCGACGTGCGGCCGATGGCCGAGCAGCCGGCGTTCACGCCGGTCCTCACCGCCGCCGACTGACGCGGACATCAGACCGCTCGCGGGGCTGGGCCGCCCGGTCGCGCGACGTCGCCTGACGCCATCTCGGCGCAACGCTCCCGAAACCTCATAAACCCCGGTGTGCAGGGTGTTTTGCCTGCCCGACGACGGGCAATACACCTGATGACGGTGGATAGCCCACCGCCTTGACACGGAAGAGAACACAAATGACCAGCAGACTCGCACGAGGGCTGGCCAGTTGTGTGACCGTTACCGCCCTGGCCCTCGGGAGCGCCGCTCCTGCTCTGGCTCACGGCGACGGGCATAACTGCCACAGCCCCAACCAGAACGCCCAGGAAGCCAACGTCGGCTCGATGCCGGCCCAGAAGACCGACCTGACCGGCTCGACGCTCGACTCCGCGTCGCAGGCCGCGATCGCCGCCGTCCCGGGCGCGACCGTCACCAAGGCCACCACCGACCCGGACTCGCGGATCCAGAACGCCGCCTACAAGGTCCACGTCACCAAGTCCGACGGATCGCACGCGCTTGTGGTCGAGGACTCGAACTTCAACGTGCTGGCGGTCATGTCGGGGCACCGGTTCTGCCACCACTAGTTCGGTGGGCACCACCTGATTCTGGTGGCGCAGTCTCCGCGCGGTCCGTATGGGCCGCGCGGCGCAGTTAAGCGGCCGCGGCCTGCCTGGTTGCGCGGCCCGCGCCGGCCGGCCGGCGCCGCTTGGCGTCCAGCAGCCGCTCGTCGGCCGCGTGCATGAGCTCGGCGGCGTCGTCCCGTCCACCGGGAACAGCGCGACGCCGACGCTTCCCCCGACGCTCTCCATCCCGACGCTGACGTCCCTCACCGCCTGGTGACACCTTGGCCGCCAAGCGCGCCGTGCCGCTGCTCGTCGGTCTCCGGCGCCAGCACGCAGAACTCGTCGCCCCCGAACCGCGCGACGGTGTCCTGGGCGCGCATGGCCCGCCGCAGCGCGCCGGCGACGTCGCGCAGCAGATCGTCGCCGGCGGCGTGACCGAAGCGGTCGTTGAGCTGCTTGAAGCCGTCGAGGTCGAGCATCACCAGCGCAAAGCTCTGCCCGGCGCCGCCGGTGGCGGACGATCTCGTAGTCCGCTCGCGCCAGCAGCGACCGCCGGTTGGCGACGCCGGTCACCGGATCGGACAGCGCGTCGCGGCGCAGTGCGTCGCGCTCGCGTTCGAGGACGACCAGACGCTGGCGCAGCGCGGCGGCGCAGGCCAGCGAGAGCGCCACGCACAGCCAGGCGACCTGACCTCCGGCGGCGGCGGCCGCCACGGCGGCGGTCACCACGCCGACCAGCGCCACGGCGGGCGCGCGCCGGGTGGGAGGGGTTCGGGTCCTCCTCGGTTCACGCGCTGGCATCGGCGCGTACATGTTCGCCACGCGACCGGACGGCCCTGCGTCAGGCATGGTGAGGGTTGGTCAGCTGACGGGGCGCACCGCGGGGACCGGCGCCCGCGCCAGGCTGAGAATGGCGATGTCGTCGGCCTGCTCGGAGTCGCGGAAGCCGTCGATCGCGCCCAGGATGCGATGGGCGGCGGCGACGCCGTCGCCCAGCGAGCGCACCGTCTCCAGCAGGCGCGTCTCGCCGAAGCGCCCGGTCGCGCCGATCGCGTCCAGCACGCCGTCGGTGTAGAGGATCAGCTGGTCGCCCGGGTCGACGTGGACCGGCGTGCTCAGCAGCTCGACGTCGTCGACGAAGCCGAGCATCGGGCTGGGCCGGCCCACCGGCCATGCCGCGACGCCGCGCCGCAGCAGCGGCAGCGGGTGGCCGGCGGACAGGATCGTGACGTGGTCGTCGTCGGTCACCACCGCGGCGGCCACCGTACACAGGCTGCGGTAGTCGTCGCTGCGCTCGCGCAGGCGGCGGTTGAGGACCTGCAGGGCGTAGGCGAAATCGCCGGTGGCGGCGACGATCGCCGCCAGCGTGTGGCGGGCCAGCGCGGTGAGCGCGGCCGCCTCGGTGCCCTTGCCCACGACGTCGCCGATGACCGCCGCCCAGCCCCCGTCGAAGGGGAGCAGGTCATAGAAGTCACCGCCGACCTCGACGGCCCGGCCCGCGGCGCGGTAGGCGCTGGACAGCTCCCACCCCTCCACGGCCGGCAGCGACCGCGGGATCAGCCCGGCCTGGAGAGTCTGCGCGATGTGACTCTGGGCGGCCTGGAGCTCGGCGCTGTCGACGATCACACCGGCCTGGCGCCCGAGGTCTGAGGCCAGCTCGAGGTCGCGCTCGTCAAAGCGCCGCGAGGTGCAGGAGACGAAGCTGAGAGCGCCGAGGATCCGCTCGCCGCTGCGGATGGGGGCGATCATCGCCGAGTTGAGGCCGACCTCGCGCAGGATCCCCAGGTGCTCGGGGTCCTGGGCGCGGCGGGTCAGCATCTCCTCGGTGATCTCGTGAACGAGCAGGGGCTCGCCGGTGCGGATGACCGCCCCCAGTCCGAGTGACTCGTCGTGGTCGGCCGGCCAGCGCTGGTTGAGGTACCACCCCTGCCGCACCTTTTCCGGGTCGCGGTGGGCGATCGCCAGCGTCCTGATCGCCCCCGACGCCTCCACCATGTTCACCGAGGCCCAGTCGGCCAGGCCCGGCACCGCCGCGTCGGCGATCGCCTGCAGGGTGCTGGTCAGGTCGGGCGTCTCGGCCAGCGTGCGCAGCGTCTCGGCCATCAGCCGCTGGGCGATCTCGTGGCGCTTGGTCTCGGTGATGTCCTCGATGAGGTTGACCGCCATGAGGACCTCGCCGTCGGGGCCGACCACGGCGGTGGCCTTGTTGAGCAGCCACCGCTCCTCGCCGGTCGCCTTGACGACGTTGCGGACCACCATGGCGTCCGGCGCGGTCTCGCCCAGGAGCAGCCGGGTGCCGGCGAGGCCGGTGATGTCGACGGGCTCGCCGCCCTCGGTGTAGACGTCGAAGCGGGCCATCAGGCCGCCGGGCGCGTGCGCGAGCACGGCGGCGGGATCGGGGAGCTTGAGCAGGTTGGCCGCCGCCTGGTTGGCGTAGACCATCCGCCCGTGACGATCGCGGACGGTGACGGCGGCGTCCACCGAGCCGAGGATCACGTGCAGCTGCTGCTCGGCAGTGGAGAGCTCCGCCGACAGCACCGCGTTGTCGAGCGCCAGGCCGACCCGGCCGGCGAGCGTCTCGGCGTACTCGACGTCATCGCGATGTGACAGCCGCGGGCGCGGCGACCGCGTCCCCAGCACGAGCTTTCCCAGCGGCGCTCCGCGCGGCGCGAGCACGACCGTGATCGCCGACTCGATCCCCAGCTCGCCGAGCAGCCGTCGCTCCTCGTCGTCGCGGCCGAGCCGGCGCCGTCGCCGGCGCTCAGCATCGGACGGTGCTCGGTGGCGACCGGCAGCTCCGACTCGCTTCCCGCGGGCAGGGTGCGGCCCAGGAGCTCCCGGGCCTGGTCGGGCGCGCCGGCCGCCGCGCCGGCCAGACGCTGGAGCCTGCCCGCCGGGGCCGACGATGTCGATCGCGCACAGGTCGACCACGCGGGGGACGAGCACATCCACGACCGCCCGCGCGATCTCCTCGACGAGCTGGCCTCCGTGCGCGATCTCGGCGACGTCGGCGAGCACGCGCATCCGGCCCGCATCCGCGGTCGGCCTTCCCGCGGTAGCGGGCCATCACCGCGGCGAACACCGATCCGATGGCGACGACGCCCAGCGGGATCCAGTAACGCGAGGTCGCCACGCTGGGACCCCAGATGAACGCCGCCGCCGCCGCCAGCACCGAGACCGCGCCGATGCGCAGCGTCGTCGCCGCCGTGGCGGTGACCCCGCACAGCAGCGGCGCCGCGATCATCAGGCTGGTCACCGCCACCCGATCGGCGGCGATGAGGATGTCGACGACCACGACCGCCGCGATGATCGCCAGAGCGGCGATCACCGGACCCCGTCCCCGCAGGACGGGCAGCGAGGAGGCGCGCGCCATCGGCGCATTCTGCCCCACCCCGCCACTCAAGGTCTCTCGCGCGAGCGCCGATCATCTGGAGTGAGCCGGAACGGGCGCACCCTGAGCGCTGCCCTCCGGGACCAACGAGCTTTCCAAGGACGACCCATGCGCCTCATCACCTCCTCCCTGCGTAGCCAGCTGTTCGCCGCGTTCGCCGCCGTCATCGTCGTATTCGGCATCGGCGTCGTCGTGTCCATCAACAGCGTCTCCGGCGTGACCAGCACGCTGCGCGGCGACACGGCGCGGGTGAACATGGCCGACACGCTCAGCAAGGACACCTACAACATGCAGGGGTCCCAGCTGATGGCGACGCTCAACAACGGCGCCTCGGCCAAGGACCATGAGGGCGACGCCCGGAAGTTCGCTGCCGAGCTGGCCATCCTGAAGCCGCACATGACCACCCCGGCGGACCGCCGCGACTACGCCGCGATCGCAACAGGCGTTCGCCAGGTGGCAGGGCCTCGACACCCGGGCGATGGCGTTCGCCACGGCCCACAACCGGGCCAAGGCCACTGCGCTGGTCACCGGGGCCGCCAACGACGCCACCGACAAGCTGGCCACCCACGCCTCTCAGCTCGCGACGCTCATCTCCAAGGAAGGCGACCAGGACGCCAGCTCCAGCAAGAGCTCCGCGACCCTCATCACGATCGTCCTCGGACTGGTTGGTGTGGCGCTCGCCATCGCGATCGTGCTGCTGCTGTCGCGCCGGATCGTCGGCGGCATCCGCCAGATGCTCAAGGCCGCCAAGGCCCTGGCCCTGGGCGATGTCGATCAGCACGTCGACGTCAAGGGCCGCGACGAGATCGCCGAGATGGGCCGCGCCTTCGGCGAGGTCATCGAGTACCTGCACGAGACCGCCGGCGCCGCGGGTGAGTTGGGGGCCGGCAACTTCGCCGTCGAGATCACCCCCCGGTCCGAGCGCGACGCGCTGCGTAACGCCTTCGTCGAGATGCGCGACCGCGTCGCCTCCGTCGTGCGCGCCATCTCCGGCACCTCTGCCACCCTGAACAGCTCCAGCCTCCAGATGGCCTCCACCACCGAGGAGGTGGGTCGGGCCATCGGCGAGATCGCCGAATCCGTCAGCCAGGTCGCCAGCGGCGCCGAGGAGCAGGTCCGCTCCGTCGACCAGATGCGCGCCATGAGCGAGGAGGTCGCGCTGGCCAGCCGCGCGTCCGCCGAGACCGCCGCGGAGACCGCTCAGGTCGCCGCCGAGGCTCGCGCCTCCGCCGAGGTCGGCGAGCAGGCCGTCGCCAAGGTCGACGAGGCCATGCGCGGGGTCCAGGGCTCCTCTGCCGACGTCAGCGCCGCCATCCGCGAGCTGGGCGACAAGTCCAGCCGCATCGGCGGGATCGTCGACACCATCACCGGCATCGCCGAGCAGACCAACCTCCTGGCCCTCAACGCCGCCATCGAGGCCGCTCGCGCCGGGGAGTCGGGCCGCGGCTTCGCCGTCGTCGCCGAGGAGGTCCGCAAGCTCGCCGAGGAGTCACAGCAGGCCGCCGCGTCGATCGCCGACCTCGTGTCCGAGATCCGCTCCGAGACCGAGCGCGCCGTGACCGTCGTCGAGCACGGCGTCCGCCAGACCGACGAGGGCGCGCAGACCGTCATCGCCGCCCGCGAGGCCTTCCAGCAGATCCGCGAGAACGTCGAGTCCATGACCGAGCGCATCGAGCAGATCGCCGCCTCCTCGACCCAGATCGTCGACAGCGCCACCCGGATGGCCGAGAACGTCAGCTCCGTGGCCAATGTCGCCGAGGAGTCCTCGGCCTCCACCGAGCAGGTCTCGGCGGCCACCGAGGAGACCAGCGCCTCCACGCAGCAGATCGCCTCCTCCGCCCAGGAGCTGTCGGCCACCGCCGACGAGCTGCAGCGGCTGGTCTCGCAGTTCACCCTTTCCTAGAACCGTAGGGGCATACTCGCCGCGGCGCCCGTCCTCTGTGGCGGGCGCCGGGCTTTAACGGGACGTGCGTCGTCTGATGCACCCTATGCGGGCTTATTTTGTATGCACGTCAGCGGGGCGGAGGGCCGTCGCGCGCCGCAGCGCTCGCAGCCCCCGACCGCGCCGGCGCCCCCAGCGCCGCCCGGTCCCGCTGAGCTGCCGACCGCGCGCTCGCAGCAGCTCGACCGTGCCGGAGGTGAGAACGAATGGGTCGGCGATCACGCGGTCGTCAAGCAGCGACACCGCGGCGGTCATCCGGCCCGACACCTCGGCGACGACGATCGGGTCCGAGAGCGGCTCGGCGCTGTCGAGCTGCGCCAGCCGGAGCAGGTCTGGAGCGTCGTCGAAGACCGCGAAGCGGAGCGTCACCGTGGCGTCGGCGTCAAGCGGCAGGGTCGGCGCGGGCCGCGTCATGCCGCGCGATCCATGGCGGCGTCCACCAGCGCCTCGGCGATGCGGTCACCGCGGCCGCCGGGGTCGCGCTCGGGGTGCCACTGGAGGCCGAGGGCGAAGCGGCGATCGGTCCGCTCGATGGACTCGATCATCCCGTCCGGGGAGGTGGCCGTCGCCTCCAGCCCGCGGCCCAGCCGCCGGATCGCCTGGTGGTGTTCGCTGTCGACATAGGTCGAGCGCCCCAGCAGGCTGCGCATGGCCGCACCGGCATGCGTGCGCACCGGATGGGCCCCGGCGCCGTGCTCGACCGTGGTGGCGCCGTCGCCGACGACGTCCTGGTAGAGGTTGCCGCCCGACGCGATGTTGAGCAGCTGGTGACCGCGGCAGACCCCCACCACGGGCAGGTCCATGGCCAGCGCCGCCGTCAGCACGCCCAGGTCGGCGCGGTCGCGCTCGAAGTCCGGCTCGCCGCGGGCTCAGCGCGGGACTTCTCCGTAGAGCCCCGCGTGCAGGTCGGTGAAAGCACCGGTGAGCACCAGCCCGTCTGACAGTGCGAGGTCGCGCTGGGAGGGGGAACTGCTGAGATGGCGTACCCGCGCTCCGGCATCGTGCAGCCATCGCACATAGGGCGGGGTGGGATCGTCGCGGGAGACGAGCAGGATGAGCGGATTGGCGTCCCCGCGCGTCTGCCGGTAGGCGCGCAGGAAGGCCGCCTTGGCGCGGGAGACGCGCTTGCGCACCGCCTCCTCGGTGGTGTCGAGCAGCCGCGCGATCTCGCCATGGGTGAACCCGGCGTCGAAGTGGAGCAGGAGCACGAAGCGCTGGTGCGCGGGCAGGCCTCCGAGCGCCTCTCGCGCGGCGTCGGGCGCCGCCGCCTCCTGCACCGTTCGCCCGATGGCGGCATCGTCGTCGAGCGCGATCGTCGGTCGCCGCGCGCGGCGGCGCAACTCGTCGACGGCCAGGTTGTGGCTGGTCCGCTTCAGCCACGCCCGCTGACGCTCGGGGCTGAGCCCGTCCGGGAGGCTCCGCCACGCGCGGGCGAAGGCCTCCTGAGCGAGGTCCTCGGCGGCGTGACGGTCCCCGGAGAGCGCGAATGACAGTCGCGAGGTGAGCTCGTCGTGGTGGGAGCGGATGAGGGTTTCGAGATCCATCACCTCATAAGACGATGACGGATCCCCAAACCGGACACCGCTCCTCAGCCCAGCGGGGCGAACCACACCG